>NZ_CP097870.1:1935192-2580256 GCF_029223545.1 Thauera sp. GDN1 | reverse complement strand
ACGCCTTGGCTGCTGGAGCGCGTGGGTTTTCGGCGACTCTTCCTGAGCGCCAATCTGCTGCTCGCAACGTCAAGCATCGCCGGAGCGATGGCGGATGGGTTCGCCTTCCTCGTTGCGATGCGCATCCTGCAGGGGGTCGCTGCAGGTTTGTTGCAGCCGCTGCCGATGCTGGTGGTGATGCGATTGTTTCCGCCGGGCGGCCAGGGTAGGGCCCACGGCATGCTCGGCTTCGGCATCGTGCTCGCACCCGCGGTCGCACCCTCGATCGCCGGCGTGCTGCTCGACCGTTTCGGCTGGCCTTCGATCTTCATGATGAGCCTGCCGTTCTGCATCCTGGCCGGCCTGCTCGGCCTGTATCTGCTGCCGCGTGGCACTCCGGTCGAGCGCCGTCCCTTCGACTGGCTCGGGATCGGTCTGCTGTGCGCGGCCTCGCTGCTCGCCATCGACTTCATTGCCAGCCTGCGCCAGCACGGCCTGCTCGCCCCGTGGACGCTGGCTTTGCTCGGCTTGGCCGTGCTGTGCGGCTTCGGCTTCACGCGGCACGCGCGCCGTGCCGCTGCACCCATCGTCTCGATCGACCTGTTCGTCGACCGATGCTTCTCGATGGGAGCGGTGGTGGGTGTTACCTACGGTTTCGGGCTCTATGCATCGACCTACCTGATCCCGGTTTTCCTGCAGAGCGCGCTCGGTTACGACGCGACCTACGCCGGGTTGGCACTGCTGCCCTCGGGCCTGGTTCTCGCAGTCGCCATACCGCTCGGGGGTGTCCTTGCCGACCGTTACCCGCCCCGTTGGATCACGGTGATCGGTCTCGCGTTGTTCGGCATGTCGTTCCTGCCGTTCGCCCTGCTCGGTGGTGCGATCAGCTACGAGGAAGTGATCGCCTACAGCCTGCTTGGCCGCCTTGGGCTCGGCCTTACCATACCTGCGCTCACCGTCGCCTCGCTCAGCCGCGTGCCGCCGACGCACTACGGCCAGGCCTCCATGGTCAGCAATTACACTCGCCAACTCGGTGGTGTGATCGGCGTGGCCATCGTGGCCGTGTTCGTCGAATGGCGTGCTGCCGCGCAGGGTGGTGGTGAACTCGCCATCGAATCGGCGTATGCGCAGGCGTTCGCGTTACTCACGGTGTTCTTCGGACTGGCGCTGGTGGCGGCGGTGAGGATGAAGCCGCGGGAGTGAGAGGGCAGGGTCGCTCGGCCGGCCGCACCGGGAGATGGGCGTCCGCCGATCTCTATCCGGCGACGGCAGGGTCCGTGGCCCCTGCCCGACGTCGAGCCCTCAGCGCGCGTTTTCTCAGGCGTAGGCCCTGATGGCTTTGATCGCTTTCGCGGTGGCCGCATCGTTCGTCGGATCGCTCGGAACCGTCAGGGTGATGCGGTCGACCAGGCCGCCGAAGCGAGAAACCAGGCGTTCGGGCAGCTGGTCGTAGCGGCCGGACACCAGGAAGGTGTCGAGCACCTCGTCGGTGAATACGGCCGGCATGTCCTTCCAGCGCCCCTCGCGGGTGAGCCCGAGCAGTTGCTCGCCGACGTGCTGCCAGCCGAACAGCTCCAGGCTCGCCCAGTAGGCCGGGGTGGAGAACAGGAAGGCGAGCATGTCGCGGAAGCGTTCGCGCTCGGCGGCGACGGTGGCGTCGTCCGGTCCGGTGGCGACGAACTGGCTGGCGCTGATGAAGGGCTTGGCGCGGCCGGGTTCGCGCTGTGCGGTGCCGACCGCGATCTGCGGCAGGATCACTTCCTTCAGGTAACGCACCGAGGTGTTGGTCGGATGGGTGTGGATGCCGTCCGCGGTCTTGCCGACCAGCTCGAGCATCTTCGGGCCGACTGCGCCGAGCATCAGCGGCACGTCCGGCGCATCGATCGGCCCCGGGTTGAAGAAGGGCTGCAGGCGGGTGAACTTGTAGTGCTCGCCGACGTACTCGAGCCGTTCGCCGGTGCGGAAGGCGTGGAAGATGGCGCGCAGCGCGCCGACGTACTCGCGCATGCCGGCGGCCGGCGGCAGCCAGCGCGCCGAATAGCGATCCTCGATGTTCTGCTTGATCTGCGTGCCCATGCCGAGCTCGAAGCGGCCGCCCGACATCTTCTGCAGGTCCCAGGCGGCGAGTGCGACGTTCATCGGACTGCGCGGAAAGACGATCAGCACCGAGGTGCCGACCTTGAGCCGCGAGGTGGCCGACAGCGCCTGGCAGGCGAGCAGCAGGCCATCGTGGATCGCGTCGGAGACGAACAGGCCGTCGTAGCCCATGGCTTCGACGCGGCGGGCGAAGGCGCCCATCTCGGCGAGGTTCAGGTGTTCAGGGGTTGAAGCGAAGATCTCGAACATGGAAGGTCCAGTGCAATAGGGGTGAGGAGCGGGGCTCAGGGATGGAAGCCGGGCAGGGGCGCGCGACCGTCGAGACGCATCACGGGCAGGCCGAGCTCGCGCAGCAGCGGCAGGCTCAGCGCGACCCGGCCCGAGAGCGCGGCCTGCGGGCGCGAGCACAGGGCCAGGGCCGCCTCGGCCATGGCTTCCACCGGCTCCATGTGGGCGAGGTCGTCGATCGAGCCGCTGACCAGCGCGCCCTCGCTGGCGACGGCCTCCACCGGCGCCAGGGTGTTCACCGCGATGTGGTCGGCGGCGAGCTCCATCGCCATGCCGGTGCTCAGGCGCTCGAGCGCGGCCTTGGTCGAGCCGTAGAGCGTGGGCGAGTGGGTGGTGTGGAAGCGGTAGGCGCGGTCCTTCGCGTCATAGGGCGCCGGGCCGGGGCGGGTGCTGGTCGCGCTCGACAGGTTGAGGATCCAGCCCCCGCCGCGCGCCTTCATCGCCGGGATGACGAGCTGTGCGAGATGGTGGGGGGCGAACAGGTTGACCGCATAGGCGAGCTGGACGCGCTCCGGCGACTGCGCGTAACCCGCGCCGAAGCGCGCCCAGGCGGCGTTGTTGACCAGGATGTCGACGCCGCCGTAGTGACTTAGCGTCTCGCCGACGATGCGCTCGCGGTCGGCGGCGCTGGCCAGGTCGGCCTGCACGCACAGGCAGTCGCCGCCGGCCGCACGGATGCGCGCTGCGGTCTCGTCGAGCGAGCCGGGCAGCTTGCCGCCGGGTTCGCCGGTGCGCGCCACGAGCACGACCCGCGCGCCCTCGGCAGCGAAGCGTTGTGCGATCGCCGCGCCGATTCCGCGGCTGGCGCCGGTGACGATCGCGACCTTGTCCTTCAGTGTGTGGGTCATGCGGGGCTCCTCGTCAGTGCTGGCGGTAGCGGCGCTGCACGTGTTCCTGGCGGATCGCGATCTGCTGCCGGCGCGCCTCGGGCGAGATCAGGCGGGTGTCGGCCGGCAGGTGCTGGCGCACCTCGGCGAGCGGCACCTTCTTCGCCGTCGCCCACGGCAGCTTGTCCATGGGCTTGACGGGGTAGGCCCAGCGGATCGCCATGTAGCCCTCGGGCTGGCCGGTGGTGTCGAGCCAGTTGGCGATGCCCGGATCGCGATGGGAGACCACCAGGCGGAAGACGTTGTCGGCATCGCGGTGCGCCTGCAGGCCGCCGAGGCTGCTCTGGTAGTTGGCGAAGTCCAGCGATTCGCCCCACATGTTGCCCAGGCTGAAGCCGATGTAGACCGGCTCCACCGGCTGGTGCATCTCGACCACCAGCGCCTCGTCGGCTGCCAGCTCGAAGATGCCGCCGCAATACACGTTGGTAGCCATGCCGCCGGCGGTGGCGAGCGAGGCGGCATTGGGCTTGTTGAAGTCGTTGCGCGGCATGAAGCACTGGCCGTCGCCGTTCATGTCGCCGTAGCACTCGCACACGACCGCGTAGAACTCGTTCCAGAAGTGCACCTGGTTGCGGGTGAAGCGGCCGATGTCGGCGATCTGCCTGGCGGCGACCTCGGGCGTGTAGGCCGGCATCGGCTTGCCGAGCAGGTCGTTGCGGTAGATGAAGAGCTCGAGCAGGTCCTCGTTCTCCCAGTCGGAGAACAGCTCGCGCAGCATCACCAGCTGGCTCACGTACTCGCGCGTGACGCTGCTGCCGTCCTTCTGCTTGCGCGTCCGGCTGGCGCGGGTGAGCATGAAGTTGCCCTCGTAGCCGGGCGGCTTCTCGGGGGCGAGCAGGATCTCGAAGCTGCCGTCGGCCTCCACCTTCAGCTCGGTGCAGTCCAGTTCGGCGCAGTTGATGCGCGAGCCGGGCGTCATCTCCTTGAGGCTGCCGCTTTCGCCCGAGTAGCCGCTGGGCGTCTCGAAGATCACGTAGTGCGGTGCCTTGCGCACCCCGGCCGGCGCCTTGCCGCCGCGCCAGGCGCTGGTGTCGGCGGCGCGACCGCGGATGGTGTAGCTGTAGTTGCCGTCGATCGGCGCCATCAGGTAGAGAGCGTCGCAGTTGTCGATGGTCGAGCGGTTGAGCGGCTGGATGGCGCGCACGAAGTAGGGGAACTCGGGCGTCGGCCCGAGACAGCGCGAGATCGAGCCGTACAGGAAGCCGAGCACGTAGCGGTAGCCTTCGGCGAGGTTGCGCGGCGTGGCGGGCGGGGGCCACAGCTTCGGGTCGTCGATCGCGTCGCGGGCGTCCTGCAGCTGCGCGATCATGCCGTCCCAGGCCTGGCGCAACTGGACTGCGGCATCACGGGTCTCCGGGTCGCGCGCCTCGACGTGGGCCTTGACGATGTCGAACACGGCGTCGTGCCGGGGATTGGGCTCATGCATGGGCCAGCTCCTTCTTGTCTTGCGCGGGTGCGCTCTGCGGGTTGGGGGGGACGTCCTCGTCCCAGTTGAACTTCTCGAACAGCGGCGCCAGTCGTTCCCGGATCTCGGCGTCGTCAAGGCCGAACTCGGCCAGGCTGTAGCGGTGTTCGGTTTCGTGCTTGCGGGTACGGGCGGCCTCGGCCTCCAGGAAGCGGGCAAAGGCGGGGGTGATGTCGAGCCCGAGGTCGCGATAGACGTCCTCGATCGTGCCCTTCGGGTCGGTCGTCAGCCGCCGGTAGTCGATGACCGCATGCGGGGTCTCGGGGTGGCGCTCGAGGACCTCGAGCGGATGGAGGTAGGACTCGTAGGAGAGGCCGGTCATCACCTGGTTGGATTCACGGATGCGGTCCTGCGACAGGTTGCCCTGCAGCTTCCAGCCCACGTTGAGGAGCTTGAGCAGGCTGGGGATGGTCTCGTGCGGGTTGCGGTAGAGGATCACGAAACGCGCATCGGGAAAGGCCTCGATTAGGGACTCGACGCGGCCGCAGTAGGTGGGGTTCTTGCTCAGGTGGATGCGGTCGCTGCCGTTCAGGTAGAGCTGGCGGCGCACGCATTCCTTGTAGAACTTCATCATCCGGCGCCGGCTCGCGGCCGGGCGCTGGTCGATGTGGAAGAAGTCGAGCTCGCTCATGTACGGGAGCTTGGTCAGCCAGAAACCCGAGGCGCAGGAGTTGAAGTACAGCAGGTCGTCTTCCTCGGGGATCGTCAGGCCCATCTTGTGGATGTGCTGCATGGGGCCGAACTTGCGCTTCTCCCAGGCCTGCAGCCTGCGCTCGAGCGCGCGTCCGAGCAGGTGGGCGTCGATCCATGCGGCCAGGCGCACGAGCTTTTTCTGCAGCAGCGAGGGCAGCAGCAGCTCGTAGTACTTGAAGGTGGAGAAACGCGCGTCGGCGTCCATCAGCCGGTGGGCGAGCGTGGTGCCGCTGCGCGCGTGGCCGATGATGAAGACCGGGGTCTTCACCTTGGTGCGCCACAGGCCGGGAAACAGGATGCCGTCGAGGAAGAAGCACACCGCGGTCACCGTTGCGCGCAGCGGTACGTGAAGCAGCAGCAGTTTGTACAGTCCGCGGCGCTGGCGTGTGTTCTGCTCCTGGCCGACGAGGCGCAGCAGCTTGAACCAGACGGTGAAGTCGAAGTAGTAGAACAAGAGAGTCTCCTTAGTCGTTCTGGATGCCTTCGCCGGGCATCTTCCTGAGATAACGGACGAGCATGACGTGCAGCTCGTCGATGAATTCCTGCGTCAGGATCAGCTCGGGGTTGCGGTCGAGGGTGGCGTGGATCGTGCCTTCGAGCGCGTTGGCGACCATGCGCGCGGCGAGCGTGAAGTCCTGCACCCGCAGGGTGTCGCGGTGGCGCTCGAGGGCGGACGGCAGCCACTCGGCCGTGCTGGGCTTGTTCGGGTAACGCTTGCGCGAGTAGGCCTCGAAGTCGTACTTCCAGTGGATCTCGAGGTAGAAGTCGCGCAGCTGCAGGTACAGGCGCCGATGGCGCGCGACCTGTTCCGCGACGAAGAACTCGAGCGTGGCGTCGAGCGAGTTCTCGGCGAGCGCGATCGCCTGGCGGTCGAGGCGCCGGATGTCGTCGAGTTCCGAGGTCAGCAGCTCGTTGCAGATGTCCGCCGCGATCGAATGCTTGTCGGCGTAGTACTGGTACAGGCTGCCGATGCTGATCCCGGCCACCTCGGCGATGCGGTTGGTGGTGAGGCGCGCATGACCTTCCTCTTTCAGGATGCGCAGCGCAGCCTCGCGGATGGCCCGCAGCGTGGCTGTGGCGCGGGACTGGGTGGGGCTGCGACGAAGCGGTGAGTGTTGGGAGGCCATGAGCGTTCCTTCGCGTGACGCGGTCAATTGGAGCAAGCCGTCCCCGGCCTGGCTACTCGCATTCGATGCGATTTCGCGAGCCCGAGGGGAAAGAATAAAGCGCTTTGAAACAAGGGCTTGGCAATTGAACCCGATTTTGTGCCGCGGAAACCGAGCAAAGCTCGGTTTTTGTGGCGCTAGACCGCGGCGGTCGTGCCCCAGGCGGCGAAGTGAGGATTGGCAAAATCCGCCTTGCCGTATCCCAGAACACCGCCGTCGAGGGTGCGGACGATGCCGCCCGCGGCACGCAGCACGGCGTCACCGGCGGCGATATCCCATTCCATGGTGCGGCCGAGGCGCGGATACACATCGGCTTCGCCGGCAGCGACCAGGCACAGCTTGAGCGACGAGCCGGCGTTGGTCTGGCTGGCGACCTTGCGCCCGGCGAGGAAGGCGGCCAGCGCGTCGGCGTCGCCGTGCGAGCGGCTGGCCACCACGGTCAGGCCTTCGGCGGGGGGTGTGCGGCACGCGATCGTGCGGCGCACGCCCTTGTCCTCGACCATCGCGCCGAGCGTCGCGCCACCGGCGAACAAGCGGTCGAGCGCAGGCGCGAAGACGACGCCGAGTACCGGTACGCCGCGCTCGATGAGCGCGATGTTGACGGTGAACTCGCCATTGCGGCTGATGAACTCCTTGGTGCCGTCGAGCGGATCGACCAGCCAGAAGCGCTCGCCCACCGCGGGAATGCGCCCGGCCGCAGCCGCCTCCTCGGAGACCACTGGAATGTCCGGGGTGAGGCGGGCGAGGGCGGGCAGGATCAGCGCTTCGGCGCGCTCGTCGGCTTCGGTCACCGGCGAGGCGTCGGTCTTTCCGCGCACCTCGAAGTCGGTGGCATAGATCTTCATGATCTCGTCGCCGGCCGCGCGGGCGACCGGGAGCAGGGCGTCGAGCAGGGCGCTCGGTTCGTATGATTGGGCCATGGTGGCTCCTGTTCGTGTGTGGGGGAGAGCGGGCCCGCGCGGGCCCGCTACCTTTAGTCGGCGATGACGCCGCGCAGGCGCAGCGTGGCGATGACCGCGTCGGCGGCCGCGTCGAGCGAGAGCTGGGGCGTCGTCAGCTGCAGCTCGGGGCTCTCCGGCGCCTCGTAGGGCGAGTCGATGCCGGTGAAGTTCTTCAGCTCGCCGCGCCGCGCCTTCTTGTAGAGGCCCTTGACGTCGCGCTGTTCGGCGACCTCGAGCGGCGTGTCGACGAAGATCTCGATGAACTCGTCCTCGCCCATCAGGCTTCGCGCCATGCGCCGCTCGGACTTGAAGGGCGAGATGAAGGCGGTGAGCACGATCAGGCCGGCATCCACCATCAGCCTGGCCACCTCGGCCACGCGGCGGATGTTCTCCACGCGGTCGGCGTCGGTGAAGCCGAGGTCCTTGTTCAGCCCGTGGCGCACGTTGTCGCCGTCGAGCAGGTAGGTATGGTGGCCGAGCGCGTGCAGCTTCTTCTCGACCAGGTTGGCGATCGAGGACTTGCCCGCGCCCGACAGGCCGGTGAACCACAGCACGCAGCTCTTCTGGTGCTTCAGGGCCGAGCGCGCCGCGTTGTCGACATCGACGTGCTGGACGTGGATGTTGTGCGCGCGCCGCAGCGCGAAGTGCAGCAGGCCGGCGCCGACGGTGTTGTTCGACAGCCGGTCGACCAGGATGAAGCCGCCCGTGTCGCGGTTGTCGCGATAGGCATCGAAGGCGATCGGACGGTCGAGGCTGAGGTTGCACACGCCGATCGCGTTCAGTTCCAGCTTCTTGGCCGCGACGTGCTCGAGCGTGTTCACGTTCACCTGGTACTTGATGTCGGTGATCGTGGCCGTAACCGTCTTGGCGCCGATCTTGAGCAGGTAGGGGCGGCCGGGCAGCATCGGCTCGTCGTGCATCCACACCAGCGTGGTCTCGAACTGGTCGGCCACCTCGGCGGGGGCCTCCACCGTGGAGATGACGTCGCCACGCGAGATGTCGATCTCGTCGGCCAGCGTCAGCGTCACCGACTGGCCGGAGACGGCCTGCGCCAGGTCGCCGCCGTGGGTGACGATGCGCGCCACCGTGCTCTCGCGCCCCGAGGGCTGCACGCGGATGCGGTCGCCCGGGCGGATCACGCCGCTCGCCACCTGGCCGGCGAAACCGCGGAAATCCAGGTTGGGGCGGTTGACCCATTGCACCGGGAGGCGGAAGGGCGCGCGCTGCATGCGTGCGTCGTCGATCTCGACCGTCTCCAGGTAGGCCATCAGCGTGCTGCCGTGGTACCAGGGCATCGCATTGCTCGGCTCGATGATGTTGTCGCCCCTGAAGGCCGACAGCGGGATGAAGCTCACGTCCTCGAGCCCGATCTGCGCGGCAAAGGCGGCGTAGTCCTCGCGGATGTCGCGGAAGACCTTCTCCGAATAGTCGACCAGGTCCATCTTGTTGATCGCCACCACGATGTGGCGGATGCCGAGCAGCGACACCAGGTAGCTGTGGCGCCGGGTCTGGGTGAGGATGCCCCTGCGCGCATCGACCATCAGAATCGCCACATCGGCGGTGGAGGCGCCGGTGACCATGTTGCGGGTGTACTGCTCGTGGCCCGGGGTGTCGGCGACGATGAACTTGCGCTTGTCGGTGGAGAAGAAGCGGTAGGCCACGTCGATCGTGATGCCCTGCTCGCGCTCGGCGGCCAGGCCATCGACCAGCAGCGCGAAGTCGATCGCGTCGCCCTGGGTGCCGAACTTCTTCGAGTCGGCCTCGACCGCGGCGAGCTGGTCCTCGAACAGCATCTTCGATTCGTAGAGCAGGCGGCCGATCAGCGTGCTCTTGCCGTCATCGACGCTGCCGCAGGTGATGAAGCGCAGCAGGCTCTTGTGTTCGTGCGCCTTCAGGTACTGCTCGATGTCGGTGGCGATGAGCTCGGAAACGTGTGCCATTTAGAAGTACCCCTCTTGCTTTTTCTTTTCCATGGAAGCGGCGGAATCGTGGTCGATCACCCGGCCCTGACGCTCGGACGTCCGGGTGAGGAGCATCTCCTGGATGATCGCCGGCAGGGTGTCGGCTTCGGACTCGACCGCGCCGGTCAGCGGGTAGCAGCCCAGGGTGCGGAAGCGCACCTTCTTCATCATCGGCACCTCGCCGGGCTTCAAGGGCATGCGGTGGTCATCGACCATGATCAGCGTGCCGTCGCGCTCGACGACCGGCCGCTCGGCGGCGTAGTACAGCGGCACGATCGGGATGTTCTCGAGGTAGATGTACTGCCAGATGTCGAGCTCGGTCCAGTTCGACAGCGGGAACACGCGGATCGACTCGCCCTTGTGCTTTCTGGCGTTGTAGAGCTTCCACAGCTCGGGGCGCTGGTTCTTCGGGTCCCAGCGGTGCTGCGCGGTGCGGAACGAGAACACGCGCTCCTTGGCGCGCGACTTCTCCTCGTCGCGTCGCGCGCCGCCGAAGGCGACGTCGAAGCCGTACTGGTCGAGCGCCTGCTTGAGGCCCTCGGTCTTCATGATGTCGGTGTGGATCGCCGAGCCGTGGGTGAAGGGGTTGATGTCCTTCTCGACGCCCTCGGGGTTGATGTGCACCAGCAGGTCCATGCCCGTCTCCTGCGCCATGCGGGTGCGGAAGCGGTACATCTCCTGGAATTTCCAGCGCGTATCGACGTGCAGCAGCGGAAAGGGCGGCACCGCCGGATAGAAGGCCTTCATCGCCAGGTGCAGCATGACCGCGCTGTCCTTGCCGATCGAATACAGCATGACCGGGTTGTCGGCCTCGGCGACGACTTCGCGCAGGATGTGGATGCTTTCGGCTTCGAGCCGTTGCAGGTGGGTGAGTGTCATGGATTCTCCAGCTTGTTGCGGGATCTAGGGACGAGAGGGGCCGGCCGCGCCACCGGGGCGGCGCGGTTCGGTACTGCGTGGAGCGTGGGGGGTCAGGCGGTCGCGTGCAGCCTATGCACCTGCCGCGGGCGCTGGGGTGGTCCGACCGCGGCCCGGTCGGCCGCAGGCGGCACCGCCTCATAGAGCGTGGTGCGCTGGCGCAGCGGACGTTCGCAGCGCGCCGCGATCGCACGCAGGTCGGCGGTCTCCATCAGCTGGCCGTTGGCGCCGCCCGCTGCGCGCGTGATCGATTCGTACATCAGCGTGCCGCCGAGGTCGTTGGCGCCGGCCTGCAGGCAGAGCGCCGCGCCTTCGCCGCCCATCTTCACCCACGAGGTCTGGATGTTCGCGATCAGCGGATGCAGCACCAGGCGCGCGACCGCGTGCATCAGCACCGACTCGCGCAGCGTCGGGCCCGAGCGGGCGCGGCCCTTGTGCCACAGCGGCGATTCCATATGCACGAAGGGCAGGGGCACGAACTCGGTGAAGCCGCCGGTCTTCGCCTGCAGGCGGCGGATGGCGAGCAGGTGCCGCGCCCAGTGCCGTGGCGCATCCACATGGCCGAACATGATGGTCGCGGTGCTGCGGATGCCGACCGCGTGCGCGGCCTCCATTACCTCGAGCCATTGCGCGGTGTCGAGCTTGTCCGGGCAGATGATGGCGCGCACCTCGTCGTCGAGGATCTCCGCCGCCGTGCCCGGCAGCGTGCGCAGGCCGGCGTCGCGCAAGCGGCGCAGGTAGTCGCGCAGCGACAGGCCCAGGGTGGCGGCGCCGTGCCGGATCTCCAGCGGCGAGAAGGCATGGATGTGCATGTCGGGCGTCGCGCGCTTCACCGCCGCCAGCAGCTCGAGGTAGGTGTCGCCGGTGTAGTGCGGGTGGATGCCGCCCTGCATGCACACCTCGGTGGCGCCGCGCGCCCAGGCCTCGAGCGCACGGGCGGCAACCTGCTCGGCTTCGAGCCGGTAGGCCGGGCCACGCAGCGTGGAGGCGGCGTGGCTCTTGGCGAAGGCGCAGAAGCCGCAGCGGTGCTGGCAGATGTTGGTGTAGTTGATGTTGCAGTTACGCACGTGGGTGACCGCGTCGCCCACGGTGTCGCGCCGCAGGCGGTCGGCGGCCGCCATCACGGCGTGCAGGTCGGCGCCCTGCGCATCGAAGAGGCGCACGATCTCGTCCTCGGCCAGCTCGCGGCCCGCCAGGGCCTTGTCGAGCAGCGCGCGGATGGCCTGCGAGGGCGCCGTGGCGCCGGCTTGCGGTGCGAATACGCGCAGCGCCGCGGGCGATGGGGCCTGGCCGGTGCCGGCGATCCAGTCGTCGGCGCGGGCGAAGCCGCTCGCGTCGGCGCGGCGCAGCAGGGCGGTGCACATCGCGGTGTCGGTCCACCGCGCAGCCTCGCCCACGAAGGACGGGATCAGCGGCAGGCGCGGGCGCAGATGGCGGCCGTGTGTGGCCGTCTCGGCGGCGAGGGCGTCGATCTGCGGCCAGGCCGCTTCCGGGTTGACGTGGTCGAGCGTGACCGGCGAGATGCCGCCCCAGTCATTGACGCCGGCGCGCAGCAGCGGGCCGAGCTCGCCGGGCCTCAGGTTGGGCGGCGCCTGGATCGACATGCGGGCGCCGAAGATCAGGCGCGCGATCGCGATCGTCCAGGTGTGATCGTCCACGCCGGGCTCGTCCGCCCCTGCCATCACGGTCCCCGGTTTGGCGCGGAAGTTCTGCACGATGATCTCCTGCAGGTGCCCGTGCGCCGCGTGCAGATCGCGCAGCGCGAGCAGGGAGTCGACACGTTCGCGCCGCGTCTCGCCGATGCCGATCAGGATGCCGGTGGTCATCGGCACCGCCTGTTCGCCGGCGAGGCGCAAGGTCTCGAGGCGGACGTCGGGGTGCTTGTCCACGCACTTCCAGTGCGGGCCACCGCGTTCGCACAGGCGGATGGAGGAGGACTCGAGCATGATGCCCATCGAGGCCGACAGCGGGCGGAGCAGGGCTATCTCTTCGGCGCTCATGGTGCCGGGGTTCACATGCGGCAGCAGGCCGGTCTCGCGATGCACCAGCGCAGCCATTTCCGCCAGGTATTCGATGGTCGAGCCGTGGCCGAGCGCGGCGAGGGCGTCGCGCGCGGCCTGATAACGCGATTCCGGGCGTTCGCCGAGGGTGAACAAGGCCTCGTGGCAGCCTGCCGCCGCGCCGGCGCGGGCGATCGCCAGCACTTCGTCCGCGCTCAGGTAGGCGCTCGGCACCGACTTCGGCGTGGTGGCGAAGGTGCAGTAGCCGCAGGTGTTGCGGCACAGCCGGGTGAGCGGGATGAAGACCTTGCGCGAGTAACCCACGTTCGATCCGTGCCCGGCCAGCGTAAGGGCCTCGGCGGCCTGCAGCAACTGGGCGTGCGACGCGTGCTCGGCCAGCAGGTGGATGTCGTCGGCCGACAGCGCGTGTCCTGCCCGCGCGCGGTCGAGAAGGCTCACAGTGAGGTCGTGCATGGCGAGGTCGTGCATGGCATAGGGCTCCAGCGGGAAGGCGTGAAGGAGGCTGCGGCGGCCGGCCACAGGCAGGCGAGGTCGGCAGGGGTGTCGATGTCGATGGCGAGGCCGTTCAACGCGGGCAGGGCGGGCGTGATCCGGCGCAGGCGGGCTTCGGCCAGATGGCGCGACAGGCTGTTGGCGCCGAAGCGGAAAGGGAAGTCCAGGCCGTCCGCCACGAACAGCGCGTTGGTGCCGGTGCCGTGGCGGTCGGTGGCCAGCGCCATGCCCTGGCGGCGGCCGGCGCGCACGAAGCGGTCGATGTCGCTCGCCCGCACCAGCGGCAGGTCGGCGTGGATGATCAGCAGCGAACTCGCACCGTGGTCGAGCAGCCTGTCGGCGGCGGCGCTCAGTGCCGGGTTCAGGCCTTCGCCCGGGTCGGGCAAGGCGAGGACGCCGGCGGGGATCCGCTCGGGTTCGCTGCTGACCACGGCGATGCGATCGATTTCCTGCGCCGCGGACAGGGCCGACAGCACGGTCTCGAGCATCGACTGCACCAGCGCGGCGCGGGCGGCCTCGTCGAGCAGGCCGGACAGCCGCGTCTTGCCGAGGCGGCGCGCCTTGAGCGGAACCACGGCCCAGCAGCTCATGGCCGTGCTCCCGGCGATCCGGCCGCGCGTGTGGCACGCTGCGAGGCGGATTTGGCGTCGTGGGCTGCGAGAGGTTCGAGGTGTCGTTTCTGCATGGTCTTTGTGCTGTCCTTGGCAAAATTGAAACATCTCGGATACGACGACGGCTACTCGCTTTGAGCCCCTCGATGACTGCTGGGCGCGAAATAAAACTATCTATAAAACAGTTTGTTGAGCCTTTTCCGGAGACGCGTTGCGGCTAAATGTGAAAAAGCTCGGTTTTCGTGGTGCGCGAGCGCATCAGGGGTAAAGGGGAAACAGGTAGGGGACGACCGTCAGCGCCACGGTGCTGTAGGCCAGCGTGATGGGCAGACCCAGGCGCACGAAGTCCATCGCGCGGTAGTGCCCGGTGGAGAACACCATCAGGTGCGTCTGGTAGCCGAAAGGAACGAGGAAGCCGGCGCTCGCGCCGTAGCAGACGATCATGATGAAGGGCGTCGGATCGGCGTCGAAGGCTCGTGCCGCCGCCAGGGCGATCGGAAAGCCGAGCGCGGCGGCGGCGTTGTTGGTGAGCACCTCGGTCAGGAGCAGCGTGATCAGATAGGCACCGATGAAGGCGCCCCAGACACCATGGCCGGCGGACACCGCGCTCATCGCCTGCACGATCAGCCCGGCGGCGCCCGAATCTTCCATGACCCGCGCAATGCTCAGTGCCGATCCGATGATCAGCACCAGTTCGAAGGGAAAGCGCCGGCGCATCTCCGCCACCTCCAGCAGGCCGGAGGCGATGAACAGCCCGGTCAGCATCAGCAGCCCCGGCAGCAGCGGCAGGCGCTCGAGCGCTGCAAGCGCTATCACGCCGAAAAATCCGGCAAAGGCCAGGAGGCTCTGACGCGCGCTCAAACGGGGCCTGACGGGGGCACCGCTGACGATGACGAAGTTGCGGTCGAGGTTGCGGTGCTGGCCAAAGTCCGCCCCGGTGGCGAGCAGAAGGCAGTCGCCGGCGTGCAGGACGATGCGCCCCAGCTGACCCGAGAGTTGCTGGTTGCCACGGCGGATGCCGACCACCCCCGCGTCGAACATGGTGCGGAAGTCCAGATCGCGCAGGGTGCGCCCGTCGAGCTCCGATTCGCCGGTGATCACGACCTCGACCAGATTCGAGTGCAGCAGCGCGCCACTCTGATGGCCGAAGAGCTGCAGGCCGGGAAAGCGTTGCAGCGTCGATACCTTTGCGATCTCGCCGGTGAAGATCAGGCGGTCGTCGGCCTGCAGGATCTCGCTCGGACTCGCGGGTGATATGAGATGGCCGTTGCGAACGATCTCGACCAGGTACAGGCCATCGAGCTGGCGCAGCCGGTTCTGTTCGATCGTGCGTCCGACCAGCGGCGCGCCCGGCATCACCCGCGCTTCGAGGAAGTAGCGCTGGACCTGCTCCCCGGAGCCGCCCTGATGAAGGGGAAGATGGCGGCTGCCGATGGCGAGCACGATCAGGCACACGACCGCGATCGGCACACCTGCCCAGGCGAGGTCGAACATTCCGAGCGGGGGAAGCCCGGCCTCGACGGCAAAGGCGTTCACGACGAGGTTGGTGGACGTGCCGATCAAGGTGGTGATCCCACCCAGAATAGCGGCGTACGACAGCGGCAGCAGGACGCGGGAGGGCGGGAGATGTCGTTGCCGGGCCAGGGTGCCGAGCAGCGCGGCGACGATCGCGGTGTTGTTGATGAAGGCCGACGCGATCGCGGTGAAGCCGGTCAGGCGCAACACGGCGAGCGTCGGACGTCCGCGCAGGAGGCGCGCCGGCAAGGCGTCGAGCAAGGGCGCGCGCTCGAGCACCAGCGAGACCATCAGCAGCAACGCCAGCGTGACCACGCCCGGATTCACGTAGCTGGCGAGAAAGCTCCTTTCGTCCGTCCCGATCAGCAGGTGATAGCCGACCGCCCAGCTGACGAACAGGCTCGCGGGCTTGAAGCGGCCGCTCAACAGCAGTGCGAGCAGGACGGCGAGGGAAGCGAGGACGAGATAGGCCGTCATCGCTTGCCTGCGACCGGGGTCGAGCCCGCAGGGGCTGCAAGAGGGGTGAGGTGTCGTGTCTGCATGGTCCTGGCGCTGTCCTTGCCAGGATTGGAACACCTCGTATACGCGGACGGCTACTCGCTTCGGGATACTTCGAGCGCGCGCGCAAGGCTTGCTAAAGCGTTTAAAACCAGACGCTTGCGACTCTCCCCAAGATGCATTCCGGCTGAATGTGAAAAAGCTCGGTTTCTGGGCCGCGCGGCGGCATCGCTCTGCAGATGGACGACGCGCGCCTGGGTCAGGGCCTGGGCGGCAGGGTGGCGGCGAAGGCCAGGGTCTCCTGCGCGACGCGGATGCGGTCGGCCGGCGCCAGCATCAGCGTGTCGGTCACATGCACCGGCACGCCGATCCGCGCGCGCAGGTGCGCGTCGCGCGCATCGAGCACGAAGCCGTCGAGCAGATCGCCGTAGTGGCGGACGATCTCGTCCGCGCTCACCGGCACGCCCAACTCGCTCATGATCTTCGCGGTCGGCCCCTTCACCGCGGCGCCACCGACCAGCGGCGACACCGCGACGATCGGCACGCCGCGCGCGCGCAGCAGCGCACGCAGGCCGGGCACGGCGAGGATGGGGGCGATGCTCAGATAGGGGTTGGACGGGCAGATCAGGATAGCGCCCAGCGCCTCGTCGGCGAGCGCCGCCTCGAGCGCGGCGCAGGGCCGCGTGTCGGGCGCGAACACGAACTCGACTGCGCGCGTCACCGGCCGGCATTGCTGGCGGACGAAATAGTCCTGGAAGTCGAACGTGCCTTCGTCCGTCCGCACCCGGGTGCGCACCGGCTGGTCGGACATTGGCACGATGTCGGCCTCGATGCCGAAGCGGCGCGCGAAGTCGGCGACGATGGCCGACAGCGGCTCGCCCGCCGCGAGCCGGCGCGTGCGCTCGACATGGGTGGCGAGGTCGCCATCGCCGAGGCGGAACCAGGTCTCGCCGCCCAGGCGGGCGAGCGCATCCATGAAGGTCCAGGTCTCGTCGCGCCGGCCCCATCCGGTCTCGGGGTTGGCGAGACCGGCCAGCGTGTACAGCGCGGTGTCGATGTCGGGCGAGATGTGCAGGCCGAGGTGGGTGAAGTCGTCGCCGGTATTGACCACGACGGTGAGCCGGCCGCGGCCGGCCGCGTGCAGCAGTCCGTCGGCGAGCTTGGCGCCACCGACGCCGCCGCTCAGGGCAAGGATGCTGGGTGCGCTCATTGGAACAGGTCCGTGTCGATCGGGCGCACCAGCGCCCGGCAATCCGTCTCGGGCGCGGCGGGCATGAAGCCGCTGGCGATCACCACCGGCATGCCTTCGTCGCCTTCGCCCATCACCACCGCGGCGCCGGCGGCCACCGCATCGGCAAAGGCGGTCTGGGTGATCTGCAGCGTGCGGCCGTGGCGGTCGGTGTCGCCGCGGCGGTCGATCAGCGCGGGAATGCCGGCGGAGCCGAGCGCCACGTTCACCACGCCGTTGCGCCACGGGCGCCCGAAGCTGTCGCTCACGATCACGCCAACCGCCTGCCCGGTCGCTTCGCGCAAGGCCTCGCGCAGCCCGGCCGCCGAGGCCTCCGGGTCCAGCGGCAGCAGCAGGGCGCGTTCCCGGCCCGCCTCGCCCGGCACGTTGGACATGTCGATGCCGGCGTTGGCCATCACGTAGCCGAGGCGGTGACGCACGATCAGCACGCCCGGCACCGCGCGCAGCACGCGCGTCGATTCCGACAGCGTCAGCTCGACCAGGCGCGCGTCCTTGCCGGTGATGCGGGCGAGCTCCCGCGCCTTGTCGGAAGGGATGACCTCATCGAGCCAGGCGAAGCGGCCTTCCGACTTCGACACGATCTTCTGCGCCACCACGACGATGCTGTCGTGGCCCAGCGCGCTGTCGTTCTCCGCCAGCGCCGCCACGATCAGCGGCGAAAGTGCGTCGCCAGGCCGGACCTCGGGGATGCCGGAAAGCGCTTCGAAACAGAGCCGGCGTCCCATGGCCGGCTCCTCAGGCGTCGGCATTCATGTCGAGCGCGCCGGTGATGCACAGGCCGGCGCCGTCGACACGATAGGTCTTGTTGAGAAAGATCAGCACCGAGGTCATCGCCTCGGCCGCGGCGGAGTTGGCCAGGGCGCCGCCGTGCAGCCCGCGCAGGCCGGCGGCATCGGCGAGTGCGACCACCTGGGTGCGGTCGGCCTTGTCGTCGCCGAACACCAGCACGTCGCAGGCGATGTCCTCGTCGGTGGCGAGCTTGTGCGCGGCCACATTGTGGAAGGCGGAAACCACACGCACCGCTTCACCCAGCGTCTGCTGTGCGCGCAGCGCGGCGCAGCCCTCGGGCGGCAGCTGCACACGCATCACCTTGGGCGGCATCAGCGGCACCGTGGTATCCACCACCAGCTTGCCGGCCGCCGCCGCGCGGATCTCCTCGAGGGTCGCGGCCTGCGACGCGAAGGGCACGCTGACGACGATCAGGTCGGCGCGGGCGGCGACTTCTGCGTTGAGCCCCGAATCGACCGGGGTGCCGGTTTCCGCCGCCAGCGCGGCGGCCGCTTCGCGCGCCTTGTCGGCGTCGCGCGAGCCGATCGCCACGCGCAGCCCGGCCTTCGCCCAGCGGCGGGCGAGGGCGGCCCCGAGCTTGCCGGTGCCGCCGATGACGGCGATTGTTCTTGTCTTGTCGATGACCATCTGAATCTCTCCATGGGTGGGCGCGACGCCCGACGATGCGGGCACCGAGGGTGTGAGCCACGCTACTGGAGTTGATGGTCGGAGGGCATCGTCCGATCGGACGAAGTGATGTTGATGTGGCATCGCCTTCAGCTTGTGCGTCGCGGCACCGAGCGAAGCGGACACTGGCCTTGTGTGCGCCAGCAGACAGACGGCAACGCTGCCAACCCTCATCTTGATGACATACGAGCCGAGCTACACGCGGCACCGTCCAGTGATGTAAAGGACCCTTGCTGATCGCTCGCATGCTCGTGGCGGAGTGCGGTGCAGACCCAGCAGAGGGTGCCCGGCCGTCACGTCCCGCTTCTAGAGACTCAGGAGAATTGCCATGAGAACGTTCCAGAGATTGGCCGTCGGTACGGTCGCAGTCGCAATGGTGCTTGGCCTTGCGGGTTGTGCGGGTATGTCGGAGCGGGACAAGAGCACAGCGATCGGTGCCGGTGTCGGCGCGGTCGGTGGTGCTGTGCTCACCGGCGGCAGCGCGGTCGGTACTGTGGGTGGTGCAGCGGTCGGCGGCGTCATCGGTCACGAAGTCGGCAAATAGGGACAGATCATGACGAAACAAACAAACGTCGATCCCGTCTTGGAGGTCCGCGGTCAGGTGGTACAGGATCTGAAGGGCCTTGTTACAGACGTCGAGAGCTTGTTGAAAGAGGTCTTGAGCGCGAGCGGAGAAGAGATCAACGCTGCGGGAATGCGCATCGACGATCGCCTGGGCGAGGCCAAGGCGAGGTTGGTGAGGGCCCGCGTCGCGGCCAGCAAGGGCATGGGCGAGGCCGCCGACATCACGCAAGCGTATGTCGTCCGAAACCCCTGGAAGGTCCTCGGGGGCACCGCCTTGGCCGGATTGATCATCGGCGCGATGTTGCGAAGCCGGTGATCCACGAGTCCGGCGAGGATTGTATGCGGCCGGAATAGAGCAGCGCTATGAAGTTCATTCTCATATGGATCTGGAGATCACGATCATGAAGCAGTTCGGCAAGTATCTGTCTGCGCTTTTCCTCTCGTTCACCCTGATCACTGCAGTGGGCTGTGCCTCGACTTCGAAACAGGAAGGCATGGGCGAGTATGTCGACGACAGCGTCATTACCGCCAAGGTGAAGGCTGCAATCTTTGAGCATCCCAGCCTCAAGTCGGCCGAGATCAACGTCGAGACCTTCAAGGGCGTAGTCCAGCTCAGTGGCTTCGTCAATTCGCAGGCCGACATCAACACTGCAGTCGGACTGGCCCGTGGGGTCAAGGGCGTGCAGTCGGTCAAGAACGACATGCGTCTCAAGTAATCGATGCCTTTCCCGTGGCCACTGCTGAAGCGCATTATCGATGGTGGTCACGGTGCTTGGCTTGCGGTCTTTTCAGGGTTGCTTACCCGGAGGGGAGTGATCGCCGATGCTGAGGCGCCATTGCGCGCGGAGCTGTTCAGCAGCGAGCAGATGGCGCAGCATGGCAAGGCCCTTGCCGTCGCCCATGAACTTGCGCCGGGCCCGCGCCCAGATCAACTCCTGATCCGGCTGGCGGCCAATGAGCGCGCACTCGTCGATGCTTCGCGGCGTCTCACCACAGCCGTCACCGAGAATCGCCGCATCACGCCAGCGGGAGAATGGCTGCTCGACAACTTTTACCTCATCGAGGAGCAGATCCGCACTGCGCGGCGGCACCTGCCGCGCGGCTACAGTGTCGGCCTTCCGCGCCTGGCCAGTGGGCCATCGGCCGGACAACCGCGCGTATACGATCTCATGCTCGAAATCGTGTCGCACGGCGACGGCCGGGTCGATGCCGAGGAGTTGAGCCGCTTCATCGCCGCGTACCAGACCGTCAGTGCCCTCAAGCTGGGTGAGCTGTGGGCCATTCCGATCATGCTGCGTCTAGCGCTGGTCGAGAGCCTGCGCCGCACCAGCGTGCGGGTGGCCGATGCCTGCGCCGAGCGCGATCTGGCAGACGCCTGGGCGGGCCGCATGACCGAGGCGGCAGACACCGACCCCAAGAACCTCATCCTCGTGCTGGCGGACATGGCGCGCTCGAACCCGCCCATGAGCTGCACCTTCGTCGCCGGGCTCGTCCGTCGCTTCCAGCATCGCGGCCCCGCGCTCGCCTTGCCGCTGTCGTGGATCGAGCAGCAGCTTGCCGAACACGGCATGACGATCGAGCAGTCGATCCAGGCGGAGAATCAGCAGCAGGCCGCCGACCAGGTGTCGATCAGCAACAGCATCGGCAGCCTGCGCCTGTTGAGCGCGCTGGACTGGCGCGCCTTCGTCGAGACCATGAGCGTGGTCGAGCATGCGCTGCGCGAAGACCCAAGCGGGATGTATGCGGGTATGGATTTTGCGACCCGCGACCGCTACCGGCACGTGGTCGAGGCGATCGCGAAGAAGAGCGCCTGCACCGAGGGTGAGGTGGCGCACCAGGCCGTGGTGCTGGCGGGCGGCGGTATCCCGGCCAGCGAGCAAGCTGGGGATCGCGCGGCGCAGGGCGGCGACGGGTCAGCTCGCGCCGGCCACGTTGGCTTCTATCTCATCGACAAGGGCCGGCCGGTGCTCGAGCGTGCGGTCGGGTTTCGGCCCTCCTGGTGCGCGGCGCTGAGGGCACGGGCGCGGCGTTGCCCGCTGGCGCTTTATCTCGGCGCCATTGCGCTGCTCAGCGTAGCCATCGCCGGCGGTTTGCTCTGGCCCCTGGGCGCCAGCGTAGGGGAAGACGGTGCAGTGGGCGGAGTATGGGCCTGGTTGCTGACCCTGGCAGTCGCCCCTCTTGCGCTGCTGGCCGCGAGCCGGTTGGGCGCAGCCCTGGTGAATTGGCTGGCCACGCTGCTGGCGACGCCGCACCCGCTGCCGCGCATGGATTTTTCCGCAGGCATTCCGCCGCAGTGGCGCACGCTGGTGGTGGTGCCGACCATGCTCACCAGTGCGGACAACGTCGATGAGCTGGTCGAGGCGCTCGAAGTCCGCTTCCTGGCCAATCGCGACGACAGCCTGCATTTCGGTCTGCTCACCGACCTGCTCGATGCCCGCGAGGAGACGCTTCCCGAGGATGCCGCGCTGGTCGAGCGCGCGCGCCTCAGCATCGAGGCGCTCAATCGCAAGTATGGCGATGGCCGGCCCAGCACCGCAGGCGACATCTTCTTCCTCTTCCATCGCCCGCGGCGCTGGAACCCGAAGGAAGGCGTGTGGATGGGACATGAGCGCAAGCGCGGCAAGCTCGCCGAGCTCAACGCGCTGCTGCGCGGCGTCCCCGCCGCTCCCGGCGCGGGCTTCGCGTGCGTGGTCGGCGATACCGCTGCGCTGTCCGCGGTGAAGTTCGTCATCACCCTCGACACCGACACCCAGTTGCCGCGCGATGTGGGGCGGGCGCTGGTGGCGGCGATGGCGCACCCGCTCAATCGCCCGCAGCACGATCGGGTCACGCGCCGTGTCATTGCCGGCTACGGCATCCTGCAGCCCGCGGTGGCGATCAGCCTGCCGGGCGCCAGCAGATCCCGCTATGCACGCCTCAATGGTGGCGAGCCCGGCATCGATCCGTATACGCGGGCGGTGTCGGACGTATACCAGGACCTGTTCGGCGAAGGCTCCTTCGTCGGCAAGGGCATCTACGACGTCGAAGCGTTCGAGCATTGCCTCGGCGGCCGTCTTCCGCCTGATCGCATCCTCAGTCACGACTTGCTCGAGGGTTGCCATGCGCGTTCCGGGCTGCTCAGCGACGTGTCGCTCTACGAGGACTATCCGGCGCGCTATGGCACCGATGTGAGCCGCCGTCAGCGCTGGATTCGCGGCGACTGGCAGCTCGTCGCATGGCTGCGCTCACGGGTGCCGGTGCAGTGCGCCGATCCCGCGCCAGGCGAGGGTGGCCAAACACAGGCCCCCTGTAGCGAGCCCAACCCACTGTCTGCCTTGTCGCGCTGGAAGCTGTTCGACAACCTGCGCCGCAGTCTCGTCCCCGCGGCACTGGTGCTGCTGCTGGTGCTGGGCTGGATCGTTCCCGGCGTGGCATGGACGTGGACGCTGTCGGTGATTGCCATCGTGTTGCTGCCGTCGGTGCTGGCGACGCTGCACGAGTTCGTGCGCAAGCCGCAGGAGGTGACCTGGCGGCAGCACGTCACCGCGGTAAGAATCGCCGCGGCGCGCCGTGGTGGCCAGGTGGCGTTCGAGCTGGCCTGCCTGCCGCACGAGGCCTGGTTCAGCCTGGATGCGATCGTGCGCAGCGTGTGGCGCATGGCGGTGTCGCACCGCAGGTTGCTGGAGTGGAACCCCTCAAGCGAGGCCGAGCGTGCCTCCGCCCAGCGCGGCGCCCATGGTTTCGCCAGCGTGCTGCGCGCGATGTGGATGGGCCCGGCGCTCGCCGCTGCCGCGGCGACGCTGCTGGCGCTGACCAATCCGGCCG
Source organism: Thauera sp. GDN1 (assembly GCF_029223545.1). NCBI lineage: Bacteria > Pseudomonadati > Pseudomonadota > Betaproteobacteria > Rhodocyclales > Zoogloeaceae > Thauera > Thauera sp. GDN1. Next base: position 2,557,652 of record NZ_CP097870.1, on the reverse strand, counting down.
CACTCGGGGCGGCGCTGCCCGTGCTGCTGCTGTGGTTCGCGTCGCCCGCGATCGCGTGGTGGATCAGTCAGCCGCTTGTGCGCCCGGTGATGGAACTCTCGCTCGAGCAGCTTCGGTTCCTGCGCCAGTTGTCGCGGCGGACCTGGGCCTTCTTCGATACCTTCGTCGGCCCGCTGGACCACTGGCTGCCGCCGGACAATTTCCAGGAATATCGCGTGGGCTTGATCGCCCACCGCACCTCGCCCACCAACATCGGCATGGCACTGCTGGCCAACCTGTCCGCCTACGACTTCGGCTACCTCACCGCCGGCGGCGTCGTGCAGCGCACGGCAGACACCCTGCACACCCTGGCCGGGCTGGAGCGCCACCGCGGCCATTTCTACAACTGGTACGACACGCGCACGCTGCAGCCGCTGCCGCCGCTCTACGTGTCCACGGTGGACAGCGGCAACCTCGCCGGCCACCTCATCACCTTGCAGGCAGGCCTGCGCGCGCTCGGCACCGACCCGATCGTGCCCGCGCGACTGCTCGAGGGCGTGCGCGACACCTTCGCCATCGTCGAGGCGGAGCCTGGCGTTGCGCCGGATCGCCTGGCGGCGTTCGCGCGGGCGCTGGCGGCTGCGGCCGGTTCGTCGACCGCGGCATCCTCCGCGTCCCTCGCGGCGCTGCGCGCCAGTCTGGCGACCCTGGCGGGGCTCGCGGATGCGCTCGTCCCCGCACAGGGCGAGGGCGCAGGGGGCGAGAGCGCAGGGGCCGAGAACATGCAGGGCGAGCGCGTTCAGAGCGAGCGCGTTCGGGGCGACAGCGCGCTGCTGCGGGAGGCGCGCACGCCGGAGGGCGCCGGGGGCGAATGGCCCCAGGCGCTGGCGCGCCAGTGCCGCGCGGCCCTGGATGAAGTCGATTTCCTCGCCCCCTGGTTGAGCCTGGCGCCACTTCCGGCAGGGCTGGAGGCGGAGCTTGCCGGCGAGCCTGGCGACGAGTTTGCCCACGAATTTGCCGACCCTCTCGCCCGTATCGACCCGGATGCGCCGATTCCGACCCTGCTGGAACTCGCGAGCGTGGACCTGCGCTGCGCACTGCTCATTACCGATCGCCTGGCGGCGGCAAGGTCCGCAGCCACTGCTGCAACAGCCGCACAGCACGCCTGGCTGAGCGAGCTGCAGCGCCACCTTGCCACCGCTGGCGCGCGTGCCCGCGAGCGCCTGGCGATGATCGACCGGCTGGCCGTGCAGGCCGGTGAGCTGGGGCACATGGAGTTCGGCTTCCTGTATGACCAGTCCCGCCACCTGTTCACCATTGGCTACAACGTCACGGAACAGCGGGTCGACGCGAGCTATTACGACCTGCTGGCGTCCGAGGCACGCCTGAGCACCTTCGTCGCCATTGCCCAGGGGCAGATCCCGCAGGAGAGCTGGTTCGCCCTCGGCCGCCTGCTCACCCGCACGGCGGGCGAGCCGGTGCTGCTGTCGTGGAGCGGGTCGATGTTCGAATACCTGATGCCGCTGCTGGTGATGCCGACCTACGACGGCACCTTGCTCGACCAGACCTGCCGGGCCGCGGTGGCGCGCCAGATCGAGTATGGCCGCCACCGCGGCGTGCCCTGGGGCATCTCGGAGTCGGGGTACAACACGGTGGATGTGCATCTCAACTACCAGTACCGCGCCTTCGGCGTGCCCGGGCTGGGACTCAAGCGCGGACTGTCCGACGATCTGGTGGTTGCGCCGTATGCCTCGGCGCTGGCGCTGATGGTGGCGCCCGAAGAGGCGTGCGCCAACCTGCAGCGCCTGGCTGGCGCGGGCTACATGGGCCGCTTCGGCATGTTCGAAGCCATCGACTACACGCCGGCGCGCCAGCGCCGCGGGCAGGAATGCGTGGTGGTGCGCTCGTTCATGGCGCACCATCAGGGCATGACGCTGCTCGCACTTGCCGAGCTCGTCCTGGGACGCCCCATGCAGCGCCGCTTCGAGGCCGATCGCGAGTTCCAGTCGGTGCTGCTGCTGTTGCAGGAGCGCATTCCGCGCGCGACCGAACTGTTTCCCCACACCGCCCAGCTCGCCGAGATGCACTCAGCGGCGACCGGCGACGAGACACCGATCCGGGTCTTCAATACGCCGCATACACCGATGCCCGAGCTCCAGCTGCTGTCCAATGGGCGCTATCACGTGATGCTCAGCAACGCCGGTGGTGGCTACAGCCGGTGGAAGGAGCTTGCCGTCACGCGCTGGCGCGAAGACGGTACCTGCGACAACCGCGGCGCGTTCTGCTACCTGCGCGAGCTGAGCACCGGCCAGGTGTGGTCGACCACCTACCAGCCCACGCTCAAGTCGCCGGCCGTCTACGAGGCGATCTTCTGCGAAGGCCGTGCCGAGTTTCGCCGCCACGACGTGCTCGGTGGCGGCAGGGTGGATGGTGGCAGAGCGGACGGCGGCAGGCCGAACGAGATCGAGACCTACACCGAGATCGTCGTCTCGCCGGAGGACGACATCGAGCTGCGCCGGGTGCGCCTGACCAATCGCTCGGGCGAGCGCCGGCAGATCGAGCTCACCAGCTACGCCGAGGTGGTGATCGCGCCACCGGCCACGGATGCCCTGCATCCGGCGTTCAGCAACCTGTTCGTGCAGACCGAGATCGTGCGCGCCCGCCAGGCCATCCTGTGCACCCGCCGGCCGCGCTCGCGCGACGAGCAGGCGCCGTGGATGTTCCACCTGATGGTGGTGCGCCCGCAGGCGTCCGGCGTGGCGTCCGAGCCTGGCTCCGAAGTCGGGCCGGGTACGGTGTCGTACGAGACCGATCGTGCGCGTTTCCTTGGCCGCAACGCCAGCACCGCGGATCCGCTGGCGATGCGCGCCGCGGGGCCGCTGTCCGACAGCGAGGGCTCGGTGCTCGACCCTATCGTGGCCATCCGCTGCACCGTCACGCTCGAGCCCGACCAGACGGCCGTGATCGACATCGTCACCGGCATCGCCGAGCGCCGCGAGGTGGCGGAGTGCCTGATCGACAAGTACCAGGACCGCCACCTCGCCGACCGCGTCTTCGAGCTGTCGTGGACGCACAGCCAGGTCGTGCTGCGCCAGCTCGACCTGAGCGACGCCGACGCCCAGCTGCACGCCCGCCTGGCGAGCGCGGTGCTCTACGCCAACGCGGCGCGGCGGGCCGATGCGAGCGTGCTGGTGCGCAACCATCGCGGCCAGTCCGGGCTGTGGGGCTACGCGATCTCGGGCGATCTGCCGATCGTGCTGCTGCAGATCGCCGACGCCGCCAACATCGATCTCGTCCGCCAACTGGTGCAGGCCCATGCCTATTGGCGGCTGAAGGGGCTGGCGGTGGATCTGGTGATCTGGAACGAGGAGCACGCCGGCTACCGCCAGCGCCTGCAGGACGAGATCATGGGTTTGATCGCCTCGGGCGTGGGCGCGAGCGTGATCGACCGCCCCGGCGGCATCTTCGTGCGCATGGCCGAGCAGATCGCCACCGAAGACCGCGTTTTGCTGCAGTCGGTGGCGCGGGTGGTGCTCTCGGATGCACGCGGCACGCTTGCCGAACAGCTCGACCGACCTGCGTCGGCCCGAGTGCGCGAGATGGCCTTCCAGCCCAGGCAGAGCGGCGCGTTCGACGTCGCCGCCAGCAAGAGCGGTGGTGCTTCGCCGCGCACCGATCTGATCCTGGGTAATGGGCTTGGCGGTTTCAGCGCCGATGGGCGCGAGTACGTGATCACGCTCGCGCCCGGGCAGGTCACGCCCGCGCCGTGGGTGAATGTGCTGGCCAATGCCGCCTTCGGCAGCGTGGTGTCGGAGAGCGGGGCGGCCTACACCTGGGGCGAGAATGCGCACGAGTTTCGCCTCACGCCTTGGGACAACGACCCGGTCAGCGATGCGGGGGGCGAGGCGCTCTATCTGCGCGATGACGACAGTGGCGTTGCATGGTCGCCGACGCCGCAGCCGCTGCGGGCCGAAGCCAGTTACGTTGTCCGCCACGGCTTCGGCTACAGCGTGTTCGAAACCTGCGCGTTTGGCATCGTCTCCGAGCTGTGGGTGTATGTCGCCCCCGATGCCGCAATCAAATTCTCGGTCCTGAAGCTGCACAATACGTCGGCACGGACGCGAAGATTGTGTGCGACGGCCTATGTGGAGTGGGTGCTGGGAGATCTGCGGCAGAAGTCGGCCATGCATGTCAGTACCGCGCTCGACGCCGACAGCGGGGCCTTGCTCGCGCGTAACCCCTTCAACGCCGAATTTGCCGAGCGGGTGGCCTTCCTCGACGTCGATGATCCGGCACGCAGCGTAAGCGGCGACCGCGACGAGTTGATCGGTCGCAACCGCAGCCTGCGCTATCCTGCAGCGCTGGGACGGACGCACCTGTCGGGCACGGTGGGGGCGGGGCTGGACCCTTGCGGGGCCATGCAGGTTGCGGTCGAGCTCCCTGCCGGGCAGACGCGCGAAATCGTGTTCCGCCTGGGTGTCGGCCGCAACAGCCAAGAGGCCAGGGCGCTCGTGCGTCGCTTCCGCGGCGCCGACGCCGCGCGAGTGGCGCTCGAGGCGGTGCGGGAGCAATGGAACCACACCCTCGGCGCGGTGCAGGTCGAGACCCCCGACCCCGCGTTCGACGTGCTCGCCAATGGCTGGTTGATCTACCAGACCCTGGCGTGCCGGATGTGGGCACGGAGCGGCTATTACCAGTCGGGCGGTGCCTTTGGTTTCCGCGACCAGTTGCAGGACGCGATGGCGCTGGTCCACGCGGAACCGGCGCGAGTGCGCGCGCACTTGCTGTTATGCGCGAGCCGCCAGTTCCCGGAGGGCGACGTGCAGCACTGGTGGCATCCGCCCGCTGGCCGCGGCGTGCGCACAAGGTGTTCGGACGACTACCTTTGGCTACCGCTGGCAGTGTGCCGCTACGTCAGCGTCAGCGGTGATACCGGCGTGCTCGACGTACAGCAGCCCTTCCTGGAGGGGCGGCTGGTCCGGCCCGAGGAGGATTCGTACTATGACCTGCCCGGCCGTTCAAGCGAGGACGCCAGCCTTTACGAGCACTGCGTGCGCGCCATCCGCCGCGCATTGCGCTTCGGCGAGCACGGTCTGCCCTTGATGGGTTCGGGCGACTGGAATGACGGGATGAATCTCGTCGGCATCCAGGGGCGGGGGGAGAGTGTGTGGTTGGGATTTTTCCTCTGCGAGGTTCTGCTTCGCTTCACCAAGCTTGCCGATCTTCGGGACGACCGCGTTTTTGCCGACTTGTGCCGCAGCGAGGCGGCCGCGCTTCGCCAGCGCATCGAACACCACGCCTGGGACGGCGATTGGTACCGTCGCGCCTGGTTTGACGACGGCACGGTGCTGGGCTCGGCGCAGGGTGCGGAGTGCCGCATCGATTCCATCTCGCAGAGCTGGTCGGTGCTGTCCGGCGTGGCCGACGAGGCACGTTCGCGGCGGGCCATGCAGTCCCTCGATGAACACCTCGTGCGGCGGGAGGACAACCTCATCCAACTGCTCGAACCTCCGTTCGACACCTCGAGCCTTGATCCGGGGTACATCCGTGGCTACGTGCCGGGGGTGCGGGAAAACGGTGGTCAATACACCCACGGTGCAATCTGGGCCGCAATGGCGTTTGCCACCCTCGGCGAGGGCGAGCGGGCATGGGAGCTGCTACGAATGATCAACCCGTTGAGCCATGCGCACTCGACGCAGGCAATCGACCGATACAAGGCCGAGCCCTATGTCGTGGCTGCCGACGTCTATGCGCGCGCTCCGCATACCGGGCGTGGCGGCTGGACTTGGTACACCGGTTCTGCCGGCTGGATGTACCGGCTGATGGTGGAGTCGCTACTGGGGCTGCGTGTGGAAGGCGATCGCCTATGGCTCGTACCGAACCTGCCGGGCGAGTGGCCGAAGGTCGGGCTCCACTACCGTTATCGGCACACCGTGTATCACATCCTCATCGTGCAGCACCCCGCCTGCGGCGATCTGGCGGGCGGTCGTCAGCGCTTGAAACTCGATGGGGTGGAACTGCCTGAGAGCATGATCACGCTGGCCGACGACCAGCGCGAGCATCGGGTCGAGATGGATTTGTGGCGCAAGGCGGCACCAGCGGTGTCAGATGGCCGGGTCGTGCTCCAGTCTTGCCCTGTCGTGGCCCCCTGCATCGGCCCGCATCGGAGCGCCGATGCGGGAGGGGCGCAGCCTGGGCGCATGGCATGACTTGCGGCTGCTTCTACACGATCCATTGTTTCGCCCACCATGCCTACGGTGTGAGAGCGGGTCTATCCATCGCAGCAGGGTAATGACGATGGTCTCATGACGATGGGCGTCTGCACGCACAATGAAGCATTTCCCGAAGGACTGACCAAGCCCACTTTGCGAATACTTCACCCATGAAATCAACTGCCCGACACCTTGAACGACATCGCACCGATCGCATCGGCTGGCTGCGGGCGAGCGTGCTTGGGGCCAATGATGGCATCGTTTCCACTGCCAGCCTGCTGGTCGGCGTTGCTGCGGCCGGGCCGAGCCGGGAGAGTGTCCTTGTGGCGGGGGTTGCCGGGCTCGTGGCGGGCGCAATGTCGATGGCCGCGGGTGAGTACGTGTCCGTGCATTCGCAAGCAGACACCGAGAAGGCCGATTTGGCGCGAGAACGTGCCGAACTTGAGGCCGATCCGGCAGCAGAGCGTCAGGAGTTGGCGTCGATTTATGTTTCGCGGGGACTTCATCCAGACCTGGCGCAACAGGTTGCCGCGCAACTGATGGCCCATGATGCGCTCGGCGCGCATGCGCGCGACGAACTCGGCGTTACCGACACGCTCGGGGCGCGCCCGGTCCTGGCCGCTCTGGCCTCTGCTGCCAGCTTTGCGCTCGGGGCGGGGCTTCCGCTGGGCGTGAGCCTGATGGCCCCTGCGCAGGGTCTGATCCCCTGGGTTGCGGGGACATCGCTCGTCTTTCTCGCCGCCTTGGGCGGAGCTGCGGCACGCGTCGGCGGCGCCGGGGTGATGGCGGGAGCGTGGCGGGTGAGCTTCTGGGGGGCTCTGGCGATGGGTATGACTGCGGGGGTCGGTGCCCTGTTCGGCACTGTCGTCTGACCCGTTTGCAATCGCCTCGTGGACTGAGCGTTGAGCCGGTGTTGTCGTGAAAAAACCCCGACCAGCGGGGCTTTGTGTTGTGGTTCGGGAAACAGCGGGGGTTAGGCTGCCTTCTTCGGGGACGGTGTTACGGCGGTAGCGATCTTGTTTCCTGCGTCACGCGTTGCCTCGACATTCGCAGCCACCATTTCCCTTGTCTGTCCGGCGAGTTTCGACAGGAAGTCGAACCCGGCTTGGATGTTTGCATCTGCGGTTGAACTCATGCCCAGCGTTCCGAAATAGGCGTTCAGCACATTGCCTATCCGTTTTTGCGACTCGGTCGCAATGTTCTGAACGCCGTATATGTAGTCCGCAAACTGCGCCAAGGCCGGATTCGTCGCGGAGTGCTGCATTTTCGGCAGCGCATTCATGTTGCGGACCGCCAGCAGATCGTTGGAGGCTGCTAAGCACTCGTGAAGGGCGGCACGGGCTAACTCTTGGTTCAACGCGGTCAGGCGCTCAAGGTTGGAAAAGGCAATTTCCGACAGCGCTCCGACCGTATTGGTGTAGGCCTCGACCTTGCGCGCTTGTTCAGTGGTGATCGATTGCATTGAGTCTTCCTTTTGGGAATATCTGCGTGAATTGGCCTGGTGCGGAGCAGCGTATGGGTTTTCGCTCCTCGTCTTCCGGCTTGTATTGTGCGCCGCAGTACGCAACCCCAGTGTGGCCCCATCCTGTTGAGAGTCAAGACATATTTGCATTTCTTTCAAGCGATCGCTGACGGGTGCGAATGCAGGCCTATAGTGAGTGTTGAAGCTATATCCGAGTGTCGGTGACATTCGGAGGTTGAAGGAGTCTTCGGGCGAGGTCATCAATGTCTACGAATGCTGCGCCGCTTTCCGCTTTGGAACTATTAACCCGGCAATCAAATAGCTAAATTACTGAGCGTAGCGAACGTACTCATGGCTGAAATACGACCGCACACGATCCGGCATCGCAGCGATGCGTTCCATGCACGTACGCGCCTTCTCGAGAAGTGCGGCGGCGGTCCTGGCAATCGGCCCGGAGCGTATCGACGTTTTCAGATCCCGGTTCAGATACTCGTCGGGGTTGAGTTCCGGCGCATACGGCGGCAGGTAAAACAGCTCGATCTTCTCGGTGTTTTCGGCAGCCCACTCGCGGACACGGTTGGCGCGGTGCACGCGCAAATTGTCGACGATCAGGAACACCTTACGCTGCGCATCCTGAATCAGGTCCTTCAAGAACACGATGAAGCGCTCGGCATCGATGGCGCCCTCGAAGAACGAGAAGCGCACCAAGCCTTGGTTGGTGATCGCCGAGATCATCGATGTCGATCCGTGGCGACCGGCCGGCAGTCGAAGCTCAGGCGTCAGCCCCGCCATCGAGTAGCCGCGCACCCAGTGCGAGTCCTGGCGAATGGCGGTCTCGTCACCCCAGTAGATCTCGGCATCCTCAGTCTTGGCGCGCGCAACGATCTTCGGATACTCGTCCTCAAGCCACGCCTTGAGCCGGGCCGGATCCTGCTCAAGCGCACGCTTGACCGGCCGCTGCGGCGTGAAACCCCACCGCCGAAGGTACTCACCGACGGTGCGAATGGGCATGTCGATGCCAAAGAGCTGCTTGATGGCGAGCATCACTGCGCGACGATTCCACAGCGCAAACTCAAGCTGAAGCTGGGCGGGATTCGAGCCGATGATCTTCAAGCGCAGCTGCTCCTCTTGAACCAGCGTCAGAGTTCGTCCCGAGCCATGGCGCCGACCACGTTGCCCGCCCTTGATGACGGCGTCGAGGTCGTCAGCTTGGGCGCGCCGCGCCCATTTCAGAACGGTCCCAACATGAACCCCACACACTTCAGCAATGTGCGTCCATGTGTAGCCTTGCTTGCGCAGTACAAATGCTTGGCGACGAATGTGTTCCAGGGCTTCGGGCGGAAGCTTGCGGGCATCGATCTTTTCCATGCCCGAATTATATCAAAACCTATTTGATTGCCGGGTTAATAGGGTCGCAACGCGGGCGTTCGAACGACCTTTTCGCTGCTGCGTCGAGGACCGGGAACACGCGCTGCAGTTTGACCTGCGTAGGCATGCCCCTATTGCGCACGAAGACGCGGTGCAGTCTGTGGGGGCCAAGCCGGTCCCAAAGCGCGATGTCCTGGAAGCTACCGGCGTCCTCAGTCGGGATCCACTTCGTGAAGCCGCCGCCCGCTGCCCACCCACGTCAACAAGGTGAGCCCCCCCGCTGCGGACAGAACCGATGCCAGCAAAATTCCAATTTTTGCTTGGTCAATGAGGGTCTTATCGAAAGCCAAATTGGCAATGAACAGCGCCATCGTGAAGCCAATTCCGGCGAGCAAGCTACCCCCCGCCAGCAACGCCCAACTCAGTCCTGGAGGGCGTATTGCGACACCTAGCCGCACAGCGAGCCAGCTGAACGAAAGCACGCCGATGGGTTTGCCGAGGGTGAAGGCGATGACTATCGCGAAAGTGACGGAACTGCCGAGGTCACCCATCGACAGGGGCACACCCGCGTTAGCGAGCGCAAACAGCGGCATCACAATGAAGCCGACCCAAGGGTGCAGAGCCTTTTGAACCCGTTCGGCCGGGGAGAGGGACTCACGGGCGGCCAACTCCGCCGCGTGCAAGGTATGGCGGTCCTTTGTGTCCCCGCTTCCTTCTGCTCCCGATGGATGGGCGATGACTCGGCCCAGTATGGCGTATAGGCGCCGATCGCTGACCCATCGGCGAGCAGGCGTCATTAACCCCAGTATTACCCCGGTGATCGTCGTATGAATGCCGGAGGCATCGATGGCCAGCCAAACGAAACAGCCCACCAGGAGAAAGGCCAGAATGCTTCGAATTCCGACCTGCGCCATGACCCCCACGCCCCCGATGCCGAGCGCCCCGAAAGCGAGGGCGTCCCAGGCGATGTGACTGCTGTAACCGATCGCTACCACCATGATGGCGCCGATGTCGTCCACGATCGCCGTAGATAGCATGAAGATGCGCAGGCTGTGCGGAAGGCGCGTTCCCATTAGGGCGAGGCACCCTATTACAAAGGCGGTATCGGTCGCCATGACGGTGCCCCATCCCCCCTCACCTGGCAAACCCCACTGCAGCACGAGATACAGGCCAGCAGGAACCACCATGCCGCCCAGAGCGGCGGAAATGGCCAACGCGGCCATGCGAGGGGAACGCAGCTCGCCCAGGACCAACTCACGTTTGAGCTCTGCGGCGACCACAAAGAAGAAGAGCGTCATCAATCCGTCGTTGATCCACTCCTTGAGCGCGCGCGCGAATTCCAGCGAGCCGACCCGGAGGCCCACCGGGGTCTCCCAGACTGCCAGGAAATCATGGGCCCACGGTGAGTTGGACAGGACAAGCGCGGCGACGGTGCACGCCAGAAGTATGGCGCCGCCAGCTGACTCGATGCGCAGGAAGCGTGCGAACGGCTCGGTCAGCCGATGGATAGACTCCCTCGGCAGCCGATCGAGATCCGCATTAGGCTGCAGCTCATCATGCATAGGGTGAGCTCCAATGACCGTCCAACGGAGGAGAGCGGATGTTTGGAGCATCGTCCGGCTCGGGAATCTCCTTATCGCTCGTCGAAGGTGAGCCTGTCAATTGCAGCCGTCTGTCTGATCCATATGGCCGAGCTGTCGTCTATTGGCGATTCCCGAGGAAACGGCAACGGATCGGTCGGTTCAGTGCCCGCCCGCCGTCTGCTGCGGCGATCGTCGAGCCGCGGAGGCGATTGACAGTCCGCCGCCGCTTCGCCGTTCAGGGGCGCGACCGAGGCTTGATCGCGATGTTCAGGTGCCGGCTCAGATCCCCGATGAAGTCGAGCTTACGGTAGTCGCGCGCGACGAAGCACCATTCGCCGTCGATGCGCGCGAAGCGGTCCTGGTAGCGGCCGCTGGCGATGATCTGCAGTGGCAGGTCGTCGGTGGCCTGCATCACCGTGAAGCATGAGCGGCTCGTGGCCGTGCCGGCGGCCTCGTCGATGTCGAGGATGGGGTTGGTGACCAGGTGACGTGTGCGCGGCGTGCCGCAGGGGTGGATCACCAGGATCTTGCGCCACAGGGCGAGCAGGCCGTCGGCGTCGAGCGGGCCGGCGGCACCGGTCTCGATGCGGGCATGGCGGAAGAGGGCGGCTGCGTCTTCCAGGCGGCCTTCGTCGATCGCTTCCGCGTAGCGGTAGAGGAGGTTGCAGATCGCGGTGGCGGAATTGTCCATCGTGCGCTCCGTTTGCCCCGCCCGGCGCGCGTGCGGGGGCGGAAGATGAAAAAAAAACCGGGTGGCGGCAATGAGCGCCGCACACCCGGAGGAGGGAGGATCCGAAGCTGCGCGCAGGCGATCAGGCGCTGAGGCCGGCGAGCATGCCCGACTTGACGGCGCCTTCGATGTAGCCGATCTGCGCGCCGTCGCCCACCGAACTGACCGGCACGCCGGCCGCTTCCAGCGAGCGCGCCAGGCTGTCGTCCGGGCGGGCGCCGACGGCGAGCACCACCGAATCGGCCGCCAGCGTGTGCTGGACGCCCTCGGCGTCGGCATAGCGCACCGCCTTCTTGTCGATCGAGGCGATCTTCACCTTGGTGTGCAGCGCCACGCCGTGCTCGCGCAGGGTGTCGAGGACGCGCCAGCGGCGCACGATCGAGAGCTCGCGGCCCAGGCGGGGGCCTTCTTCCAGCACGACGACTTCGCGGCCGCGGTCGACCAGGAACTCGGCGAGCTCGACGCCGACCAGCCCGCCGCCGATGATCGCGACCTTCTTGCCCAGCGGCATCCACACCCGCGACAGGTTCTGGATGGCGTCGGTGCTGTCGGTGACGCCGACCAGGCTGCCGGCTTTCATCAGAGCGCGCTGGGTGAGCGACAGCTTGCGCCTGGCGATCTCGTCCGCCCGGTCGTCGGTCATCAGGCGGCGCAGCTCGTCGCCCGACCACACGTGGTCCATCTCGGCGCCGGGAATGGGCGGTGCGTTGCGCTCGGCGCCAGTGGCGACGATCACCGAAGTGGCACCGAGCTGGCGGATGAGTTCCGGCGTGGCGACGGTGTTCAGGCGGACATCGACGTGCAGCTTCTTCATCTGCGTGGTCAGGTAGTCGAGCAGGGCGCCGTTCTCGGCGTAGGCCAGCGCGGCGAAGAACAGCGTGCCGCCCAGCCGGCTGCTGCGTTCGACCAGGGTGACCTTGTGACCGCGCAGCGCGGCGGCGCGCGCGGCCTCCATGCCCGCCGGGCCGCCGCCGACGACCAGCACGTGGCCGGGCTTTTCCGCCGGCACGAGGCGGATCTCGGCCTCGTGGCCGGTCATCGGATTCACTGCGCACTTGACGCGCTGGTTGATGAAGATCTGGCTGACACAGGCGTAGCAGTAGATGCAGGGCCGGATGTCTTCGGGGCGGTTCTCGATGAGCTTGTTCGGGAGTTCAGGGTCGGCCAGCATCTTGCGCGCCATGCCGACAAAATCGCACTGGCCGGCGGCGATGGCGTTGTCGGCGACCTCGGGCTCGAGGCGGCCGACGGCGATCACCGGGATCTTCACCGCCTCCTTGATCTCGGCCGCCCATTGCAGGAAACCGGCTTTCTGCTGCACCAGCGGCGCTTCGGTGAAGGCCACGCCGGTGCTGGTGTTGGCATAGGCCGAGACGCTCACCGCGTCGCAGCCGGCGTCGGCGGCCATGCGCGCGAAGACCTTCGCCTCTTCCAGCGTGATGCCGCCCTCGGTGCGCAGCTCATAGGCGTCCAGGCGCAGCCACACCGGGTAGTCGGCGCCGACGCGCGCGCGCACGGCGGCGATCACCTCGCGCATGAAGCGGCCACGGTTCTCGATCGAGCCGCCGTATTCGTCATCGCGCCTGTTGTAGTAGCCCGACAGGAAGCCGGCAATGATGTAGTTGTGTGCGGCGTGCAGTTCGACGCCATCGAAGCCGGCGCGCTGGGCGCGCTCGGCCGCGGCGGCGAACCATTCGATCATCTGCGCGATGTCGGCCTTCTCCATCACGCGGATCTTCACGCCGGCCTTCTCGCGGCCCTTCGACGAGCTGATGAAGGCGCCGAGCTCCTCCTGCGTCAGCGCGGCGAACATGTCGGTCTTCACCGCCGGCGGCATGGACGGCACCCACAGCTCGCGGCCCTCGGCGAGGTCGCGCACCGAGTTCTTGCCGGCGTGCTGCAGCTGCGCGGCGATCTTCGCGCCGTGCTTATGCACGCGGTCGACGATGCCCTTCAGGCCGGGGATGAACCTGTCGTCCGAGAGGCCCACCTGGTAGGGCTCGGCGGTGCCGTGCGGATAGGCGATGGCGACCACGCCCATAGTCAGCAGGCCGGCGCCGCCCGCGGCGCGCGCTTCGTAATAGGCCTGGATGCGCTCGCCGCAGGTGCCGTCGGCTTCGGCGAAGTTCGACCCCATCGGCGCCATCACGATGCGGTTGCGCACTTCCATCTTGCCGATGCGGCCGGGCTGCAGCAGGTTTTCGAAGGATCCCATGGCGTGGCTCACCCCTTGGTCAGAAAGTCGATGCAGCTGCGGTTGAAGAGGTCGCTGTGCTCGACCTGTACCCAATGGCCGCAGCGGTTGAGCAGGATCATGCGTGCGTTGGGCGCGTTCTCGATCACCTTCAGCGCGCCGGTATGGGGGTTGAACTTGTCGTCGGTGCCCCAGAAGCCGAAGATCGGCGCCTTGATCTCGTGCAGGCGGGTGGTCATGTTCGGGACCATCATGGTCGAGAACAGGTTGGCCGGCTGCGAGGGGGCGATCGCGGAGCGCTCGTTGATGATGGTGTCGTCGAGCATCGAGGGATCGAACACCTGCAGGCTCATCACGTGGCGCATCTCGACCGGTCCCATCGGGCCCTTGGCGAAGGTCTCGACCATGCGCACGATGCCTTCCATCCTGAAGTAGGTCTCGCGCTCCTCGACGCCGCCCGGTGCCATCAGGATCAGCCGCTCGACCGTGTCCGGGTGGGCGAGCGCCTGGCCGAGCGCGATCGCGCCGCCGAGCGAGTTGCCGAGCAGGGTGCACTTGGTGACGCCGATCTTCTGCAGCAGGCCGTTCAGGCAGGCGACGAAGAAGTCGAGGTTGTATTGCACGTCGGCGGGCTTGTCCGAGCGCCCGAAGCCGGGCAGGTCGAGCACGATGTTGCGGAAACCGGCCGCGGCGAAGGCCGGGTAGTTGCCCTTGAAGTTGCTGTAGCCGCTCGCGCCCGGCCCGCTGCCGTGCAGCCACACCACCACCGGCCCCTCGCCGACGTCGAGGTAGTGCAGGCGAAGGCCACTGTCGAGCTCGACGAAGCGGTCGAGGGGAATCGGCAGGTCGGGTGAGTTCATCGGGTCATCTCCAGGCATGGGTTTCGGGTCGTTTGTTCAGGCGCTTGCGGCTGCGGCGGCCGCCGGCGGCACTGCGTTGGCGCGCAGCTTGCGGCGATAGCTTCCGACGGCCGCCAGCAGGCAGCCGGCGGTCACCAGGTACAGCAGGACCGAAGCCGCCAGCGCGTAGCGCAGCGCTTCCTGGCCCAGTTCCGGGTTGAAGACGTCGGAGAGCGTGCCGACGATGATCGGCCCCAGGCCGACGCCGAGAAGCGTCATCGACATCACGAAGATCGCCGTCGCCTGAGCCAGGCGGTTGGGCGGGAAGAGGTGGCTGATGGCGCCGAAGCAGGGGACCGACCACCAGATCGCGGTGAAGCTGAACGCCAGGTAGAACAGGAAGGCTTCCGGAACCGGCAGCGAGCCGATGTGGAAGGCGACGTCGGCCGGCCACAGGTAGAAGGCGAGCCCGAGCGGGACGCTCACCGCGCAGCCGATGACCGGGATCAGCAGCTGCCAGCCCGGGTCGCGCGCGACCAGGCGGTCGGCGACGCTGCCGCAGACGAGTGTGCCGATCGTCGAGCAGATTCCGCCGCCGAGTCCGACCAGCAGGCCGGCCTGCTGCATGGTCAGCCCGTGCGAGTGGATCAGGAAGCTCGGGTTCCAGGTGCCGATCGCGTAGCCCATGACCGCGGCCAGGGTCCCGGCCGCCACGACGAGGCCGAAGGCCGGCGTGGCGAGCATCTCGCGCAGCGTCGTCCGCCAGTCCTCCTTCGGCGCGCCGGCCTTCGGCTGGGGGCGCACCGGGACGGCGGGGCTGCGCACGGTGAGCCACAGCAGCAGGCCGAGCAGCACCCCGGGGGCGCCGATCACGATGAAGGCGGTGCGCCAGCCGTACTCCTGGGCGATCCAGCCACCCAGGCCCAGGCCGAGGACGGCGCCGAGGCTCGGCCCCATCAGGAACACCGACAGCGCACGCGAGCGCTTCTCGGGCGGGTAGAGGTCGGACACCATCGCGACCGACGGCGCCGTGCCGCCGGCTTCGCCCACCGCCACCCCGATGCGGAACAGCAGCAGCATCGCGAAGCTGGTCGCCACGCCGCACAGCATGGTCATCGCGCTCCATGCGATGCAGGCAAGGGCGATCACCGGCTTGCGCCCGATGCGGTCGGCGAGGCGGCCGAAGGGCAGGCCGAACAAGGTGTAGAAGATCGCGAACGCGACGCCGGAGAGCAGGCCGATCTGGGTGTCGGAGATGCCGAACTCGAGCTTGATCGGCTCGATCAGGATCGAGATCACCAGGCGATCGATGTAATTGAAGACGTAGATGATCGCCAGCATCGCGAGGGCATAGTGCGTATGCCAGGTGATTCGGCGCTGCGGGCCTTGGCTTGTGTTCACAACCTGTCTCCTGGGCGATATTCCTGGATGCAGGCAGTGCTTCGCCACCTGCGAGTGTTGCGTATCGTCGGTTTGGCTGGCGAGCAGGGCATCGTCCATTCAGACGACGGGCGTCATCGGTCGCAGCGCAAGGTACCCGCCATTAGTCTTAGTGGACGATGTCCAGTCGTCGCAAGCCTAGAAGACTGTGCGCCATATGGTCGGGTGTCCGCACTGGATGCGGTGCCCGAACGGACAAGCACAAGGAGGCGACAGATGGGTTTTGCGGACAAGGTTGTTTTCGTGACCGGCGCCGGTCAGGGCATGGGTCGGGCGATCGTCCGGCATTTCGGTGCCGGTGGCGCGAAGGTGGTCGCTGCGGACATCAACGCGGATGCGGCTGCGGCGGCGGTGGCCGACTTTGGCGCGAACGGCTTCGCGCTGGCCTGCAACGTGGCTGATCCGGCCTCGGTGAGGTCCGCCTTCGCCGCCGTCGCCGAGCGTTTCGGTCGTCTCGATGTCGTCGTCAACAGCGCCGGTATCGGTTCGGTCGACGCCTTCCTGGATACCCCCGACGAAAACTGGATGCGCGTGGTCGCCGTCAATCTCACCGGCACCTTCCTGTGCTGCCGCGAGGGCGCGCGCCTGATGCAGCAGTGCGGCGCCAAGGGCGCGATCATCAACGTTTCGAGCACCGCCGCGATGTCGGGCGAGGGCCCCAGCCACTATTGCGCCTCCAAGGCCGGCGTCATGGGTCTGACGCGCAGCATCGCGCGCGAGCTGGCCACCAGCGGCATCCGCGTCAACACCATCGTCCCCGGACCGACCAACACCCCGATGATGGCCGGCATCCCCGACGAGTGGATGCAGTCGATGATCAAGGCCATCCCGCTCGGCCGCATGTGCGAGCCGGAGGAGATCGCGCGCGTCGCCGCCTTCCTGGCCAGCGACGATGCGGGTTTCATCACCGGGCAGAACCTCGCCGTCAACGGCGGCATGGCGTTCATCTGAGGGGGGCCGGCATGACGATCCCCGCACCGCAGGCCGACCTGCTCGCCCGCATCGACCGCCTCGAGTCGATCGACGCCATCCGCCAGCTGGCCGCCAAGTATTCGCTGTCGCTCGACATGCGCGACCTCGATGCCCATGTAAACCTCTTTGCGCCCGACATCCGCGTCGGTCGCGAGAAGATCGGCCGTGCGCACCTGAAGGCCTGGGTCGACGACACCCTGCGCAACCAGTTCTCGGGAACATCCCACCACCTCGGTCAGCACATCATCGAGTTTTCCGACCCGGACCATGCCTTCGGCGTGGTGTATTCGAAGAACGAGCACGAGACCGGTCCGGAGTGGGTCATCATGCAGATGTTGTACTGGGACGATTACGAGCGCATCGACGGGCGCTGGTATTTCCGCCGTCGCCTGCCGTGCTACTGGTATGCGACCGACCTGAACAAGCCGCCGATCGGCGACCGCAAGATGCGCTGGCCGGGACGCGAGCCCTACCAGGGGACCTTCCACGACCTTTTCCCGTCGTGGAAGGAGTTCTGGTCCGAGCGTCCGGAAAAGAACGAACTGCCGGAGGTCGCCGCGCCGGCCGCGATCGACCGTTTCCTCGTCACGCTGCGGCGTGGCGCTCCCGACCCCCGGATCCGCGTGCGCTGACGCGTCCGCGGTCGATCTTCGAACAGCAAAGCTCGAACACACATGGAGAAGGGCGCATGTCCGATTCTGCCGTCGTTCTGAATCCGCTCGCGACCCGCGGCAAGGTGGTCCCGCGCGAAGAAACCCAGTCCAAGCTCGACGCGCGCTCGCGCGCCGCGAACCTCATCAAGCCGGCCGACCATTACACCGTCGCCGATCGCCTCGAAGAGCAGGCCGCGCGTTTCGGCGATCGCGTCTTCCTGATCTACGGCGGACAGCGCTTCACCTACGCCGAGGTCGATGCACGCGCCAACCAGGTGGCCCATGCGCTCCACGCCCGCGGCCTGCGCTGCGGCGACGTCTGTGCGCTGGCGCTCGAGAACCGGCCCGAGTTCTTCTTCTACTGGTTCGGTCTGGCCAAGCTGGGCGTGGTCATTGCGGTCATCAACACGCAGGTGACCGGGCGCCCGCTCGCCCATGCGCTCGAATCGACCCGGGCCCGTGCGGTGGTCGTCGGCGAGGAGTGCATCGAGAACTTCGCGCTCACCCCCGAGCGTCCGGCGCAACCGCTCTATCTGGTTGCCGACTCCGAAAAGCCCGCCGGCGCCGCGCATCGGTCGATCGTCAGTGCCGACATCACGGCCGAGGTCGCGGCTGCGCCGCTTGGCGCATTCCCGCGCGAAGGCCGCGCGGCGGTGCGCGCCGAGGAGACGATGCTGCTGATCTTCACCTCGGGCACCACCGGCCTGCCCAAGGCGGCACGCTACAGCCACATGCGCTGGATGTCGTCCGGCGACGTCATGCAGGTGACCCTGAACGTGACGCCCGACGATGTCTTCTATTGCTGCCTGCCCCTTTACCACGGCGCGGCGGCCACCTCGGTGACGTCCACCGCCCTCCGCTCCGGGAGCAGCATCGTGGTGCGGCGCAAGTTCAGCACCCGCGAGTTCTGGACCGACGTCCGCAGCAACGGCATCACCGTCTTCCAGTACATCGGCGAGATCTGCCGCTACCTGCTTAATGCGCCTCCGCAGCCCAACGACCGTGAACACAGCCTGCGCAGCATGCTCGGCGCCGGACTCACCGCTGAGAGCTGGACGCGCTGGCTCGAGCGCTTCGGTCCGATCGAGGTGTATGAGGGCTGGGGTTCAACCGAGGCGAACACCGCCCTGATCAACGTCGACAACTACATCGGCTCCTGCGGCCGCGTGCCCGACTGGAACAAGACGAACTTCCGTCTGGTGCGCTACGACGTCGAGACCGAATCGCATCCGCGCGACGAGAACGGCCGCTACATCCTGTGCCAGCCGGGCGAGGTGGGCGAGGGCATCGCCTTCATCGTTAATCACCCCGAGATCGGCGGCGGGCGTTTCGAGGGCTATACGTCCCAGGAAGCCACAGAGAAGAAGATCCTGCGCAACGTCTTCACCGACGGCGATGCGTTCTGGAGTTCGGGCGACCTGCTGCGCTACGACGAGAACGGGTATTTCTACTTCGTCGACCGCATCGGCGACACCTTCCGCTGGAAGAGCGAGAACGTGTCGACCGCTGAAGTCGCGGAGGCCCTGTCGGACTATCCGGGCCTCGAGCTCATCAACATCTACGGGGTGAAGGTTCCCGAGCACGAGGGGCGCGCGGGCATGGCAGCGGTGGTGATGCAGCCGGGCCACAGCTTCGATCCGAAGACCTTCTACGACCTGACCGAGGCCCGCGTGCCGCGTTACGCGGCGCCGCAGTTCGTGCGCGTGTCCAGCGCCGCCGACCTCACGACCACGTACAAGCTGCGCAAGGTCGATCTCCAGCGCCACGGCTATGACCCGCGCGCCTTCGACGATCCGCTCTACGTGCGCGACGAGCGCACCGGGACCTATCGCCCCTACTCGGACGAGGCGCTGAAGAACGCGGGCCTGCCGCCCTTCGCTTGACGCCCGCCGGCAGACGGCCGATCGGCGCCCTTCGGGGCGCTTTTTTTTCGCCTTAGTCCGTTTGGACGATGTCGCCCTTGCCTTCCTTCGTCAATGTCGACACCGTGCAGGAGGAGACACCTGGATGGCAGTCGCAAAGAAGCGGCGTCGTACCCGGTTCCTGCAGGCGGCGTGCAGTGCGCACGCGAGACTGTAGATCACGGAGGAGAAGTACATGATTACCAAGGCCCTGTTGTGCGGATGCGTGTTCGGATGCCTCGCAGCCTTTGCCGCCATGCTCGACCGCGGCCATTCCCGGGTGCTCGACTCCCTGGTCCAGATCCCGGCCTGCGGCGCCAGCGAGACTCAGTGTCACAACACGGGTTCGCCCGCAAACGCCTCGACCGGCCGCTTCTTCGCGATGCTGGCGACGCACTGAACGATACTCCGCGACCGCCTCGGTGGTCGCAACGAACGACATGGCCCTGCCTCCGGACTCCGAGGGCTGGGCCATGTTGCCTTGTGGCGCTCAGTCCTTCGCCGGCAGCCGGGCGAAGATGTGCGCCATGCGAATGATGTAGTGACGGATCGCGTCGGCGTCCGCCGTCGTCAGGGTCTCCGCGAAGCCGGGCATGCCGCGCGCGGCGAGCAGGCCGTCGAGCAGCGGGCGGCGGAACAGCGCGGCCTCGCCCAGGTACGGTGACTGGCGCAGGTCGGGCATCCCTCCGCCGGCCACTGCCCCGGCCCCATGGCACTGCATGCAGTAGCGCGCGTAACGCGCCGCGCCGTGCGCGATCTCGGCTTCGGTGCCGGTGTCGGGCGGAGGCGCCGCGCGCGGCCGCTGCGTCGGCTGCGGCATGGCGGCCTTGCCGTCCAGCTTCCACACGAACAGGCCGCCCGGCACCGGAGCGCCCGTGCGCGGCAGCAGGGCGCTGGAGGTGATGTGCATGGAGCTGCCGAAGCCGGCCGCTGCGGCGATGTACTGTTCGCCATCGAGCGTGTAGCTGATCGGGCCGCCGAGAATGTCGAGCCAGGTGTCGGACTGCCACAGGCGGCGGCCGTCACGCGCGTCGAATGCGGTCAGCCCCTCGCCGCCTATGCCCTGGAACACCAGCCCGCCGGCGGTGGCGAGCACGCCGCCGTTCCAGGAGCCTGGATGGGCGACACGCCAGGCCGCCGTTCGGCGCACCGGGTTCCAGGCCAGCAGATGGCCGTGCATCGAGGCTTTGGCCTGTTCGAGTACGGCGGGGTCGGGCGGCATCGGCGGATTGAGCACGCCGGTGTTCCAGCGCCCGGGCTCATGGCGGAAGCCGGGCTCCTTCATCATGAAGCCGGTGTTTTCCTGGGCCGGGATATAGACCAGACCGGTGGCCGGGCTCCACGCCATCGGCTGCCAGTTGTGTCCGCCGAGCTGCGAGGGCTGGACCAGAAAGGGCTGGCCGGCGGGGTAGCGCGCGCCTTCGGTCTCCACCGGACGGCCGCTGGCGGGGTCGACGTGGCTCGCCCAATTCACCGTGACGTACTTGTCGGCGGACAGCAGTTCGCCGGTGCTGCGGTCGAGGACGTAGAAGAAGCCGTTCTTGGGCGCCTGCATCAGCACCTTGCGCGGGCGGCCCCCGATCTCCAGCTCGGTCAGGATCATGTGCTGGGTGGCGGTGTAGTCCCAGCTGTCGCCGGGCGTCGTCTGGTAGTGCCAGACGTATTCGCCGGTGCTGGCGCGGACCGCGACGATCGAGGACAGGAACAGGTTGTCGCCGCCGCCGGGGCTGCGGACGTCGCGGTCGTGGGGCGAGCCGTTGCCGACGCCGAAGTAGAGCAGGTCGAGCTCCGGGTCCCAGGCCATCGAATCCCACACCGTGCCCCCACCGCCGTGGCGCCACCATTCCCCCGTCCAGGTCGGCAGGGCGAGCTCCTCGAGGGGGTGGTCGGAGATTGCCCCGTCCTGGCCGTCTGCCGGGTTGGCCGGCACGGTGTAGAAACGCCAGCGCAGCGCGCCGGTCTGCGCGTCATAGGCCGAGACGAAGCCGCGCACGCCGTACTCGGCGCCGCCGTTGCCGATCACCACCAGGCCGCGCGCGACCCGCGGTGCGCCGGTGATGGTGTAGGGCGTCTCGATGTCGAAGGTCCGCGTCGACCACAGCAGGCGGCCGTCCTGGGCGTCCAGGGCCTGCAGGCGACCGTCGGTGGTGGCGACGAAGACGCGCCCGTCCTCCACCGCCACGCCGCGATTGACCACGTCGCAGCAGGCGTGCATGCCCTTGCCGGCCGGCACCTCGGGGTCGTGCTGCCACTTGAGCCGGCCGCTGCGCGCGTCGAGCGCATACACCACGCCCCACGGCCCGGTGACGAAGAGCGTGCCGTCGACCATGATCGGCGTCGCCTCGACCCCGCGCGGGCGGTCGAAGCGGAAGTGCCAGGCCAGGCCCAGGCGCCCGACGTTGTCGGTGTCGATCGCCGACAGCGGGCTGAAGCGGGTCTCGGCGGCGTCGAGGCCATGCCGTGGCCATTCGCTGGCGACGGCGGTGGACGGGGAGGGTGGCGCGGCAGCGATCGCCACGGCCTGCGCGGCGAGGGTGCCGGCGGCAGCGAGCGCGATGAGCATCGTTCTTTGCCGGAAGCGGCGCATGGGGGACTCCTTCGGGCGCGACCGCCCGCGTGGTGGGGATGACCTGCGCATCATCGGGCGCGCGGGCGCGCGCCGAATCGTCCGTCCGGAGGGGCTCCTCCGCTTCGCCTAGTCGATTTGAACGATTGCCCGCCCGCTCGCCTGTGGCATCGTTGCTCCCAACACAAGGCGGGTAATGCCCGCATCAGCGAGGTGAGGGAGCATGGGTCTCAAAGGAAACGCAGCAATCGTCGGCGCCGCGCAGTACAAGCCGGAGAAATACGCGACCGCGCCGCGGATGTTCCATCTGGAGCAGGTGGCCGATCTGGCGGGCCAGGCGCTGGCCGATGCGGGGCTGAAGGCCGCCGACATCGACGGCCTGGTGATCCATGGTCCGCAGTTCCACGAGGCGCAGGTCTTCGTGCCGGCGATGGCGGCCGAATACCTCGGCCTGTCGCTCAACTTCGCCGAGGTCGTCGACCTGGGTGGATGCTCGTCGGTGGCGGCGGTGTGGCGCGCGGCGATGGCGGTCGAGATGGGTCTTTGCCAGGCCGTGCTGTGCGTGATTCCCGCGCGCATGGCGCCCTTCGGGCCGGACGAGGATCCGAGCTGGATGGCTCGTGCGATGCGTTTCGGTGGCCACAGCACCGCCTTCGGCGCCCCCGAGGCGGAATTCGACCTGCCTTACGGCCACATGGGGCAGAACACCGGCTACGCGATGATCGCCCAGCGCTACGCGGCGAAGTACGGCTATGACCCGGTGGCGATGGCCAAGATCGCGGTCGATCAGCGCACCAATGCGCTCGCCAACCCGGACGCCAGCTTCTTCGGCAAGCCGCTTTCCATCGAGGACGTGCTCGCCAGCAAGATGGTGGCCGAGCCGCTGCGCGTGCTCGAGATCGTGATGCCGGTCGCCGGCGGCGCCGCCGTGATCGTCGCCTCGAAGGAAGTGGCAGCGCGGGCGAAGAACCGCGGCGCCTGCATCACCGGCTTCGGCGAGCACCTGTACTTCAAGTCGCCGACCTACGCGGCCGAAATGACCGACACGCCCATCGGCCCCGCGGCCGAGCGTGCCTTCGCGATGGCGGGCGTCAAGCGCAGCGACATCCACGCCGCGCAGATTTACGACTGCTACACCATCACCGTGCTGCTGACGCTCGAGGACGCCGGCTTCGCGCCCAAGGGCGAGGGCATGCGCTGGGTGCGCGAGCACGACCTGACCTACAAGGGCAACTTCCCGATGAACACCCACGGGGGCCAGCTCAGCTTCGGCCAGAGCGGCACCGCGGGCGGCATGTCGCAGGTCATCGAGGCCTTCCACCAGATTTCCGGCCGCGCCGGCGAGCGCCAGCTCAAGCGCTGCGACACCGTGTTCGTCTCGGGCACCGGTGGCGTGATGAGCGAGCAGGGCGCACTGATTCTCCAGGGAGCATGACGAGCATGTC
Source organism: Thauera sp. GDN1 (assembly GCF_029223545.1). Classification (NCBI taxonomy): domain Bacteria; kingdom Pseudomonadati; phylum Pseudomonadota; class Betaproteobacteria; order Rhodocyclales; family Zoogloeaceae; genus Thauera; species Thauera sp. GDN1. Next base: position 2,534,308 of record NZ_CP097870.1, on the reverse strand, counting down.
GACCAACAAACCGCTGCCGACACCGACCGCGATCTCGGCACCGTACTGGAACGGCCTCAAGGAAGGCCGCCTCACGATCCCGCAATGCAATTCCTGCGGCCACTGGATCTTCTTTCCGCGCCGCCACTGCGACAAGTGCTGGTCGCAGGACCTGGAGTGGAAGCAGGTCGAGGGCGCCGGCACGCTCTACACCTACACCCTGACCCGCATCCCCACGCTGCCCGACTTCGCCGACGAGATGCCGCAGAAGATGGCGGTGGTCGAGCTCGACGAGGGCGTGCGCATCAACACCACGCTGATCGGCCTCGACGAGTCCGAGATCGAGGTCGGCATGCGGGTCAAGCCGGTGTTCGACAAGGTGAAGTCCGACGGCACCGCGCTGCTGCGCTTCACCGCGGCGGACAAGGATTTCCCGGCCCGCATCGACAGCACGCCCGCCGCGCTCGCCGCGGCGGCCGGAGCCCAGGCCAGCGCCGAGCCGGCGGCCGCGAAGCGCCAGGTGCGCTGCGACGACGAGGCGGCGATGAAGGCGCTGGTGAGCGACACCTTCTCGGCCTGGAGCAACCAGATCGTGGTCGATCAGGCGCTGATCGACGAATTCGCGAAGCTGTCGGGTGACGACTACTGGATCCACACCGACCCCGAGCGCGCGCGCAAGCAGAGCCCCTTCGGCGGCACCATCGCCCATGGCGCGCTGGTGCAGGTGCTGCAATCGCGGCTGCGTATCCCGCTCGATTTCGAGGTCGTCGGCTTCAACAACATGGTCAATTACGGTTCCGACCGCCTGCGCTTCCCGGCGCCGGTGCCGGCGGGTTCGCGCATCCACGCCCGGTCGCGGGTGAAGTCGGTCGAAAAACTGCCCAAGGGCATGCAGCTGACGATGGAGATCGTCACCCATGTCGTCGGCAGCGAGCGGCCGTCGGTCATCAACGATCTGGTCATCCTGTACATGTGACCGCCGGCGTCGCCGCGTCCGAATCGAGTTTGTGTTCGTGTAGTGCGTTGTCGTAGTACCTGCAGTTTCGTTGCATGGTTTACCCTCCTCTCTTCGAGGCCGCCTCCCCGCAAGGGTTGGCGGCCCTTTTTTTGGCTTGCCGCGGGGTTCGGTCGCACGATTTGCGTAGTCTCAACGGACGATGATGGCGCGGCCGCCTGTTCGCACAATGCCCCCACGTATCCGAGCAATCTTTTGGGGGCAGCAATGATCGACATCCGCGGTTTGGCCTACTTCGTGGCCCAGATCGACGACCTCGCCGAGTGGAAGCATTACGCCGAGGACGTGCTCGGCATGATGACCTCGGCTGCGCCTGGCGGCGGTCTCTACATCAAGATGGACGAGCGTCCCTTCCGCATCCTGGTGGTGCGGGGCGCCGAGCGCCGCTACGTGGCTTCGGGCTGGGAGCTTCCGGGCGAGGGCGCCTTCAAGGCGGCGCTGGCCGAGCTCGACGCCAAGGGTGTGGGCTACGAACTGGCCGATGCCGCCACCGTCGCCCAGCGCGGCATGCAGGCCGTCGCGGTGGTGAGCGACCCCTCGGGCAATCGCCACGAGCTGTGCTGGGGTCATCTGTCCGACTGCCAGCCCTTCGTCTCGCCGCAGGGCGTGCCGAGCTTCCTCACCGGTGACATGGGCCTGGGCCACACCGTGATGCCGGCGCCCAACTTCGACGCCACTGCGGCCTTCTTCCGCGACGTGCTCGGTTTCGGTCTGTCGGACATCTTCAACTTCCGCCCCGACCCGTCGGCGCCGCCGGTGCGCATCCATTTCCTGCACTGCAACAACGCCCGCCATCACAGCCTGGCAATCGCCGAGTACCCGGTGCCGAGCGGTTGCGTGCACGTGATGGTCGAGGTCGATTCGATGACCGAGGTCGGCCGCGCCCACGACCGCCGCATCGCGCACAAGGTGCCGCTGTCGGCCACCCTGGGCCAGCACCTCAACGACCGCATGATCTCCTTCTACATGAAGACGCCCTCGGGCTTCGATCTCGAGTACGGCTACGGCGGGCTGCAGTGCGACTGGGAGCGCCACAATGCCTTCGAGTTCACCCGCGTCAGCATCTGGGGCCACGACTTCGGCGTGGGTCAGAAGGAACAGGCCGCCTGAGCGCGGCCGGTAACGGGAAAGTATCCATGAACAAGCTGATGACGACGGCCGATGTCGTCGCCCAATTGCGCGATGGCATGACCATCGGTTTCGGTGGCTGGGGGCCGCGGCGCAAGCCGATGGCGATCGTGCGCGAGATCCTGCGCTCGGACGTCAAGGACCTCACCGTGGTGTCGTACGGCGGTCCGGACGTGGGCATGCTGTGCGCCGCCGGCAAGGTGAAGAAGCTGATCTTCGGCTTCGCCACGCTCGATGCCATCCCGCTCGAGCCCTGGTATCGCAAGGTGCGTGAATCCGGCGCGCTCGAGCTGATGGAGCTCGATGAAGGCATGTGGCAGTGGGGCCTGCGCGCCGCCGGCATGCGCGTGCCCTTCCTGCCCACGCGTTGCGGCCTGGCCACCGATGTCACCAAGCTCAACCCCGAGCTCAAGACCATCCAGTCGCCCTATGCCGACGGCGAGGTGTTGCTGGCGATGCCGGCGCTCAAGCTCGACGTCGCGCTGGTGCACGTCAACGTTGCCGACCGGCTCGGCAACACCCTGATCCAGGGCGGCGACCCGTATTTCGACCATCTGGTCGCGCGTGCGGCGGACGCCTGCTACGTGTCGGCCGAGCGTGTCGAGGAGCGCCTGGCGCTCACCCCCGAGCAGGCCCGCTTCAACACCTTCGAGCGCTATCTGGTGAAGGGCGTGGTGCACGCGCCCTGCGGTGCGCACCCGACCACCTGCGCGCCCGAGTACGGCTGGGACATGGGCCACTTCAAGCGCTACGTCGCCAGCGCGGCGGAAGAGGGGGGCTGGCAGGCCTACATGGACGAGTTCGTCACCCCGGGCGAGGCTGCCTACCAGGACAAGAACGGCGGCATCGAGCGCATGGGCAAGCTGCCCCTGCCGGTGTTTTGAGGAGCGCGAGCGGCATGAGCAACAACACTGATTTCACCCTGGCCGAGCTGATGATCGTCGCGGCTTCGGAAGCCTGGCGCGGCGACGGCGAGGTGCTGGCCTCGGGCATCGGCGTGATCCCGCGCCTGGGCGCCAGCCTGGCCAAGCTCACTTACGCCCCCGAGCTGCTGATGACCGACAGCGAGTGCTTTCTGGTCGAGGAGCCGATCCCGCTCGGCCCGCGCGGGGACTTCGTGCCGAAGTATTCGGGCTACATGTCCTTCGAGCGCGTGTTCGAGTGCGTGTGGGGCGGTCGCCGCCACGCCATGATCGGCCCGACCCAGATCGATCGCTTCGGTCAGACCAACCTGTCCGTGGTGGGCGACTACAAGAAGCCCAAGGCCGCCATCCTCGGCGTGCGTGGCCTGCCCGGCAACAGCATCAACCACATCAACTCCTTCTTCGTGCCCAACCACAGCAAGCGCGTGTTCGTCGAAGGCGAGGTGGACATGGTGTCGGGCGTCGGCTTCAACCCGGCGCGCTGGGAACCCGGCATGAAGCAGGACTTCATGGACATCCGCCGCATCGTCACCGACCTCTGCGTGCTCGACTTCGAAGGTCCGGAGCACGCCATCCGCGTGCGCTCGCTGCACCCGGGCGTCAGCTTCGACGAGGTGCAGGAGAAGACCGGCTTCCCGCTGCTGCAGGCGCCGGAGCTGGGCGAAACCCCGCATCCGACGGCGGCGCAGCTGGAGATCATCCGCCGCCTCGATCCGCACGACCTGCGTGGCGCGCAGATCAAGGGCAACCCGCCGGGCATCCGCGCCACCGCCTGATCCGGGCAAGGAAGAAGCAGACATGAGCGCCCCAGACCAGAACTTCGTGAGCCGCGCGGACAACGCGGTGTACGAGACCGACACGCCGGTGAAGTACGCCGTGGCCGACGGCATCGCCACGGTGACGATGAGCCGTACCGAGTTCAACAACGCGCAGAACTCGCAGATGACCTATGCGCTGGACGCCGCCTTCCGCCGTGCGGTGGATGACGACGCGGTCAAGGTCATCGTGCTGCGCGGCGACGGCAAGCATTTTTCCGCCGGCCATGACATCGGTACGCCGGGGCGAGACATCAACAAGCCCTTCGATCGTGTGAACCTGTGGTGGGACCACACCAACAAGCCCGGCGGTGAGTACCTCTACGTGCGCGAGCAGGAGGTGTACCTCAACATGTGCCGGCGCTGGCGGGAGCTGCCCAAGCCCACCATCGCCATGGTGCAGGGCGCCTGCGTGGCGGGCGGGCTGATGCTGGCCTGGGTGTGCGACCTCATCGTCGCCAGCGACGACGCCTTCTTCCAGGACCCGGTCGTGCGCATGGGCATCCCGGGGGTGGAGTATTTCGCCCATCCCTACGAGCTCAACCCGCGCATCGCCAAGGAATTCCTGATGACCGGCGATCGCATGGGCGCCGAGCGCGCGTACCAGATGGGCATGGTCAACCGCGTCGTGGCCCGCGACCAGCTCGAGGCCGAGACCTACGCACTCGCTGCCCGCATCGCCAAGCAGCCGCGCATGGGCCTGGCGCTGACCAAGCAGGCGGTCAATCACGTCGAGGATCTGCAGGGCAAGCGCACCGCGATGGACGCGGTGTTCGCCTGGCACCACTTCGCCCACACCCACAACGAACTGCTGTCGGGCGACAAGCTCGGCGGCTACGACGCCAAGGCCATGGCGAGCGCCAACAAGCAGGCCGCCGGCGAGCACAAGGCATGAGTCACTCCGCCATGAACCCCGATTTCTCCGCGCTGCTGCGCACGCCGCTCACCGAACGCCTCGGCTGCCGCTTTCCGGTCATCCAGACCGCGATGGGCTGGGTGGCGGACGCCAACCTGGTGATCGCCACCACCAAGGCCGGCGGCTTCGGCTTCCTGGCCGGTGCCACCATCGATGCCGACAAGATCGAAGGCGAGATCCAGAAGGTCATCGCCGCCACCGGCGGCAGCAACTTCGGCCTCAACTTCCACATGTTCCAGGAGAACGCCGGGCAGTGCGTGGATCTGGCGATCCAGTACAAGCTGCGCGCCGTGAGCTACGGGCGCGGCCCGGACAAGAAGACCATCGCGCGCTTCAAGGAAGCCGGCGTGCTGTGCATCCCCACCGTGGGCGCCTTGAAGCACGCGATCAAGGCGGTCGAGCTGGGTGCCGACATGATCACCATCCAGGGCGGCGAGGGCGGCGGCCACACCGGCGGCGTGCCCACCACCATCCTGCTGCCGCAGGTGCTGGCGGCGGTGAAGGTGCCGGTGATCGCCGCCGGCGGCTACTCCACCGGGCGCGGCCTGGCCGCGGCGCTGGCTGCCGGTGCCGCCGGCATCGCCATGGGCACGCGCTTCCTGATGACCACCGATTCGCCCACGCCGCCGGCCACGCTCGAGCGCTACGTCAAGGTCGACGACCCACAGAAGGTGCGGGTGACGCTCGCGGTCGATGGCATGCGCCACCGCATGATCGAGAACCCCTTCATCAACAAGCTCGAGGCCGCCAGTCCGATGGGCCGGCTGATGATCGCGCTGAAGAGCGCCTGGCAGTGGAAGCAGCAGACCGGCATGAGCCTGGGCCACATGCTCGGCGTGTTCCGCCAGGCGCTGAAGGAAGACCCGGGCGCGGTGTCGCAGACCGTGATGTCGGCCAACCAGCCGGTGCTGCTGCAGCGTTCTATGGTCGAGGGTCATCCTGACGAGGGCATCCTGCCCAGCGGCCAGGTGGCGGCGGCGATCGGCAAGCTCGAGAGCTGCGAGGACGTCATCCACGGCATCGCCGCCGAAGCCGAGTCCTGCCTCGCCGCCTTGTACGCCCGCCTGGACAGCGCGCCCTGCACCGACCCCTGCAAAGAGACCGCGGCTGCTGCCTGAGCGCGCAGCCCGCCACCCGACACGAAACCCCACGGAGCCCGATAACGTGAGCCAGGCCTTCCAGACAACGATCGACAACGGCATCGCCGAACTCGTCATCAACAAACCCCCGGTCAACGCCCTCGACAGCAGCGAGTGGTTCGCGCTGGCGCACCGCATCGACGAACTCGGCCACGACCCCGAGGTGCGCGTGATCGTGATCCGCGCCGAGGGCCGCGGCTTCTGCGCCGGCGTCGACATCAAGGAGCTCGACGCCCACCCCGAGCGCATCGTCGCGGTCAACGGCGGCAACTACGCCACCTTCAAGGCGGTGCACCGCAACCCGGTGCCGGTCGTCGTCGCGGTGCACGGCTTCGTGCTCGGCGGCGGCATCGGCATCACCGGCGCAGCCGACATCGTGGTCGCGTCGGAGTGCGCCACCTTCGCGCTGCCCGAGGTCGACCGCGGCGCGATGGGCGGCGGCGCCCACCTGCAGCGCCTGTTCCCGGTGCAGAAGGTGCGCTACCTGTTCTTCACCGGCGAGAAGATCGGCGCGCGCGAGGCCGAGCGCTACGGCTTCATCGAGCGCGTCGTGCCCAAGGCCGAACTGCGCGAGGCCGCGCTCGAGATCGCCCGCAAGATCGCCGCCAAGAGCCCGGCCATGATCCGCATCGCCAAGGAGGCGTTGAACGGCATCGAGGACGGCAACCTGGAAGACAAGTACCGCTGGGAGCAGGGCTTCACGCTGCAGGCCTACACCAGCCCCGACTCGGCGGAGACCCGCCGCGCCTTTGTCGAGAAACGCGAAGCCAAGTTCTGAGGACACCATGGATCTCGCCTACACCCCCCGGCAGAAAGCCTTCCGCGAGGAAGTGCGCGCCTGGCTCGCGGCCAACCTGCCGCGCGAGTCGCTGGCCAGCTACGACACCCGCGAGGGCTTCGAGCAGCACCGCGAATGGGAGCGCAAGCTGTTCGACGCGCGCCTGTCGATGGTGATCTGGCCCGAGGCCCTCGGCGGCCGCGGTTGCGACCTCATCGAATGGCTGATCTTCGAGGAGGAGTATTACGGCGCCGGCGCACCGATGCGGGTGAACCAGAACGGCCAGTTGCTGCTCGGCCCGACGCTGATCGAGTTCGGCACCGAGGCGCAGAAGGCGCGCTTCCTGCCGCGCATGGCCTCGAGCGAGGACATGTGGGCGCAGGGCTGGTCCGAGCCCAACGCCGGATCGGACATGGCGGCGATCACCAGCAAGGCCATCCTGTCCGCCGACGGCAGCCATTACGTCGTCAATGGCCAGAAGACCTGGTCGACGCGGGCGAGCTTTGCCGACTGGCTGTTCGGCCTGTTCCGCAGCGATCCGGGCTCGAGCCGCCACCACGGCCTGTCCTACCTGGCGGTGCCGCTGGACGCGCCGGGCGTGACCATCCGCCCGATCCAGGCCCTCAACGGCAAGCAGGCCTTCGCCGAGATCTTCTTCGACGACGTCAAGGTGCCGGTGGAGAACCGCATCGGTGACGAAGGCCAGGGCTGGCACGTGGCGATGGCCACCGCCGGCTTCGAGCGCGGCCTCCTGCTGCGCTCGCCGGCACGGTTCCAGTACACCGCGCGCAAGCTGGTCGAGCTGTACAAGGCGCACCGCGAAGTCGCCGACCGCGACCCGAGCATCCGCGACGCGGTCATCGAGGCCTGGACGGGCACCGAGGCCTATGCACTGTCCGCCTACCACACCGTCGGCCGCCTGGCGAAGGGCGCGCGCATCGGTGCCGAGGCGAGCACCAACAAGATCTACTGGTCCGAGCTCGACCTGAAGATGCACGAGACCGCGATGCGCATCCTCGGCCCCTTCGCCGAGCTCACCGGCGACGCGCCGGAGGCGGTCGAGGCCGCGCGCTGGCTGGACGGCTTCCTGTTCGCCCAGGCCGGGCCGATCTATGCCGGCACCAACGAGATCCAGCGCAACATCATCGCCGAGCGCATGCTCGGCCTGCCGAAATAAGGAAGGGGCCGCCATGGACTTCACTTTCACCGACGACCAGCTAGCCTTCCGCGAGGCGGTGAGCCGCTTCCTGATGACCGAAGCCGCGCCCGAGATGCTGCGCGAGATCTGGGACACCGACATCGGGCGCTCGCCCGAGTTGCGCAAGAGCCTCGCCGAGCAGGGCCTGACCGCGCTGTCGGTGCCCGAGAACTGCTGCGGCCTGGGCATGGACGACGTCGCCTGGGCGCTGATGACGCAGGAGCTGGGCTACTACGCCATTCCCGATTCGCTGGCCGACGTCGCCTATGTGGCAGCCGGGCTGATCACGGCGCTCCCGGCCGGCACCGCCGAGCGCGAGGCCTGGCTGGTCCGCATCGCCGAGGGTAGCATCCGCATCGCCGTCGGACACCCGGTGAATCCGCTGGTGGCAGATGCCAACCCGGCCGATCTGCTCCTGCTCGCCCACGGCGACGAGGTGCATGCCGTACCGCGCGCCCAGGTCGAGATCGAGGCCAATGCCAGCATCGACCTGTCGCGCCGCCTGGCACGCGTGCGCTGGACGCCCGCCACCGCGAGCCTGATCGCCGACGGCGAGGCCGGCCGCGCGCTGTGGGCGCAGACGCTGAACCGCGGCGCGCTGTCCACCGCCGGCCAGCTGCTGGGCCTCGCCCAGCGCATGCTCGACCTGTCGGTCGACTACGTCGCCCAGCGCAAGCAGTTCGGCAAGCCGATCGGCAGCTTCCAGGCGGTCAAGCACCATCTGGCCGACGTCGCCACCAAGATCGAGTTCGCCAAGCCGGTGCTGTACCGCGCCGCCTACGCGCTCGCCCACGGCGAGGCCGGGGCCGACGCGCGGGTGTCCCACGCCAAGCTCGCCTGCGGCGAAGCCGCCTGGCTGGCCGCGCGCCATGGCATCCAGGTGCACGGCGCGATGGGCTACACCTGGGAAGTCGATCTGCAGATGTTCATGAAGCGCGCCTGGGCACTGGATGCGTCCTGGGGCGACCGCGGTTTTCACAAGTCCCGCGTCGCCGACGCGATCCTGGTCGAGGGCGCCGCGCTCGGCCCCGGCCACACTTTCGAGGAATGAAGATGGCGCAAGCCTCCAATCAAGCCTACATCGTCGATGCCCTGCGCAGCCCCACCGGCAAGCGCAAGGGCGGTCTGTCCCACGTGCATGCGATCGACCTCGGCGCGCATGTCCTCAAGGCGCTGGTCGAGCGCAACGCCATTCCTGCCGACGAATACGACGATGTGATCTTCGGTTGCGTCGACACCATCGGCTCGCAGGCCGGCGACATCGCGCGCACCGCGTGGCTTGCGGCCGGACTGCCGCTGAACGTGCCCGGCACCACGGTGGACCGCCAGTGCGGCTCCTCGCAGCAGGCGCTGCATTTCGCCGCGCAGGCGGTGATGAGCGGCACCCAGGACGTGGTCGCGGTCGGCGGCGTTCAGACCATGACCCAGATCCCGATCTCGTCCGCCATGCTCGCCGGCCAGCCGCTCGGCTTTCCGGACCCGTTCTCGGGCAGCAAGGGCTGGAAGGCGCGCTTCGGCGACCAGCCGGTCAACCAGTTCTACTCCGCTCAGCGCATCGCCGACCACTGGCAGTGCAGCCGCCGCGACATGGAGGTGTATGCGCTCGAGAGTCACCGCCGCGCGCTCGCCGCCATCGCCGAAGGTCGCTTCGAACGCGAGATCGTCGGCCTCGAGGGCGTCACCAAGGACGAGACGCCGCGCGTGTCCACGCTGGAGAAGATGGCCGAGCTGGAGCCGGTCGGCCCCGAATACCCGTCGATCACCGCCGCGGTGTCGAGCCAGACCTGCGACGCCTCCGCCGCGCTGCTGGTGGTGTCGGAAGCCGCGCTCAAGCGCTACAACCTGACCCCGCGCGCCCGCGTCCACCACCTGTCGGTGATGGGCGACGACCCGATCTGGCACCTCACCGCGCCGATTCCCGCCACCCGTGCCGCGCTCAGGAAGACCGGCATGCGCATGAGCGACATCGACGTGGTCGAGATCAACGAGGCCTTCGCCTCGGTGGTCATGGCCTGGCAGAAGGAGCTGGACTACGACCCCGCGCGCATGAACCCCAACGGCGGCGCGATCGCGCTCGGCCATCCGCTCGGCGCGACCGGCGCACGCCTGATGACCACGCTGCTGCACGAGCTGGAACGCAGCGGCGGCCGCTACGGCCTGCAGACCATGTGCGAAGGCGGCGGCCAGGCCAACGTCACCATCATCGAACGGTTGTAAGGAAAGGGATCGACATGGGAATTTGTGAAAGACGCACCGTCATCATCACCGGCGCCGGCGGCGGCCTGGGTCGCGCCTATGCGCTGGCCTTCGCGGCCGAGGGCGCCAACGTGGTCGTCAACGACATCCGCAAGGAAGCCGCCGACGCCGTCGTCGCCGAGATCACCGCGGCAGGCGGCAAGGCGATCGCCAACGCCGACGACATCACGCGCATCGACACCGCGCAGCAGATCGTCGATGCCGCCGTGGCGGCGTTCGGCGAGGTGCATGTGCTGGTCAACAACGCCGGCATCCTGCGCGACCGCATGTTCATCAGCCTGTCCGAGGACGACTGGGACCAGGTCATGCGGGTGCACCTCAAGGGCCACTTCTGCCTCGCCAACATCCTCGGCAAGCGCTGGCGCGACCAGGCCAAGGCCGGCAACAGGATCGCCGCGCGCATCATCAACACCAGCTCCGGCGCCGGCCTGCAGGGCTCGGTCGGGCAGTCGAACTATTCCGCCGCCAAGGGCGGAATCGCCGCGCTCACGCTGGTGCAGGCCTCCGAGCTGGCACGCTACGGCGTCACCGCCAACGCGCTGGCGCCGGCCGCGCGCACCTCGATGACCGAGAGCGCGATGCCCGACGTGGTGAAGGCGCCTGAGAGCGGTTTCGATGCCTGGGCGGCGGAGAACGTCGCGCCGCTGGTCGTCTGGCTGGGCAGCGAACTGTCCTCCCACGTCACCGGCCAGGTGTTCGAGAGCCAGGGCGGGCGTATCTCGGTGTGCGACGGCTGGCGCACCGGGCCGCAGAAGGACAAGGGCGCGCGCCTCACCGCCCTCGAAGCGGGTGCCACCGTGGATGAACTGATGAAGCAGGCCGTGCCTGCGCAGAAGGTGTGGGGGTCTTGAGATGAGCGAACGGGCGGTGGAGCAGGGGCGTCGTGATTTCCTGAAGGCCGGCGCGGCCCTGGGCGGCGCCGCGACAGTAGGCCTGGGCGCCGCGGCGCCCGCCTGGGCCGCGGCGTCGGCACTGCCGCTGCCCGAGTACGAGCGCTGGGATGCGACCGAGATCGCGCTGCGCATCGGCCGCGGCGACGTCAAGCCGAGCGAGGTGCTCGAGGCGGCGATCGCGCGGGCCGAGGCCTACGCGGCGATCAACGCCGTCACCGTGCCGCACTTCGATCTCGCACGCGAGGCCGCACGCACGCTCGACGCTGCCGGCCAGGCCGAACGCGCGGCACGTCCGGCGCTTGCGGGCGTACCGTTCGCGCTCAAGGATCTCGGCGTCGCGCTCAAGGGCACGGTGACCACCAACGGCTGCGCCTTCTTCAAGGACGCCGTCGCCGACCACGATTCCACCCTGGTGCAGCGCTACCAGGCGGCGGGCCTCAACATCTTCGCCAAGCTCGCGTCGCCCGAATTCGGGCAGACCGGCACCACCGAGTCGCGCCTGTTCGGCGCCACCCGCAATCCCTGGGATCTGGAGCGCAGCTCCGGCGGCTCCTCGGGCGGCGCCTCGGCGGCGGTGGCCGCCGGCGTGCTGCCGGTGGCGCATGCGAGCGACGGCGGCGGCTCGATCCGCATTCCCGCTTCGCACTGCGGCCTGTTCGGCCTCAAGCCCAGCCGCGGGCTGATTCCGATGGGGCCGAAGTCGCTCGAAGGCTGGCTCGGTCTGTCGGTGCACAACGTGATCAGCCGCAGCGTGCGCGACACCGCGCTGCTGATGCAGCTCAGCCAGGGGCCGGAGGCGGGCTCGCGTACCGCACCGCCGACCGCAGACCTGATTGCGGCGCTCGAGCAGGCTCCGCGCGGACTGAAGATCGGCCTGTTCCAGACCAACCTGTTCGGCGCCGGCGTGCATCCGGAATGCCTGGAAGCGTCAAACAAGGCGGCCACGCTGTGTGCCGGCCTGGGCCACCACGTCGAGCCGATCGACCTGTCGGCGCTGCCCTTCCTCGAGATGGCGGGCAGCATGGGCGTGGTCACCGCCAGCGGCATGCTGTACACCGTGCGCGAGCGCGAGAAGGCCATCGGCCGCGAGGCACGCGAGGACGAGTTCGAGCCGATCGACTGGCAGAGCCTGCAGAAGGCCAAGTCCTACACCGCCGAGCAGATCCTCAAGGCGCGCAACGTCTTCGACCGCGGCGGCCGCGTGCTGGACGAACTGTTCGCGCGCTACGACCTGATCCTGTCGCCGACCACCGCCGCGCTGCCGCCCAAGCTGGGCGAGCTCTCGCTCGACCAGCCTTTCGAGAGCTATGCGCGCAACGCGGTGCAGGCCTCGGCCTTCACCTCGATGTTCAACATGACCGGCCTGCCGGCGATGTCGGTACCGCTGCACTGGAGCGCCGAAGGGCTGCCGATCGGCGTGCAGTTCGCGGCGCCCTATGGCGGCGAGGCGCGGCTGATCGCGCTCGCCGCGCAGCTCGAGCAGGCCGCGCCGTGGGTGGATCGCCGCCCGCCGCGGCTGGGCTGAACGACGGGGAGAGCACCCTTGGCTTACACACTGACAGGCCTGGAAGGCAAGCTCGCCGTCGTCACCGGCGCCGGACGGATGCGCAGCATCGGCCGTTCGATTGCAGTCGAGCTCGCCCGCGCGGGCTGCGACGTCGTCGTCACCGGCAGCGGCCGCCCGGCGGACGCCTTCCCGGATGACGAGAAGCGGGCTGGCTGGCGCGACATCGACTCGGTCGCCGAGGAGATCCGCGCGCTGGGCAGACGCGCGCTGCCGGTGGTCAGCAACGTCGCCGACCCGGATGCCGTCGCGGCCCTGGCCGACACGGTGATGCGCGAGTTCGGCCGGGTGGATTTCGTCATCAACAACGCCGGCGCCGCGCGCGCGGGCGACCGGGTCCCGGTGGTCGATGTCGATCCTGCCGCCTGGCGCAAGGTCATCGACGTGAACCTGAACGGCAGCTTCTACATGAGCCAGGTGTTCGGTCGCAGGCTGATCGAGCAGGGCGAGGGCGGCGCCATCATCAACATCTCGTCCGTGGGCGGCAAGCTGATGGCGCCCAACACCGCCGCCTACGCCGCCAGCAAGGCCGGGGTGCATGCCCTGACCGCAGCGATGGCGGGCGAGGTGGGGCGCTACGGCATTCGCGTCAATGCGATCTGCCCGGGCATCGTCACCACGTCCCGCCTGGACGACCTGTCGCCCGCGCAATGGGACGCCATCATCGACACCTACGTGCCCCTGAAGCGCGCCGGCGCGCCGGCGGAGATCGCCAGCATGGTGGTGTATCTGTGCAGCACCCAGGGCGCGTGGATCAGCGGCCAGCTCTACAGCGTCGATGGCGGGCAAGTGGCCGGGCGATAGGCGATCCGCACCCGCCTCGCGCATGTCCGGACCTCATTCCCAAGGAAAACCGATGAATACATCCGCCTCACAGGGCGTCGCGGTCGTCACCGGCGCCAGCCGTGGCGTTGGCCGCGGCGTGGCCGAAGCGCTCGGCGCGGCCGGCATGACGGTCTACGTCACCGGGCGCAGCACCACCGACGGCGCATCGCGCATCGGCGACACGCCGCTGCACGGCACCATCCACGACGCCGCCGCCGCGGTCACCGCCGCGGGCGGGCAGGGCATCGCGGTGCATTGCGACCATGGCGACGACGCGCAGGTGAAGGCGCTGTTCGAGCGCATCGAGCGCGAGCAGGGCCGCCTCGACATCCTGGTGAACAACGCCCTCTGCATCGACGACAGCCTGATCGAGCCCGGCCCGTTCTGGACCAAGCCGCTCGCCCAGGCCGGCATGTTCGGCGTCGGCCTGCGCTCGAACTATGTCGCCGCCTGGTACGCCGCGCCGCTGCTGCTCAAGGCCGGGCGAGGGCTGGTCGCGTTCACCTCCTCGTACGGCGCCGGATGCTACATGCACGGCCCCGCCTACGGCGCGCAGAAGGCCGGCTGCGACAAGATGGCCGCCGACATGGCGGTGGATTTCGAGGGCACCGGCGTGGCGGCGGTCTCGCTCTGGCTGGGCGTGCAGCGCACCGAACGCACCGAGATCGCCGCCCGCCTGCGCGGCGACGCCTACGGCGACTTCATGGCGCGCAGCGAGAGCCCGCAGTTCGTCGGCCGCGTCATCCACGCGCTGTGGCGCGATCCGGAACGGGCCGCGCTGTCCGGGCGTACCCAGATCGTCGCCGAACTCGCGCAGCGCTACGGCGTGCGCGACGAGGACGGCCGCGAGCCGCCGACCTGGCGCAACATCCTCGGCGCTCCGTGCGCCTTCCATCCGGCGCGGGTGAGCTGAGGGAGCGGGGCGATGACGCTCGAACAACGCATCGCGCGGCTCGAGGCGCTGGAGGCGATCCGCCAGCTCAAGCACCGCTACCTGAACGCCTGCGACCTCAAGGAGGTCGAGACCATCCGCGACTGCTTCGCCAGCGGCCCGATCGTGGTCGATTTTGAAGCCGTCGGCCGCTTCGAGGACCGCGACAGCTTCGTCGCCCTCTACCAGTCGCTCGCCTGCCACCCCAACGTGCGCGACAGCCACCACGGCGCCAACCCCGAGATCGAACTGCTCGGCGACGACCACGCGCGCGGGCGCTGGGCCTTGTCCTACTTCAACCTCGACGCCGAAACCGGTACCACCCGTCGACTGGGCGTGATGTACGACGACGAGTACCGCCGCATCGACGGGGCGTGGAAGATCGTGGCGACGCGGTCGCGGATACTGGTGGCGGTCGCAGGCTGATTTCGTGGCCGGCTTCCTGCTGATTTCTGCTCGGCAGTCTGTTCATCGAAGCGGATCATCCGGGCTTGGCTGGGCATCTCCGCGGATGATCAACCGAAGCAGGAGCGTTGAGGCGGAGCAATCATTGCACTACACTCCGATGCATGCCGATCCTGCAACGCTTCAACGACGCGCGTGTTCTGATGTACCTGAGCGACCATCCACCGCCCCATGTGCACGTGAAGCTGCGTGACGGCAGGGAGTGCACCGTTGATATCGGATATCGACGACGGCGTAATCAAGGGCCGGGTGTCCGAACGCGAAATACGTGAAGCGCTGGCCTGGATCGAAACGAACCGGGATTTCCTGTTCGACCAATGGCGGAGGAACAACCCGTGAGTGATTACTTTTTCCCGAAGCTGACAGCCGTTGTGGCGCTGGCACCCTACCGCCTGCGCACCACCTGGAGCACGGGTGAAGTGCTGGAGGTCGATGTGGGCGAAATCCTGCGCAAGGTCCCAGCGCTCGCACCCATCCTCGAACCCGAGGTGTTTGCGCGTGCGCATATCGCCGACTGGGGAGGCGGCATCGAGTGGTTCGATACCGAGTTTGGCGAGGACAACGTCTATGCGTGGGCCAAGGAGCAGGCCGGTGAAGTCAGTCATGAAATGTTCGGCGACTGGATGCACCGTAACGATCTGTCGCTGACCACGGCGGCCGAGGCGCTCGGCATCAGCCGCCGCATGGTGAGCTACTACCGCACCGCGCACAAAGCCATTCCGCGTTCCATCTGGCTGGCCTGCCTCGGTTGGGAAGTCACTCGACCGACGACGAAGACACTGCCGCGGACCTTGCCGACGGTGCGCGAGTACGCTGCCGCGCGTGCTTGAGGCTGATATCGCTTCACGACGCGCTGAACTGCGCGGCTGTGCAGAAGATTATTCGGCAGTCCGCGCCGCAGGAATCACCAGCAAAAGCTCGGACTCGTCGATCAGACGGTAGAAGGGGCGCTTGCCGCCGAGCCGCTCGCTGCCGTCGAGAATGATCTGCACGCCTTCGCCGCGCTTGTCCATCATCGCGCTGCGGCTGGTAAACGCCTGGTCGTCGTCGGGAATCGGGCACTTTGCCAGCAGGCTGGTGATGGCCTCGTTGCGCGCAGACTGGCGGTAGGGGAGGCTTTCCACCGTCATCGTGTTGGGAATCGCGCCCGGCGAATACAGCTCGAGCCGGTCGGCAAACATGCGCAGGCGGATCTTGGCGCCGTGGATGGAGTAGTCGCGGTGCGCGACCGCATTGACCAGCGCCTCGAACACGGCAGTCAGCTCGTACTGCGGGATATCGCGCCGGCCCCGATCCTTGATGGCGAACACGCGCATGTTCTTCTGCACGAAGTGGCACGCGGCCAGCACCTGTGCGTCGAGCGGGCCGGTGATGTCGCGGGCGTCGATCTGATACAGCGAGCCGGCCTGCGGCAGGATCTCGGTGCCGCGATACGCCACCGCCTGGATGAACGCGTTGGGCAGCCAGCGGCGCGGGTCGGTCGTCGCCATCAGGATGCCGGCGACGGTCGGCCGCAGTTGTCCGTCGCTGTCGGTGCGCGCCATCGCCAGCTTGTCGAGCAGCACCTCCCGCGTGTCCTGGATGCGGGGGCTGGCAAAACGCTGCCACAGTGGTGGTGACAAGTCGTCGAGGCTGGCGCCGGGGACGGTTTGCTCGTCGAAGCGGATGATGCGGGCCTGGCTGCGTTGCTGAAAAAGGCGCGCGAGATAGTCCGGAGCCATTTCCCGTTTTGCGCTGCCTATGCGATGCAGGTAGCCGCCCGGGCTTCTGTGCACGAACAGGCTGCGGGATACCTCCACCTTCAGGACCGGCTGTGGCACCTGGTCGGCGCCCGGCAGCGTCATGCGTTGAAGGATTGGGGCAAGCGGAGGGGTGACGCTGTCCAGACAGAGCTGGCGCACGAAATCCTCCACCCGGTCCAGATTTTCCACGGGAATGCCCAGTACCTCGCGCGCGTCATTGACGCCGAGCACGCAGACGCCGCCCTGGCTGTTGGCAAAGGCGGCCAACTCGTCTGCCAGGGCGTCGCGATGCGGCGCGGCCAGCTTGCTGCCCGCAAAGCGCACTTCCTTCAGCTCGAGAAAGGAGTCCTCACCCAGGCGAATCTTCTCGATCAGATCTGCAACCTTGTCGAACATGGTTGAACCTCTCATCCAGCGGTGCTGCTGGTTCGCGATGGTATCAGGGCGGAGCGGTTGTTCATCAGACGACCTCGTCGATCAGCGCTTCGGCCAGGTGCGCCTGCTTGGTCTGGGCGGCGGTGAGGCGGGTCTTGAGGCTGGCGGTCAGGGCGAGCAGCTTTTCGACCTGGGCGACGATGCGGGATTGTTCGGCGAGCGGAGGGAGCGGAATCAGTGTCGATTTGATTTTCCCGACGTTCAGGTTCGGCTGTGCCCCGCCGGCCGCCTCTTCGCGAATTTCGTCGTAAATCCTCCTGAAGTACTGCTTGATGTATTCCTTGTGGTCGGCGTTCGAGAGAATCGGAACGATTGCAGCACAAGCCTGATTCGTTGCTGCTTCGATAAGCAGTTCCGAAATTTGTCCTCGCGTCTTTCCCTGCCCATAGAGAGCGATGACCAGCGTGTTAACTGGATAGAGCCGAAGGCTTGTCTGCTGAACCGCAAGCGATGAGACTGACTCAGCCGTCTTGGAGATGAGCGAATTTCCCGTTTCGCCACTTGCGACCCAGGGTATCTCGGCCGGGTTCCAGTATTCAGGAGTGGAACGAGATGGCGTTGTACCCGTGCCAATATCTGCAATTACCTCAAGCCGGACCCACTCCCACCCCTTCGGCAGCTCATATGGCTTTTCGCCGTCGGTGATCGGCGCAAGCGGCTTATCCCGCTTGATCTTGCCTTCCTTGATCAGCCGGTTCTTCTCGGCGCGTATGTGCTTGAGCAGTTCGCTGGCGGGCTCGTCGTTCGGGTCTTGCGGGACGAGTTTGCCGCGCACGGCGAGCTGGAGCAGGGTGGCGTCGAGGCGGTCGATGGATTCGGGCGTGGTGAAGAGGGTGTCGAAATGCGCGGCGAGGTGCTGCCAGTGGCGGCGGAATTGGTCGGCGTCGGCGGATTCGGCGAACTGGTCGAGTGCGGCGTCGACCCAATGCCCCTGCACCCGCGCGGCGTGGCCTTGCTCGGCTTCGAGCCGGTCGCACAGCGCCATGAGTTCCTCGACCTTGGCGACGATGCGGGATTGTTCGGCGAGCGGGGGCAGTGCGACGACGATGCTGTTTAGCTTCGCTTGGTTCATCTTTGGCTGTGCCGTTCCAGTGATATACGGCTCAAGCGATATGGCGTTGATGAACAGACAGAGGTACGACATCAGTTCAGCGTGTGTGACGTCGATAACGTGTGCGTGGTTATTAACCCAGTACTTTCCGTGCGCTAGGAATGCGATCGGCGTCGATCGATTCAGGAGATTTGCTCCATCCTCGCCAATTAAGAGCAGCGACTGGTCGAAAATATATCCATCAATCTTGTCGATAACGCCCGATGCCCCGTAATAGTCGTAAATCTTGGCTCGCTTCTCCCTATCCGCCGCCGACACCGGAATGCGCTCACCATCTCGGTTAATGGACGCTTGACCGAACCGAGCCCAAGTCCAACTTTTCGGGATCTCGAATGGCGTCTCGTCTGTCGTTATCTCATCGAACGGCTTGTCCCGCTTGATCTTCCCTTCCTTGATCAGCCGGTCCTTCTCAGCACGAATCCGCTTCAGCAACTCGCTCGCCGGCTCATCGTTCGCGTCTTGCGGCACCAGTCTGCCGCGCACGGCGAGGCTCAGGATCAGTTCGCGCAGCCTCGCGATGCCGCCGACGCTGGCGGCGAGGAGGTCGAAGTTCTCGAGCAGCGCTGCCGTCATGCCTGCTCCTCGAGCGCCGCGGCGAGGATGGCCTTGAGTTCGTCGCGCGTGGCCTGAATCTGCGCTTGCAGCGCGGTGTATTGCGCGAGCAGTTCCTGCGGGTCGTGGCTGTCTTCCTCGGGGTGGTGCGGGTTCTTGATGTCGAGGTTGAAGTTGCGCGCGCGGAGCTCGTCGATGCTGACCTTCCAGGCGAACTCGGTCTCGACGCGGGCGGCGAAGCCGTCTTCCTCCGTGCCCCACCAGGCCTTCTCGGCGGCGAATTCCTCGATGCGGATCGGCTTGGTCTTGGAGTAGCTCTTGTAGCCGGCGGGGTAGGGGTGCTCGTAGTACCAGACGTGCTCGGTGGGCCGGCCCTTGGTGAAGAACAGCAGGTTGGTCTTGATGCCGGTGTAGGGCGCGAACACGCCGTTGGGCAGGCGCACGATGGTGTGCAGCTTGCACTCGGTGAGCAGGCGCTCCTTGATGCGGGTCTTCACGCCTTCGCCGAATAGGGTGCCGTCGGGCAGCACCACCGCGGCGCGGCCGCCGTCCTTGAGCAGATGCATGATCAGCACCAGGAACAGGTCGGCGGTTTCCTTGGTGCGGATGTCGGCGGGGAAGTTGGCCTCGATGCCGGGTTCCTCGGTGCCGCCGAAGGGCGGGTTGGTGAGGATGACGTCGACGCGGTCGGCCGGGCGGTAGTCGCGCAGCGGGCGCGACAGGGTGTTGTCGTGGCGGATCTGGCTGGGCACCTCGATGCCGTGCAGCAGCATGTTGGTGACGCACAGCAGATGCGGGAGCTGCTTCTTCTCGACGCCCGACACCGCGCGTTGCCAGGTGTGGCGATCCTCAACCGTTTTGATCTGGCCGCGCAGGTGCTCCAGCGTGCAGGCGAGGAAGCCGCCGGTGCCGCAGGCGGGGTCGAGCATGCGTTCGCCGAGTCGGGGATTGACCCGGTCGACCATGAACTGGGTGACCGCGCGCGGGGTGTAGAACTCGCCCGCGTTGCCGGCGCTTTGCAGGTCCTTGAGGATCTTTTCGTAGAGGTCGTTGAAGAGGTGGCGCTCGGCCTGGTCGTTGAAGTCGATCTCGTTGATCTTGTTGATGACCTGGCGCAGCAGCTGGCCGGACTTCATGTAGTTGTAGGCGTCCTCGAACACGGACTGCACGACGTAGCCGCGCGGGTTGCGCCCGGGGTCGGCGGCGAGGCCTTTCATGCCGGGGAATAGCTCGGTGTTGATGAAGTCCTGCAGCTCGTCGCCGGTGATGCCTTCGGCGTCCGCCGCCCAGTTGCGCCAGCGCAGCGGCTCGGGGATGGGCGAGCGGTAGCGGTCCTGCATCAGCTCGAGCTCGGATTCCTGGTCGTCGAAGATCTTGAGGAAGAGCAGCCAGCTGAGCTGCGACAGGCGCTGCGCGTCGCCATCGACGCCAGCGTCCTGGCGCATGATGTCCTGGATGGATTTGATGAGGGTGGTGCTGATTGCCATGGTGCCTTTCGTAACTTGAGGTGCTGCGGCGGGTCGTCCGATTTACTTGCCGGCGATTTTGCCGGTTTTCTTGCCGGCTACGTCACTTCTGGAAGCCTTGCCCCTATTGGGATACCGGCACGATCTGACGTCTGAGCCTCACGACTTTTTGCCGGTTGTTCTGCCGGTTAGTTTGCCGTCTGCTGGTACAGCCCGCGTTCGAGTTCGCGGATGGCGCCGAGGTAAGCGGGCTTGCCGCCGAAGGCCTTGATGATCTGGGAGACCGAGCCGATCGCATCGAAGGGCTGGAGCTGGAGCACTTCCATGCTCTCGACCTCGGTGATGCCGGCGTCGGCGTACTTGTCGAGCAGCAGCTCCAGCACCTTGCGCGCGGTGCCTTCGTAGCGGGTGAAGTAGTCGCGCTTGCGGACGTTCTCGGCGCGCTCGCGGCGGGTGAGCGGCTTGCGGCCAAAGGCGATGTGGCAGACGAGGTCGAAGGGGTCGAGCGCCTTGCCGGTCTCCTTGGCGAGCTCCTCGAAGAGGATGCCCTGGTTCTCGAGTTCGGCGATGACCGTGGCCTTGCGGTCGGCGTCGTTCCAGGTCTTGAGGAAATCGTCGAGCGAGGCGAAGCGCTTGCCGATCTGGATGCGGGTGTAGTCGCGCAGCGATTCGGTGATGAGCCGGCCGTCCGGGCCGTAGTACTGCACGCGTTCGTTCACCACGTAGACCGGCACGTCCTCGATGACGTACTTGATGCGTTCGCCGCCAGTTGCGGGCGGTTCGGGAAGCTCGCCGGGCTGACCGCGTGACTCCTGGCCTGGTGGCGGTGGTTCCTCGGGCGGTACGACGGGCTCATCGCCACCCGGGTTGTAGATGACGACCGGCTCGCCGTCGAAGGCCGGGTCGGCAAAGAGTTCGGTGGCGCGTTTGAAGTCGAGGATGGAGAACCAGAGCTTGCCGTACTCCTCGTCGATGCGGGTGCCGCGGCCGATGATCTGCTTGAACTCGGTCATCGAGTTGATGGTGCGATCGAGCACGACGAGCTTGCAGGTCTTGGCGTCGACGCCGGTGGTCATGAGCCGGCTGGTGGTGGCGATGACCGGATATGCCTTCTCGGGGTCGATGAAGTTGTCGAGCTCGAGCTTGCCTTCGAGGTTGTCGCCGGTGATCTGCATCACGTACTTGGGGTTGCGGCTGGCGAGGTCGGCGTTGGCGTTGATCAGCGCCTGGCGCATGCGCGCGGCGTGGTCGATGTCTTCGCAGAACACGATGGTCTTGGCCATGCGGTCGGTGCCGCGCAGGAATTCGCTGATGCGGCGGGCGACGGCCTCGTCGCGCTGGGTGAGCACCAGCGTGCGGTTCATGTCGCGCTGGTTGTAGATGCGGTCCTCGACGAGCTGGCCTTTTGAATCGAGCTTGCCGGCCTGCGGGCGCCAGCCGAGGTCCTTGTCGAGATCGACGCGGATGACCTTGTACGGGGCGAGAAAGCCGTCCTCGATGCCCTGCTTGAGCGAATAGGTGTAGACCGGATCGCCGAAGTAGCTGATGTTCGAGACCGCTTCGGTTTCCTTCGGCGTGGCGGTGAGCCCGAGATGCACGGCACCGCTGAAGTAGTCGAGCACCGCCCGCCAGGCGGAATCCTCGGCCGCGCTGCCGCGGTGGCATTCGTCGATGACGACGAGGTCGAAGAAATCAGGGCTGAACTGGCGGTAGATGTTCTTCTCTTCCTCGGTGCCGGTGACGGCCTGGTAGAGCGAGAGGTAGATCTCGTAGGACTTGTCGATCGAGCGGTTCTCGATCTTGGTCATCGCGCCGCCGAAGGGCTTGAAGTCGTTGCTCTTGGTCTGGTCGACGAGGATGTTGCGATCGGCGAGGAAGAGGATGCGGCTGTTGGGGTGCGACTTCCAGAAGCGCCAGATGATCTGGAAGGCGGTGTAGGTCTTGCCGGTACCGGTCGCCATGACCAGCAGGACGCGGTCCTGCCCCTTGGCGATGGCCTCGATGGCGCGATTGACCGCGGTGGCCTGGTAGTAGCGCGGCTGTTTGCCGGTGTTGTGGTAGTCCTGCGCGTAGACCGGCGCGATGTCGGCGCCGATGCCTTTCCAGGCCAGATAGCGCTGCCAGAGTTCTTCGGGAGACGGGAATGCGCTCAGCGCGATCTCGGTTTCGAGCGCGCCGTCCGTGCGCGTCCTGTCGTGGAAGACGAAGCCGTCGCCGTTGCTGGAGAAGGCGAAGGGCACGTCGAGCATCGCGGCGTAGTCGAGCGCCTGCTGGATGCCGTCGCGCATCGAGTGGTTGTTGTCCTTGGCCTCGACGACGGCGAGCGGCAGGCCGGGCTTGTAGTAGAGGACGTAGTCCGCGCGGCGGATGCTGCTCTTGTCGCGCCGGCCGGTCTGCCCGCGCACCACGACGCGGCCGTCGGTGAGGCGGACTTCCTCGCGCATCTGCAGCTCGGTGTTCCACTGCGCCGCGGCGATCGCCGGGGTGATGTACTGGGTGCAGATGTCGCGTTCGGACAGCGTCTTCTTGTTCATGAGCCCGTTTGGATCTGGCGTTCGGCCTTGCGCGGATGATGACAGCAACAAGCGCGCGGATGCAAAGACGATGGAGGCTTGGCAGGCATTGCGGTTCGAATGCGCCCTGGTTCATTCGCCTACTGCGGCGAGGCGAAGCCTTCTTCATCGCGGGAGGCGGGAGCGCTCAGCCTGCGAAGCGTCAGCGCGCAGCGTTGTTCGATCAAGGCGACGATGCTTTCAACGACGCCGTTCCCGGCAAAACCACGCGCGCGGTCGGACTGGAGCGCGCGTGCGGCGCGGGGCAGTGAGTTCGCCAGTTCCAGGATGCGCCGCCGCGCCGGCGCCTTGGCAAGACCCGCGCCCTCGGCCAATTGCTCCCAGTGCCGGGCCTCGACTTCGCTGAACTTGTACTTGCTGCCGATCTTCATCGCCATCTTCGGCGTCAGGGTCGGATAGACGGCGGTCGAGAGCGTGTCGTAGAGCGGGGCGAGAATCGGCGTCCTGCCGGCGTAGAGCAGGGAAAAGTTCTTGGCGTGCGCATCGTGATTGCCGATGAGCGCGTTGAAAATTACGTAATCGAACAGACGCAGCACCTGGGGCGCGCTCGGGCGCGTCGCACGGCGCACCAGATCGAAGCATTGCGCAAGATCCGGCCCGCCCTCGTTCTGATACTTCATCTCGGGCACCACACCGAGTGCCTGGCAGAAGTCTTCCTGGTGGAGGCGCTGGCGGCACCCCTTTGCATCCAGCACACGGTCGTAGCGGTCGACCAGCAGGAAGGGGCGATTCAATACGGCATAGATGCTCGCCTTCGCCGGCTCGAGCTGCAGCGCCTCTGCCAATGCCATGCAGAATCCTTCGTTGATCACGCTGTCCTCGACGCCGTGGACCGGCGGCTTGAGGATGTGGGAGCTCGGCGTGCCGTTGAGTGGCAAGCCGAGGCGTGTGCCATCGAACACGACCGGCAGCTTGTCTTGGGCACCCGCGAGAGAGAGCCGCAAACCGTCCTTGCCTGCCAGCATGGGGCGACGAGGCAGTTCGTCCAGTACGGCAACGACTTCGTCGTCACTCAGCCATCTAACCGCGCCGGTCTGCGCAGGCGTCGGCAGACTCTGCCCGGGCGCGAGGAATGTAACCGCTCCGGCGCATTCGCCGCCGATGTGGTCGAGCAGGGCGAAGTCGTTCTGGCCCGAGACCTGGAATTGCCGCGCAATCAGGCGACGCATCTGTCCTTCCGGCAGCAGGCCGGCAAAGAAGGGGCGCGTCGCGCGATCGTCGAACGGCTGGGCCCGCAAGGGCAGCGAGTGCGACAGGGCCACTGCGTTCGGCCGCGACAGCCAGCCGGGGGCGTAGCAAAAGCCGAGGCGCCCATCGACCAGCGCCAGGGTGCCGACGTGCTCGGAGAAGAGCCAGACCTCCAGCTCATGCGTCATGGCCGCTGCCCTCGGTGGCGTGATCGGCTTCCGCTGTGGGCAGACCGCTCAGCTGGAGCTCTCCCCCCAATGCATCGATCACCCGCAGGACGTTCTCAAGCCGCACGGTCGGCTTGCCCGCTTCGAGGTCGACGATGAAACGCACGCCCACGCCCGCGGCCAGCGCCAGTTGAGGCTGGGTCAGGCCGAGCTGCTTGCGGGCAGCACGCAGGGCGTCGCCGAGTTGTTGGGCGGAGCTAATGGATGTCATGGTTTTCCTCATTTCCCGTTCGGGAAATTATGGACCAGGGTTCTGCGTGGCGCCAGTGATGTTTCCCGATCGGGAAATGTGTATGGGGAGGCGATGCCCAGAGGGCAGGAATTTCCCGACCGGGAATGCACCAGGGTCAGGGGTGGTTCGCTTTGCCGGCAGGCCTTGCAGACACGAGCTAAAATCTTTACCGTTGATATATCTTTGAGATGGTGTCCGGGTTGTACGGGCAACCCTTCTCTGGTTCGGTAGCTGCCTCGCTGGCAGGCATGGGGTAGGGCGTGCGGAGGATGGTCCTCTGAACCGATGCCAGGCCTCGAGCGCCCCGGGGCCACGCTTTACAGGTAAAACCTCCATGAACATCCTATCGATCCTGATGTCGGCCTTCGTGCTCTCGCTCGTCGGCCTCGGTTTCTTCATCTGGTCGCAGCGCAGCCGCCTGCTCAGCCGAAGCGCCGATGGCAGCGAGGTGATCTTCGCCCGCGGCGAGATTGGCCATCCGGAAACATTGATGCCGGATCGTGCTTTGGATACCGGCGCCAGCGCGGTGGACAGCCAGGAATTGCTCGATCGCGCCGCGGCGGATGCCTCGACCGCACCGGTGGTGTTCTTCTTCTACTGTTGTGCCTTCGTCTGGCTGCTCGTGGCCTCGGCGGCGGGACTCACCGCCTCGATCAAGCTCCATGCGCCCGACTGGCTGGTGTCGGAGGCCTGGCTCAGCTTCGGCCGCATCCGCACCGTGCATCTCAACGCGGTGGCCTATGGCTGGGCGCCGATGGCCGGCCTCGGCACGGCGCTGTTCATCATTCCGCGCCTGCTCAAGACCGAGCTCGTCGGCGGCCGCTACGCGGTGCTCGGCGGGGCGCTGTGGAACGCGGCGCTGGTCGCCGGGCTGGGGAGCCTCGCCTATGGCGTGAGCGACGGCATGGAATGGCTCGAGATCCCGTGGCAGATCGACATCCTGTTCGTTGCCGGCGGCGCCCTCGTGGGCCTGCCGCTGATCCTCACCCTGCTCAGGCGCAAGGTTGCCCATCTCTACGTATCGGTCTGGTACATGGGGTGCGCGCTGTTCTGGTTTCCGGTGCTGTTCTTCGTCGCCAACTTCCCCGGTCTCCACCGCGGCGTGGAAGCGGCAACGATGAACTGGTGGTTCGGCCACAACGTGCTCGGCCTGTTCTACACGCCGCTCGCGCTGGCCTCGATCTACTACTTCCTGCCCAAGCTGATCGGCCGGCCGATCCAGTCCTACAACCTGTCGCTGGTGGGCTTCTGGGGGCTCGCCTTCTTCTACGGCCAGGTCGGCGGGCACCATCTCGTCGGCGGCCCGGTTCCCGCCTGGCTGGTCACCCTGTCGATCGTGCAGAGCATGATGATGATCCTGCCGGTCGTCGCCTTCACGGTGAACCAGCATCTGACGCTCAAGGGCCACGTCTCCGCGCTGCGCCATTCGCCAACCCTGCAGTTCATCTGCCTGGGCGGACTGATGTACGTGGCGAGCTCGGTGCAGGGCTCCTTCGAGGCGCTGCGAAGCGTCAACGTCATCACCCACTTCACCCACTACACGGTGGCCCACGCCCATCTCGGCCTCTACGGCTTCGTCACGATGGTCTTCTTCGGCGCCATCTATTTCGTCGTGCCACGCGTCACCGGCCGCGACTGGCCCTGGCCGCGGCTCATCAGCCTGCATTTCTGGCTGGCCGCGATCGGCATCGCGATCTATTTCGTGTCCCTGACCATCGGCGGCTGGCTTCAGGGCAGTGCGATGCTCGACGAGAGCCGCGGGTTCATGGAGTCGGTGCAGATCACGCTGCCCTACCTGCAGGGCCGCAGCGTGGGCGGCGCCCTGATGGCGCTCAGCCATGTGGTGTTCGCCGCGCACTTCGTCCGCCTGCTGATCGGCGGCGAGCGCCGCACGGAGCAATCGTCCGCCTACCTTTCGGCACCGGGAGCGATCTGATGCACAGCGAAACGCGCTTGATCCTCGGCGGCCTGACCACGCTGGCGGTCGCCACCGCCGCCCTGGTCGTGCTGCCCTACGTGACGGTCCGCGACACGCCGCCGGTCGAAGGCCTCAAGCCCTACACCTCGGCCGAACGGCGTGGGCGTACGCAATACATTCAACATGGATGCATGTATTGCCACTCGCAGCAGCCGCGCGCGAGGGCGTTCGCGCCCGATGCCAAGCGCGCCTGGGGGCGGGCCACGGTGGCTGGCGACTACGCCTATGACGACCCGCCCTTGCTCGGCACCATGCGCACCGGCCCGGACCTGATGAACATCGGCGTTCGCCAGCCGAGCGACCAGTGGCACCTGGGGCATCTCTACCAGCCGCGCGCCTACGCGCCGGGCAGCACCATGCCGGCCTATCCCTTCCTGTTCGAGCTTCGCGACCAGGCCGAGGCGGGCGAGACCGTGGTCACCCTGCCGCCCGACTTCGCCCCGGTGGGCAAGGTCGTCGTCGCGCGCCCGGAGGCGCTCGATCTGGTGAGCTACCTGAAGTCGCTCGACCGCAGTTATCCGGTCGCCGATGCGGCAAGCGTGAACTGAGCGGCCGAGGACGCCAATGAACAAGCCCGAAATCCTGTCGCAGCAGCGCCGCGAGAACCCCGACCCGGAAGAGGGCCGCACGCCCATCCCCTGGCTCGTCCTCGCGCTCGCGGTGGCGCTTGCCGCGTTCGGTGTCGATTACATCGCCCATTCGAACCTCAACACGCCGGCGACCTGGGGCGACGGCCGCAGCGCGGCCGAGCTCGCGGGCGACAAGCCGGCAGCCGGCGCCAAGGTGGATGGCGGCGCCATCTACAACTCGATGTGCGCCGCCTGCCACCAGGCCACCGGGCTGGGGCTGCCGGGCGTGTTCCCGCCCCTGGCCGGTTCGGAATGGGTGCTCGGCAAACCCGACACGCTCGCCGCCATCCTGCTGCACGGCGTCAGTGGCCCGATCGAGGTCAAGGGCACGGTCTACCAGGGCGCGATGCCCGGGTTCGGCAGCTCGCTGGGAGATGCCGAGATCGCCGCGGTGCTCACCCACATCCGTAGCACCTGGGGCAACGCTGCTGCGGCGATCGACGCCGAGGTCGTGGCCGCGGCGCGGGCCCGCCTCGCGGACCGCAAGCAACCCTTCTCCGGTGGCGAGGAACTCGCCACGCTTCCCTGAACTGACATGACCGCCAACAGCCCGCCCACCCCCTCCGTCACGCGCACATCGGCCGCCTTGACGCGTGACGATCTCCACCGCCTGGTGCATGCCTTCTACGCCGACGTGCGCCGCGACCCCTTGCTGGCCCCGGTGTTCGATGCGGCCATCGGCGAGCACTGGGACACCCATCTCGGACGCATGGTCGAGTTCTGGTCGACGATGATGCTCGACACGCGCACCTTCTCCGGCAGCGTGTACACGACCCACATGCAGCTCAAGGGCGTCGAACCGGAGCACTTCGCACGCTGGATGACGCTGTGGTACCGCCACACTGCGGCCGGGTTCGAGACCACCGCGCGCGCGCGGCTGCGCGAGATCGCCGGGATGATCGGGCGCAGCCTGTTCCTCGGCTTCTTCAGCCGCCCGGCGAAGTTCGTCGCCGATGAAGAGGGACGCGTCATCGTGGAGCGGGGATAGTGCCGGGCGTCCGCGGCAGCGCTGGCGGAGCGCGCGCCCGCGCGCTGGTGGCAACCCTGCTCGCCGCCCTGGGGCTGCTGGTGGGCTTCGTCGCCCTGGTTGGCCAGCTCACCCGCGGCTTCGAATACTGGACCTTCGAGGCGCTGCGTCGCGACGACGCGGCGGGCGCCCGTCTGCTTGCCCGCCCGGTCCGGCTTTCAGGTCCACATGGACCGGCGCCGACGCCCTGGCCGGGACAAGTGGGCGAGGTCTTCCTGGTCGACTTCATCTATACCCGCTGCCCGACCGTATGCAGCGCACTCGGCGCCGAATACACCCGCATGCAGCGCGCACTGCGCGAGCGTTTCGGCGCCGAAAGCCCGATCCGTCTCGTATCGATCGCCTTCGACCGTGCGCACGACTCGCCCGCCGCCTTGCGGGACTACGGCATCACCCACCGGCAGGAACCCGACCTGTGGCAGATCGGCACCCCGATCGATGCGGCGGCGCAGGAGGCGCTGCTGCGCTCCCTCGGCGTGGTCGCGGTGCCGGACGGGATGGGGGGCTTCGTGCATAACGGGGCGATCCACCTGATCGACGCGAGCGGCACCGTGAGGGGCATCTACGATCTCGAGCGGTGGCCGCAGGCGCTCGAGCGGGCGATGGCGCTCGCTGGCGCAGCACACCCATGAATACCAGGGGCCGACGGGCACTGACACGGCTGCTGGCGGCGCTGCCGCTCCTGCTGCTGCTGGCGCCCCTTCGCCAGCTGCTCGAAGGCAGCATGGCGCTGCACATGCTGGTGGAGCTGCCGCTGCTTCTGGCCAGCGGCTGGGCCGCCGGCGCCGTGCTCGCCCACCACCGCCTGCCCGCAGGGCTGCCACGCCTCATCGACGCCAGCGGCGTGCTGGGGCTCGCGTTCGCGAGCTGCGTGGGCGCGCTGTGGATGATCCCCGCGATGCTCGATCTCAGTCTTCTCGACACCGGTGTGCAGTGGGCAAAGTACGGCGCCTGGTGGCTCTCCGGTGTGCTGCTGCGCGCGAGCTGGCGACGAAGCGAACCCGAGATCGCCGCCTTCTTCATCGGCAACATGGCCTGGATGCTGGCCACCGCCGGGCTGTTGTACCAGGACGAAGGACAGCGCCTGTGCGTGAGCTACCTCGTCGATGAACAGGCCATCACCGGGAAGGGGCTGATCGTGCTGGCGCTCCTGCTCGCCGGCCTCGCGCTGCACCGCGTCGCCGCCGCGCCGCGCCCGGCGGCGGCGGCGGCGATTCAGCCTGGTGAGCGCTTGACGCCCGACGCGGGCGAACGCACGAGCGGGATGATCCGGCGCTGATCGCCGTCGATCCCGAGCAGCGACGCCGCCACGCTCGGCGCCGCGACCGCGTCGCGCAGCGTCATCTTGTCGAGTTCGAGCATGAAGGCGTCGAGCGCACGGCGCAGCCCGCGGGTGAGGTTGCAGGCCGGCGCGATTGCGCAGCAATCCTCCTTGCCGGCCTCGAAGCACTCGACCAGCGCGAAATCGCCTTCGGCGATCCGCACCACCATGCCGATCGAGATCGCCGCGGGGTCGCGCGCCAGGCGCACGCCGCCACTGCGCCCGCGCACCGTCTCGAGCAGGCCGGCCGCGCCCATCTGATGCACGATCTTCATCAGGTGGCTGCGCGAGATGTCGTACGCGGCCGCGATCTCGTCGATCGTGGTGAGCGCGCCGCTCTCATGGCGCAGGCTCAGGTACATCAGCACGCGCAGGGTGTAATCGGTATAAACCGTGAGTTTCATCGATCTTGCAGGTCGGGGGAGGCGTCGAGGCCGAGCATAAGCGCCTGCCTCATGGCTGGCAATCGACTCGCCCAGGCCGGCCCGGGGTGGCGATGCCGGCGCCGGCCTTGCCTGCGGCAGCGCCCGCTACGGGGGTGCTCGCTTTCTAGCGCAGGAAGGAGACGCTGCGCAGCACCAGGCGGATCAGGTCGGCCTGGCTGGCAATCTCCATCTTGGCGTAGATCTTCTTCGAATAATTGCGTGCTGCCGTTTCGGCAATGTCCATCTGCTGGGCCGCTTCGGTGATGGTGTTGCCGTAGGCAAGGAACAAGGCCAGCGTGGCCTCCTGCCGTGTCAGGCCGAACAGTTGACCAATGCGCGTGAGGGACTGGGTGTGGGTTGGGCGCAATGCCTCGAGATTGGCCGTCAGATCTGAAAGGTAGATGACCGCGCAGGGCGCCTGTCCACTCCGATAATAGGGCTGCAGGGGTGTTGGATAGACGAGCATGCCGATCAGCCTGCTATGGAATCCGCCCAGACGCACCAATTCTCCACCGAGGCTGGTGTCGGCTCGCGATCGAGCTGCAATTACGCTCGCAATCGCATCGTTCAGCTGCAACTGGGCCGACCGGTCGGCGAGTGCCAGGCGTTTCTGGGTGATCGTCATGTCCGGGCAGTGCTCGATGACCGAGGATGCCACGCGGTTGACGTGAATCACTTCTCCCTTGTCATTGAGCAGGATGCAGCCCAGCGCGAAATGATCGACGATACTTTCGTAGATGGCCTTCTCCGCTTCCTGTCGCTTCAACTGGGCATAAAGGCCAAGTGCGCGCGTCAGATGGGGCTGCAATGCCCGGATCAATGCGAGATCGGCTGGGGTGAATGAGGGATCGGGGCGAGTGAAGTCCCGGATCACGTCGATCCAGCACCGGAGGCCACCCTGTTCGGCAATGCAGACTCTCAATGTCCGGGCAATCTTGAGATGTGCGAAGAACGCAAGCTTCTTTGCATCGCCCTTGGCGGGCTCCATGAGAATCAGCTGGCCGGGTTCCATGCTGGCGGGCCGGAAGGGGTCGTCCTTCATGAACTCGGCGCGGTAGGTTACTTCGACCGCAACCCAGTCGATATCGTCCTCCGGCTCGCTCGCGCTGACGAAGACATCCTGCCCGCCATCGTGATCATGATGCAGGGTGATGAAGACGTTGCGGGCCTCCAGTGCGGCGCGCAAGCCCTCGGCAAAGCGCTGCCAGGGCACGGCGGCTGAGATTCCCTCGTAAATCTGGTCGAGCAGACTGGAAAAATCATATTGCATGCTGGCTCCATCGAGGACATGCGCGATCTGCCCGATTCGCGTGGCCCTCTGTCTTCACATTGCCCGTTCGCTTTCAGATAACCCCAGGCAGTTTCTCAGCGGCGATTGCCAGCGGTACCAGGTGGTACTTGTTCGGCCGGAATCGTATTGGATAGCATGGACTCATCGGAATGAGCGGTAATCATACATTCCGAAATGCGAGAGCGCGACGTCGCGCTTGGCTGCGAATCAAGTTTCCGGATAGGAATCCTCGGGCCCGCCCATACGCATCGATTTCGCTGCAGATATCGATGAATGAGTCATCGGTTTATTACCTGGGTTTCAATCAATACCGTTAAATGATCACGCGCATCGTCAATTCGGATTCGAGAGCAGCCTGGATGCTTGTTGGGGGTCTTGGCATTGTCATGAGCGTGATCTTCGGATTCACGATCAATGCATTCAGTATTCTCACCTTGCCCATCATCGACGCATTCGGATGCAGCCATGAACAGGCGGCGCGCATTGCCACCGTGTTCATGATTTCCATGACCCTGGCCATGCCGGCCGCGGGATGGCTGCTCGATCATGTCGCGCCCAGGCTGGTGATGGTAACAGGTGGCCTGCTCACCGGCCTTGCGTATCTGGCCGCCGCGCATGTCAGTGATCTCGACGCATTCACCCTCGCCATCGCGCTTTGCGGACTCGGCGCAGGCGCGTCGACCTACGTGCCCGCCTTTGTTCTCCTGTCGAACTGGTTTCCGCCGAGACGGCAGGGGCTCGCATTCGGCATCCTCCTTGCGATCGTTGCCGCGGGCGGCACCTTCCTGCCCATGTGGCTCAACCGCATGGTCGAAGTCCTGGGGCTGTTCGCCACCATGGAGGTGGGGGCCTTCCTCATCCTCGTGATCTGTGTCCCCTTGTTGCTCTGGCTCGTGCGCATGCCCGCGCAGGCCTCGACGGCGAGCCCGTGGCCGATGGATGCAGCCGTGGAGCGCGGTCTGGGCGAGGTCTTGCGCATGCCGCACTACTGGCTGTGGATCGCCATGTTCCTGCTGGTGACGTTGAGCGGACTCAGCATTCTGATGGGCCTGGTGCCGTATCTGGTTTCCGTCGGCTATTCGGCCAGCGAAGGGGCTGCCGCCTATGGTGCGATCGCGGCGGCGACCATTGTCGGCAGCCTGTCGTTCGGTGCGCTCAGTACGCGCCAGGGCGCGGGGCGCACGCTCGCGCTCGGCATTCTCGTTGGCGGTATCGGACTGGTCTGCCTCTTGCAGGCCTCGCATCAGACGTTTGGATTCGCCGCGGTCGTGCTGTTCGTCCTGGCCTGGGGGACGACATTCAACTTGGTCAACCAGTTGTCGCCGACGTTGCTGGCTGAGTTCGCCGGCCGGCGAGGTTTCGGCAGCTTGCTTGGCATCGGCAATCTGGTGTCCGGGCTGGGCGCTGCGCTCGGTCCAATGCTCTTCGGCCATCTGGTCGATCGTACCGGCAACTATGTCTTGCCCGTGACGCTTTGCGCCGTGCTGATGGTGTTCGCCTTGCTTCCCCTGGCCATGTTGCTTGGGGCGCAGCGGCAGACACGCGACGCGATTGCTCGGCAAGACCTGGAGCGTTGAGGCCCGGTTGCCTTTTCTCCCGCTCTCAATGCTCGTCCTCAGTGCTCGGATCGAGGCGCCTTTCCATTCAAGGGTATCGGCTGCTGTTCGGCGCGCATCGAAAAATCAGGAGGAGAAATGTCGGAGGGATAGTCGTTTCATTAAAGGTTGGGCAACCAGGAGAAGGAAACAAAATGAAAAACCAAAGGAGAAAGACGTGGTAAGGAATAAGAACATACTGTTGCTGTCGGTCACGCTCGGACTGGTTTGTACGAGTACCGGCGCGCTCTCCAAGGTGAGCGCGGAAGAGGCTTCAAAGCTCGGCAAGGAACTGACCTGCATGGGCGCTGAAGTGGCCGCGAATGCCGATAACACGATTCCTGCTTTCTCCGGAAAATGGCTGGGTGCTCCTCCCCATCTCAAATACGAAAACAACGTCGGGCAGCATCCGGTCGATCCTTATCCTGAAGACAAGCCAATCTTCGAGATCACCTCGAAGAACTTCGAGAAGTACGCCGACAAGCTGACCGAAGGTCAGCAGGAGATGTTCCGCCGCTATGCCACATTCCGGATCCAGGTCTTCCCGGGACGGCGTGACTTCAGATTCGACGACAAGGTCTGTGAAGTGGCGCGCAAGAACGCGCTTGAAGCGGAGTTGATCGACGGCGGCCCGGAGTTCAGTGGCTATCAGGGCACGCCGCCCTTTCCTGTTCCTTCGCAGGCGATGGAGCTGCTCCTGAATACGACCTTCCCGGCCATCGCCTTTACCGAGGACATCCTGCGCGACATTGCGAATGTGCGTCCGACAGGGGAAATCTTCTGGGGCCAGCAGCGCAACCTCAACCTGAACGTCGTCACCGAGCCGAGCGAGGTCGGCAAGCCGATGGGGAAGATCATGGCGTACTCGATGACGCACACGACGCTTCCAATTCGTGACCGCGGATCGGTGTCCTCCGCCGTGGAGCCGGTCAACCTTGCGAAGGACAAACGCCTGGCCTGGAACTATGACCCGGGCACGCGTCGCGTGAGGCAGTTGCCTATGTATGGCTATGACACGCCGATGTCTGGCACCTCTGGCCTGATGACGATCGACCAGGACCGGCTCATGAATGGAGATCCTGGGCGCTACGACTGGAAGATGCTCGGCAAGCGCGAGATATACCTGCCCGCCAACACGTATCGACTCCATGCCAAGGACGTCAAGTACGCCGATCTGTTGCAGCGCAATCACGCGAATCCGAACTACATACGTTATGAGCTGCGTCGCGTCTGGGTGCTCGAGGGAACGCTGAAGGAAGGCTTTCGTCACGTCTTCGGGAGACGCGTTCTGTTCATCGACGAGGATAACTGGCAGGCATCGGTATCCGATTACTACGACAGCCGAGGCGCGCTGTGGCAGCACGCGTTCATTGCCCACTACTACGCGTTCGACCTCAAGGGCTGGCAAGCCGGAAACAGCTTCTACCACGACTTCAATACAGGGGGGTACGTCGCCTACAACCTTTTCCAGGAGCGCCCGGTCGGCCCGATCCTGAATGCCGGAAAGATGAGCCCGACGATGTTCGGTCCGGAAGCCTTGCGACAGATCGGTAACTGAAAAGGATATGGAAATGACCTCGCTGACGTTCAAACTGTCTCCGGTCGCGACCGCAGTCCTCGGCGCTCTTCTTGCATCGCCTGCTTTGGGCGGAGAAAGCATCGTCTTTGACAACGGCACAAAGCTCGACTGGAAGGGAACCGCAACCTATACGCTTGCGACCCGGCTCCGATCCCCCGATCCGGTGCTGCTGGACGTGGATGGAAACAACAACTTCGACAAAGGCTCGCTCACCGCGAATCGTCTGGGTCTGCTGTTCGAGGGCAAGCTGTCCAAGGACAGGAGCGGCTTCGTGCTCTCCGCCAGCACCTTCTACGACGACGTCTATCATCGCGGTACCGACAGCGACCGCCCGTATCTGAATACGTCGGATACGCCGGGCTCCTTCAGTTCGGACGCGCGCCGCTACCACGGCGGCTACAGCCGCATTCTGGACGCGTATGCCTACACCAGCTTCGGCGTGGGCGATGGCGACGCGACGCTTCGCGTGGGCCGGCACGTCGTGTCCTGGGGCGAGTCCCTGTTCTTCCCGGCGATCTCCCTCGCGCAGGGACCGGTGGACGGTTCGAAGAGCGATATTCCCGGCACCGAGACCAAGGACCTGCTGCTGCCTGAGGACCAGGTTTCGCTGATCTACAGGCCGACACCGGAATGGACCCTGATGGCCCACGCGCAATACGGCTGGCATCCGACGGTGAGCGCGGCGCCCGGGTCCTTCCTCAATACCAGTGACTCGTCCGGTCCCGGCAACGAATGCCTTGGCCCCTTCATCCCCAACGGGCGGGGAGGGTACACGTGCTCATTCGGCGCCCGGCAAGGCGATGACAGGCCGGGCGACACCGGGCAGTGGGGCATCGGCACCCGTTACCGTGTCACCGAAGAGACCGAACTGGGCCTGTACTACCTGAACTACCACGACCGTATCGCACTGCCCGAGATCGACGTCTTTGCGGCGAGTGATGCGCTGGAGGGTGGCGCGTATCGGAACCGCTACTTCGACAACGTGAAGCTGATCGGCGCATCGTTCAGCACGACCCTGGGCGTGGCGACGCTCGCCGGCGAGGTGGCCTACAAGCGGGGCGCACCGGAACTGGTCGATACCGTCGTCGATCCGGGATCGGGCACCGCCTTGCCGACCCCGAGCCGGGCGAACGTGCTGCAGACCAGCCTCAACTCCTTCATCAACCTGGGGCGTTCGGATTTCGCCGACGGGGCGCTGCTGCTCGCCGAGGTTTCCTACATCGATGTCCGCAGCGTGAAGAAGCTCAAGGCGAGAGGCGTCGAGGCCTTGGGGCCGATGGCGGAGTATTTCCCTGCGTCGAACCGTCTGAGCATGTCCGGTCACGGACTGGGCATCTCCACGTCGCTCATCCTGACTTATGACGGGGTCTTCAGCGGCTGGGATCTCGAAGTTCCGATCAGCTACTCCCACCAGTTGAGCGGGCGCACGCTGATGGGGCCGGTGGGCGGCGAGGGTGATCGCCGCCTGAGTGTCGGGGCAGCGCTGACCTACAACCAGAACCTCAGCTTCGAGCTCACTTATCTCGACTTTCTGGGCAAGGCCAGCACCGACATGAAGACCGAGAGAGCGCTCACCGACCGCGATCAGTTGTCCCTGGTCGTGAAGTACAACTTCTGACAGGCGTCGGAAGGCGCCTTTCGGCGCCTTCCCCGCACATCGTTCGCGACGGATCGCGCCCTACAGGCCTGACTGCTGGAGGCCGTGCGCGAGCCGTGACGCCAGACCCTGTCCCGAATAGGCCCCTTGAACCGGAGCGGCGATGACGCACGGGCACGCTGAAGCCATGGAAAAACAACATTTGCATCCCGACTTGTATGAAACAGGCTCGGTTCCCGTCGAGCGCAGTGTCTGGACGCTCGATCACACGCCGCCCGCCCATCCGCCACTATCCGGCGACCTGGTGACCGACATCGTCGTGGTCGGCGCCGGCGTCGTGGGGGCCTCGCTGTGCCTGCACCTGGCCGAGCGCGGGATCGACACCGTGCTCATCGACGCCGCCCAGCCGGCTGACGCGGCCTCCGGGCGCAACGCCGGCCATGTGCAACCCTATCTGCTGTCGCTGGAGCCGCTCGGCGCCTTGCCCGGCCAGGGGCGTCCATTCCTCGACTGTCTCATCGAGCACCGCAACATCGTGTTCGAGCTTTGTGCGCGTCATGGGATCGATGCCGACCACGTGCAATCCGGGCTGCTGGAGGTCGCACGCCAGAAGAGCGCAGCGCTCGAGAACAAGGCGAAGGAGTGGGCCGGGCTGGGGCTCGACGTCGAGATGCTCGGCGCTGACCGGCTGCGTCCGCTGGTCGGAACGGATCGCTATTCGTTCGGCACGATCTGGCGTAACGGCGGGAGCGTCAACCCCTTCCTGTTTACCAACGGCATGGTCCGTGCCGCGGCCGGGTTCGGCGCCAGGGTGTATGGCAACTCGCCGGCACGCGCCTGTGAGCGTCAGGGGGGGCGCTGGAGGCTGCGCACCCCATCGGGCAGCGTGCTGGCAGACCGTGTCGTGCTGTGCACCAATGGCCATGTCGGCGCGGACTTCCATGCGGATCTCGAGCGCACCCAGTTTCCCTTGCTCGCCTGCGGCCTCGCGACACGTCCGCTGCCGAAAAGCTTGCTCGATGTGGTCAATCCCACGCGGACGGCAATTAGCCAGCATCCCGCGGGGCTGTATCCCATGGTCGTCGATCGCAAGGGGCGTCTCATCACCGCCACCATCCCCGGCCTTGGGCGGGCGCACCGCAGCGACCTGCATTTCCAGTATTTCCTTCGCCACCTGCGTCGCGTCTATCCCGAGGCCAGGGACGTTCGCATCGAGCTCGAGACCTACTGGACCGGCATGACGCACAACTCATCGGCGATCTACGAGAAGGCCTATCCCAGGTTTTACCGTGTGGAAGACGGCGTGTTCGCGCTGATGAACTTCGGCTCCTGGGGCAACCACCTCGGGCCGATGATGGGCATGGATGTCGCCCGCGCCCTTGCCGCCGATCGGCCCGACGCCGCGGTGCTGGGTTGCGAGCGACCGCAGCAGGTGCGCTTCCCGGGGCTGTTCAGCACCAAGCTCAGGCGTTTCCTGATTCCGTCGGCAAGACTCGCCGATCGGTTCGGACTCGTTTGACGCCCAGGGCTCCATCGCGTGGCGTCCAGCATGGGGCTGACGGCGCGCTTTCACTCATTTGAACAAGGCAGGCATATCCAACCATGTCCATTCGTGACGAGTACGACTTCATCGTTATCGGAGCGGGTTCCGCGGGCTGCGTGCTCGCCAATCGGCTTTCTGCGAACCCGGAGAACAAGGTCCTTCTGCTGGAGGCCGGTGGTCCCGACAAGAGCCCGCTGATTCACATGCCCGCAGGCTTCTTTCCGATGCTGAAGGGCGGAATGTTCAGCTGGCACTATGAAACGGCGCCGCAGAAGCATCTGAATGATCGCGTGCTGGCCGATGCGCGCGGCAAGGTGCTGGGCGGCAGCAGCTCGATCAATGGGATGTGTTACAGCCGCGGGGCTCCGGAGATCTTCGATCTGTGGGCGAGCCAGGGCAATGCGGGCTGGTCTTACGCCGAGGTGCTGCCCTATTTCAAGCGCGCGGAGGGCAACGAGCACGGTGAAACTCCTTTTCATGGTGGTGACGGTCCGCTGCCGGTGACGCAGGCGCGTATCAAGAACCCGGCTCAGCGAGCCTGGATAGCTGCGGCGCTGCAGGCAGGGCATCCCTACAGCGACGACCACAATGGCGCCAAGCCAGAGGGCTTCGGGCCGTCCGACCGAACCATCAAGGGGGGGCGCCGCATCAGCACAGCCGTGGCTTATCTGAAGCCCATCCGGCGACGGCCCAATCTGCGCATCGAGACGCATGCGCACGTCACCAGGCTGTTGTTTGACGGCTCGCGGGTTGTCGGCGCCGAGTATCGCCAGTCGTCCGGCGTCAGGAAGGCATATGCAGCCAGGGAGGTGATTTCCAGTGCGGGCACTTTCCAGTCCGCGCAGTTGCTGATGCTGTCGGGCATCGGCGATGCGGACCATCTGCGCTCGTTGGGAATAGCGCCTGTCGCTGATCTGAAGGGGGTCGGACAGAATCTTCATGATCACGTCGGCAGTTCGGTGCAGGTGACCTGTCCCTTGCCGGTGACCGATTACAAGCTCGTCACCAGCAACGTCGCAAAAGCCAGGGCAGGCTTGCAGTATCTCTTCACCCGCCGAGGTCCGCTGGCGGGTAACAGCACCGATGCCGTGGCCTATCTGCGTTCGGGGGCTGCGGGCCATGACGAGCTCGATCTCAAGTTCTATCTGTTGCCGCTCCTCACCGGCATCGATGGAAGGTTGCCCAGGGAGCACGGCGTGACCAACCTGGTCATCCTGACCCGGCCGGAGAGTCGCGGGCAGCTGCGTTTGAGGTCAGCGGATCCGATGGACAAGCCCATCATCG
Source organism: Thauera sp. GDN1 (assembly GCF_029223545.1). NCBI lineage: Bacteria > Pseudomonadati > Pseudomonadota > Betaproteobacteria > Rhodocyclales > Zoogloeaceae > Thauera > Thauera sp. GDN1. The sequence goes on along the minus strand of NZ_CP097870.1, from coordinate 2,495,688 downwards.
ACGCCAATTACCTTGCTGATCCGCGCGATCGCGAGGTGCTCAGGCGTGGCGTCAGGATTGCCCGCGACATCTTCGCGCAGTCTGCCTATGCGCAATATCGCGGGCGCGAGTATCTCCCCGGAGCGCACTGCAAGAGCGATGCGGATCTCGACGAATTCTTCCGCAACACCTGCAATGTCAATTACGAAGCGGTTGGTACCTGCAGGATGGGCAACGACGCACTTGCGGTCGTCGATGACACGCTGCGCGTTCGCGGTGTCGATGGGCTCCGGGTCGTCGACGGGTCGGTCATGCCCAGGATCACGACGGGTGACCCGAGTGCGACGATCATCATGATCGCCGAGAAGGCGGCAGACCTGATCCTCGGCAGCGCCCAAGGTGGACCTGCGGTCTGATGCCATCGCCCACCCGTTCGTGACGTTCCGGTAACAGGCAGGCGACGGGGCAAGCGTGCTTGCCCGCGCCGAGCATTCCCTCGCGGGCGAATCCTGCCGCGCATTCCACCCTGCATTTCAATCCAGAAAGAGGAAAGAAGATGTCCATTCGACATATCAATCCAGAAGGGCTGCTCAAGTTCGATCAACTGACGCAAGTGGTCGTGACCGAAGCTTCGCGCATGGCGTTCATCGCTGGCCAGTCAGCGATGAACGAGCGGTTCGAGCTCGTCGGTGGCGACGACTGCTTTGCCCAATCTGTCCAGGCGCTCCGCAACCTCCGCACCGCGGTCGAGGCGGCGGGTTCATCGGTCGATCGGGTGGTCAGCAGCACCGTCTATCTGAAGAACCTGACCCCGGCCGTGGGGGAGCAATTCATGCGGGCGCTGGGCGTCGCGCTCGATGGCGTGCCGTTTCCGCCCCATGCCTTCTCGATGGTCGGTGTGCAATCCCTCGCCAGTCCGGACATTCTGGTGGAGATCTCGGCGGTCGCAGTGGTCGATGCCTGATGTGTCCTCGGCGCGCTTGCCATCAGGCGCGCCGCGAAATCCCGTCGGGCACCGTCCGTTTTGACGATGCTGCCCGCCGGCGCCCCCCCTATAAATGACGGCATCTCCACCCTTCGAGGTTCACGCCGTGAAAGAAGCGCCTTCCTACGTTCCCGGTCACCAGTTGCTCGCTGGCAAGTCCGTCCTGATCACCGCCGCGGCCGGCGCCGGCATCGGCTTTGCCGCCGCGCGCAAGTGCGCGGAGGAGGGCTGCCGCGCGCTGATGATCTCCGACATCCATCCGCGCCGCCTGGAAGAGGCGGTCGCCAAGCTCAAGGCCGACACCGGGCTGCAGAACGTCTGGGGTCAGCTGTGCAACGTCACCAATGAAGAGGAAGTGCAGGCCCTGGTCGCCGCGGCCGAGGACAAGCTTGGCGGCGTCGACGTGCTGATCAACAACGCCGGTCTGGGCGGCGAGAAGCGCGTCACCGAGATGACTGACGACGAGTGGAGCCGGGTGCTCGACATCACGCTGACCGGCACCTTCCGCATGACGCGCGCGATGCTGCCGCACATGGAGAAGCGTGGTCGCGGCGCGATTGTGAACAACGCCTCGGTGCTGGGCTGGCGTGCACAGAAGGGCCAGGCCCACTACGCCGCGGCCAAGGCCGGCGTGATGGCGCTGACGCGCTGCTCTGCGGTGGAGGCGGCCGAGCACGGCGTGCGCATCAACGCGGTGTCGCCGTCGATCGCGCTGCACGAGTTCCTGAAGAAGGCGTCGAGCGAGGAGCTGCTCGCCCAGCTCGCCAGCCGCGAGGCCTTCGGCCGTGCCGCTGAGGTGTGGGAGGTGGCTAACGTGATGGTCTTCCTCGCCAGCGACTATGCGTCGTACATGACCGGCGAAGTGCTGTCGGTCAGTTCGCAGCACGCTTGAGGGGCGTGGCCATGACCATGGTTTTCTCCAGCGCCGAGCAGCTGGTTGCAGCCGAAGGCCAGGACCTGGGCGCGACCGACTGGATCGAGATTCGCCAGGACCGCATCAACCAGTTTGCCGATGCCACCGACGACCACCAGTGGATCCACGTCGACCCTGTGCGCGCCAAGGACGGCCCCTTCGGCGCCTGCATCGCGCACGGCTACCTGACGCTGGCGCTCGCCAACCTGTTCCTGCCGCAGCTGATCTGCGCCGACAACCTGAAGATGGGCGTGAACGTCGGCTGCGACCGCGTGCGCTTTCCGGCGCCGGTCAAGGTCGGCTCGCGCATTCGCGGCCGCGGCGAGATCCTCAAGGTCGAGCGCATCAAGGACGCGGTGCAATCCACCGTCCGCGTGACCATCGAGATCGAGGGCAGCGAGCGCCCGGGCTGCGTGGTTGACACCATCAGCCGCTACACCTTCAACGATTGAATTCCCGAGAGAGAACATCGCCATGACCGAAGCCGTCATCGTTTCCACTGCGCGCACCGCGCTCACGAAGTCCTTCCGCGGTTCCTTCAACGACACCGAGGCGCCGGTGCTGGGCGGCCACGTGGTGCGCGCCGTCGTCGAGCGTGCCGGCATCGAGCCGGCGGCGGTCGAGGACGTGATCATGGGCGCCGCCGTGCAGCAGGGCACCCAGGCCTACAACATCGGCCGGCTCTGCGCCTACACCGGCGGCCTGCCGGACACCGTGCCGGGCATGGCGCTCGACCGCATGTGTGCCTCGGGCCTGATGACGATCGGCGTCGCCGCCAAGAACATCCTGGCCGGGGAGATGAAGATCGCGGTGGCCGGCGGCGTCGAGTCGCTGTCGCTGACCCAGACCAAGCACAAGAACACCTACCGCGCGCAGTCCGAGGCGGTGAAGGCGATCGTGCCCGCGGCCTATATCCCGATGCTGGAGACGGCCGAGATCGTGTCGGCGCGCTACGGCATCTCGCGCGCCGCGCAGGACGAGTTCTCGCTGCAGAGCCAGCAGCGCACCGCCGCCGCGCAGGCCGCCGGCCTGTTCGACGCCGAGATCGTGCCGCTGGCGGCGCGCAAACTGGTGTTCGACAAGGAAGGCAAGCCGGTGGGCCACGAGGACGTGATCGCCACCCGCGACGAGTGCAACCGCGCCTCGACCACGCTGGCCGATCTCGCCAAGCTGCAGCCGGTTTTCAAGGACGGCCAGTGGGTGAAGCAGGGCGAGTTCATCACCGCCGGCAACGCCTCGCAGTTCTCGGACGGCGCCTCGGCCGCGCTGGTGATGAGCCGCGACGAGGCCGAGCGCCGCGGCATCGCACCGCTGGGCGCCTATCGGGGGATCGCCGTCGCCGGCTGCGCGCCGGACGAGATGGGCATCGGCCCGGTGTTCGCCATCCCCAAGCTGCTCGAGCGCTTCAACCTCAAGGTGAGCGACATCGGCCTGTGGGAGATCAACGAGGCCTTCGCCTGCCAGGTGCTCTACAGTCGCGACAAGCTCGGCATCCCCAACGACCGCCTGAACGTGAACGGCGGCGCCATCTCCATCGGCCACCCCTTCGGCATGTCGGGCGCGCGCATGGTCGGTCACGCGCTGCTCGAGGGCCGTCGCCGTGGCGTGCGTTACGTGGTGGTGTCGATGTGCATCGGCGGTGGCATGGGCGCGGCAGGCCTTTTCGAGGTGCTGTGATGAACCTGACGCTGTCCGACGAGCAACGCGCGCTGCAGGAGACGGCGGCCGACTTCCTTGCCGCCCATACCAACGCACGCAAGGAAGTCGACGTCGATGCCGAACTGTGGTCGCGTATCGTCGAACTCGGCTGGGCCGCGGTGCAGGTGCCGGAAGAGCTCGACGGTCTCGGCCTGGGGCCGGTCGAGCTCGTGCTGCTGATGGAGGAGATGGGCCGGCGCCTGGCGCGCACGCCCTTCCTGGCCAACGTGGTGCTGGCGCAGACCGCGCTGCTGCAGGCGGGCAGCGCCGAGGCGCAGCAGGGCGCGCTTGCGGCGCTGGCCTACGGCGAGCGCACCGCCACCTTGATCCTCGGCCCGGGCCTGGACGCGGCGCCGGCATCGCTGACCGTGAAGGCGCGTCGCGACGGCGAGGGCTGGGTGCTGGCCGGCGAGGCGGCGCAAGTGCTCGACGACGGCCTGCTGACCCATGCCTATGTGGCGGCACGCATCGAGGAGGCGCCGGGCGTGGCGCTGTTCGAGCTGGCGGTGGACGCCGCCGGCCTGTCGCGCACGCCGCTCGAGGTCTGGGACCTGACCCGTCCGCAGGCGTGCTGGCGCTTCGATGAAGTCCGGCTGACGGCCGATGCGCGCGTCGATGACCCGACGCGGGTGCTGGCCGGCCTTGCGCGCACCCGCGTGCTGGCGGCGCTGCAGGTGGCGGCCGAGCAGGTCGGCGGTGCGGCGCAGTGCCTGCAGTTGGCCGTCGATTACACCAAGGAGCGGGTGCAGTTCGGCAAGCCGGTGGCCACCTTTCAGGCGGTCAAGCACCGCGTGGCCGAGATGATGGTGCGCATGGAAACCGCGCGTTCCACCGTGCGCGGCGTGGCGGCGCGGGTGGCGCAGGGCGCGCAGGGGAACGGACTCGACGACGCGGCGCTCGCGGCAGAGGTCGCCGCAGCGCGCGTGCAGGCGACCGAGGCCTACCGCTACTGCGCGCAGGAAGCCATCCAGCTCCACGGCGGGGTGGGTTTCACCTGGGAATACGATCCGCAGATGCATTTCAAGCGCGCGCAGTGGGCCAGCCAATGGTGCGGCGCCACCAGCGGCTGGCGCGAGGCGCTCGCCGCCCATCTGCTCGACGCCGCCTGACAGGATCGACAAGGACCGATGAGCATGAACGAACAGGAATTTCGCCAGGAAGTCGCCGACTGGATGGCGACCCATCTGGCCGGCCGCTTCGCCTGCCTGAAGCACCGGGGCGGCCCCGGCGACGAGGAAGCCTTCCCGGCGCTGCGCAAGGAATGGGAGCAGGAGCTGGCCGCGGGCGGCTGGGTCGGCCTGGGCTGGCCCAGGGAACACGGCGGGCGCGACCTGCCGCTGGCGCTGCAGCTCGCCTTCCACGAGGAATACGTGCGCGCCGGCGGTCCTGGCCGCATCGGCCACATCGGCGAGACGCTGATGGCGCCGACGCTGATCGCGCTCGGCACGCCCGAGCAGCAGCGGCGCTTCCTGCCGGGCATCCGCGAAGGGCGCGAATACTGGGCGCAGGGCTACTCCGAGCCGGGTGCCGGTTCCGACCTCGCCGCCATCACCACGCGCTGCTGGCAGGACGAGGACGGCCGCTGGCGGCTGCAGGGGCAGAAGGTGTGGACCTCGCTCGCGCACGAGTCGGAGTGGATCTTCGTCGTCGCGCGCAGCACGCCGGGCTCGGTGGGGCGCGAGGGCCTTTCCTTCCTGCTGGTGCCGCTCGACCAGCCGGGCATCGAGATCCACCCGATCCGCCAGATGACCGGCGAGGCCGAGTTCAACTCGGTGTTCTTCGACGGCGCGGCGACCGAGGCCGACTGCATCGTCGGCAAGCCGGGCGAGGGCTGGAAGGTGGCGATGGCGCTGCTCGGCTTCGAACGCGGCGTGTCCACGCTCGGGCAGCAGATGCACTTCATCCACGAACTGCAGCTGGTGATCGACGTGGCACGCGCCAACGGCGCGGCGCGCGACCCGGCGATCCGCCAGCGCATCGCCGATGCCTGGGTGGGCCTGCAGGGCCTGCGCTACAACGGCCTGCGCATGCTGGAAGAAGACACCAGCTCGACCAAGGTGCGGCCCGAGGCGCTGATCTACAAGTACGCCTGGTCGAACTGGCATCGCGAGCTCGGCCAGCTGGCGATGGACGTGATCGGCGTGGCGGGCGACGTGCGCTCGGACGACGACGCGGTGCGCCGCCTGCAGCAGGTGTTCTTCTTCTCGCGCGCCGACACGATCTACGCCGGCACCAACGAGATCCAGCTCAACATCATCGCCGAACGCGGGCTGGGCATGCCGCGCGGCTGAGCGGCGGCGCCCGGCAGCCATTCGCCAGCGAGCGGGTACTACATGGAGGTGACGGGATGCCCATTCCCGAGATGTTTCGTGGCCGGCTGGCGTTGCCGCTGATCGGTTCGCCGATGTTTCTTGCCAGCGGGCAGGAGCTGGTGCTGGCGCAGTGCAAGGCGGGTGTCGCCGGGAGCTTTCCGACGCTGAACGCGCGCACGCCCGAGCTGCTCGACCAATGGCTGGCGCGCATCGCGACCGAGCTTTCTCAATGGGACATCGAACACCCGGATCGTCGGTCGGCGCCGTTCGGCGCCAACCTGATCCTGCACAAGTCCAACCCGCGGCGCGAGGCGGACCTCGAGTGCGTGGTCAGGCACCGCGTGCCCTTCGTCGTCACCTCGGTGGGTCGGCCGGATGGGGTGGTCGAGCGTGTGCACGACTATGGCGGGCTGGTGTTCCATGACGTGATCAACGTCGATCACGCACGCAAGGCGGCGGCCTGTGGCGTCGATGGGCTGATCCTGGTGTGTGCAGGGGCGGGTGGCCACGGCGGTACGCTGTCGCCCTTCGCCCTGGTCGCCGAGGTGCGCGCGTTCTGGGACGGCCCGCTGGTGCTCGCCGGCGCCTTGTCCAGCGGGCGCGCGCTGCGCGCGGCCGAGGTCATGGGGGCCGACCTGGGCTACATGGGCACGCGCTTCATCGCCACCCGCGAGGCAGCGGCCGATGTCGGCCACAAGGACATGATCGTGCGCGACGGCGCGGCAGACATCGTCTACACCCCGATGTTCAGCGGCATCTGGGCCAACTACCTGAAGAACAGCGTGCGCGCGGCGGGCATCGACCCGGATGCGCTCGAGGGCCGCCAGGACGGCGGCAAGGAAGAGCTTTTTGCCGGCCTCGACAGCAGGCCCAAGGCGTGGAAGGACGTGTGGTCGGCCGGGCAGGGGATCGGCAGCATCCACGACGTGCCCTCCGTGGCCGAACTGGTGGCGCGCATGAAGCGTGAATACACCGATGCGGCCGTGCAACCTGCCGCCTTTGCCACAGCCGCCCGGATATCGGCAGGAGCGTTGGCATGAACGCGCAATGGAAGATGATCTACCTTGCCCGGCGCAACCCTGCGCTGGCGCCCGAGGATTTCCCCCAGGCCTGGCGCGAGCATTCCGCACTCGGTCGCGAATGCCGAAACGTTCAGGACAAGGTCAAGGCGGTGCGCCAATGCTCGCGCGTGCTCGACCGGCCGGATCTGCCGCGCGGCGCATGCACTGGCTACGACGGTGTCAACCTGCTGTCGCTGCGCGACCGCCAGGCGGCCGACGACATCTGGAGCGACGAGGAGACGCTGCGCATCATGCGCCCCGACGAGCCGCGGGTGTTCTCCACCTATGTGCGCGACTTCACGTTGGTCGCGCAGGAGCAGGTGCTGCGCGATGGTGGGGAAACCGGTGTGTGCGTCGTGCTGTTCCTGCGCGCGGGCCCGGGTCAGTCATGCGGGGCGGGCGATTTCGGCGCCGTGTCCGGCACGCCCTGGGCTGCCGCGGCGCGTCTCGTATGGAACGGGGTGGCGGGCGAGCGGCCGCCCGGCTATGAGTACGACGCAATCGTCGAGGCCTGGTTTGCCTCGGTCGAGGCCGTGGCGGCCGCCTTCGGCGACGATTCGGTGTGGGCATGCCTGCCCGCGGGTCTGGCGGTGCGGGTCGACGTCGCGCGCTCGGTGTGTCTGTTGACCCATGTGACCCACCGCCGCCCCTGAGGGCTGGCGGTGACGTGCCTTGCGGCGGGGGGATCGTCTTACTGGGTGCGAATGCACGGCGTGCCGCCTTTCTGGCATGGCGGACACGCCTGCATCGAACGCATGTGGACACCGATCAGGTCGTAGACCTGCCCGCCCCAGGTCACGCCCATGCGCATCGCAGTCAGTTCCCTCTCGTTGTAGTAGACCACCGCATTGCGCGCGGCCGAGTTCGCACGCGCCGCGCGGCGCCGAGAATCTTTCAGGTCATTGCGCCGAGTGCGAAGGGCAAGCCGGCCAGCCCGGCCCAGCCCAGGCGCCCCCAGATCGCGAGCTTCGGGGACTGGTGGTTCCATAGGCCAAGCGCACCAAAGGCGCCCATGGCGCCGGCGCCGTCGATCCAGAAACCGGCCAGTCCCGCCAGACCCAGCAGCCCCAGCAGGCGGATGGCTGCGCCAGGCTGCGTTGACGTAACCGGGCAGCGAATGCCCGCGAGCCCGGCCAGACCGATGAGTCCGATGAGTCCCGCCCAGGGTGCGATGTGTGCAAGGGCCATGTCAGCCTTCCTTGTCGTCAGAAAAAGAAAAAACGGCCCGTCTGGATGACGAGCCGTGTCTGCGCTGCAAACGTCCGCTGGCCTCAGGCGGCGACAGGCTCGTCGGTGTAAGGCGCAATCCCCTTCGGCACGTAGTAGCCCTCGCACTGCTCGAGGTATTCGTTCTTCTTCGCACGCGGGTTGTAGAACTGCTTGTACCAGATGCGCGCCTTCATGAACGGGCCGTCGCTCGGGATGAAGAGCCCGTTCAGGCAGGCCGCCTTGTGCGACCACACCTCGAAGTCCTGGGCGAAGGCGGTGAGTGCCATCTCCTGATAGTGGCGCGCTGCCACCATGTCGGTGTGGGTCGCCACCTTGCTGCCACTCGGCGACTTCACCAGCAGGGCGTGCCAGACCTTGATCGAACCATCCTCGACCGGGGTGTTGCAGATCATCATCACGGCGTCGTACAGGCCGGTGAGGTGCGAGATCAGCACGCCAGGGCCGTGGTACATGGTGATGGTGTGCAGGATCGGGCTGACGCCGTCCTCACCGACCAGGGTGCGGTGCGGGCCGCACTGGCGCTGGATCGCTTTGTGGCCCTGGAACTCGTTCTCGTACTTGAGCACGGTCGAGCCGTGGATCGGGCTCAGGTGGCCGTAGTCGCAGATGTTGTCGATGACTTCCTGCGGGTGCTGGTTGAGCATGCCGAGGTGGTCGAACTTCCAGTGCACCCAGGCCGGGTCGTTCCATTCAGCGAGCATGGGGTGATCCCATTCCGGTTCGCCGCCTTCCGGGTCGTGCCACACCCAGATCGCCCCCAGGCTCTCGACCACCGGCCACGACTTCACCTTGGCTGCGGCCGGGATCTGGCCTTCGTGGTAGGGGATGTGGTCGCACTTGCCGTCGGCACCGAAGCGCCAGCCGTGGTAGGGGCAGCGGATGCCGTCACCTTCGACGTTGGTGCCGCCGCCGTCGAGCACCACGTACGAGGTCTTGTTGGGCGCGGCGAGGTGGGTCTTCATGTGCGGGCAGTAGGCGTCGAGCAGCACCACCTTGCCGCTCTCGCGGCCGCGGTAGAGCGCGAAGTCCTGGCCGAAGAAGCGCACCGCGTGCGGCTTGTGGGTATCCAGTTCCGACGCTTCGGCGATCATGAACCAGCCGCGCGGGAAGGTGTATTCGCCTAGGCGATAGTCTTTCGTTGTGGCCATGCGGGCCTCCTCTTCGTAGTGATCCAATGTCAATCCATCGGGTTGGCGCCAAGTGCCGGCCTGAAAGCCCGAACGTGATCGATTCTGGTGGCCGGGGATGGCGCTCACATCCCCTGTTTGGACGATGGCTAAATCATGGTCGGTTCGCCGCCGGGGTGGGGCATCGTCCTTTTGGACGTGTCCGTGACCGATGGCCCCGCCTAATGTGAGGCTCGGACAACAACGACAAGGACGGAGACACCATGGTCGAAACCGCGCATCCCCCTGCAGAGGTGGCGTCCGGCACCCTGGACCGGATCGCATTCCCGTTCGCCCCGCCCCAGCCCGACGGCGAACTGGTCACGCTCGCGCCGGGCGTATTCTGGGCGCGCATGCCGATGCCGATGCAGCTCGACCACATCAACGTCTACCTGCTGCGCGACAGCGATGGCTGGTTCATCGTCGATACCGGCCTGAACCTGCCGACCTCGCGTGCGCTGTGGGAGACGATCGTCGAGCGCCATTTCGACGGCCTGCCGCTCAAGGGCGTGATCTGCACGCACTTCCATTACGACCACGCCGGCCTGTCGGCGTGGCTGACCGAGCGCTTCGAGGCGCCGCTGTACATGACGCATGGCGAGTACTTCACCATGCGCACGCTGGCCGGGCCGCCGCCCGAGCCGCTTCCCGATTCGCTGCTCCGGTTCTATCTGCGCGCCGGCATGCCGCGCGAGCGCGTGGAGGAGATGTTCGCCAAGCTGCGCCGCGACCCCTTCATGCCGCCCCATCCGCGCGCGTTCAACCGCCTGCGCGAAGGCCAGGTGCTGACGATCGGCGGGCGCGACTGGCGGGTGGTGATCGGCGAGGGGCATTCGCCCGAACATGCCTGCCTGTACTGCGCGGGCGACCACCTGCTGATCGCGGGCGACCAGCTGTTGCCGCGCATCACCTCCAACGTGCTGGTCTCCGACATCGAACCCGAGGCCAATCCGCTCAAGCTCTGGCTCGACTCGCTCGACCGCCTCGCCTTGCTGGCGCCGGAAACGCTGGTGCTGCCCTCGCACGAGCGCGTGTTCAGCGGGCTGTTGCCGCGGGTCGCGGAACTGCACGCCCATCACCGGCTGCAGTTCGATATCGTGCGCACCCATCTGCGTGAATCCGGTGCGTCCACCGCTTTCGAGACCAAGGCGAGGCTGTTCCCGCGTACCCTCAGCGCGGTCGAGGACATGATGGCGCTGGGGGAAACCATCGCCCACCTGTCCTGGCTGCGCTATGCGGGCGAGGTCCGGCGCGTGCTTGACGACGACGGCCTTTATCGCTTCAGCCTTGCAAACTGATCTTCAGGAGTCACCGATGTCCCCGCTTTCCGAACTGGCCCACAAGGTTCGAGCCCAACTGACCGCGCCCGGCGCCCCCTTCGAGATGGTGGAGGTGAATGTCGATGGCCGCAGCGTGCGCGCCTACCGCAACGCCTTCCCCACGCTGCCCGCCCTGATTGCGAGCGGGCGGGCGCATGGCGCCAAGCCCTTCATCCGTTACCAGGGCGAGGCCTGGACCTTCGACCGCTTCTTCGCCGAGGCCGACGCGGTCGCCGCGCAACTGCGGGCCTGGGGCGTGCAGCCGGGCGAGCGCGTCGCCATCGCCATGCGCAACCGGCCGGAGTGGGCCGTGGTGTTCGCCGCTGCGGCGCTGATCGGTGCCGTGCCGGCGCCGCTGAACAGCTTCGGCCTCGGCGAGGAGTTGCATGCCGCGCTGGACGACGTCGAGCCGCGCGTCTTCGCCTGCGACGCCGAGCGCCTGGCGCGCATCGGCGGCGACACCCGGGTCGCGGACTGCCGCATCCTGTGCGTGGGCGAGGCCGAGATGCCCGCGGGCATCACCGACTACCGAATCGCCGCCACCCGGGCGGCGGAGCCGGTGAGCTCGCCGGCGCTCGGTCCCGATGACCCGGCGCTGATCCTGTTCACCTCGGGGGCGACCAGCCGGGCGAAGGGCGTGCTGTCGTCCCAGCGCGCGGTGTGCCAGGCCTTGTTCAACATCGACTATATCGGCGCGCTGTCGGGCATGACCTCGCCCGAGGCGGTCGCGGCGCTGATGGCGAAGGGCCTGCCGCCCACCACCCTGACGGCCGTGCCGCTGTTCCACGTCAGCGGCCTGCATGCGCAACTGCTCAGCGCGCTGCGCAACGGCCGCCAACTGGTGTTCGTGAGCCGATGGGATCCGGCGCAGGCGCTCGAGGTCATCCGCGAGGAGCGGATCACCCAGTTCAACGGCGCGCCATCGATGGTGATGCAGTTGCTGGCGCAGCCGGGCTTCGACGATCCGACGCAGACCGGGACGCTGGCGGGCCTGGGCTTCGGCGGCGCGGGCCTGCCGCAGCGGCTGATCGACGAGGTGATGCAGCGGCGGCCGAATTCGCTGTCGGGCATCGGCTTCGGCCTGACCGAGACCAACGGCGTCGGCGCCGCCGCATCGGGCGCGCTGTTCGCCTACCAGCCGCGCAGTTCGGGCCTCACCTCGCCGATCGTCGATGTCCGCATCGCCGACGCCGACGGGCAGCCCCTGCCGCCCTGCGAGCAGGGCGAGATCTGGCTGCGCGGCGTGACCGTGATGCAGGGCTACTGGCGCAATCCGGAGGCCACCGCGGCCGCGATGAGCGACGGCTGGTTCCGCACGGGCGACGTCGGCTATCTGGACGAGGAGGGCTTCCTGTTCGTCGTCGACCGGATCAAGGACGTCATCAACCGCTGCGGCGAGAAGATCGCGGCGGCCGAGGTCGAGTCCTGCCTGCTGCACCAGCCGGACGTCCTGGAGGCGGCGGTGTTCGCCGTGCCCGACGAGGAAACGGGCGAGGCGGTGGTGGCGGTGGTATCGGTGCGCGAGGGCAGTGGCCTGGACGCGCACGCCCTGCGCGCCCACGTCGGGGCGCATCTGGCGGCGTACAAGGTGCCAGCCGTCGTGCAGGTGCTGACCGATGCCTTGCCGCGCAATCCGGCCGGCAAGCTGCTCAAGGGACAACTGCGCAAGGCATTCGTCGATGCGGCTCAGGGCTGAGTATTTCGGCCGCTGCCTGCGACTTAGTCTCATCGGACGATGTAGGCAGTGAGCTGATGGCAAAACAATGCCATCACGGATGCAGGAACGGCCCGAGGAAGAGACCAAGCCCCCCGCATCCGGTTCGCTGGATCAATCGGGATACTTGATACGCCCACCAGGAAGGAGACTTAAATGATTAAAACCCGTGTTTGGGTGCCGGTCATGACCACGATCGCGTTGTCGATGGCTGCCGGTAATGCGATGGCCAAGGTGACCGAAGCCGAAGCCGCGAAGCTTGGCAAGGAACTTACTTGTGTCGGTGCCGAGGCCGGCCCGAACGCGGACGGCAGCATCCCGGCCTTCTCCGGAAAGTGGCTGGGGAAGCCGCCGCACGTCGAATACACGCTCCATGCCGGCCAGCATCCGGTCGACGTGTATCCGGAAGACAAGCCGCTGTTCGAGATCACCGCGGCGAACGTGGACAAGTACGCGGACAAGCTGAGCGAAGGTCAGAGGGCCATGTTCAAGCGCTTCCCCGAGACCTTCCGCATGCCGGTCTATCAGAGCCGGCGCGATTTCCGTTACCCGGACATCATCTGCGAGGTCGCGAAGAAGAACGCGCTCGAGGCGGAGCTGACCGATGGCGGGCTGGGTTACACCGGCTACAAGGGGCCGATCGGCTTTCCGATCCCCAAGGAGCCGATGGAAGTGCTCGCCAACATGAACTTCCCTTACCGCGCCTTCAGCGAAAGCATCGTGCGTGATATCGCCGACGTCGGCTCGGACGGCTCCATCACCTGGGGACGGCAGATCAACAAGAACCTCAACGTCGTCACCTCGCCGTCCGAGATCGGCAAGCCGATGGAAGGCCTGATGGCCTATTCCCTGTCCGGCACGCTGCTGCCCGAGCGCGACCGTGGCAGCTTCACCGCGTCGCAGGAGCCGGTCAACTTCGCCAAGGCCAAGCGCCTGGCCTGGCAGTACGACCCGGGGACCCGTCGTGTGCGTCAGCTGCCGACCTATGGCTTCGATTCGCCGATGGGTGGGACGAGCGGCAAGCTGACGATCGACCAGGATCGCCTGATGAACGGCGACCCCAGCCGTTACGAGTGGAAGCTGCACGGCAAGAAGGAACTGTACATCCCGGCCAACTCGTACCGGATCCATTCGAAGGACGTCAAGTACGCCGACCTGCTGCAAAAGGGCCACGCCAACCCGAACTACATCCGCTACGAGCTGCGCCGCGTCTGGGTGCTGGAGGGCTCGCTTAAGGAAGGCTATCGCCACGCCTTCGGCAAGCGCGTGATGTACATCGACGAGGACAACTGGCAAGCCTCGGTGGGTGATTACTACGACACGCGCGGGCAGCTGTGGCAGCACGCCTTCATCAACCACTACTACGCCTTCGACCTCAACGCGTGGCAGGCGGGCACCTCTTTCTTCCATGACCTGAACTCGGGCTCCTACGTCGGCTTCAACCTGATCCAGGAACGCGACAAGGCCTTCGTCCTCAACAAGGGCGACCTGACTTCGGACATGTATACCCCGGCCGCACTGCGCGCCATGGGCCAGTGATCGACTCGTCATTCAGGGAGTAACGCAGCATGAAACTGCACAAGAAAATGAAGGCGATCGCACTGGCCGTGATCGGGATGGGGATCGCCGCGCCGGCAATGGCCTTCGATGCGGTCGAGTTCGACAACGGGGCGGTGCTGGAGTCGCGCATCACCACGACCTATACGCTCTCGACCCGGCTCGAGGAGCGGGATCCGGTGCTTTCATCGAACCTAACGAACTCGTCGGGCAACGACGGCGACAACAACTTCGACAAGGGGGCACTGACGTCGAACCGCGTGAGCCTGCTGCTCGACACCCATTTCAAGAAGGGGAGCTCGGGCTTCATCCTGTCGGCCAGCACCTTCTACGACGACGTCTATCACAGCTCGAACGACAACGACGGCACGTCGTTCCCGAACAAGATCGGCGGGCCGGCTAATCGTTTCACCAGCGGCGCCAAGCGTTACCACGGCGGCTACAGCCGTCTGCTCGACGCTTACGGCTACACCTCGTTCGATGTCGGTCAGGAGGGGCGCGCGACGGTCCGTCTCGGCAAGCATGTCGTCTCCTGGGGTGAGACCCTGTTCATCCCCGGCATCTCGGGTGCGCAGGGCCCTGCGGACGGCACCAAGGCGGGCATTCCGGGCACCGAGGTGAAGGACCAACTGCTGCCGGAAGACCAGATCTCGGCCTTGTACGAGGTCAATGACAAGTTATCGCTAATGGCGCATGTGCAGTACGGTTGGCATAAGACGCTTGTAAATGCCCCCGGTTCGTTCATGAGTACGTCCGACGTTGTTGGGCCGGGTTCCATCTGCCTCACCCCTGGGCCGACCTGCAGCGCTCTGCGAAGGGCTGACGAGAAACCGGGGAACACGGGGCAGTGGGGTGTCGGCGCAAAGTACCGCGTAACGGACGAGACCGAGGTGGGCCTGATCTACCTCAACTACCACGATCGAGCTCCGATGGTGGATGTCGACTCGGTGGTCTCGGATGGCAGCGGCTTTGGCTTCAACCATCGCTACTTCGAAGACATCAAGATGCTGGGCGCCACATTCAGCACCAGTTTTGGCATTGCGACGCTCGGTGGCGAGATCTCCTACCGTAAGGACGCGCCGGCTCTGGTAAACACGAGGCTTGGCCCGGCGAGCGCCAAGCCTATCCCGACGGCGACCACGGCTGACGTGTTGCAGACGAACATCAACACATTCATCAACCTGGGCCGCACCTTCCTGGCTCCGCAGGCCAACTTCCTGGCCGAGCTGGCATATGTGGATGTCCGCAACCCAGAGGCGCGACGCGTTCCCGGTGCCACGGGGAATACCTCCGCAACGTATAGCCCGCTGGCGCCGCCGCCCGGTTTTGTCTCGGTGCCCTCACTTGAGTCCGACTCGCTGAACTTCGGCAGCTACGGCCTGGCCTTCGCGTCGACGCTCAGCCTGACCTACCCGGGCATCATCGAGAACTGGGAACTGGGCGTGCCGATCAGCTATTCGCGCCAGCTCAAGGGGCGCACGCTGCAGGGCAACCTCGGCATGGGCGAGGGTGACCATCGCCTGAGCGTGGGCGCGACGATGACCTATCGCCGCAACCTGCAGGTCGGCCTGACCTACCTGGGCTACTTCGGCGATGCCAGCCTGGATCCGGTCAAGAACCGCCAGCTGACCGACCGCGACCAGCTCTCCCTGGTGGTGAAGTACACCTTCTGAGCCCGTCCTGAAGCAGTCCCCGAAGCCCGCCGGTCATTACGCCCGGCGGGCTTTTTCACGTCCGTGCCGTCGCGGGTGTCGCTTGCTCGGATGCGGGTGGTGCTGCGTTCGCCGACCCCCTGGGGGCATAGGCGGCGGTCGGCGAGCGATGGTCGCCCGACCGGGGATGCGGGCGATCGAGGCCGCCGCAACGCATCGCCACCCGAGCGTTCCCGGCGTACACGAAGAACGCCACTGGCGCAGCGGCGCAGTGGCGTTTCTCGTGGCCGTGAGGCTTCAGCCGGTCGGCAACCTGCCGGGCCTTCGGCTCATGCGCTCGGCGCGGCGGCGGACGAGGCCTTCTGTGCGACTTCCTTCGCCCACACGTAGTTCGCCTTGCCCGCGGCCGAGCGGAAGACCTCGGGCACCGTCACGATTTCCTTCGGCACCTTGTAGCCGGCCAGGTGGGCGTGGCACAGGGCCTTGAGCGCATCGACGTCGAGCGCCATCCCGGGGCGTACCGAGACCACTGCCGTGACCCGCTGCCCCCAGCGCGGGTCGGGGAGGCCGACGACGACGGCGTCGAGGATCTGCGGGCTCATGCGCAGGGCCTCTTCCACCTCTTCCGGGAAGACCTTCTCGCCGCCGGTATTGATGCAGTTGTTGCCGCGGCCGAAGACGATGATCGAGCCGTCGTCGGCGAGCTTGGCGGCATCGCCGGTGATCGCATAGCGCGTGCCCTCGATGGTGACGAAGGTCTCGGCGGTCTTCACCGGGTCGCGGTAGTAGCCGAGCGGCAGATAGCCGCTGCGGGCGAGGATGCCGGATTCGCCCGAGGCGGCGATGCGCTGGCCGTCGACGACGACCTTGAGGTCGGGCCGGGCGGCGATCTTGATCATGCCGCCCTCGACGGGCTTGGCGCCCATGCCGAGCTGGCCGCCCTCGGACGAGCCGATGCCGTCGCTGAAATACACGTTCGGCGGCAGGAAGGGCTTGAGCGCCTCCTTGATGTGCGCCGACATCACCGCGCCGCCGTTGCCGAACAGGAGCAGCGAGGACAGGTCCCAGCGGCCCGGGTCGGCCTTGAGCGCATCGAGGATCGGCAGGGCCATGGCATCGCCCACGAGAGTGATGCCGTTGAGCTTCTGTTGCGCGGCGATGTCGAGCACATGCTCGGCGTTGAAGTGATGCTGGTCGTTGAGCACCACCGTGTGGCCGGCGAACAGCGACACCATCGTCGCCCAGTGGGCGGCGCCGTGCATCAGCGGCGCGACCGGCATGAAGCGCATCGGGTGGCCCTTGCGGATGCGGTCGGCGAGTTGCTCCGGGGTCGCCACCGGGCCGTCGGCGGGGGCGTAGAAGCTGCCGCCGCCCAGGCAGCCGAAGAAAAGGTCCTTGTGCGGCCACATCACGCCCTTGGGCTTGCCGGTGGTGCCACCGGTGTAGAGCAGGGAGATGTCGTTGTCGTCGCAGCGGATCGCGCGCAGGGCGCTCGTATCGTCCGCCAGGGCGTTTTCGTAGGCCGTGGCCCCGGCGAGCGCGGGCGCGCCGCCGCCGGTGCGCACCTTCACCTTCAGCCCCGGCGCGGCATCGAGCACCTCGGCGACCTCAGGCTCGAGCTCGGCGCTGTAGAACAGGGCCTTGATGCCGGCGTTGTCGTAGATGTAGCGCAGCTCGTCGGCGACGTAGCGGTAGTTGATGTTGGCCGGCACCGCGCGCACGCGGCAGGCGGCGAGAAAGGCTTCGAGATATTCCGGCGAGTTGTACATCTGCAGGCCGACGACGTCCCCCTGGCCGATGCCCTGCGCGTGCAGCCAGGCGGCGAGGCGGTCGATGCGCTCGGCCATCTGGCGGTAGGTCCGGCGGACGTCGCCGATGATGAGCGCGTCGCGCTCGGGAACGGTCTCGGCCGTGATCGCGAACAGGTCCGCGAGGCTGTAGCTGCGTGGGTTCATGATTGTCTCCGTATTGTGATCGTTGTGATTGGAAGCGGGAGCGGACGGGCTGGCCGTCCGCGGCGGCGTCAGATCGCGCCGGCGGCCTTCAGCGTGGCCATCGCCTCTTCGCCGTAGCCGAGCGCGCGCAGCACCGCCTCGTTGTGCTCGCCGGCAGCAGGCGGCGGACGGTCGAGGCTGAAGGCGTAGTCGCTCATCTTCACCGGGAAGGCGAAGTAGGGCGCGCTGCCGCCATCGGGCAGCGGCGTCTCCACCGTCATGCCGCGCGCGCGGGTCAGCGGGTGGGCGAGGACCTCGTCGATGCGCAGCACCGGGCTCACGCAGGCATCGACCCCGGCCAGGGCTTCGGTCCATTCGGCCAGCGTGCGCGCCTTGATGATCTCCGCCACCTGCGCTTCGACCGCCGCGCCGGCCTTGCCCGCCGCCCAGCCGCTCTTGCTCAGTTCGGGACAACCGGCAGCGGTGCAGAAGGCCTGCCAGAACTTGGGCTCCAGTGCCCCGACCGCCAGATGGCGACCATCGGCGGTCTCGTAGGTGCCATAGCAGGGCAGCCCGCCCGACAAGGTGTCGTGACCGGCGGGCACCGGCTGCTTCCAGCTGTGCAGGCTGGCGAGCGGCTGGACGTTGAGCGCCATGGCGCAGTCGGTCATCGACACGTCGATGAAGCGCCCCTGGCCGCTGCGTTGCGCATCGAACAGCGCGGCCAGGATCGCCATTGCCGCCGACAGCGCGCCGCCGGCCAGATCGGCGATCGGGAAGTTGCCCGGATGCGGCTTGCCGCCGGGCGCCGCGCTCTGCTCGAGGATGCCGGCGTAGCTCTGGTAGTTGATGTCGTGGCCGCCGAGCTCGGCAAGCGGTCCGTCCTGGCCGTAGCCGCTGATCGCGCAGTACACCAGCTTCGGGTTGATCGCCTTGAGGTCGTCAAAACCGATGCCGAGCCGGCTCATCACGCCGGGGCGGAAGCCCTCGACCACGATGTCGGCGTCCTTGGCCAGGGCGTAGATGAGCTCGCGTGCGCCGGGCGCGCGCAGGTTGATCGCCAGCGAGCGCTTGTTGCGGTTCACCGCGAGAAAGAAGTGCGAGATCGGCGTGCCGGCCGGGCCGCGTCCGGCTTCGCCGCCGGGCGGCTCGATCTTGATCACGTCCGCGCCCATGTCGGCCAGATGCAGGGTGCACATCGGCCCGGGCAGGAGCTGGGTGAAGTCGAGCACCTTCACGCCACTCAGGGGTTTGCTTGCCATCGTCTTGTCTCCTCCTCGAGGGGCTTCAGCCGTGTTCCAGTTCGCGGAACGGGATCTTGCGGTCGCTGCGGACCTCGCCGGGCAGGCCGAGCACGCGCTCGGCGATCACGTTCTTCAGGATCTCGTCGGTGCCGCCGCCCATGCGCGCGCCGGGCGAACCCAGCCACAGCCGCTGCATGTAGCGCCAGTCGCCGCCCAAGGCCTCGTGGCCGATCATGCCCTCGGGGCCGGCGAGCTCGAGCGCGAAGGCGGCGATGTCCTGCATCGCCTTGCCGGCGACCAGCTTGGTGATCGACATCTCGGGGCCGGGCGCCTTGCCCTTCGAGATCGCCGTGAGGCCGCGGGCGATGACGAGTTCGACGCCTTTCTGCTGCAGGTAGGCGTCGGCGATGCGGGCGCGCACGCGATCGTCCTCGATCGCCGGACGCTCATCCCATGCGCACTTCCGCGCCAGCGCGACGAGATGTTCGTGCAGGTCGGTGGGCAGGTTGCCGCCGACCGACAGGCGCTCCTGCATCAGCGTGCTCAGCATCACCTTCCAGCCGCCGCATTCGGGGCCGAGGCGGTAGGTGTCGGGGATGCGCACGTCGGTGAAGAAGACCTCGTTGAACTCCGAGTCGCCCGACATCTGGTGGATCGGACGGACCTCGACGCCGGGGGCCTTCATGTCGACGATGAACATCGTCAGGCCTTCCTGCTTGGGCTTGTCCCAGTCGCTGCGGGTGAGCAGGATGCCGTAGTCGCAGAAGTGGGCGCCCGAGGTCCATACCTTCTGGCCGTTGACGACCCAGTCGTCGCCGTCGCGCACCGCGCGCGTGCGCACGCCGCCGGTGTCCGACCCGGCGCCGGGCTCGGAGAAGAGCTGGCACCAGATCTGCTCGCCGGCGAGGCCGGGGCGCAGGAAGCGGGCCTTGAGCTCGGGCGCGGCCCAGGTCATCACCGTGGGCAGGCCCATGCCGATGCTGATCTCGAAGATCATGCCCGGCACCACGAAGGCGGCTTCCTCCTGCTGGTAGATCACATGCTGCATCGCGGTGCCGCCGCGGCCGCCGGCCGCCTTCGGCCAGGTGATCGCGGCATAGCCGGCTGCGGCCTTCTTCGCCTGCCAGGCCTTGGCGGCGGCGAGCCGCGCGGCGTCGTCCAGGCCTTCGCCGAAGACTTCGTCGGGGCGGCTGCGTTTCTGGCCGTTGGCTTCCAGCCAGGCGCGCACTTCGGCGCGGAAGGCGGCTTCTTCGGGGGTGTCTCTGAAGTCCATGTGGGCGTGTTCCGCTTACGCGGCCTCCTTGATGAGTTCGTCCGCCAGGCGCGCGCGCCAGGCGTGTTCGCTGCCGATGAGCTGGCCGAGATGGCGGGCGCGGCGGTAGTGGAGGTGGCAGTCCATCTCCCAGGTGAAGCCGATGCCGCCGTGCAGCTCGATGCCTTCCTCGGCGGCGACCACGTAGGCGCGGGTGGCGGACACGCGCGCGGCGGCGGCGGCCCTGGGCAGCTCGGGGGCGTCG
Organism: Thauera sp. GDN1; assembly: GCF_029223545.1. Classification (NCBI taxonomy): domain Bacteria; kingdom Pseudomonadati; phylum Pseudomonadota; class Betaproteobacteria; order Rhodocyclales; family Zoogloeaceae; genus Thauera; species Thauera sp. GDN1. The sequence goes on along the minus strand of NZ_CP097870.1, from coordinate 2,475,407 downwards.
GAGGACAGCGCCCAGGCGCCGTAGTAGGCGTGCACCCGGGCGAGTTCGATCGCGGTGTAGATCTCGGCCATCTTGTGCTTGAGGGCCTGGAAACTGCCGATCTGGCGGCCGAAGGCCTTGCGCTCGAGCGAGTAGTCGCGCGTCGCCTCCAGGATGCGGGCGGCACCGCCAACCTGCTCGAAGGCGAGCAGCACGGCGGCACCGTCGAGCACGCGGGCGGCGACGGTGGCAGCATTGGTGGCAGCCTCGGCGGCCGGCAGGCGGTCGGCAGGCGTGCGATCGAAGTGGAGCACGGCGAGCGGGCGGGTCGGGTCGAGGGTAGGCACGGGCGTGCGGCTCACGCCGGCGCCGGCGAGGTCCACCAGCACCAGCTCGTCGGCCACCCGCAGCACCGCCAGCCCGGCGATGCCGCCGTCGACCAGCGCGGGGCTGGTGCCGGTGAGCGTCGCGCCGTCGAAGGCGAGCGGGGCGGGGGTGCGATAGCGCTCGCGGCTGCCAAGCGCGGCGGTGGCGACGAGCTCGCCACCGGCGATCTGCGGCAGCCAGCGCTGCTTCTGCGCATCGCTGCCGGCGCGCAGGATGGCCTCGGCCGCGAGGTAGAAGCTCGACGAGAGGGGCACGGCGGCGAGGTGGCGGCCGGCTTCCTCGGCGACCAGGCACAGTTCCAGGTAGCCCAGTCCGGCGCCGCCGTATTGCTCGGGGATGGCGGCGGCGGCGGCGCCCATCTCGATCAGGTTGCGCCAGACGGCTTCGGAATGGCTCGCCCGGCCCTCGAGCACCTCGCGCACCGCCTGCGAGGTGCTGGTGTCGGCGAGCATGGTGCGCACTGCGTCCTGCAGCAGGCGCTGATCGTCGGAAAAATCGAAGTTCACGCTTTACTCCTTGGCAAGCCGCCGCCGGCTCCCTGGAGAGGCGGCGGCGGATGCGGGGTTCGTTGTGGTGGGCAGCTCAGCGCAGGGCGGCCGGCGGGGTGACGCGGTTCGCGCCGTAGAAGCGCTGTCCGCGGGCCGCCATGTCGCGCAGCAGCTGCGGTGCGGCGTACTGCTCGCCGTAGCGCGCGGCCAGGCGGTCGCACTCGGCCACCACCTTGTCGAGCCCGATCGTGTCCATCATCGAGAACGGGCCGCCGAGGTAGGCCGGGAAGCCGACGCCGAGGATGGAGCCCACGTCGCCGTCGGCGGGATCGATGACCACGCCCTCGGCCATCGCCTTCGCGGCATCGACGAGCTGGGCGTAGAGCATGCGCGCCTTCACTTCGTCCACGCCGGGCTGCTCGGCGAGCGGTGGGAACCGTTCGGCCAGGCTGGGCCACAACTTCTTGGTGCCGTCCGCGGCGTACTCGAAGAAGCCCTTGCCGTTCTTGCGGCCGTGGCGGCCGAGCTCGCCGACGAGCTTTTCCACCAGCTTGAAGGTGGGCGTCGGCTTGAAGGCCTCGCCCTCGTCCTTCTTGCGCTGCTGGCTGGCGTGGTAGGCAGTGTCGAGGCCGATCTCGTCGGACACGGTGAGCGGGCCGACCGGGATGCCGGCCATCTTCGCCGCGTTCTCGATCAGCGCCGGATTCACGCCCTCGGTGACCATCGCCAGGCTCTCGTTGATGTAGGCGCCGATGAAGCGGCTGGTGAAGAAGCCGGGACCGTCGTTGACCACGATCGGCGTCTTCTTCATCGCCTGCACCAGGTCGAGCGCGCGCGCCAGCGTCGCGGGCGAAGTCTTGCGGCCGCGGATGACCTCGACCAGCGGCATGCGCTCCACCGGCGAGAAGAAGTGCATGCCGATGAAGTTCTCGGGGTGGGCGCCGGCTTCGGCGAGTTCGCTGATCGGCAGCCCGGAGGTGTTGGAGGCGATCACCGCGTGCGGCGGCAGCACCGCGTCGAGCTTGCGCGTGATCTCGGCCTTGAGGCCGCGGTCCTCGAACACCGCCTCCACCACCAGCTCGACGTCGGCCAGGCCGGCGTACTCGGTGGTGGGGTGGATGCGGGCGAGGATGGCGTCGGCCTTGTCCTGCGTCATGCGGCCCTTGGCGATGTCCTTCTCCAGGCGCTTGCTGGAATAGGCCTTGCCCTTGTCGGCGGCGGCCTGGTCGCGGTCGATCAGCACCGTCTCGATGCCGAGCTTGGCGCAGTGGTAGGCGATGCCCGCGCCCATCAGGCCGGCGCCGACCACGCCGATCTTGCGGAAAGTCGTCTTCGGCACGCCTTCGGGGCGGTGCATCAGCTTGTCCGCCTTGCCCTTGTTGATGAAGAGCGTGCGGATCATGTTGCGCGACACCGGGTCGAGCTGCAGCAGGGTGAAGTACTTGGCCTCGACCTCGAGCGCCTTGTCCATCGGCAGTTGCGGGCCCTCGTACAGGCAGGACAGGATGGCCTTGGGTGCCGGCAGGTTGTGGAAGGTCCTGGCCTGCAGCATGGCGTTGCTGACCACCAGCATCTGCGCGACCGCGGGGGCCGAGGGGCCGGCGCCGCCGGGCACCTTGAAACCCTTCTTGTCCCAGGGCTGCACCGGGTCGCCTTGCTCGACGAGCCAGCGCTTCGCCTCGGCGAGCAGCTCGGCGGCAGGGACGATCTTGTGGATCAGGCCCATCTTCAGCGCCTTCTCGGCGGACAGGGCCTGGCCTTCCATCACCACCGGCATCGCCGCCTGGATGCCGATCAGGCGCGATACGCGCTGGGTGCCGCCGCCGCCGGGCAGCAGGCCGACCTGCACTTCGGGCAGGCCGAGCTGGATGCCGCGGGCGTCGGACACCACGCGGTAGTGGCAGGCGAGCGCGATCTCGGTGCCGCCGCCCAGCGCCGTGCCGTTGATTGCGCAGGCCACCGGCTTGCCGCAGGTCTCCATGCGGCGCAGCAGCTTCGACAGCGAGGCGTTCATCTTCAGGCGCTCGGCCACCGGGATTTCTTCCGCCTTGTCGAGGTTGGCTTCCATCTCCTTGAGGTCGGCGCCGGCGGCGAACACCGGCTTGCCCGAGGTGAAGATGGCGCCCTTGATGGCGTCGTCGGTGGCGAGGCGCTCGATCGCGGCCTCGATCTCGGCCATGAACTTCATGTCCATGGTGTTCATGTTGCTGTCGGTGCGATCGAAGAGCAGGGTGGCGATGCCGTCGGCGTCCACCGAGATGTGGATGACTTCAGTCATGACTGTCGATTCCTTGATGTGGTCCGGTGGCGCTCAGACGAGCTCGATGATGGTGGCGGTGCCCATGCCGGCGGCCTCGCACAGCGTGACCAGGCCGGTGCCGACCTGGCGGCGCTCCATCTCGTCGAGCAGGGTGCCGAGGATCATGGCGCCGGTGGCGCCCAGCGGATGGCCCATGGCGATGGCGCCGCCATTGACGTTGATGCGGTCGTGGGGGACGTTGAGGCGCTCCATCAGGCACAGCACCACCGAGGAGAAGGCTTCGTTGAGTTCCCACAGTCCGATGTCGGAGGCGGTCATGCCGGCCTTCTTCAGTGCCTTCTGCGCGGCATAGCTGGGGGCGTCGAGCATCAGCGTCGGCTCGGAGCCGACGGTGGCGACCGAGCGGATGCGCGCGCGCGGCTTGAGGCCGGCGCGCTTGCCGGCTTCGGCATTGCCCACCAGCACGGCGGCGGCGCCGTCGACGATGCCCGAGCTGTTGCCGGCGTGGTGCATGTGGGCGATGGCTTCGAGCTGCGGGTACTTGAGCAGCGCGACGCCGTCGAAGCCGTACTGCGTCCCCATCTCGAGGAAGGAGGGCTTGAGCGCGGCGAGCGACGCCAGCGTGGTCTCGGGGCGGATTGCCTCGTCCTTCGCCAGCACCGGCAGGCCGAGCACGTCCTTGACCGGCACCACCGAGCGGTCGAACCAGCCATTGGCCCAGGCCTGGGCGGCACGACGCTGGCTCTCCACCGCATAGGCGTCGCACTGTTCGCGGGTGAAGCCATGCAGCGAGGCGAGCAGGTCGGCACTGACGCCCTGCATGGTGAAATACATCTTGAACGCGACCTGCGGGTCGAGCGCCATGGCGCCGCCGTCGCTGCCCATCGGCACGCGCGACATGCTCTCGACACCACCGCCGATCGCCATGTCGACCTGGCCCGAGCCCACCTTGGAAGCGGCGAAGTTCACCGCTTCCAGGCCGGAGCCGCAATAGCGGTTGATCTGCATGCCGGGCACGCTGTCGTCGAAACCGGCTACCAGTGCGGCGACGCGGGCGATGTTGCCGCCCTGTTCGCCCACCGGCACCACGCAGCCGAGGAGCACATCCTCGATCAGCGTGCTGTCGAGGTTGTTGCGGTCGCGGACCGCCTCCAGCATCTGTGCAGCCAGTTGCACCGGGGTGATCTCGGCGAGCGCGCCGTCGGCTCTGCCCTTGCCGCGGGGGGTGCGCACATGGTCGAAAATGAAGACGTCGGTCATGACTGTCCTTTGCTGTGTTCGATGATCGGAATGGGCTGCCGCACCGGGGCATGGGCGTCCGCAGCGGGCGGTTTCCATGGACCTGCAGGCAGGGAGCAGGAACAATCCTAGGGCAAGGGCCGGCGCCTCGAGGAAATATGAGCGCGAAACTGAACGCAAGCGGATTAGGATGCGTAATATGAGGAAAGTTAAGTGGTTTTCTGCAATGCAAAAAACCGAACAAAACCCTGGCTCCAGTCCGTGGACGAGCGCTGCATGATGGGTGTCGAGGAGGGGCGATGAGCAGTCGGGGTTCGAAGGTCGTAACTGCGGCCGGGAAGGGCAAGACGGATGCGTCGGCACGGAGCGTGCCGGGCGCCGGGCGCATCGATTCGATGCTGCGCACCCGGCCCACGCAGGCGCGGGCACGCTTCACCGTCGAGGCGATCCTCGGCGCGGCCGACGAGATCCTGCGCACGCAGGGCGTGGATGCGGTCACCACCCGCAACATTGCGCAGCGGGCGGGGGTTTCGGTTGGCGCGATCTACCAGTACTTCCCCGACAAGGAAGCGATCCTGGTCGAGATTAGCAAGCGGATCATGGACGAGGCGTCGGTTGCGGCGTCGCCCGAGCTTTTCCGCCTGCATCGCCAGTCGCTGGACGAACTGCTGCAGGCCCTCTTCCGCAGCACGGTCGAGACCGAGAAGCGCCTGCTGTCCCTGGGCAAGGACTTCTATCGCAAGTACGCGCGGCAGATGCAGTTCGGCCGGGCGCAGGGCCTCGGGCGCGGTGACTGCACTTCGGAGCAGCTGGTGGCGAACATGGCACGCCTGCTGCAGCAGCATGCGGACGAGGTGGGGGAGCCGGACACCGAGATTGCCGCCTTCATGCTGGTGCGCGGCATCCGCATTCTGTTGGCGACGCTCGTGGAGGAGCGTCCGGAGCTGCTCGATTCGCCCTCGCTGGAGCCGATGCTGGTGCGCATCGCGCGCGCGATGTGCGGCCTGCGGGTGGGGGACGGGCCGACGGCTTGAAGTCGCGCGGTCAAGGCACAAAAGGCGAGGGCGCCGCCCGGATGGTCGGCGCCCTCGCTGGACGGATGGGGCTCAGGAGCGCAGCGGCTCGGCGACGGCGCCGGCTTCGCTAGTCCTCATCAGGGCGGAATCCTTCGACGGGGCAGGATGAGCCTCCTGCGGCCGGTGCTGGCCCACCGGGGCCTTGCGTCCTATGCCCAGCCAGCAGGCCAGCGCAGGCAGCAGGAAGATCGCGCCGAGCACGTTCACCAGGAACATGAAGGCCAGCAGGATGCCCATGTCGGCCTGGAACTTGAGCGCCGAGAACGCCCAGGTGCCGACGCCGATCGACATCGTCACCGCGGTGAACACCGCCGCCGTGCCGCGCTGGCGCATCGCCTCGTAGAAGGCTTCGCGCAGGCCGTAGCCGTGCTCGGCCATCTCGTGCTGCATGCGCTCATAGATGTAGATGCCATAGTCGACCCCCACGCCCACGCCGAGCGCGATCACAGGCAGGGTGGCGACCTTGAGACCGATCCCGAGGATCGCCATCAGCGCGTTGCACATGATCGTCACCAGCATCAGCGGCACGATCACGCACAGCACGGCGCGCCAGGAGCGGAAGGTCAGCCAGCACAGCAGCGAGATCGACGCGAAGATCGAGGCCAGCATCTGCACTTCGGCCTTTTCCACCGCCTCGTTGGTGGCGATGGCGACGCCCCCGTTGCCCCCGGCGAGGCGGAAGGTGGCGTTGGCGGTCTTGTCTGCGGCGATGAACTTCTGCACTTCATCGACCACGTGCTTGAGCGTCGGGCCCTGGTGGTCGGTGAGGTAGACGGCGATGTGGATCGTCTTGCAGCCGTGGGAGTTGAGGCCGTTCTCCGGGTTGGCGGCGCGGCCGCCGGTGCGCAGGGCGGCCTCGCTGCGCTGCAGCGCAGCCCAGCGCGGATTGGCCTCGTTGTTGCCCGCGGCGTACAGCTTGGCCATGCCCGCGACCGTGCTCACCGATTGCACGCCATCGACTCCGCGCATGTGGAGGTCGAAGCGCTCCACCGCGTTCATCACCTCCCAGTTCAGGCAGGCCTCGTCCAGGTTGCGGGTCTCGACGTACACCGACAGCACGTCCATGCCGATGGAGTAGTTGCTGATGATCCTGTCGTTGTCCTTGTTGTAGCGGGAGTCCGCGCGCAGCTCGGGGACGCCGCTGCCGATGTCGCCGGTCTGAAGCTGGCGCGAGTAGTAGGTGGCCGCGGTGAGCAGCACGAGCATGACGGCGAAGGTGACGAGCGCCGGACGCGGCTCGGACAGCGCGGACACCTTCCACCAGGTGGGGTGCTTCTCCTTGTTGTCGACCGGCTGGTCCAGCGCCATGCGCTCGAGATGCAGGTGCGACAGGATGATGGGCATGAACATCTTGTTGGTCATGATCATCAGCGCGACGCCGAGGCAGGCGGTGAGGCCGAGCTCGTGCACGATCGGGATGTCGATCACCATGATCACCAGGAAGCCCAGGGCGTTGGCGAGCAGGGCCATGATGCCGGGGATGGCGAGCTTGCGGAACGCGCCCTCGGCGGCCTCCATCGCGGTCTCGCCGGCGAGCACGTCCTGCTTCCAGGCGTTGGTCATCTGCACCGCGTGCGACACACCGATGGAGAAGATCAGGAAGGGCACCAGCACCGACATCGGGTCGATGCCGTAGCCGATCAGGGGCAGGATGCCGAGCAGCCAGATCACCGGCAGCAGGGCCACCGCGATCGCGAGCACGGTGAGCTTGAGCGAGCGCGAATACAGCCACAGCAGCAGCGAGGTGATGACGAAGGCGATGGCGAAGAACGTCACCACGGTGAACAGGCCTTCCATCACGTCGCCCATGACCTTGGCGAAGCCGACGATCTGGATGTCGACCTTGTCCTTGGCGAACTCGGCGCGGATGGCCTCGAGGCGCTTGGCCACCTCGGCGTAGTCGAGCTTCTCGCCGGTCTCCGGGCTGACCTCGAGCAGGTCGGCCTGCACCAGCGCCGATTTCAGGTCGTTCGCCACCAGGCGGCCGACGACGCCCGACTTGGCGACGTTGGCGCGCACCTGGTTGAGGCCGGCTTCGGTGGTCTCGAAGCGAGCGGGAATCACGACGTCGCCGTTGAAGCCCTCTTCGGTCACCTCGATGTAGCGCACGTTGGGGGTGAAGATCGAGCGCACGCTGGCGCGGTTGACGCCCGGCGTGAAGAACACCTCGTCATTGACCTTGCGCAGCACCGGCAGGAATTCGGCGTTGTAGATGTCCCCTTCGCCCTTCCACTCGACGCTGACCAGGATCCGGTTGGCGCCCGAGAAGGTGCTCGAGTGCTCGAGGAAGGCCGCCATGTAGGGGTGCTTGAGCGGGATCAGCTTGTTGAATCCGGGGTCGAGGCGGGTGTTCAGCGCCGAATAGCCCAGGCCGAGCGTGAGCAGGAGGAAGAACAGGCCAAGCGGCTTGCGCCACTTGATCAGCATGCGGGCCAGGACCGCGACGAGGGCGTCGGTTCGGGTGATGGTGTGGGCTGCGTTCATCAGGCGGCTCCGTCGTTCTGGGTCTGGTTGGCGGATGCGGGGGTGCGGACCTGCAGGCCGCCGTCGCTGGACAGCATCCAGCGGCCATCGCCGGTGACGACGATGTCGGTCAGGCTGGCGCGGCCCTCGCGGCGCACGATGTTCAGGTTCGTGCCGCCGTCCCGGCTCGACAGCACGATGCCGCCCTGGCCGACCAGCAGCAGCTCGCCGTCCGGCAGCACGGCGTGGCCGTAGATGGAGATCGGCGCGGGGACTTTGGCCTGCTGCCAGGATGCGCCACGGTCGGCGCTGAAGAAGACGTTGCCGCGCATGCCGTAGGCCACCCAGCGGTCGCCGCCGAGGTGGGCCGCGCCATAGAGCGAGCCGTTGTAGAACGGCTCGATGGCCTGCCAGCTCTGGCCGCCGTCCGACGACGACAGCGCGGTGCCGGCTTCGCCGACGATCATCCATTGCTGCCCGTCGGCGGAGGAGGCGATGTCGTTGAGGTGCCAGTCGGTCAGGCCGGGCAGGCTGTCGGCCTGCCAGCTCCGGCCGTCGTCGGTCGAGCGCAGGACGCGCCCGAAGGCGCCGACGGCCAGCCAGTCGCCGGAGGGCAGCTGGCGTGCGGACATCAGCGGCTCGCCGTTGGACTCGTCGAAGTTCACCTCCTTCCAGGTCAGCCCGCCATCCTCGGTACGCAGGATCCAGCCCTCGTGGCCCAATGCCAGCCCGCGCGCCGGGTCGGCGAACACGATGCGGGTGATCAGCGCCTGGCGGTCGTGGGAGATGGTGGCCGGCTTCCAGCTCTGGCCTTCGTCTGCGGAAACCAGGATCGAGCCGAGCTCACCGGCGATGACGAGTCCCGCCTTGCTGCGCTCGATGGTGGTGAGCTGCATGCGGTCAACGGGGATGCGCGTTTCCTGCAGCGGCGGCACGTGCCTGGGTGAGAACGAATAGATGCTGGCCGCTGTGACAATCAATGCCATGGCCATGCCTACGGGGGCGAGCATGGGGCGTCTCCTTTGTTGTTCCGGGTGCCGTCCGCCAGGGTGGGCGGCAGGGTGCGTCCATTATTGGCGCGTGGCGTTCGGGGGCATCGTCCAAAAGGGTTACGGCCCGGATGCGCCCCGGCTGGCGAGACGGTTCCGGGTGCGCATTGCCCGGGATGCCCTCAGGCCCTTGTGCCTGAAGGGAAAGAGTCTTTATGGGTCAGCCATTTACGGTAGTCCGTTCAGACGATGATGGTCGGGTTGTCGTATGGAACATTTCGCTCATCGCAGTAGGGATATCACCCGAAAAACGCCTAGGTTGGCGATCACGGAGGACATGGAGATGGGCGCGATGGACAAGGATCAGGTTCTCGGCATTCTGGCCGAAGATTACATGACGCCGGAGGCGGTAGATCTGGTGGCGCGGGCCAGGGCGATGGCGCCGCGACTCGCCGAGCGTGCTCGCGCTGCCGAGGCCGCGGGCATGGTGCCGGTCGAGACGGTGCAGGAAATGAAGGAGGCGGGCCTGTTCCGCGTGCTGCAACCCAAGCGCTTCGGCGGCTACGAGCTCGACCCGCGGGTGTTCTACCGGGTGCAGATGGCGCTTGCCGAGGGCTGCATGTCGACCGCCTGGATCTATGGCGTGATCGGCGTCCATAACTGGCAGCTCCCGCTGTTCCCCGAGCAGGCGCAACAGGACGTTTGGGCCAAGGACACCGGCGTGCTGATCGCCTCGACCTACATGCCCACCGGCAAGGCCGAGCCGGTCGAGGGCGGCTACCGATTCTCCGGGCGCTGGGGTTTCTCGAGCGGTGTCGAGCACTGCGACTGGATCTTCCTCGGCGGCCTGCTTCCGAAGAAGGACGGTTCGGGTCAGATGGAGCACACCACCTTCCTGCTGCCGAAGTCGGACTTCCGCGTCGAGAAGAACTGGGACGTGCTCGGCCTGCGCGCCACCGGCAGCCACGACATCGTGGTCGATGGCTGTTTCGTCCCCGAGCACCGCACGCACCGCACCAACGACCATAGCGACGCCGGCTGCCCCGGACGTCAGACCAATCCGGGCTGGGTCTACAAGATTCCCTTCACCCAGGTCTTCCAGCGCGCGGTGTCGTCGGCCTGCATCGGCGCGCTCGACGGCGCGATCGCCCACTTCCGCGAACGCGCGGCGGCGCACGTCGGCAAGCACGGCGCGAAGACGGCCGAGGACGTCAACGCCCAGCAGACGGTGTCCGAGGCGATGATGACCACCGACCAGCTCAAGCTGGTGCTGTTCCGCAACTACGCCCGCATCGTCGAGTGCGCCAAGACCGGCGAGCGCATGCCGGTGGAGGAGCGCCTGATGCAGCGCGCCCAGGCCTCGCAGGTGCCCAAGCAGTGCGCGACCGCGGCGAGCGAGCTGATGCGGGCCTGCGCTGCGTCCGGCACGTACAAGAGCAACCCGATCGAACGCGTGTTCCGCGACATCCACCAGGCGCGCGGTCACATCGCCAACAACACCGACACGTATGCGCGCGCGCACGGTGCGGTGATGCTGGGCCTGCCCAACGCCGATCCGTACATCTGATCGACCGGCTGCCACTGGAGAACGACGCGAGATGACAGCCCAGCGCTACCACGCCCTCAAGGTGAGGGCGGTGACCGAGGAAACGCACGACGCTAAGTCGGTCGTGTTCGAGGTGCCGCCCGAGCTGGCCGAGACCTTCAAGTATCGATCCGGCCAGTTCCTGACCCTGCGCTTGCCGGTGCTGGGGCGTCATCTGCCCCGATGCTATTCGATGTCGAGCGCGCCGACGCTCGACGCGCACCTTAGGGTGACGGTCAAGCGCGTGAAGGACGGCCGTGGCTCGAACTGGGTGTGCGACCGTGTGCGCCCGGGCGACACGCTCGAGGTCATGGCGCCGGCGGGGGTGTTCACGCCGGCCTCGCTGCAGGGTGAGTTCCTGCTGTGCGCCGGTGGCAGCGGCATCACCCCCGTGTTCTCGATCCTGCGTTCGGCGCTGGCGCACGGCCAGGGTCGCATCTGCCTGCTGTACGCCAACCGCGACGAGCGTTCGGTCATCTTCCGCGACGAGCTGAACGCGCTCGCCGCCGCGCATCCGGCCCGGCTGCAGATCATCCACTGGCTGGATTCGGTGCAAGGCGTGCCCTCGGTGGCGCAGCTCGCGGAACTTGCCCGCCCTTGGGCGCAGGCGCAGGCCTTCATCTGCGGCCCGGGCCTGTTCATGGACGCCATGGTGTCGGCGCTTGACAAGGCCGGCATGGCGGGCGAGCACGTTCACGTCGAGCGTTTCGTGTCGCTGCCGGACGAGGAGGACGTCGCCGCCATCAACGCTGCCGCTCCTGCGCCAGCGGCGACGGTCGAGCGCGCCAGGGTGGAGATCGAGCTCGACGGCGAGGTGCACACGCTTGAGGTGGCCGGCACCGAGACCCTGCTCGATGCTGCGCTCAAGGCCGGCATCAACGCGCCGCATTCATGCCAGGCCGGCATGTGCGCGTCGTGCATGTGCCAGGTGGTCGAAGGTGAGGTGCATCTTCGTCACAACGAGGTGCTCGACGCCAAGGATCTCGCCAAGCGCTGGACGCTGAGCTGCCAGGCGCTGCCCACCACCGAACGCGTCAGGGTGCGCTTCCCGGGGTGAGCGGGGCCCGGCGTGCCCGGGCAGGCAGGTGGCCAGGATCATTTTTCGAGGGGGGGCGAATTCGCCCGTTGCCCCTCGCTGTCGTTTGCGCTGCCCGCCCCTGTGCCCGCGGGGCGCGTCCATTGCCACTCTTTAGTCCCATCGGACGATGGCGCCCCGGGGCTGTTTTTCTACCCTAGCTTCACAAGCTCGCCGTATCGGGCGGGCTGGCACGCCGATCGGGCGGGTCGTGCAATCACAACACATGGGCCGCGCACGGCGCGGCGCTAGCCACGAGGAGACGGGACATGGCAGGTCGTATGCAGGGCAAGGTGGCGTTCGTGACGGGCGGGGGCAGCGGGATTGGCGCAGCGACTGCGCAGCGTCTGGCGCAGGAAGGCGCGACCGTGGTGGTGTGCGGTCGGCGGCGCGAACCGCTGGACGAGGTTGTCGCTGGCATCGTCGCCGCTGGCGGCAAGGCCGAGGCGGCAGTGGCCGACGTCAGCGACGAGGCGGGCTTCACCGCCGCGCTCGAGGCGGCGTCCCAGCGCCACGGCCGGCTGGACGTGCTGGTGAACAACGCCATGGCCTATACCTGGGGCAGCATCGAGGAGATGAGCACCGCCGACTGGCATGCCAACTTCGCGACCTCGGTGGATGGCACCTTCTGGGGCACGCGTGCCGCGATGCGGCTGATGAAGGGCAAGGGCGGCGCGATCGTCAATGTGTCCTCGATCTGCGGCCAGCTCGGCACGCCGTGGATGGCGGGCTATTCGGCGGCCAAGGCGGCCATCGACAACTTCTCGCGCGCCGCGGCGGCCGAAGGCGCGCCGCACGGCATCCGCGTCAATGTGGTGATCCCGGCCGTGGTGGAAACCCCGGCGACCGCCGGCATGCTGGCCGACGAGGCTTCGCGCAAGAACACCGAGAAGCTGATCCCGATGGGCCGCGTGGGCCAGCCGGAAGAGCTCGCCAACGCGATCCTGTTCCTCGCCAGCGACGAGGCGTCCTACATCACCGGGGCCAGCCTGCCGGTCGACGGTGGCCGCTCTTCGGTGCTGGTCACCGCGCTGTGAGCGCAGTCATGGCAGCACTTCCGAATCTCTTCAGTCCGGTGCGGATGGGCGAGCTCGAACTCGCCAACCGTATCGTGATGGCACCGATGACGCGCAACCGCGCGGACGCGCAGGGCGTGCCCGGTGAGCTGATGGTCGAATACTACGCTCAGCGCGGCGAGGCCGGCCTGATCGTTGCCGAGGGCGCATGGCCGAGCGCCACCGGCCAGGCCTATTGCCGCCAGCCGGGCATCGCCACCGCGGCGCAGGTCGCCGGATGGCGCAAGGTGACGGACGCCGTGCATGCGCGCGGCGGGCTCATCGTGTTGCAGATCATGCACGCCGGCCGCATCGGCAGTCACCACATCAAGGGCGAGGGGGTCGCCACCGTCGCGCCGTCGGCGATCCGTGCCGCGGGGGAGGTCTTCACCGACAGCGCCGGCATGCAGCCCTATGACCTGCCGCACGCGCTCTCCACCGAAGAGGTGCGCGCCGTGGTGGCGGAACATGCGCAGGCGGCGATCAAGGCCCGCGAGGCCGGCTTCGACGGTGTCGAGCTGCACTGCACCAGCGGCTACCTGCCGATGCAGTTCATGTGCTCGGGGACCAACCAGCGCACCGACGAGTATGGCGGCAGCGTCGCAAATCGCGTGCGCTTCGCGGCGGAGTGCCTGCAGGCGATGGCCGCTGCGATCGGCGCCGGGCGTGTCGGCCTGCGTTTCCGCGTCGGCAACAGCTACAACGACATCAAGGACGCGGACACGGTCGCCACCCACGCCGAGTTGCTGCGCCAGGTGAAGGACATGGGCCTGGCCTACGCGCACGTGATGCGTGCCGAGGCGCCGGAGATCGATGCGTTTGCGCTCGCCCGTGATGGCTTCGACGGCAAACTGATCCTGAACGACAGCTTTGACGGGGTTTCTGCGGATGCCGCGATTGCGTCTGGTCTGGGCGCGGCGGTGTCCTTTGCCCGCGACTTCATCGGCAACCCCGATCTGGTGCGCCGTTTGCGGGACGGCTTGCCGCTCGCCCGCTTCGACCGCAAAACCTTGTACACGCCGGGCGTCGAGGGCTACACCGATTACCCCACCGCCGAGGGGGTGAGCGCATGATCTACTGGGAAGACGTCATTCTCGACGAACCGCGCGAATCGTCCGAGCGCTACCTGCTCACCGCCGAGAACATCAAGGGCTTTGCTGCCGAGTGGGACCCGTTCCCGCCGCACGTGGACGAAGCCGCAGCGGCGAAATCGCCGATCGGCCAGCTGTTCGCGGCCGGTGTGCATTTGCTCTCGGTAACGATCCGCCTGAGCCACAGCATTCCCACCGATGAGACCGCCTCTATCGCCGGTCGCGGCTGGGAAAAGCTGCGCTTTCACCGGCCGGGCGTCGCGGGCGACGAGCTGCGCGCCCGCGTCACCCATGTCGAGCGCAGTCCGGGCAGCCGCCCCGAGCGCGGCGTGCTGGTTTCGCGCTTCGAACTGCTCAACCAGCGCGATGAGCTGCTGATCAGCTTCGATGCGCATGTCGTGATGCTGCGCCGCGAGCCGCTCGCGGTCTGAGCCAGCGTCCAGATTCCGAAAATTTGCAAGGAGAACGCCTTGAAGATTCTTGTCCCGGTGAAGCGGGTCGTCGATTACAACGTGAAGGTGCGGGTCAAGTCCGACCAGAGCGGGGTCGAGCTGGCCGGCGTGAAGATGTCGATCAACCCCTTCGACGAGATCGCCGTCGAGGAAGCGGTGCGCCTCAAGGAAGCTGGCGTGGCCACCGAGGTGGTCGCGGTGAGTTGCGGCAGCACCGCCTGCCAGGAGACCCTGCGCAGCGCGTTGGCGATGGGCGCAGACCGCGCCATCCTGGTCGAGACGGATGCCGAGCTGCAGCCGCTGGCGGTGGCCAAGCTGCTGAAGGCGGTCGCCGATCGCGAGCAGCCGCAGATCGTGATCTGCGGCAAGCAGGCGATCGACGACGACGCCAACCAGACCGGCCAGATGCTCGCTGCCCTGATGGGCTGGCCGCAGGCGACCTTCGCCTCCAAGGTGGCGGTGGGCGAGGGCGTGGCTGCCGTGACACGCGAGGTCGACGGCGGCCTGGAGACGGTCGAGCTGAAGCTGCCGGCGGTGGTCACCGCAGACCTTCGTTTGAACGAGCCGCGCTACGCCACCCTGCCGAACATCATGAAGGCGAAGAAGAAGCCGCTGGATGTGCTTCCGGCCGCGGAGACGGGCGTCGACATCGCGCTGCGGCTGCGCCATGTGCGTCATGCCGAGCCGGCCGCGCGCAAGGGAGGGGTGAAGGTGGCCGACGTGGCCGAGCTGGTGAACAAGCTTCGCAACGAAGCGAAGGTGATCTGAGGCGTACGATGAAGACACTGGTCATTGCAGAACACGACAACGAGCGCCTGGCGACGGCAACGCTCAATGCGGTCACCGCCGCGGCGCGTTTCGGCGGCGAGATCGACGTGCTGGTCGCCGGCCATGGCTGCGAAGCCGTCGTGGCGCAGGCGCAGGCCGTCGGCGGGGTGACTCGCGTGCTGAAGGTGGATGCCGTGCATTACGCCGAGCCGCTGGCCGAGAATCTCGCGATTCTGGTGCAGCGGCTGGCAGGCGAGGGCGGCTATCGGGCCGTGCTTGCCGGCGCTTCCAGTTTCGGCAAGAATCTCGGCCCCCGCGTGGCTGCGCTGCTCGACGTGGCGGCCGTTTCGGACGTGGTCGCGATCGAGGCGCCCGGGCGCTATCTGCGCCCGATCTACGCGGGCAACGTGATGGTTGCGGTGGAGTCGGACCAGACACTCGACGTGCTCACCGTGCGTACGACGGCCTTCGATGCTGCGGGCGCCGGTGGCGGCGCGGCGGTGGAGACCATCGCCGCCGGCCCGGATCTGGGCCTGTCGCGGGTCGTCGGTCGCGAACTCAGCAAGTCCGAGCGCCCGGAACTCGGCGCTGCGGCGATCGTCGTATCTGGTGGCCGCGGATTGGGCAGCGGCGACAATTACCGCCGGGTGCTCGAGCCGCTGGCCGACAGCCTTGGCGCCGCCCTGGGCGCATCGCGTGCGGCGGTCGATGCCGGGTACGTGCCCAACGACTATCAGGTGGGCCAGACCGGAAAGATCGTCGCCCCGGGACTCTATGTCGCGGTCGGGATTTCCGGCGCCATCCAGCACCTGGCGGGCATGAAGGATTCCAGGGTGATCGTGGCGATCAACAAGGATCCCGATGCGCCGATCTTTCAGGTGGCCGATTACGGTCTGGTGGCTGACCTTTTCGAGGCGGTACCGGCGCTGACGGCGAGTCTTGCCGCAACCTGAGGGTGCGAGACGTCTGGGCTGCCGGTGTGAAATTCAAGGGGAAGGGATTTGAACAAGATCGAACTGGAACTCGACGAATACGATCGCATCGTGTCGGCGCTTTACGATGCATCGCTCGACAGCCGGCGCTGGGGCGAGGCGCTGGAGATGTTCCGCGTCCTGTTCCAGGCGAACTACGTCACCCTGATCCTGCGCAGTCCGGACGAAAGCAACCTTGGCATGATGATCGCCGTCGGCGTGGAAGGCGGCGACAAGGTCACCTACCTGCCTTACGGGCATTCGATGACGCCCTTCGTCAATCAGCCGGTCGACAAGGTGTTTACCGTCGAGGACCTGATGACCGAGTCCGAGTGGCGGCGCATGCCCTATTACGAGCACTGGTGCGCGCCGGTCGACGTGTTCCACGTCATGGGCGTCGATATCGCGACCCCCGATTCGGGCAAGCTGCGCTTCCGCATCACGCGCAGCGAAGCGGCGCCGAAGTTCGACGCGCTGGATCGGGGGCGCTGCGAGGCGCTGCTGCCACATCTTCGCCGCGCACTGCACATCCACAATCTGCTCGATCGCAGCGAATCGCTCGGAACCCTTTATTCGCAGGCGATCGGCAGGCTGTCGGTCGGCACGCTCGTGCTCGACGAGAACGGCAAGGTGCTCGAGCAGAACCTCATCGCGCGCGAGCTGCTCGCGGTCAACGACGGTTTGAAACTGGTGGGCGGGCGGCTGGAAGCGTCCTACCCGAGCGATAACCGCGAGCTCCAGCAGCTTATTCGCAGCGCCTTCGCGCGCCACTCTGGCGATCCGCTGGCGGTGGCGTCGGCGATGTCGGTGTCGCGGCCATCCGGCCAGGTGAGCCTCGGCGTGGTGGTCGAGCCCGTTCCCTCGCAAGAGTGGGCGGAGGGCAAGGGGCAGCCGTCGGTGGTGGTCTACATCCGCGATGCAACCGGCAAATCGCTGGCGAGCACGGCTGCGGCGAAGCAGCTTTTCAACCTCACGCCCGCCGAGACGGCGCTGGCGATGGAGCTGGCCAACGGCCTGTCTCTGGAAGAAGCTGCGGAAGCGCTGAACATCCGGCGCAACACCGCGCGTGCCCATTTGCGCTCCATCTTCTCCAAGACCGGGGTCCGCCGCCAGACGGAACTGGTCCGCATCATGCTCAACAGCGTCGCGGCGCTGAGCCGGAACGACTGACCAGAGAGGGAAGGGGCCGCCGCAGCCCGCACCCTCTCCGGCCGCGTATCCTGCACGCTTCAGCGTGCAGCGTTTTCGTAGCTGCCGGCACCGACGAGGTAATCGCCCACGCGCACGATGTAGCTGCGCTTGTTCTCGTTCTTGAGCGTGAGCGGATTGCGGAATACGTAGCGAACCTCGCCTTCGCCCTTCTGCCGGGCCAGTTCGATCATTTCCAACAGGAAGCGCTTGCCATTCACATCCACGATGTCGGCCGCCTTGCGCCCGACCTGGCGGGGCTGGCCGCCGTGCACGTGCACGACCCCATCGTTTACGCCGATCACGAACACGTAGAGATCGTCTTGAACAAAGCCGCCATTCAGGCTGCCCAGGCGGGCAAACGCTGCCTCGCCGCCGACCTTCAGCTCGTGCGCCGCGCGCCACACAAGCGATTTCGCCAGCTCAAAGCTGGCGTTGGGGGCGTAGTTGCCGACGACCAGGATGCGCTCGCCCACTTTACGGTAGGTGGCGATCTTGGGTTCGTTGCCACCCCTGATCGGGTTGTTCCAGCGATACTCGACACGCCCGTTCGGCTTCACCTTGGCGCCGTCGAGGATCTCGCGGATGAAGTGGCGTCCCTCCGAGTCGGTGAGGTCGAGGACATTGCGCCCGATCAGCGTGGTCGAGCTGCCGCCGCTGGCGAGAAAATTCCCCTTCGTGTCGATCACATAGACGTAAAGTTCGCCATCGACGAACTCGCCGGCCTGGCTGAAGCTGGCCATCGCCTGATCGCCCTTTTCCTGCAGGTGGGCTTCGGCGCGGTCGAGCAGCGCTTGCGCGCGCGCGAACTCGCTGCTCGCCTTGGTGACTGCGGAGGTCGCCGTCGCAGGGGTATCCGCGGCCTGGAGGGGGCTCGTCAATACGGTGCCGCCGAGCATCATGGCGACGATGAGGGTCTTCAGCTGAGTCATGACGCGTGGTCCTCGAAAAACGTGGTGAGCGTGGCGGTGCGGGCATTTTAGGACGAATGGCCGGGGCTGCGTTTAGTCCGCCCGGACGATGCGGGCGGCGCCAGGGGGCCGGGATACTGGCGCATCATCGTTCTGGCCCGTCTAGGGCATCGAGGAGTGTTTCATGACCGTCACCGTCGTCACCGGCTCCGCTTCGGGCATCGGCGCAGCCGTATGCGAGCAACTGAAACGCGCGGGTCATCGCGTCATCGGCATCGACCGGCAGGACGCCGACATCGTCGCCGACCTGTCCACCGCGGCCGGTCGCAAGGCGGCGGTCGAGCGCGCACTCGCGGCGTGCGAGGGCGTGCTCGATGGACTGGTTTGCTGTGCCGGACTGGGGCCGACCGCGCCTTCGAGCAGCGTGATCGTCGGTGTCAATTATTTTGGCATGACCGAACTGGTGGACGGCCTGGCGGGCGCGCTGGCGCGAGGGAACAAGCCGTCCGTGGTGCTGATCGGGTCGGTCGCCTCGGTGCACCCCGGTATGGACAAGCTGCCGATGGTGGCCGCGATGCTGGCCGGCGACGAGGCGGGGGCGCTGGCGCAGGCCGACGCGATGGCCGTCCCGCAGGCCGCTTACGCCGGCTCCAAGTACGCGGTCGCCGTGTACGCGCGCAAGAAGGCGGTCGAACTCGGGCCGAAGGGGATCCGCATCAACGTGATCGCGCCGGGTGCGGTCGAGACGCCGCTGCTGGACGCCTCGCGGGCCGATGCCCGCTATGGCGAGGCGATCCGCAAGTTCGTCGCGCCGATCGGGCGCAACAGCGCCCCTGACGAGATTGCGAACGTGGTGTCCTTCCTGCAGTCGGAGCAGGCCAGCTTCGTGCACGGCACGGTGGTCTTCGTCGATGGCGGCATGGACGCGATGAGCCGCAGCGACCGCTTCTGAGCGTCCGCTGAACCGTGCGCATGGCGCCCGCGTTTCGCAGACCGGCCCCCGTGGCCGGTTTTTAATGGTCCGAACCGACGATGGAGCGCAAGGAGCCGGTCACTAGACTGTGCGCAGGGAATATTTCTGAAGAGAGGGACGTGATGAACAAGGTGGCCTTCATAACCGGTGCCAGCCGGGGGATCGGGCGTGAAGCGGCGATCGCCTTCGCGCGGGCGGGCTTCGACGTGGCGATCAGCGCGCGGACGCTGGAAGAGGGCGAATCACATGCGCATGCCCTGACCCATGCCGACGGGCGGCCCCTGGCCGGGAGCCTAGCCAGTACCGCGGGCGCCATAAGGGAAATGGGCCGCGAGGCCTTCGCCGTACGCATGGACCTGCTCGATGAACAATCGGTGCGGGCGGCGGCGGCGGCGGTGCTGGCGCGCTTCGGCCGGGTCGATGTGCTTGTCAATAACGCCATCTACCAGGGCAGCGACCTCAACCTGCCGTTCATGTCGCTAGGCATCGATACCCTCCAGCGCGTCTTCCAGGGCTATGTGATGGCGCCGGTGGTGCTGACGCAGTGCCTGCTGCCCGCGATGCTGGCGCAGGGCGGCGGCACGGTCATCAACGTCAGCTCGGGCGCGGGCGAGAGCGATCCGCCGGTCGCGGCGGGCAAGGGCGGCTGGGGCTACGCCTACGGCGCCGGCAAGGCGGCGGTGTCGCGCCTGTCGGGCGTGCTGGCGGCGGAGTTCGGCGATCAGGGCATCCTTGCCTACACCATCAATCCGGGCGTCGTCACCACCGAGGCCTTGCGCGCCACCATTGGCGAGAAGGGCGTGCTCGCCATGCGCAAGGGCGTGGCCCCGCCGGAGGTACCGGCGGCCGTGCTGTGCTGGCTGGCAACCTCGCCCGAGGCGCCGGCCTTTCAGCGCCGGACCATCCAGGCTCAGCCTTTCGCCCTCGAGCAAGGCATCGTGCCGGACTGGCGTGCGACGATCCCGGCCAGTGTCTGAGCCGGCTTTTTTCGATACGGGAGTTTCGTTTTCATGAGCATCGAACGCGAGTCGATGGAATTCGACGTGCTGATCGTCGGCGGCGGCCCCGCGGGGCTGTCGGCCGCGATCCGCCTGAAGCAGCTGGCCGCCGGGAAGGGCCAGGAGATCTCGGTGTGCCTGATCGAGAAGGCGGCCGAGATCGGCGCCCACATCCTGTCGGGCGCGGTGATGGACCCCAAGGCGCTCACCGAGCTGATCCCGAACTGGAAGGAACAGGGCGCGCCGCTCAACACCGAAGTCACCGAGGACAAGGTGCTGTTCCTGTCCGAGACCGGCGCCCGCCAGGCCCCCAACGGCCTGCTGCCCGACTGCCTCGTGAACCACGGCAACTACATCGTCCGCCTGGGCAACGTCGTGAAGTGGCTTGGCGAGCAGGCCGAAGTCGCCGGCGTCGAGGTCTATCCGGGCTTCGCCGGCGCCGAGATCCTCTATGACGAGGCCGGCGCGGTGAAGGGCGTGGCCACCGGCGACATGGGTCTGAACCGAGACGGCACCCCCGGTCCGCATCACCAGCTCGGCATGGAGCTGCACGCCAAGTACACGCTGTTCGCCGAGGGCTGCCGCGGCCACCTCGGCAAGCAGCTCGAGGCGAGGTTCAACCTACGCGACGGCGTCGACCCCCAGACCTACGGCATCGGCATCAAGGAGCTGTGGGAGGTCAAGCCCGAGATGCATCGCCCCGGCCTGGTCGTGCACACCGCCGGCTGGCCGATGGACAACCGCACCTATGGCGGCGGCTTCCTCTACCACCTCGAGGACAACCTGGTCGCGCTCGGCTTCGTGGTCGGGCTCAACTACGAGAACCCGCACCTGTCGCCGTTCGAGGAGATGCAGCGCTGGAAGACCCACCCCGAGATCCGCAAGTACCTGGAAGGCGGCAAGCGCCTGCAGTACGGCGCGCGCGCGATTGCCGCCGGCGGCCTGCAGAGCCTGCCCAAGCTGGTGTTCCCGGGCGGCGGGCTGATCGGCGACGACGCCGGTTTCCTGAACGCAGCGCGCATCAAGGGCAGCCACGCCGCGATCAAGTCCGGCATGCTCGCCGCCGAGGCCGCCTTCGAGGCCTTGGCCCAGGACCGCCAGCGCGACGCGCTCGAGGCCTATCCCGCTGCCTTCCAGTGCTCCTGGCTGCACGCCGAGCTGCACAAGACGCGCAACTTCAAGCCCTACATGAAGAAAGGCCTGGTCCTGGGTTCGCTGCTGTTCGGCATCGACCAGGTGCTGTTCAAGGGCAAGGTGCCGTGGACCCTGCACAACACGGCCGACCACGACAAGCTCAAGCCGGCGGCCGCGTGCGCGAAGATCGCCTACCCCAAGCCCGACGGCGTGCTCACCTTCGATCGGCTGTCGTCGGTGTTCCTGTCGAACACCAACCACGAGGAAGAACAGCCCTGCCACCTGCAGTTGAAAGACGCCTCGGTGCCGATCGCGATCAACCTGGCGAAATACGACGCCCCCGAGCAGCGCTACTGCCCGGCCGGGGTGTACGAGATCGTTCAGGCCGAGGCCGGCCCGCGCCTGCAGATCAACGCGCAGAACTGCGTGCACTGCAAGACCTGCGACATCAAGGACCCGACCCAGAACATCAACTGGGTCGTGCCGCAGGGCGGCGAAGGACCGATCTACCAGGGGATGTAGGGCTTCGCGCCCGGTCGCCAGGAGGACTACATTCCGATGGAACAGCTCATTGACTGCAAGCGTGGCGATGCGCGTCGCCTGCAGATCCTGGCGGCCGCAGCGCGTTGCTTCTGCGAACACGGATTTCACGGTGCCAGCATCTCGCAGATCTCGAAAGCCGCCGGCATGAGTCCGGGGCACATCTACCATTACTTCGAGAACAAGGATGCAATCATCGGGGCCATCGTTGCGCAGGATCTCGAGCATCGGCTTGCACTGACCGAGATTCTTCGTGAGGTTGCCAATACCCGATGTGGACTGCGAGCGCACGTTGCCGAAGCCATCACGAAACAACTTGACCCCTATGCGGCGGCGTTGAAGGTCGAGATCGTTGCGGAGGCCGGGCGGAATCCGAAAGTCGCGCAGATCGTGAGAGAGGCGGATGCTGTCGGGCGGAAGGGGCTTGCCGCAGCCATACGTGAGATCCGGTCGCGATCAGGCTACATCGACGATGAGTCCATCATCGAAGGGATCGTGGAGCTCTTCTCGGCGTTGTTCGGAGGCGTCCTTCTTCGCAGCATCACCAATCCGGGGCTCGATTCGGAGGCTTTGACCAGCCGGATCGTCCGCATCATCGAGGCAACGCTTTACGCAAACAGGATCTGAGTCCCGGCCCCCATCGTGAGCGCTCCGTTGCTCGCTTTGAGGTTTCTGTGCGTAGAGCGCGCTCACCGAAGTAGGTCGGGGGCGTGGTGGATCTTGCTGAGGGGGGCGGGAGGGGGCCGGACGACGGGTCACTCCCGGAAGGGCGCGCGATGACGCTCCACGGGACAATTTGGGGACACCAATAGAGGAGCGAAGGGGGACAAACGCGGGACGACTCGGGGACACTGAATGTGTCCCGTCCCTCTTTTTTGAGCGCGTGACTGCCTGCCGACGATGACGTTCGGGAAAAAGAAAAAACCCCGCAAGTTTATGATTTGCAGGGCTTTTTAAGGTGTTCTGGCGGACAGGGCGGGATTCGAACCCGCGTTGGGATATTATCCCAAACACGCTTTCCAGGCGTGCGACTTAAACCACTCATCCACCTGTCCGACGAAGCCGCACATTATAGCGGCAAGGTTCGGGCGTTGAAAGTGTTTTATGCCGGATCGTGTGGTCCCGCCTGCGCCGCGGAGCGGGCGGCGGTGAGGAATTGCGCGACCTCGGCGGCAAGCGCGTCGAGTTCCAGGTCGAGGGCCAGCAGGTCCGGATGATCGGCGGGCAGCAGGATTCCCGGCTCGGTCTTGCACAGCGCCTCGAGTGCGTGCACGCGTTCGACCGCCGCTTGCGACCGCAGCTGGGCGAGGCTGCCGCGCAGGGCGTGGGCGAGTGCGGAGACCTGGGGCATGTCACGCGCGCCGACCGCGGTGTTCAGCCGGGCGCGCATGTCCTCGAGCCAGGGTTCGAAGGTCTCCAGCACCTTGACCACGGCGGACATGCTGCCGCACAGGTCGGCGCACAGGGCGGCCGGGTCGAAATGGGCCTTCGGCTGCTCGGGCACGGACACGCTCGTCGGACTTCCGCTTCAGGGCTGCGATGGCGATCTGGCGCTGGCCTCGCCGACGGCGGCGGTCAGCGATCCGACGGTCACCGGCTTGGTGATGATTTCGTCGAAGCCCGCGGAAAGGTAGCGCTGGCGTTCGTCATCGTGGGCGTGGGCGGTGTAGGCGATGACGCGGATGTCCTTCCACGCCGGGTTGCTGCGGATGCGCCGACAGGCTTCCATGCCACTCATGTCGGGCATGGAGATGTCGAGCAGCATGAAGGCCGGGGTGACCTCGCCGAGGCGCTCGAGCATCGCCGCCGCGCTCGAGAACTCCTCCACTTTCCACCCGAGACGCTGCAGCAGCAGGCGGCCGACGGCGATGTTGACCGCGCTGTCGTCGATGATGAACGCAAGCTTGTTCATGTCGTTCCCGGCCCGCTCAGCCCGCGTTGCGCTGCCGCCGGCGCAGCGCGATCAGGGACTGGACGTAGCCGCGGAGTTCCTGGAACGGGATCGGCTTGCGATATACCGTGACGTCAGGCGGCAAGCCTCCTGCCGCTGCGATCTCCTTGGCGGTCAGGGCGGACACCACGACGATGGCGACGTCGGCGCACAGCGGGTTCTCGCGCAGGCGGCGGATCATCTCGAAGCCGTCGATGCCGGGAATGCGCAGGTCGACGATCAGCAGGTCGGGCGGCTCGCGACCGATCTCGACCATCGCATCGAGGCCGTGGCCGATGACGTGCACGTCCAGCGGCGCTTCCCAGTTGGCGAACGTCTCGCGATAGATGCCCTGCAGCAGGCGATCGTCCTCGACGACCAGCACCCGCAGCTTGCTGCCCGCGCTGGTGCTGCGCGCCTGCAGCCCCGGTGCGCGGGCCTTGGCGAGCAGCGCATCCACCGAGTCCTGGCGGATCCGGCGGTGTCCGCCGGCCGTCTTCCAGCCTGCCAGGGTCCCGCACTCGACCATCTGCTGTACGGCGCCGAGAGACAGACCGAGCTGTCTGGCGGCCTGTGCCGTGCTGATGAACTCACGGGTTGAGTCGGACTTGTCGGCCATGGGTGTTGCGATTCGACTAAAAGAAAGAAAAATAGCAGAAACAACGGCCCTTCGGTGCACTGCAAGAAGCTCCCGCGGTGCAGAAGGCGGCGGCGGCCGGCAATGGAGCCTGGCGCTACAATGTGCGCTCGGTATCAGCACGAGGCGCGCGCGTGCGCCGATGTGCGGGCGGCCATCAACTACATCGAAGTGGGAAGCGTGGGCATGAACGGATCGAAGAACGTGCTGGGCGGCGCACTGCTCGCCTGCAGCTACTCGCCATTGACCGGTTTCTACCGCACCGGATGCTGCGAGACCGGACCCGACGACCTCGGCCGGCACATCGTCTGCGTGCGGGTGACGGCGGACTTCCTGGCGTTCTCGCGCACCGTGGGCAACGATCTGTCCACGCCGCGCCCCGAATTCCGTTTCGCCGGACTGCAGCCGGGCGATCGCTGGTGCCTGTGTGCGCTGCGCTGGAAGGAGGCGCTGGAGGCGGGCGTGGCGCCGCCGGTGGTGCTGGAGGCCACCCACGAAGCCGCCTTGCGTATCGTCGATCTCGACACGCTGAAGGCCCACGCCTACGGCGCCACGCACGGTCCGCGCGCCTGAGCGGAGAGCGGGGATGGATCGCGCCCGCCTGGCCCGCCTGCTGGAGTCCCTCGAAGCCGGCCTGGTGGAGCGCCGTCAGGTGCTGCGCCTGAGCCTGCTGGCCGCGCTCGCCGGCGAACACACGCTGCTGATCGGACCGCCCGGCACCGCCAAGAGCGCGCTGGCGCGCCGCATCCACCTGGCGTTTCGCGAGGCGCGCTACTTCGAGCGCCTGCTCACCCGCTTCACCGTCCCGGAAGAGCTGTTCGGCCCGCTGTCGATCCGCGCGCTGGAGGAGGACCGCTACGAGCGCCATGTGGCCGGTTTTCTGCCCGACGCCGAGGTCGCCTTCATCGACGAGGTGTTCAAGGCCAACAGCGCGATCCTCAACGCCCTCCTGACCCTGCTCAACGAGCGCGAGTTCGACAACGGCGCGGGCCGGGTGCACTGTCCGCTGATCAGCGTGATCGGGGCCACCAACCAGGTGCCCGAGGACGAGGTGGCGGAGGCCTTCTTCGACCGCTTCCTGCTGCGTCTGACGGTGGGACCGGTGAGCGCGGACGGCTTCCGTGCCCTGCTGGCGCAGGCGGGGCGGGATGGCGCGCAAGGGGCCGGGCGCCTCGACGCGGGAGCGATGAATCTCGGCGCCTCGGGTGAGTTCGATGTCCGGCCTGCTCCGGGCGATGGCGGCAGTCCGAGCGGCCACGCACGGCTCGGCGGGCTACAGCTCGGCGCTGCCGAGCGTGCCGCGCTGACCGCCGCCGCACAGCAGATCGCGCTGCCGGACGAGGTGCGCGCGCGACTTGCCGAGCTGCGCACCTGGCTGGCGGCGGAACGGCACTACGTATCGGACCGGCGCTGGGTCAAGATCGGCCACCTGCTGCGGGTGGCGGCGGCGAGCGAGGGCAGGGCGGCGGTGGAAGAGTGGGATCTGGGCCTGGTGCCGCCCTGCATCGCTGCCGATCCGGCGCTGCAGCAGGCGGTCGCCGACTGGCTGACGATCCGGCTGGGCATCCGCGAGGCCTTTTCGCCGCCGCGGCTGACACGGGTGGTGGAGGCTTTCGAGGCGCAGTTGAAGGCCGAGCGCGAGGCCAACGATCTCGATTACGACGAGGCCGGACGCCTGCGCTTTTCCGCGCTCGATGCGGCGGCCCAGGCGGCAGAAGCCCTGGGCGAGCCGGGGACAGCCGGACAGGCCGGTGCGCTGGCGGGGGCGATCGGCGACGCCAAGGGCGGCTCCGCCGCGCTGCGCATGACCTACTCCCGCAGGCGCCGCTACGGCAGTTTGCACATCGCCGCGCGCGTGGAGCAGATCGACGCCTTGCTGCAGCGCCTGGCGGCCTGCAGCGACGAACTGGCGGCGCGGTGCGAGTCGCTGGCTGAATGGTCGGCGCAGGCGCTGTGGGCCGATCCGGGCTTCGTGACCGCCGCGCAGGCGAATCTGGCCGGCGTCGCAGCCGCACTGGCCGCGCTGGACCGGCGCGCCGGTGACGCCCGGGCCGGCTTCGAGGCGCTGCCGCGGCTGGATGCGGACGGCGCCCGGCCGCCGGCGGTCGAGCACGAACCCTTTCCGGATTGAGCGCCGGCCGTGAGCGCGCCCGCCGTCCGTGCCGTCACGCCCCGCCTGTTCGAGGCGCAGGAGGCGCCGCTGGCGGCGCTCGACCGCCTGCCCCGCAGCCTGTGGCTGGGCGGCATGACCCACGCCGGCGGCGAGCTGGCGTCGCGGCTCGCGGCGCTGGCGGCGTGGCGGGACGCGCTGCTACGGGGAGCGCTGCCGGAGCCGGCACCCGCCTGGCCGGCGTCCGCGCTGCAGGTGGGGGTGCGTGAAGTCCTCGCCCGCCTGAAGCTGGCCGACTATTGCGCGCATCGCGACGAACTGGCCGACACCGTGCTGCAGGGCCTGCTCTTCCACCTCGACCTGATCGTCGACTACCGCGACCGTGGGGCTGGCGAGGCCGAGGCCGACGCCATGGCGGTCGAGGCCTTCGCCGCCGACTGGGCCGAGCGCTGCGGCGAGCTGGACGAGCTGATCGGCGCCTTCGGCGATCTCGGCGACCTGCTCAAGAATACGCGCTGGGACGCCCTGCGCGGCCTGCTGCGCAGCAGCGAATGGCGCGAGCTGGTGCGCATCCGCCGCCTGATCGAGCGCCTGCCCGAACTCGCCCGCATCATCCGTGGCCTCGGCCGCGCGCGCCAGACCGACGTCGACGACGCATCCAGCCAGCCCCTGAACACGGTGATCGAGGCGGCCGAATTGCAATCCCCGTGCGCCCGCCGCCTGCGCGTCCCCGACATGCCGGGCGAGACGCGTGGCGTGCATCGATCGGGGCGGATCGCGCGCATGCTGCCCGCCGAGGCCATGCTGCTCGGCCATCCGCAACTGCGCCTGGTGTGGCATGCCCGTCATGCCGAGCGCACGCTGCTCGCCTACGAAGACGACGACCACCTGCAGGAGACCCGCCAGGCGCGCGCGCCGGTGCTCCGACCGAGTCCGCGCCCGGCATCGGCAAAGCGCCTGGAGATGGGGCCGATGCTGATCTGCGTCGATACTTCCGGCTCGATGCGCGGCGGCGCGGAGGCGGTGGCGAAGGCGGTCGTGCTCGAGGCGGCGCGCAGTGCGCATGCGCAGGGACGGGCGTGCCACGTGTTCACGTTCGGTGGGCCGGACGAGGTGCTGGAGATGGCGGTGAGCGTGGACGTCGAGGGCGTCGGCCGGCTGGCGCGCTTCCTCGGCCAGGGCTTCGGCGGCGGCACCGACATCGGCGCGCCGCTGGAGAGCGCGATCGCCCGCCTGGAGGTGGCCGAGTGGCAGCTCGCGGACCTGCTGATCGCCTCCGATGGCGAGTTCGGTGCCACCCCGGTGCTCGCCGAGCGCCTGCTGACGGCGCGCCGCGAGCAGGGCCTGCGCGTGCAGGGCATCCTGATCGGCGACCGCGAGACCATCGGCCTGCTGGAGCTGGCCGACGATATCCACTGGGTGCGAGACTGGCGGCGCTACGCCGGAGTAGCATCGCCTGAGGGAACGCCTGCCGCCGCCGGCGGGCATGTGCGCGGCGAAGGCCTGGAGGCCGGCGGCTCGCCGGTGCATTCGCAGAGCCTGACCGCCAGTTATTTCCCTGGCGCGCTGCGCAACCCCGAGAACCGCGCCCGCACCGTCAGTCCCGAGACCGCCGCGGCCGCGGTGCGCGCCGGGCTGCACCGAGGAGACCCCGCATGAGTTTCGCCACCGATCTCGTCGCCGAGCTCGAACGCGCCACCGCCGGCCACCCGGTCCCCCGCGTCCGCGCCCTGCATCTGCCGCCCGCCGCGGCCGCGGCCTCCAAGAACGGCGAGTTCTGCGCGCTGGAGCTCGACGACGGCGCGCTCGGGATCTCCTACGTGCTGCTCGACGACACGCTGCAGCGACTGATCGATGCGCCCGATCGCGGCGGCATCGTCGGCATGGATGCGCTCGCGCTGGCGAGGGAGTTCGCCGCCGCGCCCCCGGGCAGCGGCGTGAGGCGGGTGGAGACCGAGGTGCGCGACCTGCGCCGCACGCTCGGCTTCGCCGCCGCGAATGCGTTGTCGCGCACGGTCATGGAGCGCATGGGCTTCGCCCCGCCGCGCGCCACCGACTCCATCGGCGGCATCGACCCGCGGGCGGGCGACCACGTCGGCATGGTCGGGCTGTTCTCGCCCCTGCTGAAGCAGGTCACCGCCGCCGGCGCGCGCCTGACGGTGATCGAACTCAATCCGGACTACGCCGGCCATTACGACGGCTATCGCGTCACGCTCGATGCCGGCGAACTCGAAGGCTGCAACAAGGTGCTCTCCACCAGCTCCATCCTGCTCAATCACTCGGTGGACCGCATGCTCGCCCACTGCCGCGGCGCCGAGCGTATCGTGCTGATCGGCCCCAGCGCCGGCTGCCTGCCCGACCCGTTGTTCGCGCGCGGCGTCACCGTGGTTGGCGGAAGCTGGGTCACCGACCGCGCCGGCTTCATCGACGCCCTGTGCCGCGGCGAGTCGTGGAGTGCCTTCGCCTACAAGTTCGCACTCAGCGCCGCCGACTGGCCCGGCCTGTCGGCCGGACGCTGAGCGACACGCTGGCCGTGGCCTCGATCTTCGACATCCTCGCCGAGCAGCGCATCCTCGATGCCGAGCGCAGGGGCGAATTCGTCGGCCTGCCCGGCGCCGGCCGGCCGCTGGTGTTCGAGGACGAACTCTTCGTGTCGCCCGAGCAGCGCATGGTCAACAAGATCCTGCGCAACGCCGGATTCATCCCGCCGGAGATCGGGCTGCGCAAGGAGATCGCCGCGCTGCGGGCGGAGATCGCGGCGCAGGAGGCGGGCAGCGAACGCCATCGCCAGCTGCGCCGGCGGCTGGCGATGCTGATCGTCCAGCTGCAGGAGATGGGGCAGGCGCGGGGCTGATCGGTCTCCATGCGCTTGCGTGCTTGTCGGGGTGCAGGAGGGGATACGGGGGCATCGACAATCCCGAAGAGGGACGTGGGCCGCCTCGCGCCGCAGGTGACACGCGAGCGGGGTTTCAATAGTCGGTTTCGATTGTCTGTCCCGTGCGCCTGTCGATGTACCAGCCCTTGCGCACGACCTTGCCGTTGGAGATCTCGGCCTCCCGAAAGTCCCCGCCGGCAAAGGAATGGACGGGGCTGACATGGAGGGGCCGTCCCTTACGGTCGCGTTCGCGCGGATCGTATCCTGGGCGCCTCTGGATGTCCCAGCCGAACAGCGTGCCCTGATTGCTCATGCGGAACTTCAGGCGCAGGTTTCCGCGCGGGTCGCGCTTGAGGTCGTCGATGAGCGCCTGCGGGATGCGGGAGCCGACTTCGATGGTTTCGTCGCCGATGATTCGACCAATGTAGCGACTGCCAACGCCCTCGATGAAACGCCGATCGGAAGAATCCCGCCACAGGATGCGGACGCGCTCGGGGACGGGCTGGGAGAGCATCATCTTCGTCTGATTTCTAAGGGTCTGAACGCTAGAGGCATAAAACTCATACTTGGCGTTTTCGGGGAAGAACTCGACACCCAGGAATTCCTGCCCCCGCATCGCATCGACCACCAGTTCGAAGCCGGCCCGCCCGAATCGCTCCAGCATGCGTTGGCGGCTCTCCAGGTATCTGGCCTGTTCCGGCGTCACCGGCTTCTCGGGCGGCGGCGGTGCGGTTCGGCAGCCGGCGAGGACAAGGGCGCCCAGTGCCAGCAGGGCACGGCGGGACGGCGATGGAAGTCTCGGATTCATGCAGTGGAGCCTCACGAAGCACATTGAGGAGCGTTCTTGTCGAAATAGGCGTTCGCGCACAACCATTTCACATATTGCCGCATGTCGACCGTGCCGGTGACGTTGTCGAGTTCGCGAGGGTCGAGGGTTGAGCCAGTGCCGAGCTGGTCGATATCGCGCGCTCGCCAGGTGATGAACTGGTGGGTGTCGGCGTGCGTCAAGCTGCCGTTGTCGAAGCCCATGTTGCGCTGACGATCCCCGGCGATGGCGCCATTGACGCTGCGGTCCTCGGGAAAGACATAGTCGATCCAGGGCAGGTCGCCCTGGGTCATCTGGCGGGGGACCACATTCTGCGGATTGCCCGCCTGAATCACGTTGCTCTGGTCGTGCAGCACCACTTCGTGGGCGGGGATCGGATCGATACTTTTCATACTTACACCCGCCAGGCGTGCCTGCTCGACCATCCAGTTCAGCGCGACGAGAGAAAGTCCCTGCTCATCGTCCGGATAGCCCCCGCCGATGTCCGCGTGCGCCCCGATGAAGCCCTTCTCGACGCGGATCTGCCCCGGTTCGTCGCTGCTGGCGCCGATGGACTCCAGCGGGAATCCGCCCCAGTGCATGCTGTGCGGTTTCGGGTTGCGATACCCGAACTCCTGCAAAGAGTCGGATCGATGCTCATTGAGTGCGATGGCCTGGGCGACATACGTGAAGTTGTCCGGAATGCCGAGCCTGTAGCCCGTTCCGCTCATGTTGGTCGATAGCACCGTGTCGAACAGACCCATGAAGCGGAAGTTGACCGGCTGGCAACCGGGCGTGCCGTCCTTCTTCGTGTAGCTGTAGTAGGTCGCGCCCTCGTAGTCCGCCGCATCCGCGACGATGCGGTTGGCGAAATCGCGCGCCTGCGCGCCGCCGCGGCTGAAGCCGATGATGTCGATGTCCAGGACCTCGTCGTCTTCGAGCTGGTCCGCTTCGTCGCGCAGGTACAGCATCATGCGGGCGATGCGTGCCGGCCCGGAATAGTTGCCACCCATGTCGTTGATGTAGGTCGGGTCGCCGGGCGTGAGCCACCACAGCAGGGTGCGGCTCGCGTAGTCTTCGGGGCGGATGTCGCCGTACTCGATGTCGCGATGCACCGTGCCGACCCCGCTCACGTAACGTCGATTTCCATCCTCGTAGGCGCGCAGGAAGTTAACCACGTTGCTGAAGCCACTGCCCGCCATCGCGGGATCGTTGCGGTCATCGCTGTTCCCCGTGCCATCGAACGCGAACAGCACCAGCCCATCCGGATCGACGTAGCGCAGGGGGTTGAATGCGACGTATGCGTAAGGATTCGGCCCGTCGGGCGTGCCGAGGGGGTCGGGAGTGAGGTACTGGCCCAGTTCGGGGTCGTAGTAGCGCGCGCGGTTGTAGTGCAGCCCGGTCTCCGGGTCGAAGTGCTGGCCGGGCAGGCGCAGGTTGAGCGTGAATCCCTGGCTCTCGATCTTGGCGGCGCCGAAGGGGGCGTAGGTCGCCCGCCACAGGACCCGGCCGTCCGCGCCGGTGGCGAGCTCCGGGGCGCCGAGGTGGTTGGCGTGCAGCCAGGCAATGGCTTCGTCTTCGGTGAAACTCGCGCGCAGCAGTTTTCCGATCTCGTTCATGAAGTCCGACATGGGGGTGGAATCGGCCTTGGCCGGGGCGATGCCCTGCGGGGTGTCGATGACGGCCAGCGGCAGGTCGGCCAGCCAGATGTACTGGCGCAGGATGCGTCCGTTCGTGTCGAGTTCGGCCAGAGGCTGGCGGTGCTCGTCGTAGATGGTGTGGATCGTTCCGCCAGCTGTTTGCCGGGTGTTGCGCAGGCCGCGGTGGTCGTAGCCGTAGCGGGCCAGCGTCGCGCCGCGCACGCGCACCTCGACGAGGCGGCCGCGTGCGTCCCAGGTGTATTCCCGCTCGCCGATCCGCTCGGGCTGGCCGCCGGCGTCGTGACGAACGAGGCGGTCGGCCGTGGGCGACTGACGGTGGGAGCCGGGCTCGAACGCGGCTCGCCGGGTTCCGGCGTGCAGTTCATCCTGCGAAGCGACATCCTGCTGCGCCAGAACACGGCGCTGGGCAGGATCGTAGGCGAAGCGCCACACCGACTGCTCGGCCACGGTGTCGCTCCGCGTCCGCCACCGGACGGAGGCGAGCAGGCGGTTACCACGGTCGTAGGCGTGGCTGGTGAGGCCGGGTTGGGCGCCACCGCCAGTTGCGTGCTGGCGGCTGTGCAGGAGGTTGCCGCGTCCGTCCCAGACGTAGCGGTGTTCGAGCAGTGACCTACTTGCGGATCGGCTGGTTTCGGGGCGGTGGTGGCGATGCACGATGCGCGCGAGCACGCCTTCGGGACTGCGCTGCAACAGGGTCTGGATGCCGTTGCCGCTCACGTAGCCGCGCAGGCCGGCGAGGTCGCGCTCGAACTCGCCGGCG
This sequence comes from Thauera sp. GDN1, assembly GCF_029223545.1. Lineage (NCBI taxonomy): Bacteria > Pseudomonadati > Pseudomonadota > Betaproteobacteria > Rhodocyclales > Zoogloeaceae > Thauera > Thauera sp. GDN1. The sequence continues at coordinate 2,443,007 of NZ_CP097870.1, read as the reverse complement.
ATGAGCCGATCGGAGCTCATCCAGGGCAGCCAGGGCGTGCCCGCCGTTTCGCGTTTCAACGCGACGACCTGGCCCTGGCCGTTGCGCTCGTAGCGCAGGCGGCTGCCGTCGGGCAGCGTGGTTGCGATCAGCCGGCCCGAGTCGTCGTGTTCGTAGCGGGTGACCGTCGTCAGCTCGCCCTGTGCAGTGGGCAGGGTGACGATGCGTGCGCTGCGAAATCCGTTCGCATCGTATTCGTAGCGTTCGCGCTGGGTGGGATGAAGGATCTCGCTCAGACGGTCGCCGGTGTAGTGCCAGCGGGTTTCCTCGACGGTACCGCTGCGGGCGTCGGTGATCGACTGGCGGTGGATGCGCCCGCGGACGTCGTACTCGTATCGGGCGCGGTTGCCGCGCGCATCCTGCATCGCGATGAGCCGGTCGCCGGCATTGTATTCGCGCACTTCGGCACCGCGGTCGGCGTCCTGCTTCCACACGGCACGTCCGAAGTCGTCGTGAAGCGTCCGGGGCGCGGGGGGCAGCGGCTGACTCCTGGTCCGCGGCGCAAGGGCTGCAGGGCCGGGATGGACGAGTCCGTCGGCATCGACAGCGTACTGCAGCCGTCCGTGGGTGTCGCGATGCCATTGCCGGCCGCGCCCGGCGTTGTCCAGCACGGCTTCGACCCGGCCCTCATGATCGTAACGGCGCCAGTGCGTCCGGTCGAAGCTGGCGCTGCGCCGGCCGTGCTCGATCAGGCGCCCCTCGTTGTCGTAGGAGAAGCGGTCGAGGACGCCCAGCGCGCTCGCGTGCCAGAGCAGGCGACCGCGCTCGTCCCATGCACGCAGCCAGTTCGACGCCGGACGCGCCGGGTCCAGTGACTCGACCGGACGTCCCAGGGCGTCGTAGCGGATCTGCCGTTCCTGCTGCCTTGTCCCACCCGGGCCGTGGCTGCGCACGGTGACGACGCGTTGGTGCAGGTCGTACGAAAAGCGGGTCGCGTACCCCTCGTGGTTCGTTACCGCCTGCAGCAGTCCGGTTGCCGTCGCGTGCTCGAGCGTGCTCCGCCGCCCGCCGGGCTGCGTGACCGCCACCGGGTGGTTTCCTTGCCCGTCCCATTCCAGGGTCGTGATGTCGGAGTCGAGCGGCGATGCCTGCGGCCCGTTCGGTAGCGGGCCATCGATCGCGGCCAGCAGCGAGCGCCCATTGATCCGGGTGTAGGTGAAGGTGGTCGAGCGTTCGATCGGGGTGGCATCGCTGGCGCTCCCGATCGGCTCGCCCGAGGCGTCGAGCGGGCTGAAGCCGGTCTCGGTGATGCGGGCGAGCTGCCCGGCCTCGTTGTAGGTGTAACGGCGCTGAACTTCGCGCCCGGGCACGACGCTTGGGCGTGCGACGAGCGCAGGTCGCGGGCTATCGCCGGCGTACTCGTAGCGAACGATCTGGCGCACCGGCGAGGGCTTGCCGTCGGCATGGCGGCGGAGGGACTCGCGCTGCACGCGGCCGGCTGCGTCGCGTTCGATCGTGGTGGTGGCGAGCGCCTTGGCGGCGAGGTCGAGACGGGTGATCGCGATCGTGCGGCCGAGCGTGTCGTAGGCGTAGCGCAGCCTGGTTTCACCGCAGCTGGCACAGCCGGGACCGATGATCTCCAGCAGGCGCGGTTGGCCGCCGACGAGGGCATGGCGGTAGGTGGTGCGCTGGCCCAGGGCGTTGGTGAGCACGGTGCGGCCCGGGGTCGGGAAGTCCAGATCCACCTGCTCGATGCCGGTGCCGGGTAGCGTCTTGCCGGATCCGTCCACGCGCCGCGGCGCCCCGCGCACACTCATGACGGCGCGTCCCTGGTGGTCGTAGGCGTAGGTCGACAGGCGCTCTTGCTGCGGCGCGTGTTCTGGCCGACCGTCCGGCGCTGCGTCGACCAGGCTGACACCGGTGAGGTGGTGGGGCCAGGCCGGCGCCCCTTCGCCGTCGTCGGCGCCATAGTGGTAGCGCCGCAGGCCTCCGTCCGGATGCGTGACGCCGACGAGGTTGCTCAATCCGGGTCGGCCGTGGTCGTTCTGGTGCGCATAGCTGAAACGCCCGAGCGGACTGGTGATCGCGACGACACCGCGGAAACCTGCGCGGTCGCGGGGCGCGTACTCGAAGCTGAGGCTGCGCCCCTGCGGGTCGGTGACCTTCATCAGCTCGCCACGCGGGCCGCGCGTGAGGCTGAGGAATTCGCCGCTGGGTACCCGGATCTGCACGAGTTTTCCGCGCGCATCGAAGTCGAGCGTGCGTCCGTCAGGCCAGGTCCACCGGTAGCGCATCCGTCCTTCAAGGGATGCGGAGGCCGTGCTCGTGACCCAGCCGCGCGCCGGGTCGGCACTCGTGTAGCGGTCCTGCGCCTTGGGGTCCCGGGTGAAGACGTGGCGTCGGCCATCCGCCTGCACGATGTGCAGCTCGTGCTCGAGTGCGTACAGATCCGTCTCGTAGGACAGCCGCCAGCCGCGCCCGAGCAGGCCGAGCGGCGCGTCGGTACCCGCCTGTGCGCTGTTGTAGTGGCGCACGATCTCGATGCCCAGCACGCCGGGCAGGGCGGGAAGGTCGGTCTCGCGCTGGTACTTGTTGCCGGTGAGGACGTCGATCGGATTGCCCGCGCCGTGCTCGACACCGCTGTCGTCCTCCTGGCTCGCCGGTCCGGCGCCTGCGCACGGGTTTGCGCCCGGATCGCCGCCATCGCCGGCAAGGCAATCGCTTTGCGATAGCGTGGATTGAGGCGGGGATTGCCCTCCGCCAGCCGAGAACTGCGCGATCGCGGCTGCGGGGGTCATGAGCAGCAGGCCAAGGAGGACGCGGATCAGCATGCTGCGGATGGGTTGCCGGGACGAGGTCATGGGTAGAGGGCCCTTGTGCTCAGCGGCGCGGAGCAGCGTCGGGGATGCCGCTGAGCCAGTCGGCCGGGGCCTGGCAGGAGGGATAGGACGAGCAGGCGGGATCGGTGAGCGGATTGCAGCCATCGGGGAGGGGCTCCGGTTCGGGCACGGGGGCGGGAGGCTCGGTGCAGGCCGGATCGGTCAGCGGGCAGGCGGGCAGGCCCGGACCCTCGGGCGGCGGCCCAGGATCGCTGGGCGTGCCGGCATTGCCGGGGCCCGGAAGCGACGCGTTGCCCGCCTCGATTGCAGGCGACTGCATGCGCATGACCGTGTGCGTCACCACCGGGATGCGTCCGGCGGCGACCAGGCCGGCGCGGAAGGCGTCGCCGTCGTTCGGGTCGAGCACGGCGAGCGCGCGGGCCATGAAGGGGCCGGCGAGCGGGATTTGCCTGGCCACCGGGATGCCGTAGGTGATGCGCAACTTGAGCAGGTTGGCGTCCTGCAGTGTCTGTCCGCTGGCGTTGCCGGCGGGGTCGCGTGCGCAGCCGGAGCGGTCGACGGGGCAGTCGAGGTGGGCGAGATTGGTGTTGGGAATCACGCGCGCGCTCAGTCCCATGCGCGCCGCCAGTGCCGGGCTGTGATAATCGTCGAAGCTCTCCCGGGTGGGCGAGAGGATCTCGATGCGGGCGAAGGGGGCCTCGGCGAGGGCGCGGCTGCGCGCGGCGGCGAGTTCGGCCGTGGTCGTGCCGCCGCCGTGATAGCCGGTCATGGCGCGGTCGAAGGCGGCGCGGATCGCCGGCAGTCGCGCGTTGGCGACCGTGCCCGCGCGGGCGGCCTCGAAGGCGGCGTAGTTGAGCTGGCTCCTGGCGTGGAAGAGCAGCGCGTACTGCATCAGCACGAGCAGGATGAACAGCGCCAGCGGCCCGGCGACGACGAACTCGACCAGGGTGGCGCCGCGTTGTGCGCGAGGCGCCGGATCACGGCGGGCTGCCGTCTCGGTTTCTGAAGGCGCCTGCGCGGATGCACAGGCAGCGGCAGACGATGCCGGCGTAGCGTTTGTGGGGGCGGGCTTGACCGCTCCCACGGTGCTCGCGCCGTGTGCGATCGAGTCCGGGATGACGACAGACGTGCCAGGTGCCAGCCCGAGCCGTCGCGCCTCGCCCGCGGCCAGCTCCAGGGTCTGGCGAGCCCGCCAGCACGCCGCCATTCGCCATGGCGGCAGGGCCTCGATCACCTCGAGGATTCGGCCCCGGCGGTCGAGAAAGACGACGTCGATCGGATAGCGCATGAAGGCGGTGTGGACGGATGCGCAAGGGGCGATCAGCAGCGCGTGGCCGGGCGCAGGCGGAGGCGACCCGAGCAGGCCGCGCAGGCGGTCGAACCAGCGTTCGGCGCGTTGTATGGCCAGCGGCGGAGGCGCGTCAGGCTGCTGCGAGACCGGCGCCACGGGGGCAGGGCGCACCGGACCACGGGCAGATGCAGGGCATGCGCTCATACGCCCGCCGCCATGAACTTCATCACGATCGGGAACATCAGGATCGCGAACACGCACGGAAAGATGAAGAACAGCAAGGGGAACAGCAGCTTGACCGGGGCCTGCATGGCGAGCTTCTCGGCGCCGGCGAAGCGCTCGGTGCGGCGCTGCTCGGCTTGGGCGCGCAGGATGGGGCCGAGGCTCATGCCGGTGGCCTCGGCCTGGATCAGGGTGGAGACGAAGTTGCTCACCGGGGCCATGTCGAGCCGGTCGGCGAGATCGCGCAGGGCTTCGCTGCGCGGACGCCCCGCGCGCACGTCGCGCATCAGGCGGGCGAGCTCGTCCCTGAGCGGGCTGGCCGGCCCCTTGGCCACCGCCTGCGCGAGCGCGCTGTTGAGGTTCAGCCCAGATTCCACGCACAGGGTGATCAGGTCGAGCATGAAGGGCAGGGCCTTGAAGGTGTGGCGGCGACGCACCTCGATGCGGTCGCGCAGCCACACCGGCGGCAGCAGGAACCCGCTGGCGAAACCGGCCAGCAGCGGCCAGTGAACCGGTTGCGCGAAGGCGCTTGCCAGCCACGCGCCGAAGGCGCCGCACAGCAGTGCCCAGACCAGTTGTCCGGCGAGGAACTGGGCCGGATCCAGCGCGTAGTCGAGTCCCCCCAGACGCAGGCGCACGAGGCTGGCCTGCAGCTGGCGTTCCGGCAACACGGCACGCAGGTAGTGCGCCAGCCAGTGCACCGGCCACCACACGATGCGGTAGGCGAGCGGCGGGGGATCGAGCCACACGCGGTCCTGGCGCGGGACGCTGGCCGCCGCGCGCGAGATCAGCCAGCCGAGCAGTGCGACCGACAGGCCGGCGGCGAGCGCGATGGCGGCGATGATCACGCCCGGATCGAGCGCGAGGAGCGGGGGCGAGGTGTCGGCGTTCATATGTCGATGGCGACGATGCGGCGGATCAGCAGCACGCCGATGAATTCCATGACCAGCACGGCGGCGAGCACGCCCCAGCCCAGCCGCGTGGTCCACAGCATCGCCATCGCGTCCGGCTCCATCCGGCTGAGCACCCACAGCAGGAAGATCGGCAGCAGCCCGACGACCCAGGCCTGGAGCTTGCCTTGCGCGGTGAGTGCGCGGATCTTGAGTTCCATCGCCTGCTGGCTGCGCAGCGTGGTGGCGGTGCGCTCGAGCGTTTCGGCCAGGCCGCCGCCGGTCTCGTTGGCGATGCGCATGGCCGACACCATCAGCTTGACCGGCTGCGCCGGCACGCGCAGGGCGAGGTTCTCGAGCGCGTCGTCCAGGCTCACCCCCAGGCGCTGCTCGTGCTGCACCAGCAGCAGCTCCTGTGCCAGCGGTGGGGCGAGCTCGGTGGTGACCTGGCGCAGCGCCGCCGGCAGGGACAGTCCTGCACGCGCAGTGCCGGCGAGCATCTGCAGGGCGTCGGGCAGTTGCTGCTCGATGCGTTCGCAGCGGCGCGCGCGCAGGCGGCGGAGGACCGCGCCCGGGGCGAGGGCCAGCCCGGTGGCGACAACCAGCGCGACGACGAAGTTGGCGGTGAGCAGCCAGGCCGCACCGGCGATCAGCAGCGTCAGCGCGAGGTTCAGCGTGTACAGGCGCGCCGGATCGAGGGACAGGAACAGCTCGTGCAGGTGGAAGCCGGTCTCGCGCGTGAAGCGGTCGCGCCAGGCGTGCAGCAGGCGGATGGCGATGTCGGCCAGCGCCCACACCAGCAGCGCGATGGTGACGGCGACGACGACGAGGACGAGGGTGAGGTTCATGGCTCGCTCGCCTGGCCGTGGGCGGCGAACAGCGACAGGTCGAGGCGGACGCCGGATTCGGCGAGCGCCTCGTAGAAGGCGGGGACGGCATCGCAGCCGGTGAAGCGGGACCGAACGCGGCCGTCGGCGTCGCGACCGAGCTGTTCGTGGCGGAACAGTTCCTGCATCTGGATGCGACCGGATTCGGTGCCGGCGACTTCGACGATCGCGGTGACGACGCGCCGGCCGTCCGGAAGCCGGGCCTGCTGGATGACGATGTCGACGGCCGAGGCGATCTGGTCGCGGATCGCCGTCAACGGCAGGTCCATGCCCGCCATCAGCACCAGGGTTTCGAGGCGGGCCAGGGCGTCGCGCGGGGTGTTGGCGTGCAGCGTGGTGAGCGAGCCGTCGTGGCCGGTGTTCATCGCCTGCAGCATGTCGAGCGCCTCGCCGCCGCGGCATTCGCCGACGACGATGCGGTCGGGGCGCATGCGCAGGGCGTTCCGGACCAGGTCGCGAATGGCGATCTGGCCCCGGCCCTCGGCGTTGGCGGGGCGCGTCTCCAGGCTGATCAGGTGCGAGTGCGCCAGCCGCAGCTCGGCCGCGTCCTCGATGGTGATGATGCGTTCGCCATCGGGGATGAAGTTCGACAGCACGTTGAGCAGCGTGGTCTTGCCCGAGCCGGTGCCGCCGGAGATCAGGATGTTCTTGCGATGCAGCACGCAGATGCGCATGAACTCGGCCATCTGCGGGCTCATCGCGCCGAGGGCGACGAGGTCGGCGGCGGAAAACAGCTTGCGGCCGAACTTGCGGATGCTCAGCGCCGGCCCCTTGATGGCGAGCGGGGGGATGATGGCGTTGACCCGCGAGCCGTCCTTCAGGCGCGCGTCGACCATCGGCGACGCTTCGTCGATGCGGCGTCCGATCGGGGTGACGATGCGCTCGATGACGCCGAGCACCGCGCGCTCGCTGGTGAAGCTGCCGGGGTGCCGTTCGAGGCGGCCGTTGCGCTCGACGTAGATCTCGTCATGGCGGTTGACCATGATCTCGCTGATCGTGTCGTCTTCGAGCAGGGCTTCGAGCGGCCCGAGGCCGACCGCCTCGTTCAGCACCTCGCGGCGCAGCGTGTCGCGATCGATGCTCTCCGGAAGCGCGGCTTCCTTGTCGATGAGTTCGATCAGCAGCGCTTCGGTCTCGGCGCGCAACTCCTCGTCGCTCATGCGCACCAGATCGCGCCGGCGCAGGTCGATGGCGTCGAGCAGGGCTTCGTGGATGCGCTTGCGCCAGAACTGCTGGGGTGTGGGCGATGCCGGGATGGGTGAGGCGCCGGGTGAGAGGAGGGGGCCGCGTGAAGAGGCGGTGCCGGCGGCGGGCGGGGCCGTGGGCGTGGCCTCACCCGGCGGCACGGCGCGGGCCTCGAGCGCTTCGCCCTCGGCCTGCGCCTGCAGGCGATCCTCGATGACCAGGGTGAACGGGCCCACCGTGATCTGGTCGGTCGGGGCGATCGGGCCGTACTGCTGCAGGCGGTTGCCGTTGACGCTGGTGCCGAAGAGCTGGCCCAGGTCCTGGATGTGAAGCCCTGTCCTGGTGCGGTAGATGCGGGCGTGCTCGCGCCCGATCTTCCAGCCCGGCAGGCGCAGGCGGCAGTCGGGTCCCTTGCCGATGAGCACCGAGGTGTCGGTGATCGCCTCTATGCGGGTGGGGCTCTCGGGATGGCTGATGGTGACCTGGAACATGGCTGTGGTACTCCGCGATCAGTCGTTCATTCACATGGTTTCGCTGCCGGCCCCGGTGGGCTGGCCGGGAACGACGCGGTCCTCGACCGGTGCCGGCAGGCCCGGCACGGCGGCCAGATCGGGCTCGGTGGCACGCGGAACACCGTCCAGGCGCTGGCGGGCGCGGAGCATGCTTTCGTCCTGGTCGACGCTGTGCCTGTCGACCGCTCGCGGGGTGACGAAGACGACGAGTTCGGTCTCGTTGTTCTGGAAGCGGCGCGAGCGGAACAGCGCGCCCAGCACCGGGATGTCGCCGAGGAAGGGCACCTTGTCGATCGCGGCATTGACGTCGCGGGTCAGCAGGCCGCTCAGCACGATGGTGCCGCCGTCCATGACGTTGAATTCGGTCTCGGTCTTGCGGGTGCGCAGTGCCGGGCCGGAGTCGCCCATCACCGAGAGGTCGAGGTCGCTGACCTCGCTCATGATGCGGGCGCGGATCACGCCGTTGTGGTCGACCGTGGGGGTGATCTGCAGGCGGATGCCGTAGGGCTTGAACTGGATCGTGGTGCCGTTGATGTTGCTGACGCTGTAGGGAAATTCGCCGCCGGCGAGGAAGCTCGCCTCGGCGCCGTTGCGCGCCGACAGCACCGGCTGGGCGAGGATGGATGCCGAGCCGTTCTGCTCCATCAGCCGCAACTGGGCGTTGAGGCCGGCGTTGATCGCGGACAGCAGGTTGAGGCTGGAGCTCAGTGGCACCTGGCCGCCGTTTCCGTCCGGATTGACGATGGGCGGGGCGTTGTCGCTGCCGGTGCGGATGTCGATCTGCAGCGGGGCGTTGCCGCGGCGACCGGGCATCCACACGCCGCCGATCGCGGCGCCGCCGGTGGCGTTCCAGGCCAGACCGACCTCGCGCAGCATGTTGATCGGGAACTCGACGATGTGGACGTCCATCACGATCATCTTTTCCCAGCCGATGGGGTTGGTGAAGTCGATGATCTGTGGATAGCGCTTGGCGAGTTCGGCGATGCGGGCCTGGTCGCGGTTGCTCAGCCGGTCGCCCTCGACCACCACCTTGTCGCCGATCACCGAGCTGCGAGCGTTGGGGATGGCGGCGAGGAAGGCGGCGATCTCGCGGTTGACGCGCGCGGTGTCGGCCGGGACCACGGTGACCTTGAGCCGGCGGTTGCGGCCGGTGGCGTTCCAGATGTGCAGCGACGAGACGCCGACCTCGTTGGCGATGAGGAGGATCTCGCGGTCGTCGAGCACCGCGGCGGACAGGACCTTGCCGTTGCCGACCGCGAGGCGGCCGGCGTTGGGCTCGCCGATGACGCGGGTCTCGCCCAGGAACATCGTCAGTTCCGGCATCTCGGCGGCGAGGGCGGCCAGCGGGTAGCACAGCGCGAAGAGGTGGAGGAGGGCAGTGGCGAGTAGGCGCATCGGCGTGGTCGGGGGGCTTGGGGGCGTGAAATGGACGGGCGAAGACGGTCGGTAGCCAGGGACAGCAAGGGCGGAAGCGGGTCGTGCCGGATCAGTCCGGGGCGTCCTCCGGGCGCGGCCGCAAGTGCAGCCCGCTGGTGATCGGGCCGCCGCCATAGATCACCGGGACGGTGCTGATGCCCCGGCCGTCGTCCGCGGGAAGGCCGAGCAGCTTGCGGGCGTCGGTGATGGCGGCCGAGACCGGCGCGAGGTCGCCGGGCGCCCTGAGCAGGGCGGTGACGCGGCCGATCTCGCGCGCGGCGATGACGCGCTTGGCGTCCTCGGGCGAGGTGTCGAGCGTGATGGTGGTGTAGCCGCGGGGCCGGCCTTCCGGGTCGCGTTCGCCGAGCTCGACCCGGCTGCCGGTCGCGAGCACCGGCACGGCCTGGAGCAGAGTGAAGGTGAAGCTGCGGGTTTCATTGCGTACCGACACGACGACGTCGATGCGGTCTCCCGGCTCGACCATGCCGGAGAGCGAGCTGATCTCGTCCACCGGCACCGTGACCGCGCGCTGGCCGGCGTCGAGGCGTGCGGAGAAGGTCGGTGCGCGCCGCCCCTCGAGCTGCGTCCACAGCAGCGGCTCGCCGGCGGTGGCGGGATAGGCCAGGGCCATGCTCTCGGCGCGACTGTACTGGTCGGGCGTGATCGCGCTCGAGTGCGCCCAGGCGCGGGGAATCGCGCGCACCGCCACCGTGTCGGGCGTGATCCGCGTCCCGCTGGCGAGATCGGATTTGGCGACGACGACCTGCACGGTGTCGACGTCGGTCGCGCGCGCCTCGATCTCAGCCATCCGTTCGGACAGGTAGTTGCTCGCCGTAAAGGCGGCGAGTGCGCCCAGCGCGAGCGCGACGCCGAGCACGATCCAGTTCTTGCGGGTTCTTGGCGGTGTCTGCGGTGTGGTCATAGCGGCAGCGAGATGAAGGCACTCTGGCGATCGAAGGCGGAGCGGATTGCGGCGAGCAGGGTGTCGACCACGGAGTCGTCGCCGGCGGCGGCGATGCCGAGGAGCATCGTCAGCACGAGCAGCGCGACGAGGTATTCGGCGAGCGCCTGTCCGCGTTCAAGGATTCGGGCGGGCGGCGTCATGGGTTTCGTGAGAGCAGGGTGAGGACGGCGCTGGTCGTGCCGTCGCGGCGCACGAGGACGAGCCTGGCCTCGCCGCTCGGGCCTTCGAAGCCCTGTACCAGCGCGTCGTCGGACACCGCCTGCGGCCGGCCGACCGGGCGCAGGCCGCGGCCGGCGAGACTCGCCGAGAACGATCCGAGGTTGGCGTGCAGCTCATGCGCATTCACGAGAACCAGCTGGCGGGCGCTCACCGGGCCGTCGATGGATTCCATGTCGGAGAGCAGTTCGGAGCCGCCGGGCAGCACGAATCCGGTCGGCCTCGCTGCGGCCTCGCGGGCGCCCCGCAGGTCGGTGATGGAGAGCAGCGCTTCGCTCGCGCCGCCGGCCAGCGGTGCGATCGTGACCGTGATGAAGTGCTCGCCACGCCACTGGGCGAGCACCTCGGTGGCGCCCACGCGCGAATGTGCGACCGGCGCGCCCAGGGCGCTGCGGTAATGGGCGACGATCTCGTCCGCGGGGGCCGCGGACAGCGCCCGCGTCATGCGCATCGGGATGCCGTTGAGACGCACGTGCTGGCCGAGGCGTTCGACGCGCGCGCCGCCGGGGTGCTCGACCGTTGGCCAGGGATCGGCCATGACGCTCGCCGGGATCAGCATCAGCAGGAAGGGGAGACGACGCCTCATCGGATTCGGTCTTCCGGGACGATGTCGGGATCGACCCGCCCGATCTCGGGCGGACTGGCGCCTTCGAGCACGGCAACGAAGGGCTTCAGGGGCGCGACCAGCAGCTGCAGCGGGCGGTAGGGGAAATGGCCCAGCGGGTTCGATCCGTCAGCGCGTATGGCGTGACGAACGGCGTCCGGACCCGAGGCGGCCCAGGTGTCGAGGAGTACGGTCGTGCGACGCTCGATGGACAGGTCGAGCGTGTCGAAGGGCGGCAGGTCCTCGATCCTGGCGAGATCGACGCGGACCGTGCCGGTATGCAGGTTGCGCTCATCCAGGTCCATCCTCGACGCGAAGATCGCGCCGAACGGCTGGGCGATCGTTTCCCTGCGGCTGGTGGCGCCGACATGGGTGGCGAAGACGGGCAGCAGGGCTCGTCCGCGGTGGTCATGCCAGAGCGGGTTGCGGTGAGCGGCGAAGTCGCCGGCGACGTCGCCGGTCTTGATCGGCGCATCGCTGTTGCCGAAGAAGCGGCGCCGGACCTCGGCGGCGAGAAGCGCGTCGGACTTCCAGCCCAGCGGGCTGGCGCCGTGATGCACCATGCCCTCGAAAGCCAGGTAGCGACTGGCGGCGGTCGCCGTCTGCGCGATGTCGAGCTGCTTGCCCAGCAGGGGCACGATCAGGAAAAGCGGGCTGAGCACCAGCGCCAGGACCAGGAACTCCACCGTGGACTGGCCGCGGACCTCGTGCACGCATCTGCGCTGTTCAGTCATCGACAGGCTCATCGGCAAGCTCCGTGCATGGGTCGATGCCGGCAGGGGCTGTCGTGCGCGCGCAGCGAACGCCGGTGGCATCGGGCGGGTGTCCGGGCCTGGCGACGATGTCGTCCGGCTCGAAGGCGCGGGCAGGAAGCTCCACCGGCCCGCGGAAGCGCACCACCTGCTCGCGGAGCAGGACCACGGGGCCTTCCTCCCCGGGGCCGCTGATCTCCGCGCCGAGGCTCTCGTTGATCGGCATGCCGATCCCCTGGCGGAGCAGGCAGACCCGGCCCCGCATCGGGGGCGGGGTGCCCATCCAGCGGCAGTCCCGGCCCGCGATGCGGGCATCGTCCGGGCCCGGCGTGCCGGCGACCGATGTGCCGCCGGCCTGTGATCCAAGCGGCGCAAGGGAGTCGAGGGCTAGCGCCTGGCGAACCAGTGCGATCGATCCTGCGTCCAGCTTCGGCAAGGTCTGGCTGAACCAGGGCTGTGCGCCGCGCCGGGGGTCGATGACGCGGGTGAGCAGCGTGCGCCGCTGCGGGCCGTAATGGATGAGGGTCGTGGTCTCGCGCTGCAGGATCTCCAGCCGGCAGGCCGAGACCGGGACCAGCTCGGCAATACGCTTGGTGATCGAGGATTTGTGCAGGCCGGGGTGGTGATACTCGGTCACTTCGTAGTCGCCCACGGTGTCGAGCCTGCCGACGAGTTCGAACGGCCCGGGGCGCATGCGGGCGAGACATTCTGCACCCCTGGCCTCGCCCTGGGTCGAGCCGATCATCGCGCACAGTTCGCCGGCCCGCCTGCACTGGGCCTCGGCGGCGTCGCGCTGCATCGCCGCGATCTGCCGCGCGTGAGGTGACGATCCCTGGCGACGGATCTCGTAGCCGCCGTCGATGGTCTCGGATGCGGCGCAGTGGGATGCGAGAACAAGCCCGGCGGACATGAGCGCGCCGCCGATGGACCGCCATCGGCGGGCGGACGAGGACGCAGTGCAGGCGAGGCCGAGGCCGCAAGGTTTCGGCGGGCGTCCGGTGTGCGCGGCCGCGCTTCGAAGGCAGTCGCGGCCGCGGAACATGGCGTTTGAATGGTCTATGCGTGACATCACGAAGTCCGCTGTCCAGTCAGGGAAGTTGTGCGCTGCCCTGGCGAAGCTGTGCCTGGGCCCGCTCCGTGGCGCTGACGGGAGCCAGGCGTGCCTGCCAGTAGGGGTTGAACAGGCTGCCCAGTTCGGCTTTGCCCGGATGCAGGCCGTTGCCGCCGTCCGGGCGCTCGAAGAACACCTCGACGCGCGAGATCGCGGCCGCCTGCCGGCCCGGCAGCGCACCCTCGAAGAGCTGCAGCCGTCCCGTGGGCCGGACCACGCTCGCGCCGCCCGAGAAGCGCAGGTCCGTGGCGTCCTTGGTGACCCGGATGCTCAGGCCGGCGACGGGGTCGGGTGCGGCAAGCGCATCCGTCGAGAGCTCCCTGAAGCTCGGAATGGCGCCGCCGCCCAGGCTGTGGGGGGCGGGCTCGAAACCGCTGGCGGTCCCGGCGGACGAGTCGGCGCGCCGGCTGGCGCGTGGATTGCTGGTGCGCGAGCCCGAGTAGCTGTAGGCGCCGTCGGCCAGGCCGTCGTCCGAGAAGGCGCTGCCGTAGCCGAGCGGGTTCTCGCTGCGCCGGCAACGCAAGCGGCGGATGCGGTGGTGATGCGCCGACAGGGTGTCCATCGATTTCCAGCCGTCGACGAGGTCGATCAGCTCGGTGCCGCCCCGTTTGCGCAGTTCGATGCCGGTGCACAGCACGACCAGGCCGAAGTCCCAGTTGCGGCTCTGGAGGAAGGCGTCGCGGCTCGCGTTGACGATGCGGCCCATGCGGCGGCGCTCCTCGCGTGAGGCATGGTCGCGGGTGAAGCCCACGAAGTCGTCGCTGAGCGGGATGGGATCGACCACGGCGTGCGGATCGTTCTCCTGCGCGATGCGCTGCATCAGCGCGAGACGGTTGGCCAGTGCCACCGCGTCGCCGGGGCCGTGCATGGCCTGCTGCGACAGCGCGAGCGCCTGGATCGCCGCGTCATGAAGCGGGATGGTCGCCGCCAGCGCCGGTGTGAGGACGTCCATGACCGATTCGACGTGACTCATCGCGGTCTGCAGGGCGGGACCGACGCCGGGGATCAGGTAGAGATAGGGTCCGATGTTGCCGGCCGCGGTGCCCATGTATTTCGCCCACGACGCAAGCCCCACGGCCTGCCCGATTGCGATCTGGTTGGCGACGATCGCGCGGTTGGTGTAGGCGTCGTAGTTCAGCATCCGCGCCTCGAACACGCCGGCGCTGTAGGCGACCGCGTCGGCGGTGTTGGTCAGGCGCAGCTTCTCCTGCACCAGCTGCCCGCTGTTGAACATGTAGAGCAGGGTCGCGGCCACCGCGACGAGCAGGACCGCAGCCAGCGGCAGGACCTGCCCGCCCTGTCGGATCAAGTCGTTCGTGCTCATCGCCGTGATCGCAACCCGGTCTGCTTAGCCGTGCGCTCGGGTCTGGCTACTTGCCGACCTGATTCACGTAGGTGTCGAGCGTGTGCTTCTGGTCACCGACCGTCTTGGCCTTGTCGGACGCGGTCTGGGCGGCATTCTTCGCCGCGGTGCCGTCCTTGCCGGACAGCTCCTGGGCGATCGCAGCCGTCTGGTTGCGGACGGTCTGCCCGAAGTACTGGTACACCGCGATGGCCGCGATCGCGATCATCGCGACGATGATGATGTACTCGGTCATGCCCTGACCGCGCTGGCTGCCGTTGTGGAGTCGTGCCGACATGATCAATCCGTCCAGTGATGAAGATGGCATGATCATGGCAAACGCCAAATGCATAGTCAATATGCAAATGTGGTTATCGCGGGTGAGCGTGTTGCACGGCCTCCAGCGAGAGAAAAGTGCGGAGGAGGGCTCGGCGTGGTCAGTGGAGAGCCAAAAGCAAAGGCCCGCTGCATCGCTGCAGCGGGCCTTGCCGGGTGAGACGGACGAACGGTCGGTCGATCAGCGCGCGATCGGCTTGTAGCGGATGCGCTTCGGTTTCGCCCCTTCCTCGCCCAGGCGCTTCTTCTTGTCCTCTTCGTATTCCTGGTAGTTGCCCTCGAAGAAGAACCACTGCGAGTCGCCCTCGGCCGCGAGGATGTGGGTGCAGATGCGGTCGAGGAACCAGCGGTCGTGCGAGATCACCAGCGCGCAGCCGGCGAATTCCAGCAGCGCGTCCTCGAGCGCGCGCAGGGTCTCGACGTCGAGGTCGTTGGAGGGTTCGTCGAGCAGCAGCACGTTGCCGCCCTGGATCAGGGTCTTGGCCAGGTGCAGGCGCCCGCGCTCGCCGCCGGAGAGGTTGCCGACGATCTTCTGCTGGTCGCCGCCCTTGAAGTTGAAGCGGCCGATGTAGGCGCGGCTGGGCATCTCGAAGCGGCCCACGGTGAGCACGTCGGCGCCGTCGGCGATGGCATCGAACACCGTCTTGTCGTTGGCCAGGCCCTCGCGGGTCTGGTCGACCGCGGCGATCTTCACCGTGGCGCCGATCTCCACCGTGCCCGAGTCCGGCTTGTCACGGCCCTCGATCATCTTGAACAGGGTCGACTTACCGGCGCCGTTGGGGCCGATGATGCCGACGATGGCGCCCGGCGGGATGGCGAAGCTGACGTTGTCCATCAGCAGCTTGTCGCCGAAGGCCTTGCTGACGCCGTGGAACTCGATGACCTTGTCGCCCAGGCGCTCGCCGGGCGGGATGAAGATCTCCTGCGTCTCGTTGCGGCGCTGGTATTCGACGCTCGCCATCTCCTCGTAGCGGGCCAGGCGGGCCTTGGACTTGGCCTGGCGCGCCTTGGGGTTGGAGCGCGCCCACTCCAGCTCGGTCTTCATCGCCTTCTGGTGCGCGGCTTCCTGCTTGGCTTCCTGCGCCAGGCGGTCGCCCTTCTGCTCCAGCCAGGACGAGTAGTTGCCCTTCCAGGGGATGCCGTGGCCGCGGTCGAGTTCGAGGATCCACTCGGCGGCATTGTCGAGGAAGTAGCGGTCGTGGGTGACGGCTACCACGGTGCCGGGGAAGCGGGTCAGGAACTGCTCCAGCCACTCGACCGATTCGGCGTCGAGGTGGTTGGTCGGCTCGTCCAGCAGCAGCATGTCGGGCTTGGACAGCAGCAGCTTGCACAGCGCGACGCGGCGCTTCTCGCCACCGGACAGATTGCCGATCACCGCGTCCCAGGGCGGCAGGCGCAGCGCGTCGGCGGCGATCTCCATCTGGGTCTCGACGTCGCTGCCGGCCGTAGACAGGATGTTCTCGTACTTCGCCTGCTCCTCGGCCAGCTTGTCGAAGTCGGCGTCGGGTTCGGCGTAGGCGGCGTAGATCTCGTCGAGCTTCTGGCGCGCCTCCATGATCTCGCCGAGCGCAGCCTCGACCTCTTCCTTCACGGTCTTGGTGGGGTCGAGCTCCGGTTCCTGCGGCAGGTAGCCGATGCGCTGGCCGGCGAGCCACTGCACCTCGCCGTCGTACTCCTTGTCCACGCCGGCCATGATGCGCAGCACGGTGGACTTGCCCGAGCCGTTGAGGCCGAGCAGGCCGATCTTGGCACCGGGGAAGAAGGAGAGGGAGATGTCCTTGATGATCTGACGCTTGGGCGGAACGATCTTGCTCACCCTGAGCATCGACATGACGTATTGGGCCACTACGGGTACCTCGTTGGGGTGTTCGGTGGGGCGGAAAAGGCGGGAGTCTACCCGAGCGTGCGGCCGCAGGCACGCTTGGCGCTTGCGGCTAGCTGATCAGGGTATTACGCTGCACGTGCGTGTAAGAAATGAAGATGAGAGGGAGGTTCGACATGCACACCACACTGACGAGCAAGGGGCAGGTGACGATCCCCAAGCACATCCGCGATGCGCTGCATCTCGAGCCCGGCTGCGCGATCGAGTTTCGAATCAACCGCGAGGGCGAGGTGGTACTGACACGCCCCGGGACACTGCACGACGAGAATGATCGCTTCGAACGCATGCGCGGCAAGGCCGACGTAAGGTGGCGCACGGACGACCTGATGGCCTTGCTGCGTGGCGACGACTGATGCTGCTTGTCGACACCGACGTCCTGGTCGACGTGCTGGAAGACGATCCGCAGTGGGCGGATTGGTCGATCGACATGCTGCGCCGGCAGTCGCAGGTGCATCGTCTTGCGATCAACCCCATCATCTATGCCGAATTGTCGCTGACATTCTCGACGGTCGAGGCGCTGGATGAGGCGGTCAGCGGCCTCGGTGTCGATCTCCGCGAGCTTCCCAGACCGGCGCTCTTTCTCGCGGGGAAGGCGTTCGTCGCGTATCGCCGCAAGGGCGGCCAGCGCAACAGCGTCCTGGCCGACTTCTTCATTGGCGCCCACGCCGCGGTGGAAGGCTGGCCGATCCTGACGCGAGATCCACGCAAGTACCGGCAGTACTTCCCATCGGTCGAGCTCCTGACGCCGTGAAGTGCGCCGAGCCGTATGCGCTGCGTGGGTCGGCACTCGCGCTCTTCGCCCCCGTTCGCGGTCTCATTGGCTACAGCATCCCCTCGATATCCTTCACCAGTTCCTCGGGCGTGGTCGTCGGCGCGTAGCGCTCGATGCGCGTGCCGTCGCGGCTCACCAGGAACTTGGTGAAGTTCCACTTGATCGCCTCGGTGCCGAGGATGCCCTTGGCGTGCTGCTTGAGGTACTTGTAGAGCGGATGGGCGCCGTCGCCGTTGACCTCGATCTTGGCGAACATCGGGAAGCTGACGCCGTAGTTCTTCGTGCAGAAGGCGCCGATCTCCTCGGCGTTGCCGGGTTCCTGGGCACCGAACTGGTTGCACGGAAAACCGAGCACGACCAGGCCGCGGTCCTTGTAGGTCTGGTAGAGCTTCTCGAGGCCGGCGTAGTGCGGGGTGAGACCGCACTGGCTGGCGGTGTTGACGATCAGCAGCAGCTTGCCGGCGTATTCGCCCAGCCTGGTGCTGCCGCCGGCGAGGCGCTCGACCTGGATGTCGTGGAGGGAAGAAGGCATGCGGGGCTCCATCTGAAGGAGGGGGGAGTCGTTCGAGCCCCGCATGCGCAAAAGGTTGCCGCCGGTTCAGGCCGGCATGGTCATTTCTCGACGAAGGCGCGTTCGATCACGTAATCGCCGGCGACGCCGATGCGCGGCGACATCTGGAAACCGTGCGCGTCGAGCAGGTCGCAGCAGTCCTTGTTCATCGCCTGGCTGCCGCAGATCATCACGCGGTCGTGCGCCGGGTCGAGCGCGGGCAGGCCGATGTCGGCGAACAGCCGGCCCGATTCGATGACGTGGGTGATGCGGCCGGTGTTGCGGAAGGGCTCGCGGGTCACGGTCGGGTAGTAGATCAGCTGCTCGCGCACCTGCTCGCCGAAGAACTCGTTCTGCGGCAGCTCGCGGGTGATGAAGTCGGTGTAGGCCAGCTCGGACACGAAACGCACGCCATGCACCAGCACCACCTTCTCGAAGCGCTCGTAGGTTTCCGGGTCCTGGATCACGCTCAGGAAGGGCGCCAGCCCGGTGCCGGTGGCGAGCAGGTAGAGATGCTTGCCGGGGTTGAGGTCGTGCAGCACCAGCGTGCCGGTGGGCTTCTTGCTGACCACGATCGGGTCGCCCGGGCGCAGGTGCTGCAGGCGCGAGGTCAGCGGGCCGTCGGGCACCTTGATGCTGAAGAACTCCAGGTGCTCCTCGTAGTTCGGGCTGGCGATGCTGTAGGCGCGGGTCAGGGGCTTGCCGTTCACGTCCAGCCCGATCATCACGAACTGGCCGTTCTCGAAGCGCAGGCCCGGGTCGCGGGTGGTGCGGAAGCTGAAGAGGGAGTCGTTCCAGTGATGGACGCTGAGGACGCGTTCGGTGATGAGGCTGCTCATGAGATATCTCGTTCGTGCCGGAATTGCGGATGAGCGGATTCTAGGCGTCCTTGGTTAGCGCAAAAGTGGATAATATTTCTATCTCTTACCGATTGGATCGATATGCGATTCACCCTCCGCCAGATGCAGGTCTTCGTCGAGATCGCCCGCAGCGAGAACGTGTCACGCGCGGCCGAGGCCTTGTCGCTGTCGCAGTCGGCCGCCAGCGCCGCACTCGCCGAGCTGGAGAACCAGTTCGACCAGCAGCTCTTCGACCGCAACGGCAAGCGCCTGCGCCTCAACGATCAGGGAAGCCTGGTGCTGCCGCATGCGGTCGAGCTGCTCGACCGCGCCGCCGAGATCGAGGCGCTGCTGCGCGGCGAGCGCGGCCTGGGCAGCCTGCGCGTGGGGGCGACGCTGACCATCGGCAATTACCTGCTGCCGCTGATCGTGTCGAACTTCCTGCAGCGCCATCCCGAGAGCCGGGTGCGCCTGCAGGTGCACAACACCGCGACCATCGCCGGCATGCTGCTGCACCACGAGATCGACCTCGGGCTGGTGGAGGGGCAGATCGTGGATGCCGAGCTCGAGGGGGAGACCTGGGTCGAGGACGAGCTCGTCGTGTTCTGCGCGCCGGAGCATCCGCTCGCCGGGCGTGGCAGCGTGGATGTTGCCGAGATCGCCGAGCAGCCGTGGATCCTGCGCGAGCGCGGCTCGGGCACGCGCGGCACCTTCGACGCCGCGCTGCGCCACTGGCCGGGCGGCATCGTGCCGCGGCTCGAGCTCGAGCACACCGAAGCGGTGAAGCGCGCGGTCGAAAGCGGGCTCGGGCTGGGCTGCCTGTCGCGGCTGGCGCTGCGCGACGCCTTTCGCCGCGGCAGCCTGGTCGCGCTGGAAACGCCCGGGCTCGATCTGCGCCGGCGTTTCAGCTTCGTCTGGCACCGCGGCAAGTATCACAGCGCGGTGATTCGCCAGTTCCTCGCCGACTGCCGCGCCTTCACCGCAGGCGCGCAGCGCAGCGACCAGATCCCGCTGCCGCCGGTGCCCTGAGCCGCCGTACTGGGGCGGCCCCTGTGGGAGCGGCCCCTGTGGGAGCGGCCCCCGTGGGAGCGGCGGCAGTCGCGATCAACTCGGCACGATCTTCGCGGCTGCCGCCGCTCCCACAGGGGGGCGAAACGGGATCTACGCGGCGCCGCGGCGGCGGAAGTCGCGCAGGCGGAAGCCGAGTGCGAACAGCGTCGCGAAATACGCCACCGCCCCCGCACCGACCACCAGCGCCAGGCGGCCGGCGCGTTCCAGGCCGCCGATCTCGGTCCACAACGCCGCCGGCCCGCTCGCGAACCACAGCACGCCGCCCATCACCGCCAGAGCCGCCAGCAGCTTGAGGGCGAACGTGCCCCAGCCCTGTTGCGGCACATACACCTTGCGCTTGCGCAGCCCGCGGTAGAGCAGGGCCGCGTTGAGGCACGACGCCAGCCCGATCGCCAGCGCGAGGCCCGCGTGGCGCAGCGGCATGACGAAGGCGAGGTTCATCAGCTGGGTGGCGATCAGCGTGATGATCGCGATCTTCACCGGCGTGCGGATGTCCTGGCGGGCGTAGAAGCCGGGCGCCAGCACCTTCACCAGGATCAGCCCGGTCAGGCCCACGCTGTAGGCGACCAGCGCGCTGCGGGTCTGCATCACGTCCGCGGCCGAGAAGGCACCATAGTTGAACAGCGTCGCCACCAGCGGCACCGCCAGCAGCGCCAGGCCGAGCGCCGCGGGCAGGGTCAGCAGCAGGGTCAGGCGCAGGCCCCAGTCGAGGAGCGAGGAGAACTCGTCCGCCTTGTCGTCGGCGTGCAGTTTGGAGAGGCTGGGCAGCAGGATCGTCCCCAGCGCCACGCCGAGCAGGCCGGCGGGGAATTCCATCAGGCGATCCGCGTAATACAGCCACGACACGCTGCCGCTTTCCAGGAAGGAGGCGAAGATGGTGTTGATCAGCAGCGAGATCTGGCTCACCGACACACCCAGGACTGCAGGTGCCATCAGCTTCATGATGCGGCGCACGCCGGGGTCCGAGAGGTTCAGGTCGAAGCGCGGCATCATGCCGATCTTCAGCAGCGGGCGGACCTGCAGCACGAGCTGCAGCGCGCCGCCCAGGAACACCGCCCACGCCAGCGCCAGCACCGGCGGGTCGAAATACGGCACCGCGAACAGCGCCATGCCGATGAAGGCCAGGTTGAGCAGCACCGGCGTGAACGCCGGGATCGCAAACCGGCTCCAGGTGTTGAGCACGCCACCCGCCAGCGCCACCAGCGACATGAAGAAGATGTAGGGGAAGGTGATGCGGGTGAGCTCCACGGTGAGCTCGAACTTGCCCGGATCGCCGGAGAAGCCCGGCGCCGACACGTAGATGATCAGCGGCGCCGCCAGCGCGCCCAGCGCCGCGACCACCGCGACCACCAGGCCGAGCAGGGTGGCCACGCGGTTGACCAGCGTGTGTGTGGCCTCATCGCCCTGGCGGTTCTTGTATTCGGCGAGGATGGGCACGAAGGCCTGCGAGAACGCGCCCTCGGCGAACATCCGCCGCAGCAGGTTGGGTAGGCGGAAGGCGACGAAGAAGGCGTCGGTCGCCATCCCGGCACCGAAGGCGCGCGCGATCACGAAGTCGCGCACGAAACCGAGGATGCGGGACAGCAGCGTCATGCCGCTGACGGTGGCGAGGGCGCGCAGGAGGTTCATGCCGGTGGGGAAGGGCGCCGCACGGGCGCTCCGAATGATGCGAAGCGCGCATCATAGCCTCGCGCCGGCAGGACGATAAGCACGTGCTTGAAGAATACGCTTGCATTCGCCGGGATCGGCAAATATAATCGCGGACTTTTCCAGAACCACCAATACGGAATTCAAATCTATGGCCAACTCGGCACAAGCTCGCAAGCGCGCCCGTCAGGCGACCAAGGCCCGCGCCCATAACGCCAGCCTTCGTTCCCGCCTGCGTACCGCGATCAAGGCCGTGCGCAAGGCCATCGTGGGTGGCGACAAGGCGGCGGCTCAGTCGGTCTTTCGCACCTCGATGAGCACCATCGACAGCATCGCTGACAAGAACATCATCCACAAGAACAAGGCCGCTCGTCACAAGAGCCGTCTGTCGGCCGCCGTCAAGTCGATGGCTGTCTGATTCTTGCTGCGCGATGCTGGCGCCTCGTGCGCCGGAGCAAAAAAAGCGACCTTAGGGTCGCTTTTTTGTTGTCTGACCCTCTGCTTGTGCCATGCGTCGCGGTGCAGCTCTGCTGTGGGAGCGGCGGAAGCCGCGATTCAAGATGTGCGGTCGATGATTTCGCGGCTGCCGCCGCTCCCACAGGAGGCGCGGTGCGGCGTGGATGCGCTCAGAGCGGCGCGTCGCCCATCCACTCGATCTGCAGGTCGTTGTCGTTGGCGAAGTTCACCATGAACTTGTAGGCCAGCGGCTCGACGTCGTAGAGGCGGGCGTCGACCAGGACGGTCTTGTCGCCCTTGAGCGTGCAGCCCGGGCGCACATACGGCGAATACGTCATCCGGTGGTCGGCGCCGAAGGCGGACATGACGCCGCACAGGCGGTCGGCCCAGTCGCTAGGACGGAATTTCCTCCCCTCCCTCGTGACCCCGACAATGATGAAGTTCTCGATCTTCTGGTTCATGTGTGATGCCTTGGCGGCTTCGGGGATGTCCTTGTTCCGGTTCTTGGATGCCGGACTCAAAACGGGCCGCATTCTAGCAGAAAACCCCCTGCATGCCCTTGCGGTGGGAGCGGCGGCAGCCGCGAAAGCAGGTGTCGATAGCGGCCGCCGCCGCTCCCGCGGGGTGGGCGGGCTTATGTACAGGGCGCCGGGTTTTGGCTTAACATTCAGCACTCTTCCTGCACGGCGGCACCTGCCGCCGTGCGCGTTTACTGGCTCAGTTCAGATCGAGGTACCCCATGTCCCATGTCATGAACACCTACGCGCGCCTGCCGGTGGCCTTCACGCACGGCGAGGGCGTGTGGCTGTACGACGAGACTGGCAAGCGTTATCTCGATGCCCTCTCCGGCATCGCCGTCAATACCCTCGGACACAAGCATCCGCGCCTGGTCAAGGCCATCGCCGACCAGGCCGCGCGCGTGCTGCACACCTCCAACCTGTACGGCATCCCGCTGCAGGAGCAACTCGCCGATCGCATCGCCGCGACCTCCGGCATGGACGAGGTGTTCTTCTGCAACTCCGGCTGCGAGGCCAACGAGGCCGCGATCAAGCTCGCGCGCATGTTCGGCCACAACAAGGGCATCGACGTGCCGCACATCATCGTCATGGAGAGCGCCTTCCACGGCCGCACCATGGCGACGCTGTCGGCCACCGGCAACCGCAAGGCGCAGGCCGGTTTCGAGCCGCTGGTGCAGGGCTTCATCCGCGTGCCGTACAAGGACATCGAGGCCATCCGCAAGGTCGGTGAGCACAACCACACGGTCGTCGCCGTGATGCTCGAGATGATTCAGGGCGAGGGCGGCGTCAACGTCGCCGACGAGGCCTTCCAGCGCGAGCTGCGCGCCTTGTGCGACGAAATGGGCTGGCTGATGATCTGCGACGAGGTCCAGTGCGGCATGGGTCGTACCGGCAAGTGGTTCGGCTGGCAGCACGCCGGCACCCAGCCCGACATCATGACGCTGGCCAAGGGCCTCGCCTCCGGCGTGCCGATCGGCGCCTGCGTCACCGCGGGCAAGGCCAAGGGCCTGTTCGGGCCGGGCAACCACGGCTCCACCTTCGGCGGCAACCCGCTCGCCTGCGCGGCCGGCCTGGCCACCTTCGACACCATCGTCGACGAAGGGCTGATGGACAACGCCGTCGCCGTCGGCGAAGCGATCCGCAAGGGCATGGCCGAAGCGCTCCAGGGCGTGCACGGCATCGTCGACATCCGCGGCCGCGGCCTGATGATCGGCATCGAGCTCGATCGCCCCTGCGGCGTGCTGATGAACCGCGCGGCCGAGCAGGGCCTGCTGCTCAGCGTCACCTCCGAGCGCGTGGTGCGCCTGCTGCCGGCGCTGACCTTCACCGCCGCCGACGCGCAGACCCTGGTGTCGATGCTGGCGCCGATGATCCGCGACTTCCTCGCGAACGGCTGAGGACCGCCCATGACTTCACTCAAGCACTACCTGCAGTTCAAGGATTTCTCGCGCGAGGAATACGACTACCTGTTCGCGCGCGCGAAGTGGATCAAGGACAAGTTCAAGCGCTACGAGCCCTACCATCCGCTGTTCGACCGCACCCTGGTGATGATCTTCGAGAAGGCCAGCACCCGTACCCGCCTGTCCTTCGAGGCCGGCATGCAGCAGCTCGGCGGCTCGGCGATCTACCTCAACACCCGCGACTCGCAGCTCGGCCGCGGCGAACCGGTCGAGGACGCCGGGCAGGTGATCTCGCGCATGAGCGACATCGTGATGATCCGCACCTTCGAGCAAGACATCGTCGAGCGCTTCGCCGCCAACTCGCGCGTGCCGGTCATCAACGGCCTGACCAACGAATACCACCCCTGCCAGATCCTGGCCGACATCTTCACCTTCATCGAGCATCGCGGCTCGATCCAGGGCAAGACGGTGGCGTGGATCGGCGACAGCAACAACATGTGCAACACCTGGCTGCAGGCCGCCGAGGTGCTGGACTTCAACGTCCACGTGTCGACCCCGCCGGGCTACGAGGTCGAGCCCGAGCGCGCCGGCCTCTACGGCACCGACAACTTCGAACAGTTCGCCGACCCGATGGACGCCTGCCGCGGCGCCGACCTGGTGACCACCGACGTGTGGACCTCGATGGGCTTCGAAGCCGAGAACGAGGAGCGCATGAAGGCCTTCGCCGACTGGTGCGTGGATGCCGACATGATGTCGGTGGCCAACAAGGACGCCGTCTTCATGCACTGCCTGCCGGCGCACCGTGGCGAGGAAGTCACCGCCGAGGTCATCGACGGCCCGCAGTCGGTGGTGTGGGACGAGGCCGAGAACCGCCTGCACGCGCAGAAGGCGCTGATGGAATACCTGGTGCTCGGCCGCATCGAGAACTGATCCGCCAGGACTTGCACCCGACAATCACGGCACGCACGGGCGTGCGCGCCGGCAACACAGCAGGAAACAGGAAAACAGCATGAGCGACGTCAACAAAGTAGTGCTCGCCTACTCCGGCGGGCTGGACACTTCGGTCATCCTGAAGTGGCTGCAGGACACCTACCAGTGCGAAGTGGTCACCTTCACCGCCGACCTCGGCCAGGGCGAGGAGCTCGAGCCCGCGCGCACCAAGGCGCTCAAGTTCGGCATCAAGCCCGAGAACATCTTCATCGACGACCTGCGCGAAGAGTTCGTGCGCGACTTCGTCTTCCCGATGTTCCGCGCCAACACCATCTACGAAGGCGAGTACCTGCTCGGCACCTCGATCGCCCGTCCGCTGATCGCCAAGCGCCAGATCGAGATCGCGCGCGCCACCGGCGCCGACGCCGTCTCGCACGGCGCCACCGGCAAGGGCAACGACCAGGTCCGCTTCGAGCTCGGCTATTACGCGCTGATGCCGGGCGTGAAGGTCATCGCCCCGTGGCGCGAGTGGGACCTGCTGTCGCGCGAGAAGCTGCTCGCCTACGCCGAGAAGCACGGCATTCCCATCGAGATGAAGCACAAGCAGGGCGGCTCGCCCTATTCGATGGACGCCAACCTGCTGCACATCTCCTTCGAGGGCCGCCACCTCGAGAACCCCGCCGCCGAGGCCGAGGAGTCGATGTGGCGCTGGACCGTGTCGCCGGAAGCCGCGCCGGACGCTGCCGAATACGTCGACCTCGAGTTCGAGAAGGGCGACCTGGTCGCGATCAACGGCACCCGCATGAAGCCGCACGAACTGCTCGCCAAGCTCAACGAGCTCGGCGGCAAGCACGGCATCGGCCGCCTCGACCTGGTCGAGAACCGCTACGTCGGCATGAAGAGCCGCGGCTGCTACGAAACCCCGGGCGGCACCATCCTGCTGCGCGCCCACCGCGCCATCGAATCGATCACGCTCGACCGCGAAGTCGCCCACCTCAAGGACGACCTCATGCCGCGCTACGCCAGCATGATCTACAACGGCTACTGGTGGAGCCCCGAGCGCCAGGCCATCCAGGCGCTGATCGACAACACCCAGCAGAGCGTCAACGGCTGGGTGCGCCTCAAGCTCTACAAGGGCAACGTCATCGTCACCGGCCGCGACTCGAAGACCGACTCGCTGTTCGACCCGACGATCGCCACCTTCGAGGACGACCAGGGCGCCTACAACCAGAAGGACGCGCACGGCTTCATCCGCCTCAACGCGCTGCGCATGCGCATCGCCGCCAACGCCAAGGCCAAGCGCGGCTGATCTTCGTGGGGGCGGGCAAGCCCGCTCCCACAGCGACACGAAGCCCACCCAGCCAATTCAACGCGATGAACGACGACGACTACATCTTCGGACTCAGCTTCACCGAGTTCGAAGACCTTGCCCTTCAGATCGGCCTCACCGGCCTGATCCTCTTCATGCTGTTCATCATCTGGAACCTGGGCAAGGAATCCAAGGCCGGCCGCTACGGCATGATGTGGATGTTCCTCGGCCTGGGCATCGGTTTCGTCGGCTTTGTCGCCAAGGGCATCATCCAGAAGTTGCTCGGCATCGAATAAGGAATCCCTACCTCATGGCCATCACCGCCAAGCTCGACGGCGTCGCCGTCACCACCCAGGCCAGCGTCTATTTCGACGGCAAGTGCGTCAGCCACGGCGTCCAGTTCGCCGACGGCACGAAGAAGTCGGTCGGCGTCATCCTGCCCGCCACGCTCACCTTCAACACCGGTGCGCCCGAGATCATGGAAGGCGTGGCCGGCAGCTGCCGCGTCCGCCTCAAGGGCGAAGCCGAGTGGAAGACCTACGGCGCCGGCGAATCCTTCAACGTCCCGGGCAACGCCAGCTTCGACATCGAAGTCGCCTGCGAGCCGTACCACTACATCTGCCACTACGCCTGAGCGGGGGAGGGGAGCGATGCCGTCTTTCGACATCATGTCCGAGGTCGATCAGCCCTCGCTGCGCAACGCCGTCGAGCAGGCCAACCGCAAGGTCGAAGGCCGTCACGACTTCAAGGGCACCAGCGCCAAGATCGAGCATGCCGAAAAGCTGCTGACCCTCTACGGCGACAGCGACTTCCAGCTCGACCAGATCAAGACCATCCTGCTGCCCGAGATGACCAAGAAGAACGTCGACGTCCGCTGCCTGGACTACGGCGACGTGCAGAAGATCTCCGGCAACAAGGTCAAGCAGGAAGTGAAGGTCCGCGTCGGCGTCGATCAGGACCTGGCCAAGAAGATCGTCAAGCTGTTGAAGGACAGCAAGATGAAGGTCCAGGCCGCCATCCAGGGCGACGCCGTACGCGTCTCCGGCGCCAAGCGCGACGTGCTGCAGGAGGCGATCGCGCTGGTCAAGAAGCAGATCACGGATTTCCCGCTGCAGTACGGGAATTTCCGCGACTGAGCGATCGCGGAGCCGTAGCGCACCGTTAGCGCCACTAGGATCCGGACGTAACACGGAAGGCCGAAGGGCTCACCACCCTTCGGCCTTCGTGCGTCTGCGGGGCGCAAATCGCGGACTGCTGCGGCAGCGATGTGCGGCGATGCAACGTGGCCGAGTGTTAAGTATTGCGACGACGGGCCGCCGACGTTCCGGTACTGTGAAGGCCCCTCACCTTCGCAGGAACACGAGGTGCAGACAGAACGAAGGCATTTCCACCGCATGGGCCAGGCGGTCGCTACGGTCGATTCCCGGGCTGCCTTTACCGGCGTCGCGTGCGGCGAAACGCGCTCCTGGCTCCTTGCGCTGATCCGACGGCTTGCGCTTGTCGCCCTGGTCGCATCGACGCCCACGCTGCACGCCGAGGTGCCGGCCTGGACCGACGAACCGGCCGGACTCGTCAGCCTCATCGAACGCGCCAACCGTGCGCACCGCGCCGGCAACGACCTCGTCGCCGCGCGGCTGTATTGCACGGCCGCCGCGCATGGCAGCCTCGAAGCCCAGTTCCAGCTCGCCCGCCTCTATCTCGGCCCGCTGCGCGCACGCCGCGGCGGCGACACCGGGCATGTGCTGCTCGCGCTGGCCGCGCAGCGCGGGCACGCGCGCGCGGAGAAACTGCTGACCTCCATCCGCAAGCCGCTGCCCGCGACCTTCGACAACCACCTGCCGCCCTGCCTGTACGCCTCCGCGCCGCTTCCGCCCGCCGACGCCGATGCCGTCGTCCCGCACGCCGTCGTCGAGCACTACATCGCCGGCCTGCCGCGCGCCGATCGCGCCCACGCCCGCCTGGTGCAGCGCCTGGCGCCGCGCTTCAAGGTCGATGCCCGCCTCGCGCTCGCCATCGTGCGCGCCGAATCCAACTTCGATCCCTCCGCGCGCTCGCCGCGCAACGCCATGGGCCTGATGCAGCTCATCCCCGACACCGCCGAACGCTTCGGCGTGCGCGACCCCTTCGACCCCGAACAGAACGTCCGCGGCGGCCTGGCCTACCTGCGTTGGCTCATCGCCCGCTACGACGGCGACATCGCGCGCGTGGCCGGTGCATACAATGCGGGGGAGGGCGCGGTGGACCGCTACGGCGGCGTGCCGCCGTTCGCGGAGACGGAGGAGTACGTGCAGCGGATCCTGGGGTTCTATCGGGCGAGGCGGCATGCGAGCATGCGCTAGATTCATCACCCGTGTGTCCTGCGATCCAGCAAAATGGGCCCCTGTGCGCGTACGTGACATATTCACGCGGCAAGCCGGTTGGCCTCTGCTATACGGGAGATGGATGAGTGCAGATGCGGACGCCCTCGGGCTTTGCCCGGGTGTTGCCCACGAGCTCAGGCAGCCGAAGCGGCTGGCGACATAATAAGAACTCTTCACAGAACGAAGCGAGGTTGGCCATGAGTAGCCAGACACCCACACCACAAACCGCTGTTTCGGACCTTTTCGAGGCGTTCCCTCACCTGAGCTTCATCCTCAGCGACTGGGGGACTCAAGCGGGACGGGACAAGATTGCCAGCCTCATTCTGGATACGCGTAACGGCACGCGCAAAGGGTTCCCTCCGGATCACGCCAAGACAGTGTTCAGCCTGTTGATGGAACACGACACGAAGTTTCCGGAGTTCGAGCCGAAGCTCAACTACGATTGGAGCGGTGGAGTGTTGGAACGTGGGAGAGAGCGCCTTGAGCGAGATCGGTGACTGATTACGACGGTTTTTAATGGAAGATCGAGGTTTGAGATGATTTTTCTCCTCGCACGACAGAGAAGAACGGGCCATCGGCCCACGGGTTTTACTTTAATTGAGCTGATGGTCGTTGTGGCAGTTATTGCAATTCTTGCGTCTATAGCATTGCCCGCGTATGACGATTATATCCGGCGCTCTCGAGCACGAACGGCAGCAAGTGATTTGGCTTCATTGAGCTTAGTGGTCGAAAATCTTTACCAAAGAAATCTGTCGTACCCCACGGCTACAGAGGGCACCAAAGCTGCGGATTATATTTCAGACAACGCCGGGCCTAGTTGGAGTGGTTCTCAAAGTCAGCACTTTACTTATACGGTAAAGGTTGATGCTACGTCTTATGATCTAAAAGCGACCGGCGTTTCAACGGGAATGAATGCAGGTTGTGTGATCAATCTGTCGAGTGTCAATAGTACCCCCAACTTTAATGGAGATAAGGGATGTGGCGGCCTTTAGAGCTAGGTCTCAGATTTCAAAATGGAGTGACCCTTGTTGAACTAATGGTCACCATCGCAATATTGATGATGTTAGCGCTCGCTACGGTACCTTTGGGGCGCTCCTGGATAGCCAACTCACATATTGCAGAGGTCAATGACAAACTAAATCAAGCCTTCAGTCGTGCTCGCACCGAGGCTTTCCTTAACAAGGCTAAACAGGCGGGTGGAGGGGTCGCCTCCGTTCGATATGTCAACAATCGAATCGAGGTCTTTGATGGTATAAACCCCAATCCCGTGTGGGCGGCAGACATATATCCTGATACAACGATCACCTTTGATGAAAGTTGCGGCGGGGTAATCTCAATAAATACTGATGGATTAATTGATCAGCCGATTTGTCGTAGCTATACAATCTCAGCTAATGGCGGCACTTCTATAACGTCGAATCTTGCCGGTGGGTAAAATTAGCGAGGCTGCAATGAAAAAACAATCTGGAATGAGTTTGATTGAGGGGCTAGTGGCTTTGCTGTTGGGTAGCGTCCTGGGTCTGGGCACGGCCGTGATTGCTGCCAAGGCTATGCAGGCTAATCGCGACAGTAATGTCCAAAGTCTAGTCACTTTCGATTTGCGATCTTGGTTGCAGGAACAAGATGTTGCTCAATGCACTTCGAATTCAACTAGGCAAATTGCTGACGCTGTATCGCTACCGATGTCTTGTGCTCAAGTGGATGAAACTTACACTGTTACAGCATTAAAAGCCGATGGTGCAGAGGTTTTTGCTGCGGAAAATTTTGCCGTGACTCACAAGTCCGCGTCTACATTGACAAATGACGTCCTAAAAGGTGCGGCAATCCAGGTGACGCCATGAATAAAAAAAAGAATGCTTCTGGACAATATGGGAAGGGCTTCACTCTTGTAGAGTTGATGGTTGGAATGGTTGTTTCGATGGTCGTCGTTCTCGGGATGGTCGGCGTTTACCAAACCGTATCAAGAAACGCATCGGAGGTGTCGCTTGGGACAAAAATTGACAGTCAAATTTTTTCAGGAATGCTGACTGTAGATAGAATTCTGCAGGGCGCCGGTTTTGGTGTGCTAAACGGACCGCCGGATTTTCCGAATGCGTACGGAGCGGTTTTTGTTGCGTACACGGAGGATCTGTCTGAGTACGTACTGGGTTCAACTGCTGCTGCAAGGTCAATTGTGTGGTCAGCAGTCGGTGGTGGCTGCAATGCATTAGTAAGCGATGCGTCGGGCCTGCGGTATTTTGGACCTGATGGATATTCGTGCTCAAACTTGTCGATGCCTGGGGTTGGGGTTCCGTCGACCTCACTCGTTCAGAGATTGTCTGCCGTTGGATTCGAGAATGTTGGTGTATTCGAATTTAGAGTCCGAAATGAGCCCTGCAGTCCATTCGCGATTGATGCACCAACTGTAGTGGAAGGTTCGTACATCATAGAGATTTTAGCGACTGTTTTTGGTGGTGATCGCGCTGCAGGAAACGTGGTAAGAAACCAAGTTTGCTTGATTAACTATAAGTAGGGTAGCGATGCCATGAAGAGCAAAGGCTATGGTGGCAAAAAGAATATCCGAGAAAAGCAAAAGGGTTTTTCGGCTCTTTTGCTCACCTTGCTTACTGGTATTTCGGTTGCTGGAATGACGATGGGTTTAGTTTACTCGATAAATAGCTCCCAAAGTTCTGTCGTCGCCGTTCATGCACAGACAGAGGCTCAAGTGAGGGCCGCAGCAGCCTATCAGGCTCTGGCTGCGTTCATGAGTACTAAGGACTTTGATTCAGTTAGCGATATCAATTTGATTGAGAGGGGTGAAATTACAGCTGGCTCTAACAGCGCTGTCTATACTAATAGCGGCTCGCCTCTTAGTCCTAGCTTGCCTGATACTTGTCCGACAAGTACTGATCCGGTCACTCCGAATATTTGCTTTGATATCGTTGCTGAGAGTGGCGAGGCGGCGGCGATCGCTAGGGCTATTTTTAAGTCAACTCGAAGTATAAAGACGGGTACGCAAAGTGGATCCGTTTTTGCGGGCGGCCTGGTGGTTGGTGGAAGTGCGTCTTTTACAGGAGATAATAATTCAACCATTTACGTAAAGGATGATATTGTCACCAACACAGCGGGTACGGAAGTTGTATTGAATGGGATTAATGTCGAGCTTTATGTGCCGACCGATTTTGTTTCTGCTAACGATTTGATGTCTTTTTCTAATTATATTTTTAAAGCGGATCCCGCCGTCGTTGGGATTGGTTATTCGATTGAAAAGCGGAATTTGGGCGGCGACGCTTCGATTTCTACTGCTGGGATCACTTACAGTGCGATAAATAATCTGTGGACGATCGATCTCTCAGTTGCCGTTCTGCCACCGGGTGTCTTGTGGTTCGATGGGAATGTGATAATTAGGCCGCCGGCGCGAACAAGAGATATTCCAGTGGGGCAGGATTTGCGATACGTAAACTCCTTTATTGCAAAGGGAAATCTTGAACTTGCGGTGGCCACCTCTAGTAGCCTAAGTTACGAT
The DNA here is from genome assembly GCF_029223545.1 of Thauera sp. GDN1. Lineage (NCBI taxonomy): Bacteria > Pseudomonadati > Pseudomonadota > Betaproteobacteria > Rhodocyclales > Zoogloeaceae > Thauera > Thauera sp. GDN1. Next base: position 2,411,221 of record NZ_CP097870.1, on the reverse strand, counting down.
TTCTATGCTCCCGCCGAGTTTTATAATCAACCTCGTCCTGGCGAGGTTCCGGTAGGCGAGTTTTCAGTGTCAGAGTTGATCGCCTATTCAGAGGCGTGCGGGACGGTCGCGTCGCAATTGCCTACGCAATATTGCCACAATAGTGGTTTGTATGATCCGAATTTAAAAAAAGAAGCGACAGTCGCAAACATTGTGTTTTTCTCTGGTGGAGAACTGTCAGTAGGTTCCGGAAATAATGCGACTGTTTCAGTTCACGGCAACCTAATCGCTTCAACTGGCGCAGGGGGAACAGGGATGGCGTCTGGTAAATTTACGGGAACTGGAACCATTAAGGTAGAGGGGAATATCGTTATTTCAGGAGAGACGGATGTGACGGAGATGCTTGGGAATATTGATATCAGCCTTTCAAAAACAACAGGCAGTGGGAACGTTATTCCGATGCCTACATACAAAATTGGCTCTAAGCCGTTTCCAGTGGAAATTGACTTCTCAACATACATGACCTGCGGCGGTACAACCGCCCGACACTGACGCCGACCTCGCACCTGATGAACAACCAGATCGAAGCCCTCTTCACCACCGCGCTTGGCCTGCAGCCGCCTTGGCACGTCGCCAAGGTCGAGCTCAACACAGCCAAGCGGCGGATCGACTTCGAGGTTGAGCACACCGGCCGTCGTGCGGCCTGTCCGGCATGCGGGTTCGAGCATCAGTTGATCCATGACCGCGTGCGCCGCAGTTGGCGACACCTGGATTTCTTCCAGTTCGAAGCGTGGTTGCATGCCGAGGTGCCGCGCGTGCAGTGCTCGGGCTGCGGCAAGACCACGCAGTTGCCGGTGCCGTGGGCACGAGAGGGCAGTGGCTTCACCTTGCTGTTCGAGGCACTGGGCCTGTCGCTGTGCCGGGAATTGCCGGTGCGCCAGGCCGCCAATCAGATGCGGGTTGCGCCAAAGCGGCTGTGGCGGCGGGTGCGCCACTATGTCGAGGTGGCCCGTGCCAAGGACGACATGTCGGGCGTGCGCCACGTGGGCATTGACGAGACCAGCGTCAAGCGCGGGCACCAGTACATCACCGTGGTGCATGACCTGGCGGCCAAGCGTTTGCTGTTCGCCTGCCCCGGTCGTGACCATCAAACCCTGGGGGCCTTCGCCGAGGATATGCGCGTGCATGGCGGCGATCCGGCCACCATCGAACACGCCTGCATCGACATGAGCGCGGCGTACGCCAAGGGGATCGAGCAGTCGCTGCCGAACGCCCAGATCAGCTATGACCGCTTTCACGTCGTGGCGCTTGCCAACGCGGCGATGGATGAGGTGCGACGCGAAGAGATGCGCAACTCGGCAGAAGCGGCCCGCGAGGCGGTGGGCGTGCACGGCAAGAAGACCCTTCGCCAACTGCTGTGGGGCATGCGCAAGGACTCGGCGAGCTGGACTCGCGCGCAGTTCGAGGCGATGCACTGGCTGCAGCGCTCGAATCTGAAGAGCGCGCGGGCCTGGCGACTCAAGCAGGCCCTGCGGCTGGTCTACCGCGAGGCGCGGGACAGTAACAGCGAAGCAATCGCCCTCGGCGCATTGACGAAGTGGATGAGTTGGGCGCGACGCTCGCGGCTCGAGCCGTTCAAGCGCCTGGCGGTCACCTTGAAAGAACATCTCGGCGGTGTCGTGCGCGGCATGCTCGACGGGCGCAGCAACGCCTACGTCGAGGCGATGAACAGCCTGTTGCAGAAGGCGAAAGCCGCCGCCCGAGGTTTCCGTGACCCGGAAAACTTCATCGCGATCGCCTACCTGCGAATGTCCAAGCTCGAGCATCTACCGCAAAGCCCCTTGGTGCCGGCAATCGCCCGCGACTACGGGCACTACCATCATGTATGTTGAGAAGTCAATTTCCACTGGAAACGGCTTAGAGCCACAAAATTGCGCCGGTTGGATATCGATATTTATAGTCTGTAGAGATTGCTCTAGAAAGAGCGCTGGGATAGCGGACGAAGATTTTGGATTGGTTGGTGGCTACAAATAGTCATTTGAAAGATTCTGGCTGGTTCAGAACGACTTTCGCCAGGGGGTATCGCGGGATCACTACTCCCGAAACGACGATGGATGTGGTCGGAGCCCAACCGGCTGCTGTTTTGGTGCCGGTGGTCGAGCGCGCGTCCGTTCTGTCCCTCCTGTTCACCAAGCGCACCGAGCACCTCCACCACCACCCCGGCCAGATCAGCTTCCCCGGCGGTCGGGTCGAGGAAGTCGACACGTCTCCCGTCGACACCGCCCTGCGCGAGACCGAAGAGGAGATCGGCCTCCAGCGCAGCAACGTCGAACTGCTCGGCGCGCTGCCGGACTACTTCACCGGCACGGGCTTCCGCGTGACCCCGGTGGTCGGCTTGGTCCATCCGCCGTTCAAGCTCACCCTCGACGCCTTCGAGGTGGCCGAGGCTTTCGAGGTGCCGCTGGCGCACTTCCTCGATCCGGCCAACCACGAGGAGCACAGCATCATGCACGAGGGGCGGCTGCGACGCTTCCACGCGATGCCTTACCAGGGCTACTTCATCTGGGGAGCGACGGCGGGGATCATCATGTCGCTGTATCGGATGTTGAACGGGGCGTCGGAGGGGCGGGAGGGGTGAGCGGGTGGGTGGACGGGTTTTTCGCGGCTGCCGCCGCTCCCACGGGGCGAGGAGAGGGCGGGGCTTGTGTTATCGTCGGGGCTGATCGCGCGGCCTTGAACGGGCCGTGTTTCCAACGCACATCGATTCGTCCGGCATGACCCTTTTCGCGTTGATTTTTGCCCTGTTGCTCGAGCAGCTTCGTCCGTTGGGGAGGGGGCTGCGTCGCCTGGCTCCGGTGGCTGGGGTCGCGGACGGCGTGGCCCAACGCCTGAACGACGGCACCGTCGGCCACGGGCGGATCGCCTGGCTGCTGCTGGTGGTGCTGGCGACGCTGGGTACGGCGGTGGCGTACTGGTTGCTATGGGAACTGCAGCCGGCGCTCGCCTTCATTTTCAACGTCGTGGTGCTGTACCTGTGCATGGGCTTTCGCCACGACCTCCATTCCTTCAACGAGATCCACGTCGCCTTGCGTCTGGGCGAGCTGGCGCGTGCGCAGAGTCTGCTGGCGGACTGGCGGGGCGGGCGCTACCACGAGGCGAGCGCGAGCGAGGTCGCGCGCCTGTCGATCGAGATGGCGCTGGTGGCGGCGCATCGCAAGCTGTTCGGAGTGGTGTTCTGGTTCGTGATCCTGCCAGGGCCGAGCGGGGCGGTGATGTATCGCGTGGCGCGCCTGCTGTTCGAGGCCTGGGGCGAGCGCCGCGATGCGGAGTTCGGCGGCTTCGGCGTGCCGGCGCGGCGCGCCTTCGAGGCGATCGACTGGCTGCCGGGGCGCATCACCGCGACGGTGTTCTCGGTGGTGGGCAATTTCGAGGATGCGGTTTATTGCTGGCGGTCGCAGGCAGTGCTGTGGCCCGACAGGTCGTCGGCTATACTGGTTGCAAGTGGTGGGGGCGCGCTGGGTGTCCGGCTCGGAATGCCGGTTCATGAATCCGGCGGCATCGTCGATCGGCCCGAGATGGGGCTGGGAAGCGAGGCGGGCGTCGATCACATGCAAGGCACGGTGAGTCTGCTCTGGCGGGCTCTGCTGGTGTGTCTGTTTCTGCTCGTCCTGCTCGCGGCTGCGGGCTGGGTGGGCAGGTAACACGTTTCGATATCAATAAGGGAGTGGGTTATGGCAAATCGTGAAGTCGTTGTTCTGAGTGCTGTTCGTTCCGCCGTCGGCGGCTTCGGTGGCTCGCTGAAGGACATGGAGCCGTCCGAGCTGGGCGCCGTGGTTGCGAAGGAAGCCTTCGCGCGCGCCGGCGTCGATCCCAAGGCGGTGCAGTTCGCGGCCGTCGGCAACTGCATTCCGACCGACTCCCGCTATGCATACGTGGCGCGCGTGGCGACGGTCAATGCCGGCATGTCGACCGACTCGGTTGCGTTCGCGGTCAACCGCCTGTGCGGTTCGGCGCAGCAGGCCATCGTCAACGCCGCCCAGGCCATCATGCTGGGTGACGCCGACTACGCCATCGGTGGCGGCGTCGAGGTGATGTCGCGTGGCGCCTACCTGCTGCCCGCGCTGCGCAATGGCGCCCGCATGGGCGACACCAAGGCGATCGACGCCATGGTGGCCGTGCTGACCGACCCGTTCGGCGTCGGCCACATGGGCATCACCGCCGAGAACCTGTGCACCAAGTGGGGCATCTCGCGTGAGGAGCAGGACGCCTTCGCGCTGGAGTCGCAGAAGCGTGCCGCCGCGGCGATCGCCGATGGCCGTTTCAAGAGCCAGATCGTCCCGATCACCTTCGAGACCCGCAAGGGCACCGTGGTGTTCGACGCCGACGAGCATCCGCGCATGACCACCATGGAAGCGCTGGGCAAGATGAAGCCGGCCTTCAAGAAGGACGGTTCGGTGACCGCCGGTAACGCCTCGGGCATCAACGACGCCGCCGCCTTCCTGGTGCTGGCCGACGCCGCCAAGGCTGCCGCTGCCGGCCAGAAGCCGATCGCCCGCCTGGTGTCGTACGCGATCGCCGGTGTGCCGAACGAGATCATGGGCGAAGGCCCGATCCCGGCGACCAAGCTCGCGCTGCAGCGCGCCGGCCTGAAGCTGGACCAGATCGACGTGATCGAGTCCAACGAAGCCTTCGCGGCGCAGTCGATCGCGGTGAACCGCGGTCTGGAGCTGGACACCAACAAGGTCAACCCGAACGGCGGCGCCATCTCCCTGGGCCACCCGGTGGGCGCGACCGGCGGCGTGATCATCACCAAGCTGCTGCACGAGCTGATCCGCGTGAATGGCCGCTACGGCGTCGCCACCATGTGCATCGGCGGTGGCCAGGGCATCACCACGGTGTGGGAACGCGTGTAAGCGCAGACCTCGCCTGACAAGAACCCGCGCGGCCGCGAGGCTGGCGCGGGTTTTTTTCGTCTACTTAGATCGCGGCTGCCGCCGCTCCCATGGAGAGGAATGGCGTTCGGGTATTGCTGTGGGAGCGGCGGCAGCCGCGATCCTCACATCCGCATCTTTACTCCTGGTCCTTCTCCAGCTTGATCGACGCCGAGTTGATGCAGTAGCGCAGGCCGGTGGGCTGGGGGCCGTCCTCGAAGACGTGGCCGAGGTGGGCGCCGCACTGGTGGCAGAGGACCTCGGTGCGGATCATGTAGTGGCTGTGATCGGCCGCGGTGTCGACGTTGTCCGGCTCGGCGGCGGTCCAGAAGCTGGGCCAGCCGCAGCCGGCGTCGAACTTGTGCTCGGAGCGGAACAGTGGCGCGCCGCAGCACACGCAGTTGTAGGCGCCCTTGTCCCAGACGTCCCAGTACTCGCCGGTGAAGGCGCGCTCGGTGCCTTTCTGGCGGGTGACGTGGTACTGCATGTCGGTGAGCTGGCGGCGCCATTCGGCGTCGGGCTTGTCGATCTTGCGGCTCATGCCGTTCTCCTGGATCAGTGCAGATGGCGCGGGATCTGTTCGGCGTGGTCCTCGGGCATCTCGGCGTGCGCGATCTCGCCCTCGGGCGAGGGGTAGAGCGGGGCGCCGCAGTCGTCGCAGTACTCCATCGGGAACTGGTGGTCGAGGACGACGATGTCGTTGACGCCCGATTCGCGCAGCACGGCTTCGATCTGTGCCGGGCAGTCGGTGGTCTCGTCCTCGGCGCCGAGCAGCGGCCACACCACGCCGTGGACGACGGCGTCCTGGCCGCGGGTGGTGAAGCCGATGCGGTATTCCTCGAGGTTGCGCTCCCAGAACGGGGCGATGACCGCGCGCAGGTTGGCGGCCGGGGTTTCGAGCGTGGTGCCGAGGTAGGCCACCGAGGCGCGCACCGAGTACGGCCGGCTGTCCTTGTCCGCGGCGCGGCTGGCGGCGAAATAGGATTCCGGCAGCACCAGGTCGACCGCACAGCCCGGCAGCAGCGGCGTCAGGCAGGCGCCGCCCTGGGCGCGCCACTGCTCGAGCGCGGTGTCGCGGCTGCCGTCGGCTTCCTGCCAGCGGAACAGCGGGGTGCCGCGCGGCACCGCCACCGCGGCCAGCAGGTAGCGGGTGTCGGATAGGAACTGCGCGGTCTCGGGCATGCCCTCGGTCTCGATGTGGAGGTCGAGGTTGTCCTGCGCGGCGCCGCAGATCACCTTGGCGAATTCGGCGGTCGAGCAGTAGCCCTGCGGCAGCTGGTCGGGGCTGAACAGGAAGTCGGCGACCGACAGGTGCGCGCCCTTGGCGAGCACGTGGGCCTGCAGGTGCACGCGCAGGTTGGCGAGTACCGCCGGGCTGATGCCGGTGGCGGCGATGCGGTAGCGCGACCAGGCCAGCACCGGGGCGGCGATCAGCACCACGTCGTGCTCGGGGAAGGCGCCGGCGGCGCATTCGGCGCGCGACTCGATGCTGTCGGCGAGCTCGTCGTAGGCGCGCGAGTCGGCGCTGTAGAGGTGGTCGAGCGCGGCGTTGAGCACTTCCTCGTCGTTGTCGGCGAGGGTGTGGTCGATCAGGGTGGCGAGCTGCTGCTCCCAGTAGCGGTCTTCGACCCGGCTGCCCGATTCGGCCAGGCCGGTGGCCAGGCGGACGAGTTGTTCGGCGGTGCGGCCGAGGCCGCCGCGGCGCTTGAGACGCGTTCTTTTCATCGGGGATTCCTGTTCTTGTCGGGGTGGAGCTCAGAAGCCGGGGCGCTCGACGCGCACGGTCTGCAGGATGGTGGCGGAGATCTCTTCGATGGACTTGGTGGTCGATTCCAGCCAGCGGATGTTCTCGCGGCGCATCAGCTTGTGCGCGGCGTCGATCTCGTAGCGGCAGTTCTCCAGCGAGGCGTAGCGGCTGTTGGGCCGGCGCTCCTGGCGGATCTGCGACAGGCGCTCGGGCGCGATGGTGAGGCCGAAGAGCTTGCTGCGGTACTTGTGCAGTTCGCCGGGCAGCTTGTTGCGCTCGAAATCCTCCGGGATGAGCGGGTAGTTGGCGGCTTTCACGCCGAACTGCATCGCCAGGTAGAGGCTGGTCGGCGTCTTGCCCGAGCGCGACACGCCGACCAGGATCACGTCGGCCTCGGCCAGTTCGCCGTCGCTGGAGACGCCGTCGTCGTGCGCCATGGCGAAGTTGATGGCCTCGATGCGGTGCTTGTAGTTGAGGCTGTCGGCGATGCCGTGGAAGCGCCCGACCGCGTGCGTGGAGCGCTGGCCGATCTCGGCCTCGAGCGGTCCGATGAAGCGGTCGAAGAGGTCGAGGAACAGCGCGTCGGCTTTGTGCAGTGCATCAACCGTGGCCTGATTGACCAGCGTGCTGAACACGATCGGACGCACGCCGTCCTCGATCGCGGCCTCGCGGATCTGCGCCGCGCAGTCGATCGCCTTGTCGATGTCGTCGACGAAAGGCGCGCGGACCTGGCGAAACCTGGCGTCCGGAAACTGCGCGAGCAGGCTGTGTCCCAGCGTTTCTGCGGTGATGCCGGTACCGTCGGAGACGAAGAAGACGGTGCGGCGGCGAGTGTCGTTCATGATGTGGAACCTTGTTGCGCCCCTGGCAGGGGGAGGTGGCGCGTATTGGGGCAAACCCTGTGATGCGGCACAGCACAAAAAATCGTAAACTGCGGCCTTCGATATTTTGCTTTCTCTCCAACATTTGCGGAAGCCACCCATGACACGATACGTGATTCCCTTCAACGAACTGCGCATGACTGATGTCGAGAAGGTCGGCGGCAAGAACGCCTCGCTCGGCGAGATGATCAGCCAGCTTCCTTCCAGTGTCCGCGTTCCGGGTGGTTTCGCGACTACGGCCGAAGCCTACCGCGAATTCCTCGCCCACGACGGCCTCGCCGACCGTATCAACGCCGCGCTCGACGCGCTCGACGTCGATGACGTCGATGCGCTGGCTCGGACCGGCGCGCAGATCCGCCAGTGGATCATCGACATCCCGTTCCCGGCCAAGCTCGAAGCCGAGATCAAGACCGCCTACGAGGCGATCACCGCCGAAGGCGAGGGCAGCTTCGCGGTGCGCTCGTCGGCCACCGCCGAAGACCTGCCGGACGCCTCCTTCGCCGGCCAGCAGGAAACCTTCCTCAACATCCACGGCTACGAGAACATCCTGCACGCGATGAAGGAAGTGTTCGCGTCGCTGTACAACGACCGCGCCATCGCCTACCGCGTGCACAAGAACTTCGCCCACGCCGATGTCGCGCTGTCGGCCGGCGTGCAGCGCATGGTGCGCTCGGACTCGGGCGCCTCGGGCGTGATGTTCTCGATCGACACCGAATCCGGCTTCGACCAGGTGGTGTTCATCACCGCCTCCTACGGCCTGGGCGAGACGGTGGTGCAGGGCGCGGTTAACCCCGACGAGTTCTACGTGCACAAGCCCACCCTGGCGCTGGGCAAGCCGGCGGTGATCCGCCGCAACCTGGGCTCCAAGCTGATCAAGATGGTGTTCACCGACAAGGCCGTGGCCGGCAAGTCGGTGCGCACGGTGGACGTGCCCGAGGCCGACCGCAACCGCTTCTCGCTGACCGACGAGGACGTGCTCGAGCTCGCCCGCTACGCGGTGATCATCGAGAAGCACTACGGCCGCCCGATGGACATCGAATGGGGCAAGGACGGCGTCGACGGCAAGCTCTACATCCTGCAGGCGCGTCCCGAGACCGTTAAGAGCCAGGACTCCGGTCTGGTGATGGAGAAGTACCGCCTCAAGCAGTACGGCAAGGCCCTGACCCACGGCCGCGCGATCGGCCAGAAGATCGGCGCCGGCACGGTGCGCATCGTCGGCGACGCCTCCGAGATGAACCGCGTGCAGGCCGGCGACATCCTCGTCACCGACATGACCGACCCCAACTGGGAGCCGGTGATGAAGCGCGCCAGCGCCATCGTCACCAACCGCGGCGGCCGCACCTGCCACGCGGCGATCATCGCCCGCGAGCTGGGCATCCCCGCCATCGTCGGTTGCGGCAACGCCACCGAGGTGCTGCAGGAAGGCGAATCGGTCACCGTGTCCTGCGCCGAAGGCGACACCGGTTACGTGTATCGCGGCAAGCTGGACTTCGAGGTCATCACCACCGACATGGGCAACCTGCCCGAGATCCCGGTGAAGATCATGATGAACGTGGGCAATCCGGAACTCGCCTTCGAGTTCGCGCAGATCCCCAACGGCGGCGTCGGCCTGGCGCGCCTGGAGTTCGTCATCAACAACATGATCGGCATCCACCCCAAGGCGATCCTCGACATCGGTCAGGTGCCGGCCAGCCTGCGCGACGAGATCAACCGTCGCTCGCGCGGCTACGCCACGCCCAAGCAGTTCTTCATCGAGAAGCTGGTCGAGGGCGTCGCCACCATCGCCGCGGCCTTCTATCCGAAGCCGGTGATCGTGCGCATGTCCGACTTCAAGTCGAACGAGTACCGCAAGCTGCTCGGCGGCGAGATCTACGAGCCGGAAGAAGAAAACCCGATGCTCGGCTTCCGTGGCGCCTCGCGCTACATCGCCCACAGCTTCCGCGACTGCTTCGAGATGGAAGTGGCGGCGATGAAGAAGGTGCGCAACGAGCTCGGCCTGACCAACGTGCAGATCATGATCCCCTTCGTGCGCAACGTCGAAGAGGCCAAGGGCGTGGTCGACCTGCTCGCCGAGCACGGCCTCAAGCGCGGCGTGAACGACCTCAAGCTGATCATGATGTGCGAGATCCCGTCCAACGCGATCCTCGCCGAGCAGTTCCTCGAGCACTTCGACGGTTACTCGATCGGCTCGAACGACCTGACCCAGCTCACCCTAGGCCTGGACCGCGACTCCGGCCTGGTGGCGCACGCCTTCGACGAGCGCGATCCGGCGGTGAAGCAGCTGCTGTCGATGTCGATCCGTGCGGCCAACAAGCTCGGCAAGTACGTGGGGATCTGCGGCCAGGGGCCGTCCGATCACCCGGATCTCGCCGAGTGGCTGATGGACGAAGGCATCCAGACCATCTCGCTGAACCCGGATACGGTGGTCGACACCTGGCTGAAGCTGGCCGCGCATCGCGCGCAGTGATCGGGCAAGGTAGCGCCCGCGGGCGCTAAGTGCCGGATTCGCAAAGAAACGGGGCTGGGGCCGTAAGGGTCTTCGCCCCGTTTTTTTGTGCGCCGTCATGCCGAACGGGTGATCGCGACGGGGACAAACGGTAGTATCGTGCGCTTGACGCATTTCCCGCACAGGGAGGCCAATCATGTCGAGCTTTCCATCCGCTTCACCGGAGGAGCCGGGCGCTGCTGCGCCCGCGCCCGCTGACAACAGCGTCGAGTACCGGCTGCGGCGGCAGACGCAGATGCTGTCGGTGCTCACCGCACTGCAGCGCGGATTTCTGGTGGGCAATCCGTCGAGCGAGACCTTCGGCCAGATGCTCGACCAGCTCATCGCCCTGACCGGCAGCGAGTACGGCTTCATCAGCGAGGTGTTGCAGGACGACGCGGGCGAGTCCTTCCTGCGCATGCACGGCCTGAGCGACATCTCGTGGAGCGAGGAGTCGCGCACGGTGTTCGAGCGCATGCGTAGCGGCGGCTTCGAGTTCCACAATCTGGACTCGCTGTTCGGGGCGGTGGTGCGCACCCAGGCGCCGGTGATCGCGAACTGTCCGGACACGGACCCGCGCCGCGGCGGCGTGCCCTGCGGCCATCCGGCGCTGAAGGCATTCCTCGGGCTGCCGCTGTTCCATGGCGGGGAGCTGATCGGCATGGTCGGACTCGCCAACGCGGTGGGCGGCTACGACGAAGCGCTGCTGACCGAGCTCGAGCCGATGACCGCGACCTGCGCGAGCATGATCGTCGCGCTGAGGGTCGAGCAGGAACGCAAGCGCGTCGAGGCCATGCTGAACCGCAGGATCGGCTTCGAGCGCCTGGTCGCGCGCATCTCGTCCGAGCTGATCCTGGCCCGTCCGCAGGAACTGGACCTCCATCTCTCCCGCGCGCTGCAGGAGATCGGGAGCTTCGCCGAGGCGGATCGCGCCTACGTCTTCCTGGTGAGTGCCGACGGGCTCTTCGTCAGCAATGCCTACGAATGGTGCGCCGAGGGGATCGAGCCCCAGCTCGACCGGCTGCAGAACGAGCCCTTCGACGACGGCATGCTGTTCTCCCGCACTATCAAGCGTTTCGGCATCGTCGATTATCCGAGCGTGCAGTCACTACCGGAGGAGGCCGCGATCGACCGCGCGCTGCTCGAGGCGCAGTCCATCCAGTCCCTGCTCGCGGTGCCGATGGTGGCGAACGGGCACCTGCTGGGCTTCATCGGGCTCGACTCGGTGCGCAAGCCGCGCATCTGGCTCGACGAGGAAAAGACGCTGATGCAGCTGGTGGGCAACGCCTTCACCGGCGTGCTCGAGCGCAAGCACGCCTACGACAGCGTGCGCGCGAGCGAGGCGCGCTACCGCTCGGTGGTCGAGAGCGTCAAGGAGGTGATCTTCCAGGTCGATGTGGCGGGCCGCTGGGTGTTCCTGAACCGGGCGTGGGCCGATCTCACCGGCTATCCGCTCGAGCGCTCGCTGGGGACGCACTTCATCGACTATGTGCACACCGAGGACCGCGAGCTTCATCTCGAGCTAATGGAGGAGGTGCTGAGCGGTGCGCGCGACGCGCGCGCGGAGGCGGTGCGTTACCGGTGCACCGGTGGCGGTTTCCGCTGGCTGGAGATGAACGCGCGGCCGGTGGTCGATGACGCGGGCTGCGTAGTGGGCGTGTCGGGCACGCTGAACGACATCACCAACCAGAAGGAGCACGAGGCGCGGCTCGAGTTCATCGCCCACTACGATCCGCTCACCGGCCTGCCCAACCGCGTGCTGCTCAACGACCGCCTGCAGCGCGGCATGGCCCAGGTGGTGCGGCGCGGGCAGCAGCTCGCGCTGGCCTATATCGATCTCGACGGCTTCAAGGCGGTCAATGACACCCACGGCCACCAGGTCGGCGATCAGCTGCTGAAGACGCTCGCCGCGCGCATGAAGACCACGCTGCGCGAGGGCGACACGGTGTCGCGGCTGGGCGGGGACGAATTCGTCGCGGTGCTGATCGACCTGCCCGATACCGAGTCCTGCCTGCTGCTCACCCAGCGCCTGCTCGCCGCGCTGGCGCTGCCGGTGCCGCTGGCGGGGCACGAGGTGAAGGTGTCGGCGAGCATCGGCCTGACCCTGTTCCCGCAGCCGGACGACGTCGACGCGGATCAGCTGCTGCGCCAGGCCGACCTCGCCATGTACCAGGCCAAGCTCGCGGGCAAGAACCGCTATCACGTCTTCGACAGCGCCCACGACCGCTGCCTGCGCGGCCGCCACGAGGACCTCGCGCGCATCCGAGAGGGCCTGAGCGCGGGCGAGTTCCGCATGGTCTACCAGCCCAAGGTGAACATGCGCACCGGCAGGGTGATCGGGGTCGAGGCCCTGATCCGCTGGGCGCATCCCGAGCACGGCGAGGTCGAGCCGGCGCGCTTCCTGCCGACGGTGGAGGGGCATCCGCTGGCGGTCGAGCTCGGCGACTGGGTGGTGGAGCAGGCGCTGGCGCAGATCACGGCGTGGAAACGGGCCGGGCTGGAACTGCCGGTCAGCGTCAACATCAGCGCCCGCCATCTGCAGGTGCCGGACTTCATGATGCGGCTGCAGTCGGCGCTGGCACGCCATCCGGAGGTGTGGCCGGGCAGCCTGGAGCTGGAGGTGCTGGAGACGAGCGCGCTGGAGAGCATCACCCAGACCTCGCGCGTGGTGGAGGCCTGTGCTGCGATCGGGGTGTCGTTCGCGCTCGACGACTTCGGGACGGGGTATTCCTCGCTCGCCTACCTGAAGCGCCTGCCCGCGGCGCGGCTCAAGATCGACCAGGTGTTCGTGCGCGGCATGCTGCAGGACGCCGAGGACATGGCGATCCTGAAGGCGATCCTCGGGCTGGCCAATGCCTTCCGTTGCGAGGTGATCGCCGAGGGCGTGGAGTCGGTCGAGCACGGCGAGCGGCTGCTGCGGCTCGGCTGCGACGTGGGACAGGGGTACGGCATCGCCCGGCCGATGCCGGCCGAGCGGATTGCCGAGTGGGCGGCGAGCTGGTCGCCGCCCGCGTCATGGACGCTGGCGCCGGCTTGAGCGCGCTCAGGCGACGGTGACCGGGATCTTGCCGATCTTCGCCTGCCACTCCTTGGGACCGGTGTTGTGCACGCTGGTGCCGTTGGCGTCGACCGCGACCGTCACCGGCATGTCCTGCACGGTGAACTCGTAGATCGCTTCCATGCCGAGGTCCTCGAAGCCGACGACTTTCGCTTCCTTGATCGCCTTCGACACCAGGTAGGCCGCACCGCCGACCGCCATCAGGTAGGCCGACTTGTTGTCCTTGATCGCCTCAATGGCGACCGGGCCGCGCTCGGACTTGCCGATCATCGAGATGAGGCCGGTCTTCTCCAGCATCATGCGGGTGAACTTGTCCATGCGGGTGGCGGTGGTGGGGCCGGCGGGGCCGACGACCTCGTCGCGCACCGGGTCGACCGGGCCGACGTAGTAGATGACGCGGTTGGTGAAGTCGACCGGCAGCTTCTCGCCCTTTTCGAGCATGTCGGCGATGCGCTTGTGCGCGGCGTCGCGGCCAGTCAGCATCTTGCCGTTGAGCAGCAGGATCTGGCCCGGCTTCCAGGAGGCGACTTCCTCCTTGGTCAGGGTGTCCAGATTGACGCGGGTGGCGACGTTGGTGTCGGCCTTCCAGGTGACCTGCGGCCAGTCTTCGAGCTTCGGGGTCGGCAGCTGGGCCGGGCCCGAGCCGTCGAGGTGGAAGTGAACGTGGCGGGTGGCGGCGCAGTTCGGGATCATCGCCACCGGCAGCGAGGCGGCGTGGGTCGGGTAGTCCATGATCTTGACGTCGAGCACGGTGGTCAGGCCGCCCAGGCCCTGGGCGCCGATGCCGAGCGCGTTGACCTTGTCCATGAGTTCCAGGCGCAGCGCTTCCACGCGGCTGAGCTCGGCGCCCGAGGCCGCCTTCTCGCGCAGCTCGTGGATGTTGACCGGCTCCATCAGCGATTCCTTGGCCAGCAGCATCGCCTTCTCGGGCGTGCCGCCGATGCCGATGCCGAGGATGCCCGGCGGACACCAGCCGGCGCCCATGGTCGGCACGGTCTTGATGACCCAGTCGACGATCGAGTCGGAGGGGTTCAGCATGACCATCTTGGTCTTGTTCTCGGAGCCGCCGCCCTTGGCCGCGCAGATCACCTCGACGTCGTCGCCCTCGACGATCTCGTAGTGCACCACGGCCGGGGTGTTGTCCTTGCTGTTCTTGCGGGCGCCGGCGGGGTCGAGCAGCACCGAGGCGCGCAGCTTGTTGTCCGGGCTGTTGTAGGCGCGGCGCACGCCTTCGTTGATCATTTCCTGGACGCTCATCTTCGCGTCCCACTGCACGTTCATGCCCACCTTCAGGAAGACCACCGCGATCCCGGTATCCTGGCAGATCGGGCGGTGGCCTTCGGCGGCCATGCGCGAGTTGGTCAGGATCTGCGCGATCGCGTCCTTCGCGGCCGGGCTTTCCTCGCGCTCGTAGGCTTCGCCGAGCGCCTTGATGTAGTCGAGCGGGTGGTAGTAGCTGATGTACTGGAAGGCATCCGCGATCGACTGGATGAGGTCTTCTTGGCGAATGATCGTCATGGCGCTTGGTCTCCGGAATGACGTGGGGGCAGAATGACGCAATCGGACCTGATGGTCCGGGAAAGCCCTAAATTCTAGCACCCGGGCAGGGCAGCCGTGTCTGGGTGGCTTGTGTAAGTCCTGTGTAAGATAGATATTCTTAAATGCCGGCGTTTCAGAGGCATTCGAGCGTCAGGCGTGGCGAAGGTCTTGCGGCCCCGTTGCAGGCTTGGCGGTTTATAGGCTGGGTTCAACCAGCCCACCCGCAAGGGTCAGCTTCAACCATTTGAACAGTTGAGGAGAGGTGAGCATGTCCAACGAGCAAGTCCGCATTTACAACCCCTCGGAAGAGATGGTCAAGAACGCCGCGGTGTCCGGCATGGACGGGTATCGCGCGCTGTGCAAGGAAGCCGAGGACGACTACGAGGGTTTCTGGGGCCGCCGCGCCAAGGAACTGCTGGACTGGAAGGTGCCCTTCACCCAGGTGCTCGACGAGTCGAACGCCCCCTTCTTCAAGTGGTTCGCCGACGGCAAGCTGAACGTCTCCTACAACTGCCTCGACCGCAACGTCAATAACGGCCTGGGCGACAAGGTCGCGCTGATCTTCGAAGCCGACAACGGCGAAGTCACCAGGGTCACCTACAAGGACCTGCTCGGCCGCGTCAGCAAGTTCGCCAACGCCCTGCGCGGCATGGGCGTCAAGAAGGGCGACCGCGTCGTCATCTACCTGCCGATGTCGATCGAAGGCGTCGTCGCCATGCAGGCCTGCGCCCGCATCGGCGCCACCCACTCGATCGTGTTCGGCGGCTTCTCGGCCCAGGCCCTGCGCGACCGCATCGAGGACGCGGGCGCCGTCGCCCTGATCACCTCCGACGGCCAGCACCGCGGCGGAAAGGCCCTGCCGCTCAAGCCGATCGCCGACGAAGCCCTGGCGCTGGGCGGCTGCGACACGATCAAGAACGTCATCGTGGTCAAGCGCACCGGTGGCGACTGCAACATCGTGGCCGGCCGCGATACCTGGTTCCATGACGCCTGCGCCAACCAGTCCGAGGTCTGCGAGCCGGAGTGGGTCGAGGCCGAGCATCCGCTGTTCATCCTCTACACCTCGGGTTCCACCGGCAAGCCGAAGGGCGTGCAGCACTCCTCGGGCGGCTACCTGCTGCAGGCCGTGATGTCGATGAAGTACACCTTCGACATCAAGCCCAACGACATCTTCTGGTGCACCGCCGACATCGGCTGGGTCACCGGCCACACCTACATCACCTACGGCCCGCTCGCCTGCGGCGCGACCGAGATCGTGTTCGAAGGCGTGCCCACCTACCCGGACGCCGGCCGCTTCTGGAAGATGATCCAGGACCACAAGGTCAGCATCTTCTACACCGCGCCGACCGCGATCCGCTCGCTGATCAAGGCCGCCGACAACAACCCGACCGTGCATCCGAAGCAGTACAACCTGTCGAGCCTGCGCCTGCTGGGTTCGGTGGGCGAGCCGATCAACCCGGCGGCCTGGGAGTGGTACTACGAGAACGTCGGCGGCGGCCGCTGCCCGATCGTCGACACCTTCTGGCAGACCGAGACCGGCGCGCACATGATCACCCCGATGCCGGGCGCCACGCCGATGGTTCCGGGCTCCTGCACGCTGCCCTTCCCGGGCATCCAGGCCGCGGTGGTCGACGAGACCGGTACCGAAGTGCCGTGGGGCCAGGGCGGCATCCTGGTGGTCAAGAAGCCGTGGCCGTCGATGATCCGCACGATCTGGGGCGATCCCGAGCGCTTCGTGAAGTCCTACTACCCGGCCGACTTCCAGGGCAAGCTGTACCTGGCGGGCGACGGTGCGATCCGCGATGTGGATACCGGCTACTTCACCATCACCGGCCGTATCGACGACGTGCTCAACGTCTCCGGTCACCGCATGGGCACGATGGAGATCGAGTCGGCGCTGGTCGCGCACGAGAAGGTGGCCGAGGCGGCCGTCGTGGGCCGTCCGGACGACCTCACCGGCGAGGCGATCGTGGCCTTCGTGGTGCTGAAGGGCGCACGCCCGACCGGCGAGGAAGCCGCCAAGGTGGTCAAGGAGCTGCAGAACTGGGTGGGCCACGAGATCGGACCGATCGCCAAGCCCAAGGACATCCGCTTCGGCGAGAACCTGCCCAAGACCCGTTCCGGCAAGATCATGCGCCGCCTGCTGCGCCAGCTCGCCAAGGGCGAGGACGTCACCCAGGACACCTCGACGCTCGAGAACCCGCACATCCTCGAGCAGCTCAAGGGCTGATCCGGGCTTCGGGCCGGATCGCTCGCGGTCCGGCCCGGCCAAGAACGACAGGAGGAGAGCCGGCACAAAGCCGGACACGGGGGGAGACCGGTCACGCGCAATGCGTGATCCTGTTCGTACGAAGCGCCGAACCTGCCCCGAAGAGCAGGGCGGCGCCTCGTCATTTTGTTTTGCCGTGGCGGACATCATGGGAGTGGCATGATGCGCAAGGGACTGGCCGGACAGCGTCTGGTGGCAGTGTTTCTCGCCGGCATGCTGTTGCTGAACTATCCGATTCTTTCCCTGTTCGACGGGCCCGAGCGCCTGTTCGGACTGCCGTTGCTGCACGTCTATCTGTTTTCCGTCTGGCTCGGACTGATCGTGGTGGTGGCCTGGATCGCCGAGCGGGGCGCGCGATGATGCGGAGGCGCCGATGCTGCCGGGCTGGCTGATCATCGGGGCGTCCTTCGCCTATCTGCTGCTGCTGTTCGCGGTGGCCTACTTCGGCGACCGCCGCGCCGACGAGGGGCGCTCGATCATCGCCAACCCCTGGGTGTTCAGCCTGTCGCTGGCGGTGTATTGCACCGCGTGGACCTATTTCGGCAGCGTCGGCCGCGCCGCATCGGGCGGCACCTGGTTCCTGCCCACCTATCTCGGCCCCACCCTCGGCCTGGCGCTGGCCTGGCTGGTGGTGCTGAAGATGATCCGCATCGCGCGCAGCCACCGCATCACCTCGATCGCCGACTTCGTGGCCTCGCGCTACGGCAAGAGCCATCTGCTCGGCGGCCTGGTCACCGTGATCGCGGTGGTCGGCATCGTGCCCTACATCGCGCTGCAGCTGAAGGCCATCTCAAGCGGCTACGCGCTGCTGATCGGCGAGCACGACAGCCTGTTCCGGATCGAGAGCCGGGCCGGCTGGTGGCAGGACGGCACGCTCTACATCGCGCTCACGCTGGCCGCGTTCACCGTGCTGTTCGGCACCCGCCACCTCGACACCACCGAACGCCACGAAGGCATGGTGGCGGCGATCGCCTTCGAGTCGGTGGTCAAGCTCGCCGCCTTCCTCGCCGTCGGCGTGTACGTCACCTACTGGCTGTACGACGGTTTCGGCGACCTCTACGCACGCGCGCTGGCGGCACCCGAGCTCGCCAACGTGCTCGCCTTCGACGGCGTCGGCCGCCTCGGCTATGGCGGCTGGTTCGCCCATGTGCTGCTGGCGATGCTGTCGATCATCTTCCTGCCGCGCCAGTTCCAGATCGCGGTGGTCGAGAACGTCAACGAGCAGCACCTGCGCCGCGCCACCTGGGCGTTTCCGGCCTACCTGCTGCTGATCAACATCTTCGTGATCCCGATCGCGATCGGCGGCCTGCTGCACTTCGGCCGCGGCACGGTCGATCCGGACACCTTCGTGCTGACGCTGCCGATGGCGCACGACAACGCCGCGCTGGCGCTGTTCGTGTTCATCGGCGGCCTGTCGGCGGCGACCGGCATGGTCATCGTCGAGGCGATCGCGCTGTCGACGATGGTGTGCAACGACCTGGTGATGCCGATGCTGCTGCACAGCCGGCGCCTGAACCTGGCCGGCGAGCGCGACCTCACCGGTTTGCTGCTCGGCATCCGTCGCGGCGCCATCGTCGGCCTGCTGCTGCTCGGCTATCTGTATTTCCGCCTGGCGGGCGAGGCCTATGCGCTGGTCAGCATCGGCCTCATCAGCTTCGCCGCGGTGGCGCAGTTCGCGCCGGTGGTGATCGGCGGCATGTACTGGCGCGGCGGCACGCGCGAGGGTGCGCTCGCCGGGCTGCTGTCGGGCTTCGTGGTGTGGGGCTACACCCTGATGCTGCCCTCGTTCGCCAAATCGGGCTGGCTCGATCCCGGCTTCCTGGAACAGGGGCTGTTCGGCCTGGCGTGGTTGAAGCCCGAGCAGCTCTTCGGTCTCGCCGGCTGGGACAACATCACCCATGCGCTGTTCTGGAGCCTGCTCGCCAATATCGGCGCCTACGTGCTGGTGTCGCTGGCGCGCGTGCCGACCGGGGCGGAGGCCACCCAGGGCGCGCTCTTCGTCGATGTATTCCGCCGCGGCGAGTCGCCCCCGGCGAGCTTCTGGCGCAGCGGCGCCGAGGTGCGCGACCTGGTGCCGGTGGTCGCGCGCTTCCTCGGCCAGCGCCGCACCGAGGACGCCTTCGGCGCCTACGCGCGCACGCACGGCCTGCGGGACGTCTCCGAACTCAAGTCCGATCCCGAACTGGTGCATTTCGCCGAATCCCTGCTCGCCGGCGCGATCGGCAGCGCGTCGGCGCGCGTCATGGTGTCGACCGTGGTGCAGGAGGAACCGCTGGGCCTGGGCGAGGTGATGGACATCCTCGACGAGGCCTCGCAGGTGCGCGCCTACTCGCACAAGCTCGAGGAGAAGTCGCGCGCGCTCGAGGCTGCGACCGCCGAGCTGCGCGCGGCCAACGAGCAGCTCAAGGAGCTCGATCGCCTCAAGGACGACTTCATGTCCTCGGTGACCCACGAGCTGCGCACCCCGCTGACCTCGATCCGGGCCTTCTCCGAGATGATGGCCGAGGACCCCGACATCGACGTCGAGGACCGCCAGCGCTTCCTCGGCATCATCGTCTCCGAGACCGTGCGCCTGACCCGGCTGGTGAACCAGGTGCTGGACATGGCGAAGATCGAGTCCGGCCATGCCGAATGGCACAACACCGACATCGACATGCGCGAGCTCGTCCAGCACTCGGTGGACGCGACCATGCAGCTGTTCCGCGATCGCGGCGCCGAGGTCGCCGTGCACATGCCGGTGTCGGTGCCGATGCTGCGCGCGGACCACGACCGCCTGCTGCAGGTCATGCTCAACCTGCTGTCGAACGCAGCCAAGTTCGTCCCCATCGGGGCGGGGCGGGTGGAGGTCACCTTGAGCTGCGACGATGCGCGCGTGCGGGTGGACGTGAGGGACAACGGACCGGGCATCCCGCCCGAGCAGCAGCCGGTGGTGTTCCAGAAATTCCGCCAGGGCGGCGACGAGCGCTCGCGCCCGCAGGGTACCGGCCTGGGGCTGCCGATCAGCCGCCAGATCGTCGAACACTTCGGTGGCCGCCTGTGGCTGGAGTCGGTGCCGGGCCAGGGCGCGACCTTTTCCTTCGAATTGCCCCTGGCGTCGGCGGCTGCCGTGCAATGACTTAGAATATGCGCCGGGGAGGAGTCATAGATGAACAAGAAAGTGTTGATCGCGGACGATGAGCAGAACATCGTCATCTCGCTGGAGTTCCTCATGAAGCGCGAGGGCTACGAGGTGCTGCTCGCCAATGACGGCGACGAGGCGATCCAGCGCATCCGTGCCGACCAGCCAGACCTGGTGCTGCTCGACGTGATGATGCCGAAGAAGAGCGGCTTCGAGGTCTGCCAGGAGGTCAAGGCCGACCCGGCGCTCGCCGCGGTGCGGATCCTGATGCTGACCGCCAAGGGGCGCGACACCGAAGTGGCCAAGGGGCTGGCGCTCGGCGCCGATGCCTACATGACCAAGCCTTTCTCCACCCGCGAGCTGGTGGACAAGGTCCGCAGCCTGCTGGAGCAGTGAGCCATGTCGGCACGCGCGCGCTTCATTCTCGCGGTCATCGTGCTGTTCCTCTTGATGACCGGCCCCTTCCTGCTGACGGCGCTGATCGTGTGGGTCGAGACCGAGGGCGAGGGCAGGGCGCTGCTGGTGAGCGTGCTGGCGCCGCATCTCGGACTGGGCACGATGCTCACCGCGCTCGGCTTCGTGGCCGGGGTCGGCGTGGTGCGCACGCTGTTCCGGCAGTACGTGCAGGGCCTGCTGCGCATGTCCGAACACCTGCGCCTGATGCTGGGCGCCAACCGCGGCTTCCGCGTCCAGCTTGAAGGGCCGCCCGAGGTGCAGGCGCTTGCGACGGCTGCGAACCAGCTCGCCTGCCAGCGCGACGAGCTCATGTGCGACGTCGAGGCGCAGATCGCGCGTGCCAAGGAATCGGTCGAACTCGAGAAGAATCGCCTCGCCACGCTGATGTCGGAGCTGACGCAGAGCGTGGTCGTGTGCAATCTCGACGGTCGCGTGCTGCTCTACAACAACCGTGCGCGCATGCAGTTCCGCGCGCTGTCGGAGGCGCCCGGGGTGGCGGGCGGGGGCGAGCTGATCGGCCTCGGCCGTTCGATCTACGGCGTCTTCGAGCGCAACCTGATCGCCCACGCGCTCGACACCATCCAGCAGCGCCTGCGCCGCGGGGTGGCGCAGCCCCAGGCCAACTTCGTCACCACGACCCGCGCCGGACAGCTGCTGCGCGTGCAGATGGCGCCGGTGCTGATGGTCGCGGCGAAGGACGAAGGAGGCGCCGGGGGCGAGGACACGGCCGGTGCCGCCGAGGCGGTGCCGGCGGCGCCGCCCGAGCGCACGGTGACCGGCTTCATCCTGATGCTGGACAACATCACGCGCAACTTCGAGACCGAATCGCGCCGCGACCAGATGCTGCACAACCTCACCGAGGGCAACCGCGCCTCGCTCGCCAACGTGCGCGCGGCGGCCGACATGCTCGAGTTCGAGGACCTCACCGACGACATGCGCACGCGCTTCCGCAAGGTGGTGCGCGACGAGGTTCAGGCGATGAGCCAGCGCCTGAACCAGACCGCCAACGAGTTCGCCGATTCGCTGAAGGCGCGCTGGCCGCTGGAGGAGATGCTCGGCGCCGACCTCATCGCCGCGGTGCAGCGCCGCATCGAGGCGCGCATCGGCCTGCCGACCAAGCTCGAGGAGGTCGACGAGTCGCTGTGGGTGAAGGTGGACAGCTTCTCGCTGATGCAGGCCATCACCTATCTGGCGAGCCGGCTGTCGGACGAGTTCGAGGTGCGCGAGGTGCGCTTCCGCCTCACCGCGGCCGGGCGCCTGGTGCACCTCGACCTGATCTGGTCCGGACAGGCGATGAGCACCGAGACGGTGATGAGCTGGGAACTCGAGGCGATGAAGATCGAGGACGAGAGCAGCCCGCTCACCGTGCGCGACGTCATCGACCGCCACGATGGCGAGATGTGGCTGGAGCGCGAGAAGGTCCGCCACCGCGCCTTCTTCCGCATCCTGCTGCCGGCGGCCACGCCCCAGGAGCAGGCCGAGCCCGACACCTACCTGCGCGGCGAGAGCCGCCCGGAATACTACGACTTCGACCTCTTCGCCTGGTCCGAGAAGTCGCACGGGCTGGAGGACAGGCTGCTGTCCGAGCTCACCTACACCGTGTTCGACACCGAGACCACCGGGCTCAACCCCTCGCAGGGCGACGAGATCATCCAGATCGGCGCCACCCGCATCCTCAACGGCAAGCTGCTGCGCAGCGAATCCTTCGAGCAGCTGGTCGATCCGCAGCGTCCGCTGGCGCCGGAGTCGGCGAAGATCCACGGCATCAGCTGCGAGATGCTGCGCGGCCAGCCCACGATCGACAAGGTGCTGCCGGCCTTCCACGCCTTCGCCGCCGACACCGTGCTGATCGCGCACAACGCCGCCTTCGACATGCGCTTCCTGCAGCTCAAGGAGGAGGAGACCGGGCTGCGCTTCGACCAGCCGGTGATCGACACCCTGCTGCTGTCGGCGGTCATCCACCCCAACCAGGAGTCGCACCGCCTGGAGGCGATCGCCGAGCGCCTGGGGCTGACCATCGTCGGTCGCCACACCGCGCTCGGTGATGCCATCGTGACCGCCGAGGTGTTCCTGAAGCTGGTGCCGCTGCTGGCCGAGAAGGGCATCCGCACGCTGCGCGATGCGCGCGAGGCGGCCGAGAAGTCCTACTACGCGCGGATCAAGTACTGATGACGCATCCACGCAGCGACGCCGGGCGGGGCCGCCCTTGAAACGCAACGTCGGCTTCGCGCGCCAGCTGCGGCGTTACTACGGCGTCTATACGCTGACCTTCGCGCTGTTCGTGGTACTGCTCGCGGTCGGCGAGTCGATGGGCCTGTCGCAGCAGCTGATCGGCCACACCTTCCTGTTCGTGACCATCGCGATCTACGCCACGATCGGGGTCATGAGCCGCACCTCCGACGTGTCGGAGTACTACGTCGCGGGCCGGCGGGTGCCGGCGCTGTTCAACGGCATGGCTACCGCCGCCGACTGGATGAGCGCCGCGTCCTTCATCGGCCTCGCCGGCACGCTGTACTTCAGCGGTTTCGAGGGACTGGCCTTCGTGACCGGGTGGACCGGGGGCTTCGTGCTGGTGGCGCTGCTGCTCGCACCCTACCTGCGCAAGTTCGGCCAGTACACGATTCCCGACTTCCTCGGCGCGCGCTACCAGGGCAACGTCGCGCGCCTGGTCGGCCTTGCCGCCGCGGTGCTGGCGAGCTTCGTCTATCTGGTGGCACAGATCTACGGCGTCGGCCTGGTGACCAGCCGCTTCGTCAGCGTCGAGTTCGAGATCGGGTTGTTCATCGGCCTGGCCGGCATCCTGGTGTGCTCCTTCCTCGGCGGCATGCGCGCGGTCACCTGGACCCAGGTCGCGCAGTACGTGATCCTGATCATCGCCTACCTGGTGCCGGTGGTGATCCTCTCCTACAAGCTCACCGGGATCCCGATTCCGCAGGCGGTGTACGGCAAGGTGCTGCAGGAAATCACCGCCCGCGAGGACGTGCTGCTCGAGGCGCCCACCGAGATCGAGGTGCGCGGCCTCTACGCCGCGCGGGCGCAGGATTTCGCCGCCAAGATCGCGGCGCTGCCCGACTCGCTGGAAGCGGAGCGCCGGAGGATGATCGAGGCGCTCAACCGGATGCGCCTGGACAGCGCCCCGGCGCGCGACATCGCGCTGACCGAGCGCGCGCTGCGCGACCTGCCGCGCACCCCGGCCGAGGCGCAGCAGATCTGGGAACGCGCACGGCTCGAGGCCCTGGAGCGTTCGAAGCCGCCTCCACGGCACGCCGAGGCCCATCCGGGGGCGACCGATCAGCAGTCGGCGGTGGCGCGCAACAACTTCCTCGCGCTGATGTTCGTGCTGATGGTCGGCACCGCGGCGCTGCCTCACATCCTGATGCGCTACTACACGACGCCGGGGGTCATGGAGGCGCGGCGCTCGGTCATGTGGTCGCTGTTCTTCATCTTCCTGCTCTACGTGACCGCGCCGGCCTATGCGGTGTTCGCCAAGTGGGAGGTCTATCACAACGTGGTCGGCTCGAGCCTGGGCATCCTGCCCGACTGGGTGGCCTCCTGGGGCAGGGTGGGGCTCGTCCGCATCGAGGATCTGAACGGCGACGGCATCCTCCAGCTCGCCGAGCTCAGCCTGAACACCGACGTGATCGTGCTCGCCACCCCGGAGATCGCCGGGCTGCCCTACGTGGTCTCGGGCCTGGTCGCGGCCGGCGGTCTGGCGGCAGCGCTGTCGACCGCCGACGGCCTGCTGCTGACGATCTCGAACGCGCTCTCCCACGACCTGTACTACAAGGTGATCAATCCCCAGGCCACGACCCACCGCAGGCTGGTGATCTCGAAGTCGCAGCTGCTGGTGGTGGCGGTGGTGGCGGCGTGGGTGGCCTCGATGCGGCCGGACAACATCCTGTTCATGGTCGGCCTGGCGTTTTCGATCGGCGGCTCGGCCTTCTTCCCGGCGCTGGTGCTGGGCATCTTCTGGAAGCGCGCCAACCGCCCCGGTGCGGTCACCGGCATGATCGCCGGGCTCGCGGTCACCATCTTCTACGTGGTGCACACTCATCCGTTCTTCGGCGGTTCGATGGCGAACGCCTGGTTCGACATCAATCCGATCTCGGCCGGCGTGTTCGGCGTGCCGCTCGGCTTTCTCACCATCGTCGTGGTCAGCCTGGTGACTAAACCGCCGCCGCGGGAGATCCAGGATCTGGTCGATTACGTACGCTATCCGGATCTGCCGGGCCAGGCGCGCCCCGATCTCTGAGCGGGTACTTGAAGCCCGGCCGTTGCGCCCCACATAGGGTTCAGTTCAACGAATCCCGAGGATGCCCACGATGCGCTTCGACAAGCTCACCACCAAGTTCCAGCAGGCCCTGGCCGATGCGCAGAGCATCGCCGTGGGCAACGACCAGCAGTTCATCGAGCCGCTGCACGTGCTGCAGGCCCTGCTCGAGCAGGACGATGGCGGCAGCGTGTCGCTGCTGCAGCGCGCCGGCGTCAATGTGCCGCCGCTGAAGACCGCGGTCGGCAAGGCCATCGGCCGCCTGCCCAAGGTCGAGGGCCATGGCGGCGAGGTCAGCATCGGCCGCGACCTCAACAACCTGCTCAACGTCACCGACCGCGAGGCGCAGAAGCGCGGCGACCAGTTCATCGCCAGCGAGATGTTCCTGCTCGCGCTCGCCGACGACAAGGGCGAGGCCGGCCGCCTGCTGAAGGAGAACGGCCTCGCGCGCAAGGCGCTGGAGGCCGCGATCGAGGCCGTGCGCGGCGGCGCCAGCGTCGGCAGCCAGGACGCCGAAGGCCAGCGCGAGTCGCTGAACAAATACTGCCTCGACCTCACCGAGCGCGCGCGCAGCGGCAAGCTCGACCCGGTGATCGGCCGCGACGACGAGATCCGCCGCGCGATCCAGATCCTGCAGCGCCGCACCAAGAACAACCCGGTGCTGATCGGCGAGCCCGGCGTGGGCAAGACCGCGATCGTCGAGGGCCTGGCCCAGCGCATCGTCAATGACGAGGTGCCCGAGACGCTGAAGGGCAAGCGCGTGCTGTCGCTCGACATGGCGGCGCTGCTCGCCGGCGCCAAATACCGCGGCGAGTTCGAGGAGCGCCTGAAGGCGGTGCTGAAGGAGATCGCCCAGGAAGAGGGCCGCATCATCGTCTTCATCGACGAGCTCCACACCATGGTGGGCGCCGGCAAGGCCGAGGGCGCGATCGACGCCGGCAACATGCTCAAGCCCGCGCTCGCGCGCGGCGAACTGCACTGCATCGGCGCCACCACGCTGGACGAATACCGCAAGTACATCGAGAAGGACGCCGCGCTCGAGCGCCGATTCCAGAAGGTGCTGGTGGACGAGCCCAGCGTCGAGGCGACCATCGCCATCCTGCGCGGCCTGCAGGAAAAGTACGAGATCCACCACGGCGTGGACATCACCGACCCGGCCATCGTCGCCGCGGCCGAGCTGTCGCACCGCTACATCACCGACCGCTTCCTGCCCGACAAGGCGATCGACCTGATCGACGAGGCGGCCGCGCGCATCAAGATGGAGATCGACTCCAAGCCCGAGGTCATGGACAAGCTCGACCGCCGCATGATCCAGCTCAAGATCGAGCGCGAGGCGGTGAAGAAGGAGAAGGACGAGGCTTCGCAGAAGCGCCTGCAGCTGATCGAGGACGAGCTCGCCAAGCTGCAGCGCGAGTACAACGACCTGGAGGAGATCTGGAAGGCGGAGAAGGCCAAGGTCGCCGGCTCGGCCCACATCAAGGAAGAGATCGACGCGCTGCGCGCGCAGATGGCCGAGTACCAGAGGAAGGGCCAGCTCGACAAGGTCGCCGAGCTGCAGTACGGCAAGCTGCCGCAGCTCGAGGGCCAGCTGAAGATGGCCGAGCAGGCCGGCGAGAACGCCGCGCCCAACAAGCTGCTGCGCACCCAGGTCGGCGCCGAGGAGATCGCCGAGGTCGTGTCGCGCGCCACCGGCATCCCGGTCAGCAAGATGATGCAGGGCGAGCGCGACAAGCTCCTGAAGATGGAAGACAAGCTGCACGAGCGCGTGGTCGGCCAGGACGAGGCCGTGCGCCTGGTGGCCGACGCCATCCGCCGTTCGCGCGCCGGCCTCTCGGACGAGAACCGCCCTTACGGTTCCTTCCTCTTCCTCGGGCCCACCGGCGTGGGCAAGACCGAGCTGTGCAAGACGCTGGCGAACTTCCTGTTCGACTCCGAGGAGCACCTGATCCGCATCGACATGAGCGAGTTCATGGAGAAGCACTCGGTCGCGCGGCTCATCGGCGCGCCGCCGGGCTACGTCGGCTACGAGGAGGGCGGCTACCTGACCGAGCAGGTGCGGCGCAAGCCCTACTCGGTGATCCTGTTCGACGAGGTCGAGAAGGCGCACCCGGATGTGTTCAACGTGCTGCTGCAGGTGCTCGACGACGGCCGCATGACCGACGGCCAGGGGCGCACGGTGGACTTCAAGAACACCGTGATCGTGATGACCTCCAACCTCGGCAGCCAGATGATCCAGGCGATGGCGGGCGACGACTACGGCGTGATCAAGCTCGCGGTGATGGCGGAAGTGAAGACCTATTTCCGGCCCGAGTTCATCAACCGCATCGACGAGGTGGTGGTGTTCCACGCCCTCGACGAGAAGCACATCGCCGGGATCGCGAAGATCCAGCTGCAGTACCTCGAGAAGCGCCTGGCGCGGCTGGAGATGGGCATGGAGATCAGCGACGCGGCGCTCGCCGAGCTGGCGACCGCCGGCTTCGACCCGGTATTCGGCGCGCGGCCGCTCAAGCGCGCGATCCAGGAGCGCATCGAGAATCCGCTGGCGAAGGCGATCCTCGAAGGCCGCTTCGCTGCCAAGGATCGCATCCGGGTGGACGCCCAGAGCGGGCAGCTCGTGTTCGAGCGCGCGCACTGAGGCTGAGGCTGCGCGGGCGCCGTCCGCAGGTCTCGGGCAGGGCAGCCGAAAGGCTGCCCTGCGGCGTTTACAGCGCCACCGCGGTCTGGAGCCAGTCGGCGAACGCCTCCGCCCTCAGTGGCCGCGAGAACAGGTAACCCTGCATCGCCTGGCAGCCGCGAGCGGCGAGATAGCTGCGCTGTTCGGCAGTCTCCACCCCTTCGGCGACCACCGCCATGCCCAGGTCGCGCCCGAGCGACAGCGCCGCCGCGGTGATCGCCGCGTCCTCGGCATTGCCGGGCAGCTCATCGACGAAGGAACGGTCGATCTTCAAACGGGCGATCGGCAGGCGTTTCAGGTAGGACAGGCCCGAGAAGCCGGTGCCGAAGTCGTCGAGGGCGAGCGTCAGGCCGAGGTCGACCAGCTCCTGCAGGCGCGCGGAGAGGTCGTCGGAGCTCGTCATCAGCGCGCTTTCGGTGATCTCCAGCTCGATGCGTCGTGGATCCGCGCCGGTTTCGGCGAGTATCCGCGCCAGCATCGGCACGAAGTCGCGCTTGCGGAACTGCAGCGCCGAGATGTTGATCGCCATCACCAGTTCGGGGAGTCCCGCGGCCGTCCACCGCACCTGCTGGCGGCAGGCTTCGCGCAGCACCCATTCGCCCAGCGGGACGATCAGCCCCGTCTCCTCGGCGAGGCCGACGAACTGGTCGGGCGCGAGCAGGCCGCGCTGCGGGTGGTTCCAGCGCACGAGCGCCTCGCAGCCGTAGGGCTTGCCGCTGGCGGCCTCGATCTGCGGCTGGTAGTGCAGCAGCAGTTCGTCGCGCTCGATTGCGCGCCGCAGCTCCGTTTCCATCACCAGGCGCTCGGTGGCGCGTGCATTCATCTCCGGGACGAAGAAGCGGAAGGTGTTGCGCCCGGCCTCCTTGGCGGAATACATCGCGGTGTCGGCATGCTTGAGCAGGGTCTCGACTTCGGCGCCGTCGTTCGGGTAGAGCGCGATGCCGATGCTGGCCGACAGATGGAGTTCGTGGCCCTCGATGTCCATCGGTTCGTTCAGCGCGCTCATGATGCGGTCGGCGACGCGCGCCGCCTCCTCGACATTCGACAGGCGCGACAGCAGCGCCACGAACTCGTCGCCGCCGAGACGGGAGAGCAGGTCCTCGTCCCGCAAGCAGCGCGCCAGCCGGCTCGCCACCGTCGCGAGCAGGCGGTCGCCGGCGGCGTGGCCGAGGGAGTCGTTCACGGTCTTGAAGTTGTCGAGGTCGAGGAAGAGGATGGCCAACTTGTCCTGGTGGCGGGTGGCCGAGGACAGGGCGATGCGGGCCTGCTCCTGCCAGGCGCTGCGGTTGTACAGCCCGGTCAGCGTGTCGTAGCGCGCGAGATAGCGGATCTTCGCCTCGGCGTCGCGGGCGCTGCTGACGTCCTGCGCGGTGCCGCGGATCCGGGTCAGCACCGCGCCCTCCCATTCGCTCTCGATGCGGAACTGGAGCGTGCGCACGGGCAGGGTGTCGGTCCTGCAGTCGAGCATGATGCGGCCGGGGCCCTGGGCGGCGCCGGCGAAGGCGTTGGCCAGCGCGGGGCGGCAGCTCGGCGACACGGTGTCGACCAGGTCGGTCAGGCTGCGCAGCTGGCTGCCATCGACGCCCAGCAGCAGATGCAGTTCGGCCGAGGCATGCAGGCCCGAGGCGCCTGCCACCGTTTCCCAACTGCCCATGCGGGCGATGCGCTGGGCCTCGATCAGCGCCGCCTGCTTCTCGTTGAGATCGGCGGTCGCGGCTTCGAGCTCGGCGGTGCGTTGCTCCACCAGGGCGTTGATGCGGCGGTTGGCGCCGGTGGTGATCAGCAGCAGCGCCCCGAGCATCGCGGTGGCGAGCAGGCCGACGGCGACGGTGGCCCATGCCGCCCAGCTCTGCAGCTGGCGCATGTATTCCGGCGTGGCGCGCAGACGCAATTCCCAATCCCGGCCGGCGAAGGAGATCGGCGCCGCATGCGCGAGCGTGTCCTCGTCCCAGCCCGGATGCGCGCTGTCGTGCTCGCCGGCGAGGCAGGTCCCGGGATCGGCGGCATCGAGGTCGACGAGGCAGCGTTCGATGTTCGCCGACCGCGAGCCCTCGAGGGCGGCGGCGACGACATCGCCGAGGCGGAAGGCGGCGGTGACGACGCCGAGCAAGGGTTCGGTGCCGGCCGCGGAGCCGGTCGCGGCAACGGGGCGGAAGACGGGGAGGTACACCGCCACGCCGTGCTGCTTACCGGTTTCCTGGATCAGGCGCATGCGGGCGGAGGCGACGGGCTGTCCGTTTGCGCGTGCGCGTGCGATCGCCTCGGCGGAGATGGCGAACGAAAGCGGATCGAGGCCGAGCGCGCTGTCGTTGATGCCCGCCGGTGCGATGTACAGGATCGGCAAGTACTCGGTGCGGCGCATGGCCGGCGCGGTCCGGCCCGCGGTGTCGCGGTCGAGGATGGCGAAGCCTGCGAGTCCGCCCGCGCGCGCGGCGCCCTCGAAGGCATCGCGGTCGGCGTCGCGGACCAGCGGATTCCAGGTGAAGCTCTGGGTGCCTGCGTTGCGTTCCATCCAGGGCGTGACGAAGGCCGAGAAATCGGTCGCGGTGACGTTCTCGCTGACCGCGAACAGGCGCTCGATCGAGCGCATCATCTCGATGTGACGGTCCAGCCGCATCTGCAGCAGGTGGGCGAGATGGGTGGCGTCGCGCTCGAACTGCCCCCGCATCCGCGTCTCCTCCCACTGCTCGACCTGGCGGTAGGCCAGGCTCAGCAGCACGAGGGCCACCGCCAGCGGCAGCGCGACGGCGAGGCGGCGTGGGCGCCATTCGTTCGCCGGGCGGCCGAAGAACACGAACATCAGCGGTACGGCCACCAGCGCGCCGAGGGTGTCACCGGCCCACCACGACCACCAGTTGAACAGTGCGACGGCGGGGGGAATCACCCCTGCCCACATCAGCGCCGATACCGCGATCGTGCAGCTCACCAGCGCGCTCGCCGGGACCACGATCGCGAGCAGTCGCACCACCGCCGCCGGGGTGTCGAGGGTGCTCGGAAAGCCGATCAGTCTTCGCGCCAGCACGGCGCCGGCGACCGCCTGCAGGGTGGCGCCAAGCGGCACGACCATCGGCCCGAGCGGGTTCCAGCCCGGCGTGCCGATCAGCGGCCAGGTGGCGGCCAGTTGCACGAGCGCGGAGCCGGCGAGCACCGCCGGCCAGTAACGCAGGCCGCAGATGATCAGGGCCGACAGTGCGATGCCGGCGGAGGGAAAGAAGGGCGCGGTATAGCCCGGCGGGATGGCGAGCCCGAGTGCGAACTGGCCCGCCAGCCAGTAGGCAAGGGTGATCGTGATCCACGGTGAACTCGGTACGCGCATTAGAAAATTATAAATTCGAGCTCATCCGGCATTTTGTGACGTATCGCATGGAGGGGGCAGAACTGCGGTGCAATGCGCTAAACTGCCGGGCTGCCGCGCGGGCCGTAGCGAAGCCGCCGGCGCTCCCCTGAGGCTTTCACGGAATTCACGATGTTCGAGGCTGTCCGCAACAACAAGCGCATTGCGCAGATCATTCTGGCGATCCTGATCGTTCCCTTCGCGTTCTTCGGCATGGACGCGTATTTCAGCGACTCCGCCACCGGCAACGAGGTGGCCAAGGTCGGGGGCAGCGCGATCAGCGCCTACGACTTCGACCAGGCCCTGCGCGAGCAGCAGGACCGTCTGCGCACCAACGCCGGCGGTCAGGTCGACCGCGCGCTGCTCGAATCCGCCGAGCTGCGCCGCGTGGTGCTCGACAACCTCATCAACCAGCGCGTGCTCGCGCTCTACGCCGCCGAGAACCGCCTGGTGGTCACGCCGCAGCAGCTGCAGGAGACGATCGCCGCGGTGCCGGCCTTCCAGGAGGAAGGCCGCTTCTCGCTGCAGCGCTACGAGAACCTAGTGCGCGCCCAGGGCATGACCCCGGCCACCTTCGAGGCCCGCCTGGCGCAGGACGTGCGGGTGCAGCAGATCGTGGCTGCGGTGGGCGACGGCGGTTTCGTGCCCCAGGCGTCGGCCCGGCGCTTCCTCGACGCCCAGCTTGAGGAGCGTCGCGTCCGCGAACTGCGTTTCGCCGCCGAGCGCCTGGGTGCCGACGCGACGGTCGGCGAGGAGCAGATCGTCGCCTACTACGAGGCCAATCCTGCGCGCTTCGAGCGTCCTGCGCGGCTGCAGGCGGAATACGTCGTGTTCGACCGCGCCGCGATCGAGCAGAAGGTGGAGATCGCCGACGAGGCGGTGCGTGCCTTCTACGACGGCAATCCGCAGCGCTTCGGCGTTCCCGAGGAACGTCAGGCGCGCCACATCCTGCTGTCGCTGCCCGCGGACGCGGCGCAGGCCGAGGTGGACAAGGTCATGAACGAGGCGAAGGCGATCGTCGACGCGCTGCGCCAGGATCCGGGCAAGTTCGCCGACCTGGCGCGCGAGAAGTCGCAGGATCCGGGCTCGGCGGGCAATGGCGGCGATCTCGGCTTCTTCGGCCGCGGCATGATGGTGGGCGCCTTCGAGGATGCGGTGTTCGCGCTCGACAAGGGCAAGATCGGCGATCCGGTGCGCAGCGAGTTCGGCGTGCACATCATCCAGGTCACCGACATCAAGCCGTCCTCGACCAGGGCGCTCGACGAGGTGCGCAGCGAGATCGTCGCCGAACTGCGCGCCCAGGAGGCGGGCCGCCGCTTCGCCGAGCTGGCCGAGCAGTTCGCCAACACGGTCTATGAGCAGCCCGACAGCCTTGCGCCGGCCGCGGAAGCGATCGGGCTCGAAGTGCGTACCAGCGACTGGATCAGCCGCGAATCGGCTCCGGAGCCGTTCAACAACGAACGCCTGCTCAACGCCCTGTTCGGCGAGGAAGCGACGCAGAAGGGGCGCAACACCGAGGCGATCGAGATCGGCAACGGCACCCTGGTGTCGGCGCGCGTGAAGACCTTCGAAGCAGCCCAGCGCCTGCCGCTGGAACAGGTGCGCAGCCGCATCGTGGACGAACTGCGCCGCGAGGCGGGTCGCAAGCAGGCACGCGAGCAGGGCGAAGCGACGCTGGCCGCGCTGGGCAAGGGCGACTCGGCCAAGGCCCAGTGGGGCGAGGAGCGCACGCTGCAGCGCGGCGCACCCGGCCTGCCCGCGGCCGCGATGCAGGCGGTGTTCTCGGCGTCTGCCGAGCCGCTGCCCGCGCACGTGGGCGTGGCGCTGGCGGAAGGCGACTACGTGATCTATCGGATCGAGGCGGTGCAGCGTCCGGAGATCGCCGCCGAGGATCCGCGCATCGCCGCGGTCGCCGCGCAATATGGGCAACTGCTCGCCGGGCGCGACTTCGGCGCCTTCCTCACCGAGCTGCGTCAGCGCTACGAGGTGCAGATCAACGCTTCGGCGCTGCAGGTGCAGCAGCAGTGAGCGCCGCGCGCTCGCGGTCCCGCACGCCGGGGCCGCGAGCGCGCGCAGGGCAGCAAGAAAAAAGCGGAACGCCCGAATCATTCGGGCGTTCCGCTTTTCATTGGTGCGCCCGGAACGCGGGCGCCGGGCTTCGGGGGGACTCTCCCCCGGAGCCCGGTGCGCTTACTGCGGCAGCGGTGCGGCGTTACCGAGCGCGGTGGTGTTGAAGCCACCATCCACGTACATGATCTCGCCGGTGATGCCACTGGCCAGATCCGAACACATGAAGGCGGCGGCGTTGCCGACCTCCTCGATCGTCACGTTGCGGCGCAGCGGCGCGTTGTGTTCGTTGAAGGCGAGCAGCTTGCCGAAGCTGCCGATGCCCGAGGCCGCGAGCGTCTTGATCGGGCCGGCGGAGATCGCGTTGGCGCGGGTGCCTTCCGGGCCGAGGGTGACGGCGAGGTAGCGCACCGAAGCCTCGAGGCTGGCCTTGGCCAGGCCCATGATGTTGTAGTTGGGCATGGTGCGCACCGCGCCCAGGTAGGACAGGGTCAGCACGCAGCCGTTGCGGCCCTTCATCATCGGACGCGCGGCCTTGGCCAGGGCCGGGAAGCTGTAGGCGCTGACTTCCTGCGAGATGCGGAAAGCCTCGCGCGACAGGCCGTCGAGGAAGTCGCCCTCGAGGGCGTCGCCGGGGGCGAAGGCGATGGAGTGCACCAGACCGTCGAGACCGTCCCAGTGCTGGCCGAGCTGTTCGAACAGGCCGGTGATCTGCTCGTCGTCCTGGACGTCGAGCGGGAACATCAGCGTGCTGTCGAAGTCGGCCGCCATCTTGGCGACACGGTCCTTGAAGCGGTCGTTCTGATAGGTGAAGGCGAGCTGCGCGCCCTCGCGGTGCATGGCCTTGGCAATGCCGTAAGCGATCGAGCGGTTGCTGAGCAGACCGGTGATCAGGATTCGTTTGCCGGCTAGAAAGCCCATGGATCGAGACTCCGAATGACAAGACGCGGATTATAGCGAAAACCCTGGCCGCGACATGCTCTTCCGATCGCATCGCGCGGTAAAACCTGCCAGAATCCGGGCTTCCCAAGATCTCCCCGCCCGCACGTGCGCTGGTCCCAACGTCTCCTTCGCGCCCTCCGCTGTGCATCGCAGTGTCCGCCCGGCCTTCTGTCGAGGCGATTCGCACGCGGCCGTGCCGCGCTCGCGTGCATGCTCGCGGCCGCGCTGGTGGCGGGCTGCGGCGCGGCGCTGAACGATCCGTATCCGGCCGGCGAGCGTGGTGCCAACGTCCTGTACACGGCCTTCACCGAGCGCCCCAAGCATCTCGACCCGGTGCAGTCCTACAGCGAGGACGAGGCGACCTTCCTGTACCAGATCGTCGAGCCGCCGCTGCAGTACCACTATCTCAAGCGTCCCTACGCGCTGGAGCCGGCGACCGCCGACGGCATGCCGAAGCTGCGCCGGCTGGATGCGAGCGGGCGCGAACTGCCGGCCACGGCCGATCCGGCGAAGGTGGCGCAGACTGTGGTCGAGGTCCGCATCCGCCCCGGCATCCTGTACCAGCCGCATCCCGCGTTCGCCACCACCTCGACCGGCGAGCCGCGCTACCAGGGCCTGAGCGCTGCCGAGCTGCACGCGGTGCGCGGGCTCGCCGACTTTGCCGAGACGGGCACACGCGAGCTGATCGCGGCCGACTACGTTTACCAGATCAAGCGCCTGGCCCATCCGCGCCTGCATTCGCCGATCTTCGAGCTGATGGCCGAGTACCTGCCCGGGCTGAAGCAGCTGCAGGCGGCGCTGGACGCGGCGGCGCGCGCGCAGCCCGAGCGTGCGAAGGAGGGGGGGGGCGACGAGACCGGAGCCGCGGGCGATCCGCCCGGGTGGCTGGACCTGGACCGTTTCGCGCTGCCGGGCGTCGAGGTGGTCGATCGCCACACCTGGCGCATCACGCTGAAGGGCGCCTATCCGCAGTTCCTGTACTGGCTGTCGATGCCCTTCTTCAGCCCGGTGCCGCGCGAGGTGGACCGCTTCTTCGCCCAGCCCGGCATGGCCGAGCGCAACCTGACGCTGGACTGGTGGCCGGTGGGCACCGGGCCCTACATGCTGGTCGAGAACAACCCGAACGCGCGCATGGTGCTGGCGCGCAACCCGAACTACCGCGCCGACCCCTACCCCTGCGAGGGCGAGGTGAGCGACGCCGAGGCCGGCCTGCTCGCCGACTGCGGCAAGACCATGCCCTTCATCGACAAGGTGGTGTTCTCCCGCGAGCGCGAGGGCATCCCGTACTGGAACAAGTTCCTGCAGGGCTACTACGACGCCTCGGGGGTGTCCTCGGACAACTTCGACCAGGCGGTGACCCTGACCAGCCAGGGCGAGGTGTCGCTGTCCGAGGACATGGAGGCCAAGGGCATCCGCCTGCTGACCTCGGTGTCGCCTTCGATCTTCTACCTCGGCTTCAACATGCTCGACCCGCTGCTCGGGGGCGGGCCGTCGAAGGCCGAGAAGGAGCGCGCGCGCAAGCTGCGCCAGGCGATCTCGGTCGCGCTCGACATGGAGGAGTTCGTGTCGATCTTCCTCAATGGCCGCGGCCTGCCGGGCATGAGCCCGCTGCCGCCGGGCATCTTCGGCGCGCGCGAGGGCAAGGCGGGGATGAATCCGGTGGTCTATGAATGGCAGGGCGGTGACGAGGACGGCCGCCCCGTGCGCCGCGGCGTCGACGAGGCGCGCAGGCTGCTCGCCGAGGCCGGCTGGCCCAACGGGCGCAACGCGCAGACCGGCGAGCCGCTGGTGATCAACCTCGACACCACCCCGGGCGGGCTGGGCGACAAGGCGCGTTCGGACTGGCTGGCGAAGAAGTTCCGCGACCTGGGGGTGCAGTTCGTGGTGCGGCCGACCGACTTCAACCGCTTCCAGGACAAGGTCCGCCAGGGCAATGCGCAGCTCTTCTTCTTCGGCTGGAACGCCGACTACCCCGACCCCGAGAACCTGCTCTTCCTGCTCCACGGCCCGCAGGGGAAGGTGAGGTTCAACGGCCAGAACGCCGCCAACTACGAGAATCCGGAATACGACGCGCTCTTCGAGCGCATGAAGGCGATGCCCGACGGTCCCGCGCGCCAGCAGATCATCGACCGCATGGTGGCCATCCTGCAGCAGGATGCGCCGTGGGTCTTCGCCTTTCATCCCATGTCGTATTCGCTGCAGCACGGCTGGGTGCTCAACCGCAAGACCGGGGCGATGGTGCGCAACACGATGAAGTACCAGCGCATCGACCTCGCGCGCCGTGAGGCCGCGCGTGCCGAGTGGAACAGGCCGGTGCTGTGGCCGCTCGCGGTGGTGGCGCTGCTGCTCGCGGGGCTGGTGGCGCCGGCGGTGATCCACTGGCGGCGGCGCGAGACGGCGACGGCAGCGGGAGGCGGGCGCTGATGCTGGCCTATCTCGTCCGCCGCGTCCTGTACGCGATCCCGATCCTGATCGGCGTGAACCTGCTCACCTTCGTGCTGTTCTTCGTCGTGAATTCGCCCGACGACATGGCGCGCATGCACATCGGCGTCAAGCGCGCCACCCCCGAGGCGATCGAGCGCTGGAAGGTCGAGCGCGGCTACGACAAGCCGATGTTCGTCAATGCCGAGGCCCGGGGCAGTGCGCGCTTCACCGACACCATCTTCTTCGACAAGTCGCTGCGCATGTTCGCGCTCGAGTTCGGCCGCGCGGACGACGGCCGCGACATTGGCCAGGAGATCCGCGATCGCATGGGGCCGTCGCTGGCGATCGCGCTGCCGACCTTCGTGCTCAGCCTGTTCGCATCGATCAGCTTCGCGCTGCTGCTGGTGTTCTTCCGCGCCTCCTACCTCGACTTCTGGGGCGTGGTGCTGTGCGTGGCGATGATGTCGATCTCCAGCCTGTTCTACATCATCGGCGGGCAGTGGCTGGTGTCCAAGCTGTGGGCGCTGGTGCCGATCTCGGGCTACGCGCCGGGGCTGGACGCCGCGCGCTTCCTGGTGCTGCCGGTGCTGATCAGCGTGCTCGCCGGCATCGGCTCCTCCGCGCGCTGGTACCGCACGATCTTCCTGGAGGAGATCTCCAAGGACTACGTGCGCACCGCACGCGCGAAGGGCCTGTCCGAGCTCGCGGTGCTGTTCCGCCACGTGCTGCGCAACGCGCTGATCCCGATCCTGACCGGGGTGGTGGTGGTGATTCCGCTGCTGTTCATGGGCAGCCTGCTGGTGGAGTCCTTCTTCGCGATTCCCGGCCTGGGTAGCTACACCATCGACGCGATCAACGCGCAGGACTTCGCGGTGGTGCGGGCGATGGTGTTCATCGGTTCGGTGCTGTACATCATCGGCCTGATCCTCACCGACATCTCGTACACGCTGGTAGACCCGAGGGTGAGGCTGGAATGAGCGCGCCGATGAGTTTCCAGCCCGTGCTGCTGTGGACCGATGCGCTGCTGTTCCTGCTCGTCGGCCTCGGCCTGCTGGCTGCACTGCATGTGCGCGGCCAGGCGCCGCTGCGCGAGGCCTGGCGCAAGGTCGGCAAGCGCCCGACCGGCATGGCGGCGGCAACCGTGCTGGGCGCGTTCCTGATGATCGGAATGCTCGACAGCCTGCATTACCGTCCGCTGCTGCCGCCGGTGGACGCAGTGGAGCCCACAGGCGGGGGCATGCCGGCGGCGTCCGGGGCGGCCGAGGGGGGGCAGGCGGGGAGCAGGGCGTCCGCGGCCGAGAACGCCGCGCCGGGCGCGGTGTATTCCACCGAAGTGCTGTCCGTGCTCGATGCGCTGCTCTCGCCGCTGCGCGCGCAGACCGAGAAGACCTATTCGGCGCCATTCGCCTGGACCCTCTACCAGCGCGAGACCATGGAACTGCCCGACGGCCGCCAGGTGCGCGACTACCCGCGGCTGACGCACGGCGCCGCACACCTGCAGACGCCTGCCGAGGCACGCTCGGGCGACGTCGGCGCACGCCTGCTGCGCGCGGCGGGGCAGGCCGCGCTGTGGTGGGCGGGTGCCTTCCTGCTGCTGGCGACCCTGGTCTGGCGCGGCAGCGGCCTGGGCTGGGGCGAGGTCGCGTGGGCGATGCTGAGCGGCCACACCGTGCTGGCCTGGCGCGCCGCGCTGGTGACGCTGGGCGTGCTGGTGCTGATCGTGTCCGCCTGCATCGAGCTGGTGCCCTACTACCACGTGCTCGGCACCGACAAGGTGGGGCAGGACGTGCTCTACCTGGCGCTCAAGAGCGTGCGCACCGCGCTGGTGATCGGCACCATCACCACGCTGGTGATGATGCCCTTCGCGGTCGCGCTCGGCATCGCCGCGGGCTACCTGGGCGGCTGGGTGGATGACGCTGTGCAGTATGTCTACACCGTGCTCAACGCCATACCGGGCGTGCTGCTGATCGCCGCCGCGGTACTGATGATGCAGGTGGTCATCGACACCAACCCGCAGTGGTTCGACACCGCCGCCGAGCGCTCCGACGCGCGCCTGCTGGCCTTGTGCTTCATCCTCGGCATCACCAGCTGGACCGGACTCGCACGCCTGCTGCGCGGCGAGACCCTGAAGCTGCGCGAGCTCGAATACGTGCAGGCGGCGCGCGCCTTCGGGGTGAAGACGCCGGCCATCCTGCGCCGGCACATCCTGCCCAACGTGATGCACATCGTGATGATCGCGCTGGTGATGGACTTCTCCGGCCTGGTGCTGGCCGAGGCGGTGCTGTCCTACGTCGGCATCGGCGTCGATCCGACCACGATCAGCTTCGGCACCATGATCAACATGGCGCGCGCCGAACTCGCGCGCGAACCCATGGTCTGGTGGTCATTGGCAGCGGCCTTCGTGTTCATGTTCGTGCTGGTGCTGGCCGCGAACCTGTTCGCCGACATTGTGCGCGATGCCTTCGACCCCCGCCGCGGATGAATCCGCCGAGTGCCCATGAAAGACCTTCGATTCGACAACCGCTTCGTACGCGAGCTGCCCGGCGACCCCGAGCAAGGGCGGCATGTGCGCCAGGTGCATGGGGCGTGCTACTCGCGGGTCGAGCCCACCCCGGTGCGCGCGCCCAGACTGCTGGCGTGGTCGCGCGAGGTCGCCGATCTGCTCGGCTTCGATGCGGCCGACGTGCATGGCCAGCAGTTCGCGGATGTCTTCGGCGGCAATGCGCTGCTCCCGGGCATGGAGCCCTACGCCGCGTGCTACGGCGGCCATCAGTTCGGCAACTGGGCGGGACAGCTCGGCGACGGGCGGGCGATCACGCTCGGCGAGACGATCGATCCGCAGGGCCAGCGCTGGGAGCTGCAGCTGAAGGGCGCCGGCCCGACGCCCTATTCGCGCCGCGCCGACGGGCGGGCGGTGCTGCGCTCCTCGCTGCGCGAATTCCTCTGCAGCGAGGCGATGCATCACCTCGGCGTGCCGACGACGCGTGCGCTGAGCCTGGTCGCGACCGGGGAAGAGGTGGTCCGCGACATGTTCTACGACGGTCGTGCGCGCCCCGAGCCGGGGGCGGTGGTGTGCCGGGTGGCGCCGTCCTTCATCCGCTTCGGCAACTTCGAGATCTTCGCCGCGCGCGGCGAGGAGCCGCTGCTCGAGCGCCTGATCGACTTCACCATCGAGCGCGATTTTCCCGAGCTGGTCGAGACCGAGCCCGATCGGGCGCGGCGGCGCGTGCGCTGGTTCGAGGAGGTGTGCCGGCGCACCGCGGTGCTGATGGCGCACTGGATGCGGGTGGGCTTCGTGCATGGGGTCATGAACACCGACAACATGTCCATCCTCGGGCTCACCATCGACTACGGCCCCTATGGCTGGATCGATAACTTCGACCCCGAATGGACGCCGAATACCACCGACGCCGGCGGGCGGCGCTACCGTTTCGGCCACCAGCCGCGCATCGCGCACTGGAACCTGTGGCAGCTGGCCAATGCCGTGTACCCGGTGATCCGCGAGGTCGAGCCGCTCGAGCGCGCGCTCGTCGCCTATGCCGAGCTCCACGAGACCGAGTACCGGCGCATGATGCAGGGCAAGCTGGGCCTGGCGACCTGGCAGGCGGGCGAGGCGGGGGACGACGGCCTGCTCGACACCTTGCACCGCCTGCTCGAGCGCGGCGAGGTGGACATGACGATCTTCTTCCGCCGCCTGGCCGACCTGGATCTCGATGCGCCGGCGCTGGGGCTGTTCGAGGAGGCCTTCTACGACCCGACGCGCCGTGCCGCGGTCGAGCCCGAGCTGCTCGGCTGGCTGCACGACTACGCTGCGCGTGCGCGCAGCGAGGGGATGCCGGCGGCGTTGCGGCGGGCGGGCATGGACGGCGTCAATCCGCTCTACGTGCCGCGCAATTACCTTGCCCAGCAGGCCATCGACGCTGCCGAGGCGGGCGAGCTCGGGGAGCTGGAGACTCTGTTCGAGGTGCTGCGCCAGCCCTACGTGGAGCAGCCGGGCCGCGAGCGCTTCGCCGCCCGGCGCCCGGACTGGGCGCGCAACCGGGCCGGATGCTCGATGCTGTCCTGCAGTTCCTGAGCTGCATGTTCGCGAGCGGTTCTTTGGGTGTATCTTCTCCGTCGTACGGCGAATGTTCATGACACATTGCCCGGCCTGAGTTCGAACCAGAGGATCCGCCGGCGGCGAGATCCCGCTCCGGGTGACAAGAGCCTGTCCTGAATCGCCTTGCGCCAGTCTGAGGGGGCTGCCTTGCGCGTGCGTGCGATCGTCCAAACTGCGTCCGTCCGGGAAGCGCTTGCCGCCATGCCCATGTTGCGTGGCTGCGCCGACCCGGTGCTGGACGTGCTCGAAAAGGGTGCGCAGTTCGTGCGCCTGAGTTCCGGCGCCTCGGTGTTCGAGCGTGGCTCGATGCCGAGCGGGCTGTTTTTCGTGCGCAGCGGCGCGGTCAGGCTGATGTCGCTGTGCCCGGAAGGGCGCCCCAAAGTCGTGGAGATCTTCGAGCCGGGCGGCATGTTCGGCGAGATCGGCGTATTCACCGGGCAGCCCTACCGGACCTGGACGCAGGCCATCGGCGCGGCGGTGCTGATCCAGGTGTCGCGCGAGCGCATCCTGGAGGCGGTCGCGATGGATGCCGCGCTCTCCAATCGCATGCTCGCCGCGGTGTGCGCGCGCATCCAGCGCCTGATCGACGCGATCAGCAGTACCGCTGCGGGGACGGCTTCGGTGCGGGTGGCGAACTATCTGCTCGACCAGCTCGCGCGCACGCCGCGTGGCGATGCCTGCATCGTGCTGCCGGCGCCGAAGAAGGCGATCGCCTCCCTGCTCAATCTCACGCCGGAGACCTTCTCGCGCGTGCTGCGCGGCCTGATGGAGGAGGGCACCCTCGTGGTCGGCGGCCGGCGCATCCACGTGCGTGACCGGGCACGACTCGCCGGCATGGTCAGCGCCGAGGCCGGGCCTGCCGTGTCCGTCGTCACCGCCGCCGCGTCGTCCGCCGCCCGGTCGATCGCCGCGTCCGCAGGCTGAGTCGCCGGACTGCTGCGGCGTGCGTGCCTAGTTCAGCCGTCCCGCCACCTGCGGGAAGACGTGCTCCAGGCCCTTGAGCTCCTGCCGGTGACGTTCGGCGATGCGGCTGACCAGGCGTTCGCCGGAGTCGGTGAGATGGACCTCGACAGCGCGCCGGTCCTCGCGCCCCGGGCGGCGTTCGACGAGGCCGAGCTTTTCGCAGCGTGATACCAGGGAAACGACGCCATGCGGGTGGGCCTGCAGGCGCTCGGCCAGTTCGCCGATGTTCGCCCATTCACGTCCGGGGAAGCCCTTGACCTGCAGCAGCAACAGGTACTGCAGGTTGGTGATGCCATGGCGGCGGGTCAGCAGTTCGGAAAAGCGCAAGAAGCGACGCAACTGGTAGCGGAAGTCGGCCAGCGCCTCGAACTCGGATTTCTCGAGGGCTGATCCTTCGGTAGCGGTCGGGGCGGTGGTTTTGCTCATGGGGGCCGATTCTAATCCGATGGCAGGCTCTGCGGTTCCGGCGGGTCTGGCCGGGGCGCTCACGCCTTGACCCGCATCAGGCGCTGCTTCTCGCGCTCCCAGTCCTTCTTCTTCTCGTCCTCGCGCTTGTCGTGCAGCTTCTTGCCCTTGGCCAGCCCGATCTCGAGCTTGATCAGGCCCTTCTTGTAGTGCATGTCGAGCGGCACCAGGGTGTAGCCGGCGCGCTCGACCTTGCCGATCAGGCGGGCGATTTCCTTCTTGTGCAGCAGCAGCTTGCGGGTGCGGGTGGGATCGTGGCGGACATGGCTGGAGGCCGTGGTCAGCGGCGTGATGTGCATGCCGAACAGGAAGATCTCCTCGCCGCGGATCACCACGTAGGATTCCTTGATGTTGGCGCGCCCGGCGCGGATGGCCTTCACTTCCCAGCCCTCGAGGACCATGCCGGCCTCGTGCCGCTCTTCGATGAAGTAGTCGTGGACAGCCTTGCGGTTCTCGATGATGCTCATGGTGCGATGGTTCCTGAGGGCGCGCTTCGGGCCACGAAGGCAGGGCCCGCATGCGGTAGAATCGCGCATTTTAACAGTTCGGCTGCGAGCCCGTTCCGGCCGCTGCGCAGTTCCGACCCCCTTGCCCGCCCATGGCCGAAGTCAAGAAGCTCGTCCTGATCGAATTCACCCCCGCGCAGATGTTCGAGCTCGTCGACCGCTGCGAGGACTATCCGCAGTTCCTGCCCTGGTGCGGCGGCGCCGACGTGCTCAAGCGCACCGACACCGTCACCGCGGCGACGCTGCACATCAACTACCACGGCATCAAGGCGCAGTTCAGCACGGAAAACGACAAGCGCCATCCGTACGAGATGAACCTGCGCCTGACCGACGGGCCGTTCACCCACCTGGACGGGCACTGGCAGTTCACCCCGCTCGGCGATACCGCCTGCAAGGTCGAATTCCAGCTGCGCTACCAGTTTGCGAGCAAGCTGCTCGAGAAGGTGCTGGGGCCGGTGTTCAACCACATCGCCAACACCTTCGTCGATTCCTTCGTGAAACGCGCCGGACAGATCTACCAGCCGCCGGGGCGGGGAGCCTGAACATGAGTGCGATGATTCGCGTCGAAGTCGTCTATGCCTTGCCGCAGCGTCAGGAGCTGGTCGAGGTCAGGGTGGCCGAGGGGGCGACCGTCCGCCAGGCCGTCGAGGCCTCGGGCCTGCTCGAGAAGTATCCGGACATCGAGCTCGACCGCCGCAACAAGCTCGGCATCTATGCCAAGCTGGTCAAGGCCGATACCGAGCTGCGCGACCGCGACCGGGTCGAGATCTATCGTCCGCTGATCGCAGACCCGAAGGCGGTGCGCAAGAAGCGCGCGGACGAGGGCAAGGTCATGAAGAAGGGCGGCGGATCGGC
Source organism: Thauera sp. GDN1 (assembly GCF_029223545.1). Taxonomy (NCBI): domain Bacteria; kingdom Pseudomonadati; phylum Pseudomonadota; class Betaproteobacteria; order Rhodocyclales; family Zoogloeaceae; genus Thauera; species Thauera sp. GDN1. Next base: position 2,368,159 of record NZ_CP097870.1, on the reverse strand, counting down.
AGACGAGGAGGCGTGACGGAGATGGCTGGCTCGGATGCTGCCAGCCTTTCCGGAAACCGCCTGTCCGAGTCGTCCTCGGCGTCGGCAGCGGGGGTGTCGGCCGGCCCCGAGCTGCCCGCTTACTGCTTGCAGTGCGCGCCCATCTGCTGCTGCAGGCGTTCGATTTCCGCGTCGCGCGTCGCGTCGTCGAGGAATTCGCGTTCGCCGGCGGCGTTGAAGCGGCTGACCCGCTGCCCCGACTGCAGCGCCGTGAGCTGGTTGCGTGCCTGTTCGCAGAAGCGCTGTCGTTCCGCCTCGCGCGCCGCTTCCTCGCCGGCCTTCGCTTCGGCCTCGGCGGCAGCGGCGCGGCGCTCGCGGAAGGCCTGCTCGCGCTCGGCCAGCGTGGCCGGCCCCTTGGGCACGGCCGCGTCGTTTGCGGGCGTTCCACCGTTGTCGGTCGCTGGCGCAGGCGTCGGCGCCGGTCTGGGTGCGGTCGCGCCCTTGATCACGCTTACCTCGCCGGTGGCGGGCGGCGTGTCGCTGAAATGGACGCGGCCACCCCCGTCCTTCCAGGTGTAGATCTGGGCGAACGCGGGAAGCGCCGCGAACAGGGCGACGATGAGCACGGTACGGCGAATCATGCGGAAATCTCCCTGGTGCGGCGCTTACATGGCGCTTTTGGGCTCTGTATAATACGGATTTGGTCGAAAGGAAAAAAGCCATGCGAGTGATTCAGAAGGCGCTGACCTTCGATGACGTCCTTCTCGTTCCCGCCCACTCCACGGTTCTCCCGCGCGATGTGAGCCTGCAGAGCCAGGTCACGCGGCGCATCCGCCTGAACATTCCCCTCGTGTCTGCCGCCATGGATACGGTGACCGAAAGCCGTCTCGCGATCGCGCTGGCGCAGGAAGGCGGAATCGGCGTGGTGCACAAGAACCTGACGCCGGCCCAGCAGGCGGCCGAGGTGCACAAGGTCAAGCGCCACGAGTCCGGCATCCTCAAGGACCCGATCACCATCCCGCCGACGATGACCGTGGGCGAGGTCATCGCGCTGCAGCGCCAGCACCGCTTCTCCGGCGTGCCGGTCGTGGAGGGCGGCAAGGTGGTGGGCATCGTCACCAACCGCGACACCCGCTTCGAGACCAATCTGGACCAGCTGGTCTCCGAGATCATGACGCCGCAGGCCCGCCTGGTCACCGTGCGCGAAGGCGCCAGCCTCGACGAGGCGCGCGAGCTGCTGCGCGTGCACCGCCTCGAGCGCGTGCTGGTGATGAACGATGCCGGCGAGCTGTGCGGCCTCATCACCGTCAAGGACATGATGAAGTCCACCGAGCACCCGTTCGCCGCCAAGGACGACCAGGGCCGCCTGCGCGTGGCTGCCGCGATCGGTGTCGGTGCCGGCACCGAGGAGCGTGCCGAGCTGCTGGCCGAGGCCGGCGTGGATATGATCGTGGTCGATACCGCCCATGGTCACTCGCAGGGCGTGCTCGACCGCGTGAACTGGGTCAAGAAGAACTTCCCGCAGATCGAGGTCGTCGGCGGCAACATCGCCACTGCCGACGCAGCGCGTGCGCTGGTCGACTCGGGGGCCGATGGCGTCAAGGTCGGCATCGGCCCGGGCTCGATCTGCACCACCCGCATCGTCGCCGGTGTCGGCGTGCCCCAGATCAGCGCGATCGACAACGTCGCCAACGCGCTGGCCGGCACGGGCGTGCCGATGATCGCCGACGGCGGCATCCGCTTCTCGGGCGACATCGCCAAGGCGATTGCCGCGGGCGCCAACGTCGTGATGCTGGGCGGCCTGTTCGCCGGCACCGAAGAGGCGCCGGGCGAGACGGTGCTGTTCCAGGGTCGTTCCTACAAGTCCTACCGTGGCATGGGTTCGCTGGGCGCGATGGAGAAGGGCGCGGCCGACCGTTACTTCCAGGACGAGAACACCGGCAACATCGACAAGCTGGTGCCCGAGGGCATCGAAGGTCGGGTGCCCTACAAGGGCTCGGTCGGTGTCGTCATCCACCAGCTCGTCGGCGGCCTGCGCGCCTCGATGGGCTACCTCGGCTGCCCGGACATCCCGGCCATGCACGAGCGCGCCCAGTTCGTGCAGATCAGCTCGGCCGGCATGCGTGAATCGCACGTCCACGACGTGCAGATCACCAAGGAAGCGCCGAACTACCAGATCAGCTGATCGGACGGGGCTCACCTTCCCAGGCGGCTGCGAAGCCGCCTTTCCTTTTTTGACGCACGAGACATTCGCGCCATGGCTCACCAGAAAATCCTCATCCTCGACTTCGGTTCCCAGGTCTCCCAGCTGATCGCGCGCCGCGTGCGCGAACAGCAGGTCTACTGCGAGCTGCATCCCTTCGACGTGTCGGAAGAATTCGTGCGCGGCTTCGGCGCCCAGGGCGTGATCCTGTCGGGTGGCCCGAACTCGGTCTATGAAGCCGAAGACTGGCGCGCGCCGCAGGCGGTGTTCGAGCTCGGCGTGCCGGTGCTGGGCATCTGCTACGGCATGCAGACCATGGCCAGTCAGCTCGGCGGCAAGGTCGAGAGCGCCGCCAAGCGCGAGTTCGGCTATGCCGAGATGCGCGCGCGCGGGCACTCGAAGCTGTTCGAGGGCATCGAGGACCGTACCAACGCCGAGGGCCACGGCCTGCTCGACGTGTGGATGAGCCACGGCGACAAGGTCACCGCGCTGCCGCCGGGCTTCAAGGTCATCGGCAGCAACGAATCCACCCCGATCGCGGCGATGGCCGACGAGGTGCGCGGCTTCTACGGCGTGCAGTTCCACCCCGAGGTCACGCACACGATCAAGGGCAAGGAGATGATCGCGCGCTTCGTGCACGACATCTGCGGCTGCGGCCACGACTGGAACATGCCCGACTACATCGAGGAGGCGGTGCAGAGGATCCGCGACCAGGTGGGCGACGAGGAGGTCATCCTCGGCCTGTCGGGCGGCGTGGACTCCTCGGTGGCGGCCGCGCTGATCCATCGCGCGATCGGCGACCAGCTCACCTGCGTGTTCGTCGACCACGGCCTGCTGCGCCTGAACGAAGGCAAGCTGGTGATGGAGATGTTCGCCGGCCGCCTGCATGCCAAGGTCGTGCATGTGGATGCGACCGAGCAGTTCATGGGCCACCTCAAGGGTGTCACCGACCCCGAGCAGAAGCGCAAGATCATCGGCCGCGAGTTCGTCGAGGTGTTCCAGGCCGAGGCGAAGAAGCTGCCGAACGCGAAGTGGCTGGCCCAGGGCACGATCTACCCCGACGTGATCGAGTCCGGCGGCGCCAAGAGCAAGAAGGCGCACACGATCAAGAGCCACCACAACGTCGGCGGCCTGCCCGAGACCCTGGGCCTGAAGCTGCTCGAGCCGCTGCGCGACCTGTTCAAGGACGAAGTGCGCGAGCTCGGTGTGGCCCTCGGCCTGCCGCACGACATGGTGTATCGCCACCCCTTCCCGGGCCCTGGCCTGGGCGTGCGCATCCTCGGCGAGGTCCGCCAGGACTTCGCCGAGCTGCTGCGCCGCGCCGATGCGATCTTCATCGACGAGCTGCGCGCCGCCGATTGGTACGACAAGACCAGCCAGGCCTTCGCGGTCTTCCTGCCGGTCAAGAGCGTGGGCGTGATGGGCGATGGCCGCACCTACGAATACGTGGTGGCGCTGCGCGCGGTGCAGACCCAGGACTTCATGACCGCGCACTGGGCGGAGCTGCCGCACAGCCTGCTCGGCAAGGTCAGCAACCGGATCATCAACGAAGTGCGCGGCATCAACCGCGTCGTCTACGACATCTCGGGCAAGCCGCCGGCGACGATCGAGTGGGAATGATCACCCGTTCCATATGAACCGCGCGGCAGCATCGTCGCCTCGGGAAGCCCGCCCTCGTGCGGGCTTTTTTGCGCCCGTGCCACGCGCGCGTCGGATCCCTGCCGATGGCGGTAACATCGCGGCATGTCCGCTCGAAACCTTCCCGTCCTGACGTTCTGGTATTCGGTGTTCAAGACCACGGTCAAGCTGTGGCTCGACGCGCAGGTCTTCGTGCATGCGGCGGCGCTGGCCTTCTTCACCGTGTTCTCGGTGGCGCCGGTGATGATCGTGGCGGTCACGCTGGTCGGCTTCGTGCTCGGCGAGAGCGCGGCGCAGGGCCAGATCGTCGAGCAGCTGCGCGCGGCGATCGGCGACGAGGCGGCGGCGGCGGTGCAGACGGCGGTGGAGAACAGTCGCATCCAGCACAGCGGCCTGCTGCCGACGCTGGCGGGCGTCGCCGCCATGCTGTTCGGTGCCACCACCGTGTTCACCCAGATGCAGACTTCGTTGAACGCGATCTGGGGGGTCGCGCCGCGGCCCACCCGTAGCAGCGTGTTCATCTACATGAAGACGCGCCTGCTGTCGCTGGCCGTGGTGCTGGGAATCGGCTTCGTGCTGCTGGTGTCCTTGATGCTGAGCGTGTTCGTGCGCGGCGTGGTCGCGTTCGCGCAGGACTGGCTGCCGGTGCCGGTGCCGGTGGTGCTCGGGGTGGACTGGGTGGTGTCGCTGGTGGTGATCACGCTGCTGTTCGGGACGATCTTCCGTGTCCTGCCCGACGTGGTGCTGCGCTGGCGCGACGTGGTGCTGGGCGCCTTCGTGACCGCGCTGCTGTTCGCCTTCGGGCGGGCGCTGATCGCGATCTACCTGTCCACCACGGCGACCGCGTCCACCTACGGTGCGGCCGGCTCGCTCGTGCTGCTGCTGCTATGGGTGAATTATTCCTCGCTGATCCTGCTGTTCGGTGCGGCCTTCACCCGTGCGCACCTGCAGGCGCGAGGGCGTGCGGTGCGGCCGCGCGCGACGGCGATCTGCGTGCACCGGCAGCTGATCGAGGACTGAGACGCGCACGGATTCAGTTGCGCAGCAGCTGCAGCTTGAAGTGGTGCTCGATGAAGGACTGGAACTTGGCCACGCCCTCGAGTGCGAGGCGCAGTTCGCCCTGTTCCATGGCGTTGAGGTGTTCGAGCGCGATGTAGTTGCTCGGCGTCGTGTCGGTGCGCAGGGCGGCGACCTGGCCCTGCAGGCGCATCAGCACGAGGAAGTCGAAGGCGGCGCGCAGGTCGGCGACCTGTTCGGCCTTCATGACGCCGGCTTCCACCAGCGCCTCCATGCGGTCGTGCGTGCTGCCGTGCAGCCTTCCGGCTTCGATCGCGAGGGCCTTGATGCCGTCGGTGATCGCGAAGATGCCGGCCTTCTTGAGATCGAGCTGACCGCGGTGAGGGCCGGATTTGTCCACCTTGATGCGTCCGAACCAGCCCAGCGGCGGCGCGAACTGCGTCATGTTCTGGGCCATGCGCACCAGGAAGCCCTGTTCGTTGGCCATGTAATGGAAGGCATGGGTGCGCAGCGTGTCCACCAGGTCGGCGCGGCCGTAGAGCGGACGCAGGTCCATGAACATGCTGCCGGTCATCACGTTGTCCGGCGTCGGCGTGGACAGCCAGCGCGTCAGCTCCTGGCGCCACTCGGACAGGCTGCGCCGCCACTGCGGATTCTTGGCCATGATGCCGCCGGGGCAGGGCGGCACGCCGATCGATATCAGCGCATCGATCAGGTCGCCTGAGAACGCCTCCAGGCGGGCGAGGGCCTCGCCGCTCACGCTGTCGTCGTAGATGATCGCGTTGTCCTGGTCGGTGGACAGGGTCTGCTCGCCGCGTCCTTCGCTGCCCATCACCACGAAGGCGAAATCCCCGGTCAGGTCGGGGTACTTCTCCGCCCGCAGCAGATGGATCAGCCGGATCAGCACCTGGTCGTTGAGGTTGGCGATCAGCTTCACCATCTCGCGGATCGCGATCCCGGTGCCGGCGAGGTGGATGATCAGTTTCTGGATGCGCTGGTGGAGTTCGCGCAGCGCGTCGATCGAGTCCGCCTTCTCGATGTCCAGCACGAGCTGATGCGGCGAGTGGGCCTGCAGGCGGAGGATGTCGGTGACGGTGATGATGCCGGCGAGCACGCCCGCCTGATCCACCACCACGAGGCGATGGATGTTGTGGCGCGACATGCGGTAGAGCGCCTCGTAGAGGACGTCGTCCTCGGCGATCGTCACCAGCGGGCTGCTCATGACGTCCGCCACGCACAGGCTTGCCGGATCCTTGCCGGTGGCGACGACCTTGTTGCGCAGGTCGCGGTCGGTGACGATCGCGAACGGCTTGCCGTCGGCGAGCACGACGACACACGAGATGCTGCGCGCGCGCATCTGCGCGACGATGTCGACCAGGGCGTCGTCGGCCGTGCAGCTGACGACGCCACGCTGGTAGAAATCGCGGATTGGACGAAAGAACTGATTCTCGTCGGCCATGCCTCTCGGTGCCTCGGATGCTGCGGACATGCCTCATTCTACCCGTGGCGGGTCGGTCAGGCTTGCGCAGGCTGGGCGCTGCCGGCTCAGGCGGCGGACTGCAGCGCGTGTTCGAGCAGCAGGCCGGGGTCCAGGGCCACGACTTCGCCGATCATGATCAGCGCCGGGGTGCGGATCCCGGCTTCGCGAACCGCCGCGGGCAGGTGCGCGATGTTGCTGTGCACGCCGCACTGGCCCGGGGTGGTCGCCGCATGGATGACGGCGGCCGGGGTGTGCGCGGGCAGGCCGTGGGCGATCAGCTGCGTGCAGATGATGTCGAGCGCGCCCAGGCCCATGTAGATCACCACGGTCTGGCGGGGGCGGGCGAGGGCGGTCCAGTCTAGGTCGACGGTATCGTCCTTCAGGTGTCCGGTGGCGAAGACCAGGGTCTGGGCATGCTCGCGGTGGGTCAGCGGAATGCCGGTACAGGATGCTGCGCCCGCGGCCGCGGTGATGCCGGGGACGATCTCGCATTCGAGGCCGGCGTCGAGCACCGCCTGCATCTCCTCGCCGCCGCGGCCGAAGATGAAGGGGTCGCCGCCCTTGAGGCGGACCACGTCCAGGCCCTCGCTCGCCAGCTCCACGAGCAGACGGTTGATCGCGTGCTGGGGCAGGGCGTGATTGCCGGCTTCCTTGCCGGCATACACCCGCCGTGCGGCGGCGGGGATCAGGTCGACGATCGCTTCCCCGACCAGATGGTCGAAGACCACCACCTGGGCCTGGGTGATCAGGCGCTGGGCCTTCACCGTCAGCAGGTCCGGATCGCCCGGGCCCGCACCGACCAGGAACACCTTGCCTGCGCCGCGGCTCGCGCCCTGGCGAGCGCCCGCGCTGCGGCTCCCCGATGCGCCCAGGCGAGCGGGGGAGCGGGAGGGCGCACGGAAAGCGCGCGTCGCGCCGCTGCCGAAGGGCGAAGCGTCTGATACCTGATGTCCTGCGTACATTTAGAAGCTCCCACCCTGGCGCGCAAGGCTTGAAATTATGGGGCGATCCATGGCGACGGGTTCGCTGCGAGGTTTCCGGCTAACACATCCGGAACCCCGGTCGAAGCTGTATTCGCCCGTCCCGGACTGCATTTCGGTGCCACTGAACTTTATCCTCAGGCTTCGTGGGGAAAATTAATTCACATCAAGGATGGGGGCTCCTGAGAAAAACCATACTGCCGTCACAACGTCGTTTCATATCCCGTGTCGTGTAAGGAGAGGGCAATGCAAAAAACTCGTTTGATCGGTTCGGCGCTCGCGATGGCGATCCTGCCGATGGCCATGAGCAGTGCATGGGCGCAGGAAGCGCCGAAGCTGACTGCCGAGGAGATGGAAAAGGGCAAGCTCATCTACTTCGAGCGCTGCGCCGGTTGCCACGGTGTGCTGCGCAAGGGCGCCACCGGCAAGAACCTCGAGCCGCACTGGACCAAGACCGCGCCTGATGGCACCAAGCTCGAGGGCGGCACGCTCAAGCTCGGTACCGATCGCCTGGAGAAGATCATCTCCTACGGCACCGAAGGCGGCATGGTCAACTACGACGACATCCTGACCAAGGAAGAGATCAACCTGATGGCGCGCTACATCCAGAATGAGCCGCCGATCCCGCCCGAGTTCTCGCTGAAGGACATGAAGGACAGCTGGAAGCTGATCGTTCCGGTCAAGGACCGTCCGACCAAGCAGATGAACAAGGTCAACCTGAAGAACGTGTTCGCGATCACGCTGCGCGACGCGGGCAAGCTGGCCCTGGTCGATGGCGACACCCACAAGATCTGGAAGATCCTCGACACCGGCTACGCGGTGCACATCTCGCGCCTGTCGGCTTCAGGCCGCTATGTCTACACCGTCGGTCGTGACGGCCTGACCACCATCATCGACATGTTCTACGAAGAGCCCACCACGGTCGCCACCGTGCGCCTGGGTTCGGACGCGCGTTCGGTCGACACCTCGAAGTTCAAGGGCTACGAGGACAAGTACCTGATCGGCGGCACCTACTGGCCGCCCCAGTACTCGATCATGGACGGCGAGACCCTCGAGCCGATGAAGATCGTGTCGACCCGCGGCAATACCGTCGATGGCGACTATCACCCCGAGCCGCGCGTGGCCTCCATCGTGGCCTCGCTGACCAAGCCGGAGTGGGTGGTCAACGTCAAGGAAACCGGCATGATCCAGCTGGTGGACTACAGCGACATCAAGAACCTGAAGACCACCACGATCGAATCCGCCAAGTTCCTGCACGACGGCGGCTGGGACGCGTCGGGCCGCTACTTCATGGTCGCTGCCAACGCCTCGAACAAGGTCGCCGCGGTCGACACCAAGACGGGCAAGCTCGCCGCGCTGGTCGACACCGCGAAGATCCCGCACCCGGGTCGTGGCGCCAACTTCGTCCATCCGGAGTTCGGCCCGGTCTGGTCGACCGGCCACCTCGGTGACGCCGTCGTCTCGCTGATCTCCACCGCTTCCGACGATCCGAAGTTCGCGAAGTACAAGGAGCACAACTGGAAGGTGGTGCAGCAGCTGAAGATGCCGGGCGCTGGCAACCTGTTCGTCAAGACGCACCCGAAGTCGAAGAACTTCTGGGCCGACGCGCCGATGAACCCCGAGCGTGAGATCGCTGAAGCCGTGTTCGTGTTCGACAAGGCCGATCTGAAGAAGGAGCCGGTCCGCCTCGACGTCGCCAAGGACTCGGGCCTGCCCGAAAGCAAGGCGATCCGTCGTGCGGTGCAGCCCGAGTACAACGAGGCCGGCGACGAAGTCTGGATCTCGCTGTGGGGTGGCAAGACCGACCAGTCCGCGATCGTGATCTACGACGACAAGACCCTGAAGGTGAAGAAGGTGATCACCGACCCGGCCATCGTCACGCCGACCGGCAAGTTCAACGTGTATAACACGATGCACGACGTCTATTGATCGGCCTGTACGACCGTAGCTGAACACCCCCCGCGCTCCGGCGCGGGGGGACACGAGGGAAGAATTCCATGTCAGATCGAAACAGCGACAACCTCAAACAAGAAGATTCGGGCGGCTTCTGGGCACGCCTGCGCCGCCCGTCGAAGAGATCGCTGGGCGGTCTGTTGGCTGTTGGAGTCGTGCTGGGTGTGCTGCTCTGGGGCGGTTTCAACACCGCGATGGAAGCCACGAACACCGAGAAATTCTGCATTTCCTGCCACGAGATGTATGACAACGTGTATCAGGAATACAAGGAAACGATTCACTACCGCAACCGCACGGGCGTGCGTGCGGTGTGCTCGGATTGTCACGTTCCGAAGGACTGGACGTACAAGATGATGCGCAAGATCCAGGCGTCCCGCGAGGTCTGGGGCAAGATTACCGGTACCATCGACACCCGCGAGAAGTTCGAGGCCAAGCGCCTGACCCTCGCCCGGCGTGAATGGGCGCGCATGAAGTCGGTCGACTCGCGCGAATGCCGTAACTGCCATAGCCTGGAGAGCATGAACCCCGAGGTTCAAAAGCAGCGCGCACGCAAGCAGCACGAGATGGCCATCGCTGACAAGATGACCTGCATCGACTGCCACAAGGGTATCTCCCACAACAAGCCGGCAGGCATGACCGAGGAAGACGAGATGTAAGGTTCGCCCTGCATCGAGGCCCAACCCAAGCACAGTGAGGAAATGACGATGAAGAAAACCATGATTGCTGGCGCCGTGGGCGCATTCCTGGCGTTCGGTGCCGGTAGCGCGATGGCCGCTGCGCCCGACTGGGGCAAGGTCGAGGCCAAGGACTTCACCCTGTTCTATCCGGGCGTGTCGCCGCTGGAGTGGATCCAGAAGGGCACCGAGCACGGTGGCGCGCGCGCGCTGAAGAAGGGCGAGACCTGCGCCGACTGCCACAGCGAAGAAACCGCCGACATGGGCAAGAAGATGGCCAGCGGGCAGAAGATCGAGCCGACGCCGATCGCCGGCAAGGCGGCGTCGATCCCGGTCAAGGTGCAGGCCGCGCATGACGGCGAGAACCTCTACCTGCGCTTCTCCTGGAAGCAGCCGGCTGCCTCCGGCGCGGCGAAGATGGACGACAAGAACCCGGTCAAGATCGCGTTCATGCTCGAGTCCGGCGGCAAGGTCGAGCTTGCCGACCAGGCCGGCTGCTGGGCCACCTGTCACACCGATTCGCGCACCATGCCCGGCGCCGACGAAGCCAAGACCAAGTACGTGAAGGGCGCCTCGCTGGCCGAGGGCAAGTTCTACGACCTCTACCAGTGGCGTAGCGGCGAGAACAAGGGCTTCGACGGCTACGTCGCCGACAAGCGCGTGATGGAAGGCGGCAAGGCCCTGGTCAGCGCCGAAGGCAAGAAGGACGGCGACAACTGGACGGTCGTGTTCACCCGCAAGCTGGCGGGCGGCGAAGGTGACGTGGCGCTCGAATCGGGCAAGGCCTACAACTTCGGCTTCGCAATCCACGACGACAGCGCCGCGGGCCGCTTCCACCACGTCTCGCTCGGCTACAAGCTGGGTATCGACGCCGACGGCCACGTGAAGGCTGCCAAGCAGTAAGCGCACGGGCCATCCGTTCGCACTTGCGAGCGGCCTGCCCCCGAGCGGAAGTCCGGGCCCTGCGGCCGGGGCTTCCGCTTTTTCGTTTGCTATCCTGAAGGCGTCACAGCAAGGAGGTCAGCATGAAATCCGTAGCGATGGTGGTGGGTCTGGCGGGCGCAATGCTCGCGCTGGGTTTCCCGGCTGCGGTCGCCGCGGCCGAGCACGTCGTGGTGATCGAGAAATACAGCTTCAGTCCGGCCGAGCTGCGCATCGGCAAGGGCGACACCGTGACCTGGAGCAACAACGAGAAGCGGGTGAGCCACTCGGTGCTGTTCATCGAACGCAGCGAGGAATCGGAGCGCTTCTTTCCGGGCGAGAAGTGGTCGCGCACCTTCCCCGAGGCCGGGCGCTTCGAGTATCGATGCGGCCCCCATCCAGAGATGCTCGGCGTGGTGATCGTCGAGTGAGGTGCGGCGCGTGGCCGGCGGGCAGGGCGCCGGCACAACCCCACGCCGGGCATGGTTGATTCGAGTCAAGGTTTCATGCCGGCCGAAAGGCCATTCTGTCCGCGACTGCATCGCCGTTGGATTCCAGCATGAAACTCCCGCCCCTCGTCGCTCACGTGGTCGTCCTGATCGGTGCGGCCGTCGTCTCGGCGCTCGCATCCGCTGCCGACACCCTTCCTGCATCGCCCGATGCGCAGCGCGCGCGCGAGCTGGTGCATATCGTCCGCCAGGACTGCGGGTCCTGTCACGGGCTCACCTTCAAGGGCGGGCTCGGTCCTGCGCTTACCGCAGAGGCACTTGAGGGCAAGCCGGCGGAGAGCCTGGTCGCTACCATCATCGGCGGCCGTCCGGGGACGCCGATGCCGCCCTTCGGCTCCATCGTCACCGAGTCCGAGGCCGAATGGATCGTCGATCAGTTGATGCGCGGCTTTCCCCCCGACGCGGGGCTGCCCCAAGCGCGCAGCATGAACTGATCTCTCCGCCGCTGCCGCGCGCGGAGCTCCAATACCCCGGGGCGCATGCCCCGCCCTGAAGCCGGAGCCCTCATGTCTTCCCTGAAAGTCCGTCTTGCGCCGCCCGCCTTGTGGGGGGTGGTCCTGTCCGCCATGGTCGCCCTGCTGTCCGCCTGTTCGACCACGCCGCCCGCGGCGCTGCGCGGCACCGGCGATCTCGGCGTGGTGATCGAGCGCGCCGATGGCAACGTCAAGGTCGTCGAGACCAGCGGTCGCAGCGTGCTCGCCACCGTCGGCGGGCTGGGCGACCTGTCGCACGCCTCGGTGGTGTTCTCGCGCGACGGCCGCTACGCCTTCGTGTTCGGGCGCGACGGCGGCCTGACCAAGGTCGACCTGCTCGAGCGCCGGATCGCCGGCCGCGTGGTGCAGGCGGGCAATGCGATCGGCGGCTCGATCTCGCACGACGGCAGCCTGGTGGTGGTGCAGAACTACGAGCCGGGCGGCATCAAGGCCTTCGACGCCAATACGCTGGAGCTGGTCGCCGACGTGCCGGCCACCACCGAGGACGGCACCCGCTCCAAGGTCGTCGGCCTCGCCGACCTCTCCGGCAGGCGCTTCATCTATTCGCTGTTCGAGGCGGGCGAGATCCGCATCACCGACTTCTCCGATCCGAAGAACCCGGTCACCCAGCGCTTCCCCGGCGGCAAGCAGCCCTATGACGCGCTGGTCAGCCCCAATGGCCGCTACTACATCGCCGGCCTGTTCGGCGAGGACGGCCTCGCGCTCATCGACCTGTGGAACCTCGACAAGGGCAGCCGCAAGATCCTCTCCGGCTACGGCCGCGGCGAGCAGCCGCTGCCGGTGTTCAAGATGCCGCACCTGCGCGGCTGGTCGATCGCCGGCAACCGTGCCTACCTGCCGGCGATCGGCCGCCATGAGGTGCTGGTGGTCGACACCGACACCTGGCAGGAGGTCGGCCGCATCAAGGTCAAGAGCCAGCCGGTGTTCGCGATGGCGCGCCCCGACGGGCGCGAGATCTGGGTGAACTTCGCCTTCCCCGACAACGGCTGGGTGCAGGTCATCGACACCGTGACCGGCCAGGTCACCGACACGCTGCAGCCCGGGCGCGGCATCCTGCACATGGAGTTCCTGTCCAAGGGCCACGAGATCTGGCTTTCGGCGCGCGACGACAACAAGGTCGTGATCTACGACACCGCGACCAAGAAGCAGATCGGCGGCTTCGACTCGCTGAGCCCGAGCGGCATCTTCTTCACCACGCGCGCCGCGCGCACGGGCTTCTGATGCCGCGCCAGCTCGTCCTGCCCGAGGCGGTCGACGCCACCGCCTTCCGCCTGCTCAACGAGTGGCAGCGCGACTTCCCGATCGTGGCGCGGCCTTTTGCACGCATCGCGGAGGCGGTCGGCAGCAGCGAGGACGAGGTCCTCGTCGCCTACCGGCAGATGATGGCGCAGGGCCTGGTGAGCCGTGTCGGCGCGGTGTTCGCGCCGCGCCGGCTGGGGGCGAGCGCGCTGGCCGCGCTGGCCGCGCCGCCCGAGCGTCTGGAGGAGGTCGCCGCACGGGTGACCCGCGAACCCTCGATCAACCACAACTACCAGCGCGAGCATCGCTACAACCTGTGGTTCGTGGTCACCGCGGCCTCGCGCGCGCAGCTCGACGAGGTGGTCGCCGGCATCGAGCGCGACACCGGCTGCGCGGTCATCGTGCTCCCTCTGGAAGAAGAGTTCCACATCGACCTCGGCTTCGACCTCAAGCAAGGGGGACAGGAGCGCAGGGCGCGTCGGGCGAGCGCTGCCGGCGAGCCGATCGCGCTGGCAAACGGCGACGAGGGCTGCAGGCTGCCGGAGGGCGACCGCCAGCTGATCGCCGCGCTGCAGGGTGGCCTCGCGCTCGAGCAGCGGCCGTTCGCACGCCTTGCGGCGAACGTGGGGCTGGATGAGAGCGCAGTGATCGGGCACATCGAAGCCTGGCTTGTCGAGGGCCTGATCCGGCGCTTCGGCGTCGTGGTGCGCCACCATGAGCTCGGCCTCGAGGCCAACGCCATGTGCGTGTGGGACGTGCCCGATGCGGAGGTGTCCGAACTCGGTCGCCAGCTCGCGCGCGAGGCCGCGGTCACGCTGTGCTACCGGCGCAGCCGGGTGCTGCCCGACTGGCCCTACAACCTGTTCTGCATGATCCATGGCAGCGCGCGCGAGGAGGTGCTGGCCGCACGCGAGGACATCGCCGCGCGCCTCGGCCTCGACCGCCATCCGCATGCGGTGCTGTTCAGCTGCAGGCGCTTCAAGCAGACCGGGGCACGCTACCTCGGCACCCGGGATGTCGCCAATGTCTGAGTCCACGAACACCACGGCGGCGCCCGCCGGACGGCGCGGCGTGGCCGCAAGGCGTGCGCCCGACGACATCGACCGCCGCCTGATCAATGCGCTGCAGGGCGAGTTCCCGCTCACCGAGACCCCCTTCGCCGACATCGGCGCCGCCCTCGGCCTGGCCGAGGCGGACGTCATCGCCCGCCTGCAGTCCCTGCTCGACGATCGCGTGCTGACGCGCTTCGGTCCGATGTTCCAGATCGAGCGCATGGGCGGCGCGTTCTGCCTGGCAGCGATCGCGGTGCCCGAAGCGCGCTGGGCGGAAACGGTGGAGGCGGTCAACGCCTTCCCTGAAGTGGCGCACAACTACCGTCGCGAGCATGCGCTCAACATGTGGTTCGTGCTCGCCACCGAGACCCGGGAAGGCATCACCGACTGCGCGCGCCGCATCGAGGCTGCCACCGGCCTGGTGGTGCACCTGTTCCCGAAGGAACGCGAGTATTTCGTCGAGATGAGGCTGGAGGCCTGATGGTGCAAGCGATGCCCGACAACCGAGCGGTGGCCCAGGCGGACGAGGGGGGCGGGACGCATGCGCCCGAGGTTGATGGCGCCGGCCTCGCCGAACTCGACCGCCGCCTGGTGCTCGCCACCCAGGGTGGATTGCCGCTGGTGCCGCGGCCCTACGCCGCGGTGGCGGCGCAACTCGGCGTCGACGAGGCGCTGGTGCGCACGCGCCTGGCGGCGATGCTCGCCGACGGCCGCATCCGCCGCATCGGCGCGGTGCCCAACCACTACGCGATCGGCTACACCGCGAACGGCATGAGCGTGTGGGACATCGACGATGCGGTGATCGACGCGGTTGGCGAGCGCGTCGGCGCGCTCGACTTCGTCACCCACTGCTATCGCCGTCCGCGCCACCTCCCCGACTGGCCTTACAGCCTGTTCGCCATGGTGCATGCCGGCAGCCGCGAGGCGGCGCTCGAGCGCGTGGAGGAGATCGCCGCGCTGATCGATGCCGAGTTCCCCGGCGCCTGCCGTGGTCGCGACGTGCTGTTCTCGGCGGGCATCCTGAAGAAGACCGGGCTGCGGATCGGCGGCTGAAAGCGCTGGCGGACTGTCGGCGCGCCGCCCCTCCCGCTGATCGGGAGGCCCTTGACCCGCGTCATTTTCTGCACGCGGCGGGTCGGGTCAAATGAGCCCCATTCAGGAGGCTCCCATGTTCCGCATCTCCCAATTCATCCGCGAGCTCGACCACCCGACCCCCGCAGGCCCGCGCCGCAATCCGCCCGGCCCGGTGGTGATCTGGAACCTGATCCGGCGCTGCAACCTGACCTGCGAGCATTGCTATTCGATTTCGGCGGACAAGGATTTCCCGGGCGAGCTGAACACTCAGGAAGTGTTCAAGGTCATGGACGACCTGAAAGCCGCGCGCGTGCCGGTGCTGATCCTGTCCGGGGGCGAGCCGCTGCTGCGCCCCGACATCTTCGACATCGCCCGTCGCGCCAAGGGCATGGGCTTCTACGTCGGGCTGTCGTCCAACGGCACGCTGATCGACGAATCCAACATCGACGCCATCGACGACATCGGTTTCGACTACGTCGGGGTCAGCCTGGACGGCATCGGTGCGACGCACGACCACTTCCGCCGCAAGCAGGGCGCGTTCGAGGCTTCGATGCACGGCATCCGCCTGTGCCGCGACCGCGGCATCAAGGTCGGCGTGCGCTACACGATGACCGAGGGCAACGCCCACGACCTGCCCGCGCTGCTGAAGCTGGTCGAGGACGAGCGCATCGACAAGTTCTACTTCTCGCACCTCAACTACGCCGGCCGTGGCAACAAGAACCGCGCTGGCGATGCCCGCCACCGCACAACCCGCGAGGCCATGGAGCTGCTGTTCGAGACCTGTCTCGACCTGCACCGGCGCGGCATCGACAAGGACTTCGTCACCGGCAACAACGACGCCGACGGCCCCTTCCTGCTGCACTGGGTGCAGCGCCGCTTCCCCGAGCAGGCCGCCCACATCGAGGCCAAGCTGCGCCAGTGGGGCGGCAATGCCAGCGGGGTGAATGTGTCCAACATCGACAACCTGGGCATCGTGCATCCGGACACCATGTGGTGGCACGTGCCGCTGGGCAACGTGCGCCAGCGCGCCTTCGGCGAGATCTGGAACGACCTCTCCAATCCGCTGCTGGCCGGGCTCAAGCAGCATCCACGCACGCTCGAAGGGCGCTGCGGCGCGTGCAGCTACCTCGACATCTGCAACGGCAGTTCGCGCGTGCGCGCCGAACAGGTCACCGGCAATCCGTGGGCGGAGGATCCGGCCTGCTACCTGTCGGACGAGGAAATCGGCGTCAGCGCCGAGGACTACGGCGCCGAACGCGTGGTCACCACCCCCTGGACGCGCATCAACAAGGTGTCGGCATGAAATTCCGCGCCTCGACCCTGGCCTGCCTGTTCGTGCTCGCGGGTGGCGTGGCGGCCTTGCCTGCCGTTGCGTCGCCGGGCAAGGCCGCGCCCCAGGCTGCAGCGGCCGAGGCTGCCGTAGCGGCCGGGATCGACGTGGCCGCGCTCTATGCGCAGCACTGTGCGGCCTGCCATGCCCCCAACCGTCTCGGTGCGATGGGGCCGGCGCTGCTGCCCGACAACCTCGGCCGCCTGCGCAAGACCGAGGCCGTCAAGGTGATCGCGCAAGGCCGGCCCGCCACGCAGATGGCCGGCTTCGCCGCACAGCTGAGCAAGGACGAGATCGCCGCGCTCACCGACTGGATCTACACCCCGGTGGTGCCCGAGCCGCGGTGGACCGACGACGACATCCGCGCCTCGCGCATCGTCCATGTCGACCCGGCCACCCTGTCCGACAAGCCGGTGTTCGACGCCGACCCGCTCAACCTGTTCCTGGTGGTGGAGGCGGGCGATCATCACGTCAGCGTGCTCGACGGCGACAAGCTCGAGCCGATCCATCGCTTCCAGTCGCGCTTCGCGCTGCATGGCGGACCCAAGTTCGCGGCCAACGGGCGCTACGTGTTCTTCGCCTCGCGCGACGGCTGGATCACCAAGTTCGACATGTGGAACCTGAAGGTGGTCGCCGAGGTGCGCGCCGGGATCAACACCCGCAACGTCGCCGCCTCGCCGGACGGCACCCACGTCGCGGTGGCCAACTACCTGCCCAACACCCTGGTGCTGCTCGACGGCGACCTCAACCTGGTCAAGACCATCCCGGCCTCCGATCGCGACGGCAAGCGGAGCTCGCGCGTCTCCGCGGTGTACGATGCCACCCCGCGCCAGTCCTTCATCGCCGCACTCAAGGACGTCGGCGAGGTGTGGGAGATCAGCTACACCAAGGCGGTCGAGGACATCCCGATCAGCTACATCCACGACTACACCCAGCGCGAGGGGAGCTTCATCCCCGGCTACCTGAACCCGCGCCGCACCATCCTCGCCGAGGTGCTCGACGACTTCTTCTTCACCCAGGACTACTCGGAGCTGATGGGCGCCTCGCGCGACGGCGTCGGCCAGGTGGTCAACCTGGACGTGCGCAAGAAGATCGCCAACCTGCCGCTCGACGGCATGCCGCACCTGGGTTCCGGCATCACCTGGGAGTGGAAGGACCCCGCCGCCGGGCCGGATGCCGCGCCGCGCACGGTGATGGCGAGCACCAACCTGAAGGCGGGCGAGGTCACGGTCATCGACATGAAGACCTGGGAAGTCGTCAGGCGCATCCCCACCCGCGGCCCCGGCTTCTTCCTGCGCAGCCACAGCAACAGCCGTTTCGCCTTCGTCGATTCGATGATGAGCCCGGAGGCGAAGCACATCCTGCAGGTCATCGACAAGCACACGCTCGAGGTGGTCAAGGAGATCATCGGCGAGCCGGGCAAGACGCTCGCCCACATCGAGTTCACCCGCGACGGCCGCTATGCGCTCGCCAGCCTGTGGGAGGACGAGGGCGCGGTGATCGTCTATGACGCGCAGACCCTCGAGGAAGTGAAGCGCCTGCCGATGCGCAAGCCGGTGGGCAAGTACAACGTCTGGAACAAGATCACGCGCGAGGAAGGCACCAGCCACTGAACCCCGGCGGCCGGAACCGCTTCGGCCGCGAGCGTGACCCCTTCATCAACCCCTTCAGAACGAAAGAGATAGGAACATGGCGCTGATCCGCCTCGACGAACCGACCACCAAACGCATCCCGCCCGAGACCTTCTCGCTGTGGGCGCTCGCCTTCCGGCCCTTCTACCTGCTCGCCGCGCTGTTCGCGGCGATCGCTGTGCCGGTGTGGGCGGTCGCCTACTCCGGCGCGATCGAACTGCCCATGCCGGGCATCTGGTGGCATGCGCACGAGATGATCTTCGGCTTCGCGGTCGCGGTGATCATCGGCTTCCTGTTCACCGCCGGGCGCAACTGGACCGGGCTCGACACGCCCACGGGCAAGCCGCTGATGGTGCTCGCCGCGGTGTGGCTTGCCGGCCGGCTGGCGATGGCCTTCGGCAGCGGCGCCTGGGTGGCGATCGTGGACCTGGCCTTCCTGCCGGTGGCGGCGGGGATGCTGCTCACGGTGCTGATCAAGGCCAAGAGCAAGCGCAACTACTTCGTCGGCGCGCTGCCCGCCATGCTCGCGCTCGCCAACCTGTTCTTCCACCTCGCTGCGCTCGGCGTGATCGAGGCCGATCCGCTGACCGCGATGCATCTGGCCCTCGGCCTGGTCGTGCTGCTGGAGACCATCGTCGGCGGCCGGGTGATCCCGATGTTCACCTTCAACGCGGTGCGCGGCGTCAAGCAGTGGCGCAACGTGAAGGTGGACTGGGCGGCGGCGATCGCCACCGGCATCGCGCTGCTGCTGTGGGCGCTCGGTGCCGGGGCGTGGGCGGGCGCAGTGTCGCTGCTCGCCGCCGCGCTGCAGGCCGCGCGCGTGGGCGGCTGGAACCCGTGGGCGACGCGCGGCCAGCCCATCCTGTGGGTGCTGCATCTGGCCTATCTGTGGATTCCGCTCGGGCTGGCGCTGATCGCGCTGACCCAGTTCGGCGTGCTGCCGCGTTCGGCGGGCATCCACGCGCTGGCGATCGGCGCCACCGGCGGCCTGATCATCGGCATGATCACCCGCACCGCGCTCGGTCACACCGGCCGCATGCTGGTCGCCGGCGGCATCGAGACCGCAGCCTACGCGCTGGTGCTGATCGCCGCCCTGCTGCGGGTGCTGACGGTGGGCTTCCTCCCCGTGGCGCAGCTCGGCGGCGTGCATGCCGCGGCCACGCTGTGGTCCGTCGCCTTCCTGCTCTATCTGTGGCGCTACGCGCCCTTCCTGTGGCGGGCACGGGTCGACGGCAAGGAGGGCTGAAACCGCGGCGCGCAATGCGCGCCGGGCAGAAAACGCGAAAGGGGCCTTCCGGCCCCTTTTTCAATGGCGGGGCGCGGCCGGTCGCTCGCGCCAGCCGGACCCGCTGCGCACATGGCCTGAGGACCCGGGGCGGGCGGCCGGCCCGGCACAGGGAGCCTCGGCATCGGCGGGTTGTCCCCAGCCGGTGGGGACAGGCCTGTGTGCCGGCTTGTGGATAAGTGCCGCCAGCCCATGTTGGCCATGGGCTGGCGGAGACTGCTCAATGTTGAGGCAGGGGGTCAGCCCAGGCTCTTGCGCAGGCGGCCGATGTCGGGGATGTGGATGGTCCTGCCCTCGACCTGGATCAGGCGGGCATTGGTGAGCTCGTGCAGGATGCGCGAGAAGTGTTCCTGGGTGAGGTTGAGCCGCGAGGCGATCGTGCCTTTGCTGGTGGGCAGGCGGATCGAGACCTGGCCTTCGGCCACGCCTTCGCCTTCGCGCTCCTCCTCGCGCAGCAGGTAGCCGATCACGCGTTCCCGCCCGGAGCGCAGCGAGTAGCTCTCGACGTCCGCCATCAGGTGGTGCAGGCGCTGTGCCAGTCCGGCGATGATCTTGCGACAGAAGGTCGGATCGCCCGCCATCTCCTCGAAGAACACCTGCTTGCCGATGTACAGCAGGGTGGCGTCGCTCAGCGCCTGCGCCATCACCACGTAGGGCTTGTCCATGAACATCACCGCCTCGCCGAAGCTCTTGCCCGGATGCAGGATGTCCACCACCTTCTCGTTGCCGTCGGCGGAGGTGAAGGCGAGCTTGATCTGGCCGCTGAGGATCAGGTGGAAACCGGTGCAGGGGTCGCCGCGGTGGAACAGGATGTCGCCCTTGGCGACCTTCACCTCGCGCACCCCACGCGCGAAACGCGCGATGTCGGCACAGGCGAGCCCGTTGAACAGCGAGGCCTGGCCGAGCAGGCGGCACAGGCGCTCGACTTCCGTCATGGGCAGGTCGGCGGGCGTGGCGCCCTGCAGCGCCTCGCGGCACACAGTGTCGCAGTGGTTCATGGCGTCAACGCGTGAGCTGGGCATAGAACATCGGTAGTCGGGCCGGCAGTTCGTCGGGCTGGCGGATCACCGCGAAGCCCGCCGGGCCGAACAGGTGGGGCAGGTAACTGGCACCTTCGCGGTCGATGGTGACGCAGAACGGCACCACACCGCGATTGCGCGCCTCGACCACTGCCACCCGGGTGTCCTCGATGCCGTAGCGGCCGTCATAGAGGTCGAGGTCGTTGGGCTTGCCGTCGGACAGGATCAGCAGGATGCGGCGCGCCGCCGATTCCTTCTCCAGGGCGTGGGTGGCGTGGCGGATGGCCGCGCCGAGCCGGGTGTAGTAGCCGGGCTTGATCGCCATGATGCGTCCGCGCGCGCGGTCGTCGAAACGCTGGTCGAAGTCCTTCAGGCGGTGAAAGCGCACGTTGCTGCGCTTGACCGAGGAGAAGCCGCACAGCGCGAAGCGGTCGCCGGTGGCGAGCAGGGCCTCGCCGAACAGCAGCAGCGAGTCGCGGATGACGTCGATGACGCGGGCCTCGGAGGAGATCCAGGTGTCGGTGGACAGCGACAGGTCGGCGAGCGCCAGGCAGGCGAGGTCGCGTTCGCGCTTCTCCAGCGACAGGTAGAGCTGGTCGGAGGGGTGGTGGCCGATGGCGCGGTCGGTCGCAGCACGCACCACCGCATCGATGTCGAGCTCGCTGCCGTCGGTCTGGGCCTTGAGCCAGCGCCGCCCCGGGGTGAGCGCGGCGAACTGGCGGTGCAGCCGGCGGGCCGTGCGGCGCAGGTGCTCGGGCAGCGGGCAGGGCGCGGCGCGCGGATCGTGCGCGGCAGGCGTGAGCTCGAGCAGGCGCACGTGGTCCTCGCGCAGCAGGCCCTTGCGGTAGTCCCATTCCGGCAGCGGGATGCCCTCGCCGAGCACGACGTCGTCCTCGGCCGCCGAGGGCAGGTCGAGGTCGAAGCGCACCTTGGAGGCTACCCGCTCGCCGTCGCGGGTGATGGCGAGCTGTTCGAGGTTGGCCGCGGCATCGGCGGCGTTGTCGTCGGGATCGTCGTCGGTGCTGCGCTTGACCTTGATGAACTCCGCGACCGACAGCAGGCTCTCGGCGCGGAAGGGGATGATCATGCCGTGCTTTTCGGGCGCGTCGTCGTGGCGCTCGACGCGGTGGGCCTGCTCGCTGCTGTCGCGACCGGGCTTGCTGTTGCCGGCCTCGCCGGCCGCGCCGGCGTTGGCCGCGCCGGTGAGCCCGCCCTGGCGGGCGCCGCGGAAGTCGCTGAGCCACAGCAATACCGGCTGGGTCGCCCTGGCCTTGGGCGGCAGGACGGGGAGGGCGGCGACGCTGCCCGGGGCATGCAGGGCCTGGCGCAGCAGGCGTTCGCGTTCAGCTTCGGCGGGCGGCAGCTTGTCGAGCTTGGGGCGTTGCGCGATCACCGCGTCAACCAGGCGGCGGTAGCGTGTCTCGATGCCGGGCCAGCGCTGCAGGGCGCGCAGCGTGGCACGCTGGTTCGCCCGCAGTTCCGCGGTGGCGGCATCGTCGACGCCGCTGCCGGGCAGGGGCGCGAGCGCGGCATCGGCAGCCGCGTCGGCCTCGGCGTCGCCGGGGGCGTGGCCGGCGGCGAGTGCGGCGAGCCACAGGTAGAGGTCGCGGTTGAGGCCGCGCTCGGGCAGGGCGTCGATCGCGGGCGGCAGGCGCAGCGTGGCGATGTCCATGCGGCCGCGGGCGATGCGCTCGTCGGCGCCGGCGATGCGCTGCAGCAGGCTGCGGCGGGCACCGTGGGCGTCGGCCGTGGCGGCCGCGACGCGCAGGCCGGGATCGCCGCCCAGCGCCCGGAAGAACACGCCGGCGACCTTCTCGATCTCCTTCAACTTGACCGCCGCCTTGGGAAAATGCCCGCCGGCGGCGCGGGTGATCAGGCGGTGCCAGAGCAGGCCTACGGTTTCTTCCATGGTCCTAGTGATCCTTCAGCGCGCGGAAGCCCGCTTCGTTCTGGCGTGCGGCCTCGTCGGCGACCCAGCTCAGCAGCGGGCCGTCGGGGTTGTCGGCCTGCGTTTGCGCGCAGGCATCGACGCATTGGCGGCACTGGGTGCAGGTGAACATGTGGCGCTTGATGTTGCGCGGACGCAGCCGCATCGGGCACACCGCATCGCAGGCCGACTGGCGGTCGGGCAGGCAGCTGGCGCAGTCGGTGGCGCGCTCGCGCTTGAAGCCCACCACCATCGCATCCTTGTTGCCCATCCACGCCAGGCTCTGGAACAGGCCGACCGCGCACACGAAGCGGCAGAACAGATGGCGGGCGAACAGGAATTCGAGGCTCAGCACCACCGTCGCGGCGGTGATGAAGATGAACTGGTTGCGGGTGAGTTCCCCGCGGAAGAGGTTCCCGTAGACCTCGGCCGGTGGCAGCAGATAGGTCAGCAGGACCACCGCCCACAGGAAGGCGAAGGCGACCGCGGCCGGTACCACGACGCCCCACCAGCGCGCGTCCACCCTGGCCGGGGTGCCGTCGGGCTTCCACGCCGGCAGGCGATGGTGTTCCCACACCGAGGGCTTGCCCGAGGCACGCGCCATCAGGCGGTTGATGGTTTCCACCACCGAGAAGTGCGGGCACAGCCAGCCGCAATACAGCCGGCCCCAGCGCCAGGCCACGCCGATGACCAGCGCGGCGACGGCGAGCAGCGGAACGAACAGGTTGACGATGATGTTGCCTGCCGCCTCCAGCGCGCTGGCCTCGCCGGCGAGGAAGGGATCGAGGCCGAGCCGCCATTCCATGCCGAGCAGCCAGGCATGGTCGGCATTCAGGTCGTAGCGGAAGAGGTCGAAGACCGGCGCCAGGATGAAGAGCACGAAGAAGCCGACCTGCATCGCGGTGCGCAGGCGCTGGGTACGCTGTGGCCGTGCGGAGGAGACGCCGGCACCGACCGGCGCGATCGGAATCACGCGGCGGGTGGCGGGGAGGGAGGGGGCGGCGGGCGAGCGGGCCATGATGCGGTCGCCGCCTAGTCGCGCTCGCGCGGGCCGAAGACGGGGAAGCGCCAGTTGCGGCCGTTGATGGCCCGCGACAGGCCCATCACGCCGAGCAGGATCAGACTCGAATGCACGAAGGTGAAGTACAGCACGCCGATCACCCAGGTCCACGGGTTGTCGAAGCCGCCGAGCAGGAAGATGGCGACGCTGATGACCACCAGCAGCAGGCCGCCCCAGATGCAGGTCCAGCCGGTCTGGCGCAGGTGGTTGCGCACCAGCGGGTCGGGGTGGTCGCGGTTCATCGCCCACACCACCATCAAGGCGAGAAAGGCCAGGCCCGGCAGCAGCATCAGGTTGATCAGGAACAGCGCCTCGGCAACGACCGCCAGGCGCGGGCCGGGCATGACGTGCTTGAGGGGGTCGGGACGATCGATGCTCATGCGGGCGCTCCGGCGAGGGCGTCAGCGGCCGAAGGTGGCGGCGACGACTTCCATCAGGCCTTCGGCCACCTCGGCGTCGTCGGTCAGGCTCTCGACGATGCCGACGCGGCAGGCCGCGACCGGGTCCATGCCGTCCTTGATCAGCAGCGCCGCGTAGACGAGCAGGCGGGTGCTCGCCGATTCTTCCAGATCGCGGTCCTTCAGCGAGCGCAGCGCACCGGCGATCGCCACCAGGCGCCTGGCCAGGTCGGGCTGGCAGGCGGTCTCGCCGATCAGCACCGCTTCCTCCTGCTCGGCGCGCGGGAAGTCGAAGCGCACGCTGACGAAGCGCTGTCGCGTCGACGGCTTCATGCCCTTGAGCAGGTTCTGGTAGCCGGGGTTGTAGGACACGACCAGCATGAAGCTGGGCGGCGCCGCGAGCAGTTCGCCGGTGCGATCGATCGGCAGGATGCGGCGGTCGTCGGCGAGCGGGTGCAGCACCACGGTGGTGTCCTTGCGCGCCTCGACCACCTCGTCGAGGTAGCAGATGCCGCCTTCGCGCACCGCGCGGGTCAGCGGGCCGTCGCACCATACCGTCTTGCCGTCGCCGATCAGGTGGCGGCCGACGAGGTCGGCGGCGGTGAGATCGTCGTGGCAGGCCACGGTGTACAGCGGCAGGCCGAGGCGGGCCGCCATGTGGGCGACGAAGCGGGTCTTGCCGCAACCGGTCGGACCCTTGATCAGCAGCGGCAGGCGGTTCTTCCAGGCGTGCTCGAAGACCGCGACCTCGTCGCCGGCGGGCTGGTAGAAGGGGATGTCGAGGTTGGGCGTGTCCGGCTTCATTGTGCGAGTCCCTTGATGTAGGCGATGGCGATGACGGCCCAGACGACGATCATCCAGCCCATCGTGATGGCGCGCCACAGCAGCGGCGCATTGCGCAGCGCCATGAAATCGAGAATGATCACCGCGCCCTTCCAGAAGGAAATGACGGCGAGTGCGGCCACGCCCCAGCGCCCGGTCTCGCCCAGGGCGCCCATGCTCCAGGTCAGCAGGGTGGCCAGGAGCAGCGTCACCCACAGGATGGTCGAGCTTCTGGGCGTGCCGTGCATGCTTTTCGTCATGGCCGACTCCTCAGTGAATGACATAGACCAGCGGGAACAGGATCAGCCACACCAGATCGACCATGTGCCAGTAGGCGGCACCGGTCTCGAGGCCGTTCATGTCGCCGGGTCGGTAGCGGCCCTGGCGCGCGCCGTTCCACATCGCGATCAGGATCACCAGGCCCAGGATCACGTGCATGAAGTGGAAGAAGGTCAGCGACAGGTAGAACATGTGAAACGGGCTGCTCGACAGGCTGATGTTGTGCGCGAAGGCCGCCGCGTACTCGCCGATCTTGACCACGATGAAGCCGAAGCCGGTGAGGATGGCGCCCAGCAGCCAGTTGGCGCACTGGCGCGCGGCCTCGCGCTCGGCGGCCTGTACCGCGCGCACGACGAAGTAGCTCGCGGTGAGCAGCAGCACGGTGTTGAGCGCGCCGGCGTTGCGATTCAGCGCCGCCTGCTCGGCGTTGAACAGCTCGATGTTGTTCGCGCGGGTGAAGGCGTAGGCGGCGAAGAACACCCCGAAGGCGAGCAGCTCGGCGAGGATGAAGAACCAGATCGCGAGGTCGCCGGCGAGGCGGGGACCCTCGTGGACATGCGCCTGGGTGGGCGGCGCGGACAGCGTTGTAGTACTCGTTTCCATGCGCCGCAGTCTAGGCAAGCGCGCCCGGTTTGAACTTGATCGTGGTTAATTGGAATCCGCTACGGCCGGCCCGGCGATGTCCAGCCAGTGGCGGGTGACGTCGACCATGCGGCTGGCGAAGCCCCATTCGTTGTCGAACCACACCATCAGGTTGACCATGCGCGGCCCGATGCTGTGCGTCTGGCCGCCGTCGACGATGGCCGAATGCGGGTCGTGGTTGAAGTCGATGGAGGCGTGGGCCTCGTCCGAGTAGGCGATCAGGCCGCGATAGCAACCGCCGGCGGCCTCGCGCAGCAGGCGGTTCACCTCGCCCGGTTCGATGTCGCGGGCGAGCGTGAGCACCATGTCGATCGCCGACACGTTGTGGGTGGGCACGCGGATCGCCTTGGCCTTCACGCGCCCGGCCAGCTGGGGCAGCAGGCGTTCGACGCCGCGGGCGAGTCCGGTCGACACCGGGATGATGGACTGCATCGCCGAGCGCGTGCGGCGCAGGTCGGTGTGGTGGTAGCCGTCGATCAGCGGCTGGTCGTTCATCGCCGAGTGCAGCGTGGTGAGCAGGGCCTGCTCGATGCCGATCGCCCGGTGCAGCAGGTCGAGCACCGGCACCACGGCGTTGGTGGTGCACGAGGCGTTGGACACCAGGCCTTCGCGACCGTCGAGCTCGCCATGGTTGATGCCGAAGACCACGGTCGCGTCCACGTCTTCGGCGCCGTTGCCGGGATGCGAAAGCAGCAGGCGGGGACAGCCGGCGTCGAGGAAGCGCTTGAGCTCGCTGCGGCCGCCGTACTGACCGGAGCACTCGACGAGGAGGTCGATCTCCAGCGCCGCCCAGTCCACCTCCTCGGGGGTATGGGCGTGGCTGACGACGATCGATTGCCCGGCAACGATCAGCGTGTCCTCGGTGCAGTCGACCGCGTCGGGGAAGCGGCCGTGAGTGGAATCGAAGCGGGTCAGGTAGGCGATGCTGGCGAGGTCGGCCGGCTCGTTGATCGCGACGACGCGGAACTGGCCACCGAGTCCGGCCTCGTGCAGTGCGCGCAGATAGCAGCGCCCGATGCGGCCGTAGCCGTTGATGGCGATGCGGAAGGCGGGGCGGGTGGCCGAGCGGGAGGCTGTTGCGGCGGGCAGGGTGTCGAACGGAGGCACGGCGTACTCGGGGCGATCGTAAGGATGCGGCGCGCTTGCGCCGCGGTGGCCCCACATTCTAGCGGCCCGTCGGCGACTCGCCGCGCCGATCGGCCACAAAACCCGTGTGCGGGGGGGGTGCCGGCGCACGGGCAAAAAAAAGGGGCGGCTATCGCCGCCCCAACCCCTTCCCCTGGATCGCCCAGGAGTTGCTACTTGAACACCTGCTAGATATCAGGCCTTGACGTCCTTCGCTTCGCCCTTGATGAAGAAGCTGGCGAGGTAGGTCAGCAGGCCGATGAAGAACACCACGCCCGCCCATTCACGCATCCAGTAGAACAGCGTGAGCTGGTCCTGGGTCGCCATGAAGGACATCGGGGTGTCGGACACGCGCTGCAGCCAGACCTGGAGGATGCCGGCGGCGGTGAGGAACAGGGTGATGAAGACCATCGCGATCGTCATCAGCCAGAACGCCCACATTTCGACGACCTGGGCCTTGGTGCCGTTGGCGGCACGACCGCGCAGGATCGGCATCGCGTAGCTGATCACCGTCAGCACCACCATCACGTAGGCACCGTAGAAGGCCATGTGGCCGTGCGCCGCGGTGATCTGCGAACCGTGGGTGTAGTAGTTCACCGGAGCCAGGGTGTGCAGGAAGCCCCACACGCCGGCGCCCAGGAAGGCCATCACACCGGTACCCAGCGCCCACAGCACGGCAGCGCGGTTCGGATGTTCGCGGCGGCGACGGTTCACCATGTTGAAGGCGAACACGGTCATGGCGAAGAAGGGGATCGGCTCCAGTGCGGAGAAGATCGAACCCCACCACTGCCAGTACTCCGGCGTACCGATCCAGAAGTAGTGGTGGCCGGTACCGATGATGCCGGTGACCAGGGCCAGGGTGATGATCACGTACAGCCACTTCTCGATCACTTCACGGTCGACGCCGGTGACCTTGATCAGCACGAAGGCGAGCAGCGCGGCCATGATCAGTTCCCACACGCCTTCCACCCAAAGGTGCACCACCCACCACCAGTAGAACTTGTCGCGGACGAGGTTGACCGGGTTGTAGAAGGAGAACAGGAAGAAGATCGCCAGGCCCCACAGACCCATCAGCAGCACGATGCTGATGACGGTCTTGCGACCCTTCAGCACGGTCATCGTGATGTTGAACAGGAAGGCGAGCGCCACGATCACGATGCCGATCTTGGTCAGCAGCGGCTGCTCGAGGAACTCCCGGCCCATGGTCGCGAGGATGTCGTTGCCGGTCATCGACGCCAGCGTGCTGTACGGCACGAGCAGGTAGCCGAGGATGGTGGCAGCGCCGGCGACGAGGAAGATCCAGAACATGGCCAGGCCCAGCTTCGGGCTGAACAGCTCGGTCTCGGTCTCTTCAGGCACGAGGTAGTACGCCGCTCCCATGAAGCCGAACAGCAGCCACACGATGAGCAGGTTGGTGTGGACCATGCGCGCCACGTTGAAGGGGATTTCCGGGAACAGGAAATCGCCGACCACGTACTGCAGGCCCATGATCAGACCGAAGATGATTTGCCCCACGAAAAGCCCGATCGCCGCGATGAAGTAGGGCATGGCGACCGCTTGTGATTTGTATTGCATGAAAGATCCCCTTGTGGTCTCCAGGTTTCCGATCAACCTTCGATGTTCGGCGGCCAGTTGGCGGTGTTGATTTCCGCCGTGTACTTGAAGAACGCCACGAGCTGGTCGAGCTCTTCATCGGTCAGGTGGAACTGGGGCATCTGACGACGACCCGGGGCTCCGGTGGGTTGCGCCTGCATCCAGGCCTTGATGAAGTCAGGGCCGCGGCGGGTGTAGACGTTGCCGAGTTCGGGCGCGAAGTAGGCGCCTTCGCCGAGCAGGGTGTGGCAGCCGAGGCAGTTGCGCGTTTCCCAGATGTGCTTGCCGGCCGCGACTTGGGGGGTGATTGCGGCGCGGTTGTCGCGATTCGGGAGTTCGCGTTCGGTGTCGAAGGTGAGCGCCAGGAACAGGAGGAAGAAGAACACCGTTCCCCCGTAGAAGATGTTCCGCGCCATTGATTTTGTGAAGATACCGCTCATGGAGTACTCCTCATCGCTTGTCTCGTTTTGTCCGAAAAGGTGTCAGGTTGCCCGGGTGGTTCAGGGGTTACTGCTTCCACGGCTGTGCCGATGGTGCTCGCATTCTCCCGGCGCCCCCCTGCCGTCTCCATGATTTGAATCAAGAGGAAAACGGTCCATTGCTGGCAGGGATGCCGTGAACCCGGCCCGGTGCGCGGGTGTCGGTTAGCATCCGGGCCATGGCAAGACGATTTTTCGGCCGACAGCCGCATCCCTTCCTGCGCCGGTTCGCATGCGCGCTCGTGCGCGGCGGATGTCGTCTCACCATACCGATGATCGGACTGGTCGCCACTGCCGCCGGGGCCGATGGCGGTCCGGCGGCGGGAGCGCCGGGCTGGGTTGCCGTCGATGTCGGACACACGCTCGCGGCGCCGGGGGCGACCAGTGCGCGGGGGCGCTCCGAATTCGAGTTCAATCGCGAGTTTGCCGGGCGCATGGTGGCGGCGCTGCGCGCGCGTGGATTCCGGGTCGAGCTGATCAACGCTGACGGGCGCATCGAAAGCCTGCACGCACGGCCGCAGGCGGCGACGGGGGCGAGCTTCCTGCTGTCCATCCACCACGATTCGGTCAATGCCCAAGAACTGCGCCCCTGGGATTGGAACGGCCAGGCGCTCGACTACAACGACGACTTCGCCGGGCATTCGCTGTTCGTGTCGCGCGACAACCCGGACACCGCGCGCAGCATCCTGTGCGGTCGGGTGATCGGCGCCCGGCTGCAGCGTCTCGGTTTCGAGCCGACGCACAAGAACGGGCGCCGGCGCGCCTATGCCGACCGCGAGCACGCGGTCCATTACTACGACGGCCTCGCCGTGCTGCGCCATGCGCGCATGCCGGCGCTGCTGTTCGAGGCCGGCATCATCAAGAACCGCGACGAGGAAGTGCTGCTGCGCGATGCGGCACGCCAGGCGCGCATGGCCGATGGCATCGCCACCGCGCTCGCCGCCTGCCTGCGCAATGGGCAGCCGGCGGACGACGAGGCGGGCGCCGACCGCCGATGAAGCAACGGCCCCTGTGCGGGGCCGTTCCGGGGGGCGGGTGGAGGTCCCTGCCTACCTGGCGTTGGGCAGGCGCGAGGACACGCCTTGCACGAAGTAGTCCATCTTGCCCAGGGCAGCGTCGTCCATCACCGCGCCGGCGGCGAGGCGCTCCTTGCCGCCCTGGTCCACGACCGGGCCGGTGAAAGGGTGGAAGCTGCCGGCGGTGATCTTCGCCTCGATGTCGCGCACCAGGGCCTGCACGTCCGCCGGGATCGCCGGGTTGAGCGGGGCGAGCTTGATCATGCCGTCCTTCATCCCGCCCCAGACGCCTTCCGGCTTCCAGCTGCCGTCGAGCACCGCCTGGACGGTGCGGGTGTAGAACTCGCCCCAGTGGTGGGTGGTCGCCGTGAGCTGCGCCTTGGGGCCGTACTTGGCCATGTCGGAGTGGTAGGCGAAGGCATGCACGCCCTTTTCCTCGGCGGCCTGCACGGTGGCCGTGGAGTCGGTGTGGTGGGTGAGCATGTCCGCCCCCTGCGAGATCAGCGTCATCGCCGCCTCGCGCTCCTTGCCCGGGTCGTACCAGCTGTTGGCCCAGATCACCCGCACCTCGACGTTCGGGTTGACGCTGCGCGCCCCCATCGTGAATGCGTTGATGCCCTGCAGCACCTCGGGGATCGGGAAGGCGCCGACGTAGCCGAGTACGTTGGACTTGGTCATCTTGCCCGCGATCACGCCGTTGAGGTAACGGCCCTCGTAGAAGCGCGCGTTGTAGGGCGCGAAGTTCTTCGCCGACTTGTAGCCGGTGGCGTGCAGGAAGGTGACCTTGGGGAACTGGCGGGCCACGCGCTCGACGTAGTTCATGTAGCCGAAGCTGGTGGCGAACACGATCGTGCTGCCGCTGGCGGCGAACTCGCGGATCACGCGCTCGGCGTCGGCGCCCTCGGCCACGCTCTCGACGTAGCGCGTCTCGATCTTGCTGCCGAGCGCCTTCTCCAGCACCTTGCGGCCTTCGTCGTGCTGGTAGGTCCAGCCGGCGTCGCCGATCGGGCTGACGTAGACGAAGCCGATCTTCGCCGGCGCTTCGGCGGCGGCAGTGAGCGGCAGGGTGGCGGCGACCGCGAGCGCGGCGGCAGACAGCATGAACTGACGGCGTTGAATCATCGGGGTGTCTCCTGGTGCGGTCGGGGGGAGCTTGCGGACAGGCAATTGTACCGACGCGGAAGGATGGCGGCATGCACCGCCGGGCAGGGTCGGGCGCCGCGGGTCACGGCCGCAGGTGCGAAGGCGCGGCGCTCAAGCCGTCGCGCGCACGCATTCACGCACCAGCCCCGGACCGCGGTAGATGAGGCCGCTGTAGAGCTGCACCAGCGCTGCACCGGCATCGAGCTTGGCGCGTGCCTGCGTGCCATCGAGCACGCCGCCGGCGGCGATGATCGGCAACTCGCCGGCGAGCGCACTGGCGAGGCGGCGCACGACGGCGGTGGAGGCCTCGAACACCGGTGCGCCCGACAGCCCGCCCTGCTCGTTGCCGTGGCGGATGCCCTGGACCTTGTCGCGGGCGATCGTGGTGTTGGTGGCGATCACGCCGTCGATGCGGTGGCGGCGCAGCGCATCGGCGATGTTCACCACCTGCGCGTCGTCGAGGTCGGGGGCGATCTTCAGCGTCAGCGGCACGTAGCGGCCGTGGCTGTCGGCCAGGCGGGTCTGTGCCGCCTTGAGGCGGCCGAGCAGGTCGTCGAGCTCGGATTCGCCCTGCAGCTGGCGCAGGTTCTTGGTGTTCGGGGAGGAGATGTTCACCGTGACGTAGCTCGCCAGCGCATACACCTTGTCGAGGCAGGCGAGGTAGTCGTCGGCGGCGTTCTCGATCGGGGTGTCGAAGTTCTTGCCGATGTTGATGCCGAGGATGCCGCGATACTTCGCTTCGCGCACATGGGCGATCAGCGCGTCCACGCCGTGGTTGTTGAAGCCCATGCGGTTGATGATGCCCTGCACCTCGGGCAGCCGGAACATGCGCGGACGCGGGTTGCCGGGCTGTGGGCGCGGGGTGATGGTGCCGATCTCGAGGAAGCCGAAGCCGAGGCGGGCGAGGCCGTCGATCGCCTCGCCGTTCTTGTCCAGGCCGGCGGCGAGGCCGATGCGGTTGGGAAAGCGCAGGCCCATGACTTCGACCGGGTCGGCGGGTTCGGGCTGCCCCGGAGGCAGCAGCTTGCCGGCGAAGTGGAGTCCGTGCAGGGTGAGATCGTGGGCGTTTTCGGGGTCGAGCGAAAACAGCAGCGGGCGGATGAGTTCGTAGAGCATCGGCGGATTGTAGCGATTCCCCCGTCCCGGCGGGAGGCGGGTCAGCCGCTTCGGCTCGCGGCGGGCAAGGGCGCCCAGTCGCCGTCGATGAGCGCCTCGAGCGGGTGGAAGCGCGATTTGTAGGCCATCTTCGGGCTCTCGCCGATCCAGTAGCCGAGATAGACGTGGGCCAGGTCCAGCCGCCTGCAGGTCTCGATCTGCCACAGGATGCCGTAGGTGCCGAGGGCGCCGCGCGGCAGACCCGGCTCGTAGAACGTATAGACGCTCGACAGGCCGTCCGCGAGCAGGTCGATGACGCTGACCATCCGCAACACCCCGTCCTCGCGGAATTCGATGAGCCGGGTATCGACATGGCTCTGCAGCAGGAAGTGGCTGTACTGCTCGCGGTTGTCGAGATCCATGCCGCCGCCGGAATGACGCGCGGCCTGGTAGCGCTGGTAGAGCTGGTAGTGTTCTTCGCAGAAGTCGAGCGTGCGCTCGGCGGCGACCATGTCGCCGTGCCTCGCCCACGCCCGGCGCTGGCTGCGGCTGGGCGTGAACCGTGCCACCGGAATGCGCACCGGCACGCAGGCGCGGCAGTGATCGCAATGCGGCCGGTAGGTGAACACGCCGCTGCGGCGGAAGCCGCGGCGCACCAGTTCGCCATACACCTGCGGATCGATCAGATGTCCCGGCGTGGCGACCTGCGAGCGCGCACTGCGGTCGGGCAGGTACGAGCACGCGTACGGGGCCGTCGCGTAGAACTGGATCAGGGCGTACGGGTAGTCCTTCTGCATCGTGTCACGCTGCTTGGCGTTCGTTCGCGGTCAGGGCCAGGTGAAGTGCCGCGCCGCATCCGCCGCCCACTTCTGGGCGGGTGGTCCGTCGGGCACCCATCGTCCCAGGGTGGTGACGAATTGCGCGCGCGGCATCTCGCGGGCGCCCATGAACTGCAGGTGGGCGGTCGTCATCTGGCAGTCGATGATGGCATAAGTGCGCTCGGCAAGCAGCCGGGCGAGATGGGCGAGGGCGACCTTGGAGGCGTCGGTCTCCAGCGCGAACATCGATTCGCCGAAGAACACCCGGCCCAGCGCCATGCCGTACAGCCCCCCCACCAGCCTGCCTTCACGCCAGCATTCGACACTGTGCGCATGGCCCAGTTCGTGCATGCGCAGGTAGGCGGCCTGCATCGCCGGCGTGATCCAGGTGCCCAGACCGGGGGCCCGCGGCGCGGCGCAGGCCCGCAGCACCGCCGCGAACGCGGTGTCGACGCGGACCTCGAAGCGCCCGCGGCGCAGCGTCCTGCGCAGCGAGCGGCTGATATGGATCTGATCGGGTACCAGGACGAGGCGCGGGTCCGGCGTCCACCACAGGATCGGTTCGCCTTCGCTGAACCACGGGAAGATGCCGCGGCGGTAGGCGGCGAGCAGCCAGTCGGGTGACAGCGACCCGCCGGCGGCGAGCAGGCCGTTCGGCTCGTCCAGCGCCTGGTCGTCCGGCGGAAACACCGGTGCCTTGCCCAGCCACGGAATCATGCGGCGATGGGTTCGCCGTGCAGGGCCGGCAGCGGCGCACCGCCGTCGACCGGGAAGGTGACGACGTGGTCCACGTCGAGGCGGATGCCGATACGCTCGCCGAGGGCGTGGTTGTGGTGGCTGGGCACCAGCGACAGCACCTTCGCGCCGCCCCCCAGGCGCAGCGTGTACAGGATGTCCGCGCCGCGGAAGGCCTTGTGCACCACCTCGGCCCTCAGCGGACTGGCGTCGTCATGCACGATGTCGTCGGGACGCAGCAGCACGTCGAGCGGGCTGCCCTGGACGCAGCCGGCGCAGTCGGCGCAGCACACCAGCGGCACGGAACTGTCGAGCAGACCGAGCTCGATCTGCACCTGGTGGTCGTTGACCACCTTGCCGCGCAGGAATACGCCCTGGCCGATGAAGTCGGCGACGAAGCGGTTTGCCGGGCGGTGATAGAGGTTGTATGGGCTGTCCCACTGCTGGATGCGGCCCTCGTGCATGATGCCGATCTCGTCGGCGACGGCGAAGGCCTCGTGCTGGTCGTGGGTGACCAGGATCGCGGTGGTGTTGGTGGCCTTGATGATGTCGCGCACCTCGTAGGACAGGCGCTCGCGCAGCTCGACGTCGAGATTGGAGAAGGGCTCGTCGAGCAGCAGCAGGCTGGGCCGCGGCGCCAGCGCGCGGGCCAGCGCCACGCGCTGCTGCTGGCCGCCCGACATCTCGTGCGGGTACTTGTGGCCCTGGTCGGCGAGCCCGACCAGGGCGAGCAGTTCCTCGACCCGTGTCCTGCGCGCGGCCGGATCGACGCCGCGCAAGCCGAAACCCACGTTGTCGGCAACCGAAAGGTGCGGGAACAGCGCATAGTCCTGGAACACCATGCCGATGCGCCGGCGCTCGGGGGGCAGGGTGTGGGCGGGGGTGCTGACCAGCACGCCGTCGAGGCGGATCTCGCCGGCGGCGAGGCGCTCGAAACCGGCGATGCAGCGCAGTACGGTGGTCTTGCCGCAGCCGGAGGGGCCGAGCAGGCAGCCGATCCGCCCCTTTTCCAGGCTCAGCGAGAGCTGGCGCACGACAAGGTGGTCGCCGAATGCGAGGTCGATGTGCTCGAGGTTCAGGTGTGACATCTTGGGCGCTGATCCGGGAATGCGTGTTGCGCGATTATTGCATCGCGGTGTTCCAAATGCGATCAATTATAATTTGCCGATCGAAGCGGGTGGCCGAGCTCCGGCGCGCCCCGGCAATGTGGGAATGGAATGAACTCTCTGGCTGTTCAGGGCGCCCGGCGCCTGCAGTGGTCGACCCTGACGGTCGTGTCGGTGCTGATCGCGGTGCTGATCGCCGCCCCGGTGCTTTCGGTGTTCTCCAACGTGTTCATCGGCGAGACCGGCGCCACCTGGTCGCACCTGGCCGATACGGTGCTGGGCGAGTTCATGCTCAACACCGTGATCCTGTGCGTCGGTGTAGGCCTGGGCGTGTCGTCGATCGGCGTGACCTCGGCGTGGCTGACGACGATGCTCGACTTCCCCGGCCGGCGCTTCTTCGAGTGGGCCCTGGTGCTGCCGCTGGCGATGCCGGCCTACGTGATGGCCTACGTCTACACCGACTTCCTGCAGTTCGTCGGCCCGCTGCAGACCTGGTTGCGCGAGACCTTCGAGTGGCGGCGGGGCGACTACTGGTTTCCGGACGTGCGCACCGTCGGCGGTGCGGTGGCGATGTTCATGTTCGTCCTCTATCCATATGTGTACATGATCGCGCGCACCGCCTTCCTGGAACGGGCAGGCGGCATGCTCGAGGCCGGGCGTTCGCTCGGCCTGGGGCCGTGGGGAAGCTTCTTCCGCGTCTCCCTGCCGCTCGCGCGTCCGGCGGTGGTGGCGGGCACCGCGCTGGCGCTGATGGAGACGCTGGCCGATTTCGGCACCGTGTCCTACTTCGGCGTGCAGACCTTCACAACCGGGATCTATCGCGCCTGGTTCTCGCTGGGCGACCGCATCGCCGCCGCGCAGCTCTCGGCCGCACTGCTCGCCTTCGTGATCCTGGTGCTGACCCTCGAGCGCATGTCGCGGGGCAGGGCGCGCTTCAACAACACCTCGCGCCAGGCCAGCATGCCGGTGCGCCTGCGCCTGCCGCTGCCGCTGGGCCTGCTCGCGGCCTTCGCCTGCTTCATGCCGCTGTTGCTCGGTTTCCTGCTGCCCGGGGCGCTGCTGCTGCAGATGGCCTTCGCCGAAGGCGACGCGCAGTTCGGTCCGCGCTTCGTGCATCTCGCCCGCAACAGCTTCGTGCTCGCCATGGTCACGGCGATCGCCGCGGTCGTGCTCGCGGTCGTGCTCGGCTACGCCGCCCGGCTCGCGCGCACCGGGCTGCCGCATGCGCTCAACCGCGTGGTCGGTCTGGGCTATGCGGTGCCTGGCTCGGTGATCGCGGTCGGCGTGCTGATCCCGCTGACGCGGCTGGACAACTGGCTGGCGCAGTCCTGGGAGGCGGTGTTCGGCACCAATCCGGGCCTGCTGCTCACCGGCGGGATTGCCGCGCTGATCTACGCCTACCTCGCGCGCTTCCTCGCCGTCGCGCTGCAGACGGTCGAGTCCAGCCTGGGCAAGATCACCTCGAGCATGGACGACGCCTCGCGCTGCCTCGGTTACGGCAAATGGGCCACGCTGCGCCGGGTCCACGTCCCGATGCTGCGTGGCAGCCTGCTGACCGCCGGCCTGCTGGTGTTCGTC
Source organism: Thauera sp. GDN1 (assembly GCF_029223545.1). NCBI lineage: Bacteria > Pseudomonadati > Pseudomonadota > Betaproteobacteria > Rhodocyclales > Zoogloeaceae > Thauera > Thauera sp. GDN1. The sequence goes on along the minus strand of NZ_CP097870.1, from coordinate 2,331,865 downwards.
GACGTCATGAAGGAGCTGCCGGCCACGCTGGTCATCCGGCCGTTCAACTTCGACACCCTCGCCACCCAGGCGCACACGCTGGCTGCGGACGAGCGCCTCGCCGAGGCCTCGACCGCGGCGCTGATCATCGTCGCAGTGGGCCTGCTGCCGATGTTCGTGATCTCGCGCCAGATCCTGAAGGTGAAGCGACGCGCCGGTTGATCCGGCTCGGCAGGCGCAAGGCTGGCCGGGTGGCTGCGGGTGGGTCTGCGATCGGAGGCGCGGAAACGATTCAACCCCGGCGGCCGGGGCCGCGGGGGCTGAATCGTGAGTTGCAGCGGTCGCGACCGACGGCGTCCTGCCGTCCGCCGCATGTCGATCAGCGATAGCCCGCGCGATCGAAGATGCGCTGGGCTTCGGCGACCGTGGCCGCCAGCTCGCCGATCGGCAGGGTGTCGGCCTTGAATTCGCCGAGCTTGGCCAGTGCCGCATTGTCGACCTTCACCGAGGGCACGACCGGCCATTCGTTGTTGCCGTTGGCGAAGTAGGCCTGGGCCTCGTCCGAGGCCAGGTACTCCAGGAACTTGATCGCGGCTTCCTTGTTCGGCGCGTGCTTGAGCATGCCGGCGCCCGAGACGTTGATGTGGGTGCCCCAGCTCGACTGGTTGGGCCACACCGCCTTGATCTTCGCCACCGCGGCCTGGTCCTCGCGCTTGTCCGAATTCATCAGGCGAGCCAGGTAGTAGCTGTTGGCGATCGCCACGCCGCACTCGCCGGCCGCAACCGCGCGGATCTGGTCGGTGTCGCCGCCCTTGGGCGCACGCGCGAAGTTGGCGACGATGCCCTTGGCCCAGTTCTCGGTCGCTTCCGCCCCGTTGTGCTTGATCATGGCGGCGCCCAGCGACAGGTTGTAGGGGTGGCTGCCCGAGCGGGTGCAAACCTGGCCCTTGAGGGCGGGATCGGCCAGTTGCTCGTAGGTCTGGACCTGTTCGGCCTTGACGAGCTCGGGGTTGTACACGATCACGCGGGCGCGGGTCGAATACGAGAACCAGTTGTTCGTGCGCAGGTGGGCCGGAATGCGGGCTTCCAGTTCAGCCGACTTCACCGGGGCGAAGATGCCCATCTCGTCGGCCTTGGCCAGGCGCGAGGCGTCCACGGTCACGAAGACATCCGCCGGGCTGTTGGCGCCTTCGGTGCGGACGCGCTCCAGCAGTTCGTCTTCCTTGGCTTCGATGCGGTTGATCTTGATCCCGGTCTGCTTGGTGAAGTTGCCGTACAGCTGCTCGTCGGTCTGGTAGTGACGGGCGGAGTAGACGTTGAGTTCGGCCGCGCTGGCGGCGGCAGACAGGCCGAAGGCGGAAACCAGGGCGGTCAGCAGGACTTTTTTCATCATGTTGGCGAGAGCTCAGGGTGTTGTGACGGTGTTCGAATAATAACGATAAGAGTTCGCAGTTGCAAACAGTTCGCATTGGTAGCATCATGGATGAGAATTGTTCTTAACAGGAAGGAAAGCATGAATGCCCTGCTCGTCGGCGCAGATCGCCTCGGCAACATTCCGGACGTCCTCGACAGCTTCGGCATCCGCATCGCGGGACACGTCAGCGGACGCGACACGACGCATCAGCGCCGCTCCGCGCCGCTGCCGAGCGGGATCGGCATGGTGATCCTGTTCACCGACTTCCTCGGCCACAACGTGATGCAGCGCTTCCGCGATGCGGCCAGCCGCGAAGGGGTGATGTTCGTGTGTTGTCGGCGTTCGACCTGCGCACTGCAGCAGGCGCTGGGCCGGCGGATGGGCGATCCGTGCGCCGCATGTCCGGAGCGCTGCAAGGCGGCGGGAGGCGGCCGAAAATGAAAAAAGCCCGGCGTGGAGCCGGGCTTTGTCGTCGACGTTCGGGCGAAGCGGGGATCAGCGGATCGCCACCATGCGCGCGGCGTCGTGAAGGGTGTCGCCCTCGTCGAGCAGGCGGCGCGCGCCGTTGAAGCGCTGCGCCCAGTAGCGGTTGGAGATGTTCTCGACGCGGACCTTGCCGCCGCTGGAGGGGGCGTGCACGAACTTGCCGTCCCCGAGGTAGATTCCCACATGGGAGAAGGCGCGGCGCATGGTGTTGAAGAACACGAGGTCGCCGGGCTTGAGCTCCTGGCGACCGATCCGGTCGCCGAGCTTTGCCATCTCGCCCGCTGTACGCGGCAGATTGAGGCCGACCGCGTTGCGGAACACGTTCAGCACCAGGCCGCTGCAGTCCAGGCCGGTTGCCGGCGAGGTGCCGCCGAAGCGGTAGCGGATGCCGAGGTAGGACAGGGCTTCGTCGACCAGTTGCTCGGCGACGACGGTGTATTCGCCGATCACGGAACTCTGCTCGACCTGCGCCACCGCCTGCTCAGGCTGTTCGGCGGCGTGGGCGAACGGGGCCGACGCGAGCAGCAATGCCAGGGAGAGGAGGGCGGGGCGCAAAAACATTCGGCGGAATATACGCAGGCAAGTCGGGGTTGTAAACAGGAAATGTCGTTCCCGCGTGCTCGCGTGCGGGCATCGGTCACGCTGCCGGAGAATCAGACCTTCAGCTTCTGGCGGTAGGCATGCTGATGCTCGGCGAGGCCTTCCGGGCTGTTGACGCCGAAGGACAGCGCCCGCGCCTGGACGGCGAGCAGGAGCTGGGCGATTGCCCAGGCGTCGCCGAGCGCATGATGGCGCTGAAAGGTTTCGATACCGAATGCCGCCATCCAGTCGCCAAGCCGGCCGGGGCGATCGAGCTTCTCCGGGAACAAGGACGGCAGCAGGAAGTAGAGGTCGACCCAGAGGAAATCCGGCACGAGGCCGAGGTGTTCCTGAAACGCGCGCTCGAGCATGTTGCGGTTGAACGATGCGTTGAACACCACCAGCGGGTTCTTGCCGGCCAGCCCGAGCAGACCCGCGAGCGCGTCGGCGGGTGCGGGTTCCAGCGTTGCATAGTAGGCGTCCGCGGCGTGGAGCAGGCCTCCGTCGACGCCGACCGCCCCGACCGCGAGCAGGCGGTCGCGGTCGAGGTCGAGTCCGGTCGCCTCGGTATTCACGACCACGTAACGGCTCTCGAAGTGCGGACGGTCGCGCACCGCATCGGGCAGGGCGTGCCAGGCGTGCAGGGTCTGCTCGGCCTGCTTGCCGAGGGCGGGCGCCCCGCCGCGCGCCGCCTTGAGACGGGCGAGCCAGCTCATAGCTGATAGTCCAGCTTGAGGCGCAACTGGAGCTTGCGCGCCTGACGGAAGGCTTCCTTCAGGATGCGGCGGTCGAGCTCGTTCAGCGACTCGGGATCGACGCGGTTGTCGTCGGCGGTGTCGTGCTTGGTCTCCAGGTGCTGCGAGCGCAGGCGCAGGAGCTGGATGAAATTGAAGCCGTCGATGATCGCGGCGATCTCCTCCGCGGTGAAGCCGATCTTGGTGCTCGCCTGGCGCAGGCGCTGGACGGTGCTGCTCGAGTCCACGCCGGTACGCAGGGCCAGGATGCGGGCCACGTCCACGAACAGGCGGGCGCCGGATTTCTTGAGGTCGATGCTGCCGTCGTCCTCGAGCACGAAGTCGCGGATGCGCCCGAGCGGGGGCAGGACCTTCAGCGCGTTGGCCGCCATCATGCGCAGGAAGGTGGTGTTGCCCTTCGCCGCCTTGTTGAGCCAGGTGCGCAGCTGGTCGCCGAAGCGCTCGTTGCCGTAAAGCACGCGGAAGTCGAAGAAGATCGAGGCGTTGAGCAGGGCCTGCGGGTCGGGCTCGCGGATCCAGTCGCCGAAGCGCGATTTCCACTCCTCGAGTGTCAGGCACAGGTCCGGATTGCTCGCCATGATGTTGCCCTTGCACAGCGGGAAGCCGCAGGCGGCGAGGTCGTCGTTGACAGTCTTCGCGAACGCGAGCAGGCGCCGGCGCGCCTCGTCGACCTGGCTGCTCGCGACCACGCGGAACACGATCCCGTTGTCCTGGTCGGTGGACAGCGTCTGCTCGTGGCGCCCCTCCGAGCCGAACGCGATCCAGGCGAAGTCGATGCCGAGCAGGTCGTGGCGCTCGCGGGCGAGCACGATGATGCGGCGGGTCAGCGCGTCGTTGAGGGCGGAGATGAACTGCGTCAGCTGCTCGGCACCGATGCCCTGCGCGATCAGGTTGAGGGCGAGCTGGCGGATGTCCGCGCTCGCGCGCTGCAGGGCATGGATGTCGGCCGCGTTCTCGATGCCGGCGCGGATCTGGCGCAGGCTGATGCGCTGCAGCGTGAACAGGTCGCGCTCGGACACCACGCCCTTGAGGATGCCGTCCGAGTCCACCACCAGCAGGTGGCGCACGCCGTGGGTCGCCATCTCCAGGGCGGCGTCGTAGGCGGAGGCGGTGGTCGGCAGCTGGTGCGGATTGGCGGTCATCAGCTCGCCGATCGGGCGGGCGAGGTCGAAGGCGGCCAGGATCACCCGCGGCAGCAGGTCGCTCTGGGTGACGACGCCCACCGGCCGGCGTTCGTCGTCGACCACCACCATGCAGCCCAGGCGCAGCTCGTTCATGCGCTCGAGCGCGCTGCGCGTGGGCGTGTCAGCACTCACGAAAACCGGGTCCTGCTTGACCAGCTTGCCCAGGCTGGTGGTCATGGTCTGCTGCTCGGCCGCGCGCTGCGCGAAGGTGGTCTGCAGTTGCTGGCGGGACTGGTTGAGCAGGCTGGCGATGTACTGCGTGCAGAACAGGTGGAAGACCGGACTCATCTGCATCAGGTGCAGGAAATCGTCCGCGCCGAGCTGGAAGCAGAAGCTGTCCTCGACCGCGACGTAGGCATTGGTCGACGGGCGGCGGGCGGAGATCGCGCCGATCGGGAAGCATTCGCCGGGCCCCAGCGTCATGCTGGCGTACTCGGTGACCGTGGTCGAACCGGTCTGGCTCGCCTGCACCTTGCCGCGCTGGACGATGTAGAAATGGCGGGGGACGCCCATCTCCGGGGTCAGGATGTCCGAGCCGCGCGGGTGGAAGGCGAGCACCGCACGCTCGGCGAGGAAGGCGAGCGCCTCGGCCTCCATGCGGTTGAAGGGCGAGAAGTTGCGCAGGAAATCGGTGCTGGCGCCCACCAGCAGGTTCGCGGCTTCGGTGGTCATGACGGCTCTGTCGTCGGATGAATCCGCGGATTATAGGTGAGCCGCCGCGCGGCAAGGGGCCGCAAGCACACGGGGCCGACGGCGGCCGCGTGCGCTTGCGGCGGCTCAGAGGACGTCGGCGGCGTAGTCGGCCAGGCGCGAGCGCTCGCCGCGCTGCAGCGTGATGTGGCCGGAGTGCGCCCAGCCCTTGAAACGGTCGACGACGAAGGTCAGGCCCGAGGAGCCCTCGGTGAGGTAGGGCGTGTCGATCTGCGCGATGTTGCCCATGCAGATGACCTTGGTGCCGGGGCCGGCGCGGGTGATCAGGGTCTTCATCTGCTTGGGCGTCAGGTTCTGCGCCTCGTCGATGATCAGGAACTTGTTCAGGAAGGTGCGCCCGCGCATGAAGTTCAGGCTCTTGATCTTGATGCGGCTGCGGATCAGGTCGCGCGTCGCCGCGCGGCCCCAGTCGCCGCCTTCGCCCGCGGTGCCGTTGAGGACCTCGAGGTTGTCCTCGAGCGCGCCCATCCACGGCGCCATCTTTTCTTCCTCGGTTCCAGGGAGGAAGCCGATGTCCTCGCCAACCGGCACCGTCACCCGGGTCATGATGATCTCGCCGTAGCGCTTGGTCTCCAGCACCTGGGTGAGCCCGGCGGCGAGCGTCAGCAGGGTCTTGCCGGTGCCGGCCTGGCCGAGCAGGGTGACGAAGTCGATCTCCGGGTTCATCAGCAGGTTCAGGGCGAAGTTCTGCTCGCGGTTGCGCGCGGTGATGCCCCAGACGTTGTTCTTGTGGTGGCTGAAGTCGGTCAGCGTCTCCAGCACCACGCTGCGCCCTTCCTTCTCCTTCACCCAGGCCTGCAGCGGGGCGTCGCCATCCTGGAAGACGAATTCGTTGACGAGCATCTCGGGGGCGAGCGGGCCGTTCAGCCGGTAGTAGGTGCGGCCTTCCTCCTTCCACGACTGCATGCCGCGGCCATGGGTGTCCCAGAAGTCGGCCGGCAGTTCGCGGGTACCGGTGTACAGCAGGTCGCTGTCCTCGAGCACCTTGTCGTTGAAGTAGTCCTGTGCCGCCAGCCCGAGCGCGCGCGCCTTGATGCGCATGTTGATGTCTTTCGACACCAGGATGACCTCGCGTCCCGGGTGCTTTTCGACCAGGAACATCACCACCGCGAGGATCTGGTTGTCGCCGCGCGCCGTGGGTAGCGCGGGCGGCAGCTTGATCTCGATCGCCTCGGTCTGCACGTACAGCCGGCCGGTGGCCAGGCTGCGCGAGGGGCCCTCGAGCGGAATGCCCTCGACGATGCCGTCGGCCGCGCCGGACACGATCTCGTCGAGCATCCGGCTGGCCTGACGCGCGTTGCGTGCGACCTCGCTGGTGCCCTTCTTGTTGTTGTCGAGTTCCTCCAGCGTCATGATCGGCACGTAGAGGTCGTGCTCCTCGAAGCGGTAGAGGCTGGTGGGGTCGTGCATCAGCACGTTGGTGTCGAGCACGAAGAGCTTGCACGCGGCCGGCTTGGCGGCGCGGCGGGTTGTGCTGCGGCGCGGGCGTGCGGTGGTGGCGGTGGTTTCGTTCGGGGCGGCGGGCGTGGTGGCTTTGCTGATGGCGGGCATGAGGTCGGATCCGGGCTGCGGGGCGGCATCGGGGCCGCGGACGCGCGTTGCGACCGCGGCCGTCGGGAGGGTCAGAGCGCGCGCGCGGCGGCGAGCACTTCCTCGGCATGGCCGGGCACCTTCACGCCACGCCACTCGCGGGCGATGTTGCCTGCGGCGTCGATCAGGAAGGTGCTGCGTTCGATGCCGCGCACCTGCTTGCCGTACATGTTCTTGAGCTTCATGACGCCGAAGGCCTCGCAGGCCTGCTCCTCCGGGTCGGAGATCAGCTCGAAGGGCAGTTCGAGCTTGGCCTTGAAGTTCTCGTGGCTCTTCAGGCCGTCGCGGCTCACGCCGAAGACGTCGCAGCCGGCGGCCGCGAACTCGGCATGCAGTGTGCCGAAATCGCGCGTCTCGTTGGTGCAGCCGGGGGTGTTGTCCTTCGGGTAGAAGTAGATCACCAGCTTGCGGCCGCGCAGCGCGGACAGGGTGACGGTGTTGCCGCCGGTGGCGGGCAGGCTGAAGTCGGGGGCGGGGATGGCGCTCAATCGGGTCTCCTGCTCGTGGATGGGCGCTGGCCCGCCGTGCGGCGGGCGCGCGTGTGGACGCAGGGTAGCCGAAAGCCGGCGTCCTCGTGAATATCCTCTTGCAGGGGTGTTACAGCCTCGTTGCGGCGGCTGTTGCCCGGCTCAGCGTTCGTACAGCAGACCCAGCGCCACCGCGCGGCCTTCGCCGACCAGGATGTTATAGGTGCGGCAGGCGGCGGCGAAATCCATGAACTCGAAACCGATGCGCGCCTCGACCAGCGGGCGCAGCAGTTGCGGCTGCGGGAAACGCTGGCGGCGGCCGGTGCCGACGATGAGGATCTCCGCACCGAACTCCGCGGCCTGCGCGAGATCCTCGGCACGCAGGCCGGCGAGGTCGCCGCCGGCCTGTGGCGCCCAGCCGGCGAGGATGCGGCCGGCGCTGACGAGCAGGTTTCCGTCGTGGCGCACCTTGCCGATCATCACGTGATCGTCGCCGTAGCCGGTCACGACGTTGGTGTTGGCGTTCTTGTCCTGGTAGAGCTTCATGTTCCGGTACCCGGCGCGGTGCGCGAAGGGATGCAGGTTCGTGGTCGATGGCAAAATTGCCGCAGTGCGGGAGCAGGGCTAAGATAACAACCTTTTGCGGCGCCGGAAAAGGGTGCTGCGGTTTTCCATCTCTCAGGAAGGACTGGCATGAAAGCGGTGAAGACCCTCGAGCTCGCATCGGCAAACCCGGAACCGGTCGCCAAGGCCGAGGCGGGCGCAGCCGCCGCACGTCCGATCCGCAAGTCCGCCAAGCTCGCCGAGGTGTGCTACGACATCCGCGGCCCGGTGCTGGTGCGCGCCAAGCAGATGGAGGACGAGGGCCACAAGATCATCAAGCTCAACATCGGCAACCTCGCCGCGTTCGGCTTCGATTCGCCCGAAGAGATCCAGATGGACATGATCCGCAACCTGCCCAATGCGGCGGGTTACTCGGATTCGAAGGGCATCTTCTCCGCGCGCAAGGCGGTGATGCACTACACCCAGCAGAAGGGCATCAAGGGCGTCACCATCGAGGACATCTACATCGGCAACGGCGTCTCCGAGCTGATCGTGATGGCGATGAACGCGCTGCTCGACGCCGGCGACGAGGTGCTGGTGCCGGCGCCCGACTACCCGCTGTGGACCGCGGCGGTGAGCCTGTCGGGCGGCAAGCCGGTGCATTACCTGTGCGACGAGTCCAAAGGCTGGATGCCGGACATCGAGGACATGCGCGCGAGGATCACGCCCAATACCCGCGCCATCGTCATCATCAACCCGAACAACCCGACCGGCGCGGTGTATCCGGACGAAACGCTCAAGCAGATCGTCGAACTGGCGCGCGAGCATGATCTGATCCTGTACGCCGACGAGGTCTACGACAAGGTGCTGTACGACGGGGTCAAGCACACCTCGATGGCGGCGCTGTCCGAGGACGTGCTGACGATCATCTTCAACGGCCTGTCGAAGAACTACCGCTCCTGCGGCTACCGCGCGGGCTGGATGGTGGTGTGCGGCGACAAGCGCCGTGCGGGCGACTACATCGAGGGCCTCAACATGCTGGCCTCGATGCGCCTGTGCGCCAACGTGCCTGGTCAGTACGCGATCCAGACTGCGCTCGGCGGTTACCAGAGCATCGACGACCTGGTCGCCGAAGGCGGGCGCATGCGCCGCCAGCGCGACCTGGCGTGGGAGCTCATCACCCAGATTCCGGGCGTCAGCTGCGTCAAGCCGCAGGCCACGCTGTACATGTTCCCCAGGCTGGACCCCAAGATCTACCCGATCGAGGACGACCAGGCCTTCATCGCCGAGCTGCTCGAGGAAGAGCGCGTGCTGCTGGTGCAGGGCTCGGGCTTCAACTGGCCGCAGCCCGACCACTTCCGTCTGGTCTTCCTGCCGCACGAGGACGACCTGCGCGACGCGATCGGCCGCGTGGCGCGCTTCCTCGAGAACTACCGCAAGCGCCACGGCACCTGACAACCAATCCGGCGGCGGCGCGGCGTCACTGCGCCTTGTTCCGCCGCAATCCCGACTCCTAACACCTCACTCCTGACGCCTTATGAAACCCATCAATGTTGGCCTCCTTGGCATCGGTACCGTCGGTGGCGGCACCTTCACCGTCCTCAAGCGCAACGCCGAGGAGATCACCCGTCGTGCCGGTCGTCCGATCGTCATCACCACCGTGGCCGACAAGAACCTGGAGCTCGCGCGCAAGGTCACCGGCGGTGAAGTCAAGCTGACCGACGACGCCTTCGCGGTGGTCGCCGATCCCGAGATCGACATCGTCGTCGAACTGATCGGCGGCTACGGTGTGGCCAAGGAGCTGGTGCTGAAGGCGATCGAGAACGGCAAGCACGTGGTCACCGCCAACAAGGCGCTGCTCGCGGTGCATGGCAACGAGATCTTCGCCGCGGCGCAGAAGAAGGGCGTCATGGTGGCCTTCGAGGCCGCGGTCGCCGGCGGCATCCCGATCATCAAGGCGCTGCGAGAGGGCCTCACCGCCAACCGCATCGAGTGGCTGGCCGGCATCATCAACGGCACGACCAACTTCATCCTCTCCGAGATGCGCGACAAGGGTCTGCCCTTCGCCGAGGTGCTGAAGGAGGCGCAGGCGCTGGGGTATGCCGAAGCCGACCCGACCTTCGACATCGAAGGTGTGGATGCCGCACACAAGGCGACGATCATGAGCGCGATCGCCTTCGGCATCCCGATGCAGTTCGACAAGGCCTACATCGAGGGCATCAGCAAGCTCGACTCGGTGGACATCACCTATGCCGAAGAGCTCGGCTACCGCATCAAGCTGCTGGGCATCGCGCGTCGCCGCGAAAACGGCGTCGAGTTGCGCGTGCATCCGACCCTGATCCCGTCCAAGCGACTGATCGCAAACGTCGAAGGCGCGATGAACGCGGTGCTGGTGCAGGGCGACGCCGTCGGCGCCACGCTGTACTACGGCAAGGGCGCCGGTGCCGAGCCGACCGCGTCGGCGGTGATCGCCGACCTAGTCGACGTCACCCGGCTGCACACCTCGGACCCCGAGCATCGCGTACCGCACCTGGCCTTCCAGCCCGATCAGGTGCGCGACGTGCCGGTGCTGCCGATCGACGAGGTCGTCACCTCCTACTACCTGCGCATGCGCGTCGAGGACAAGCCGGGCGTGCTCGCCGACATCACCCGCATCCTGGCCGACAGCGGCATCTCGATCGAGGCGCTGAACCAGAAGGAAGCCGCCGAGGGCGAGTCGCACACCGACATCATCATGCTGACCCACCAGACGGTGGAGAAGAACGCCAATGCCGCGATCGCCAAGATCGAGGCGCTGGCGGTGGTGCAGGGCAAGGTGACCAAGCTGCGGATGGAAAGCCTGTGACCATGGGCAACGCCGACTGAAGCAGGGTCGAGGAAGGAGGCCGTCACCGATGAGGGACGGCCTCCTTCTGGTTTACGGCAGGCGGCGCAGCGCGCGCCGATGACGAACGAGAAGGTGGGGGAGGGCGCAATGGAAGACAGGCTCGAGAACAGGGTGGATCAGGTCTTTGTCGGCAGGGTGCGCCTGATGCTGCCCGACGGCGAGGCGACCGGCATGTTCAAGTCTGCGGTGGAGGGGCCGGTACAGCTCTCGGCCACCGGGCTGGCGGGCGACGAGCAGGCCGACCTGCGCCATCACGGCGGTGCCGACAAGGCGCTGCACCACTATCCCGCCGACCATTACGCGGTGATCGCCGAGGAGTGGCCGCAGTGCGCCGCGATGGTGGCACCGGGCGTGCTGGGCGAGAACATCAGCACCAGGGGCATGACCGAGCACGAGGTCTGCATCGGCGACGTGTTCCGCATCGGCAGCGCGCAAGTGCAGGTGAGCCAGCCGCGCTCACCGTGCTGGAAGATCGATCGCCGGCTTAAGGTGGATGATGCCTCGCGTTTCGTCGAGGCGGCCGGGATCACCGGCTGGTACTACCGGGTCCTGTCGCCGGGCGCGATCGCCGCGGGCGACGGGATCGAGCTGCTGGAGCGGCCGAACCCCTGGCTCAGCCTCGCGCACTACTGGGACGAGGTCATGGCGCATCGCCCCGACATCGCTTCCTTGCGGCGCATCGCGGCCGCGCCGGGGCTGGCGGCCGACAAGGCTCAGCGCTGGCGCGAACGCGCCGACTGGCTCGAGACCCACGCCGGGTGAGAGGCGCCGCCGGCAGCGCGGGCGGCGGGGCGGATTCGAAGCTACACTGAAAACACGTGCGCAGCGGCCCTGCGCCCGCCGGTCGGGGCAGCAACGCCGCAGGGCATACATCAAGGAGCGCACCCGCATGGCCTTCAAGCTCATCGTGTTCATTGCCATTCTCGTGGCCGTGGCCGTGCTCGGCACGCGTGGCTATCGCGCGTCGGTGCGGCGCTTCGAGCACGAACGGAGGGGACTGCCCGAGGGGCAGGACGGCGGGGCGGGTTGAGCATGCGCGGAGCCGCCCCGGTCAATAGCGAAGAGCGCGTCGAGGAGAGCGAAATGTCCGATCACACCTACAAGCTCGTGGAAATCGTCGGTTCGTCACGCGACGGCACGGATGCTGCCATCCGCAATGCGATCGAGACGGCGTCGCGAACGATCCGCCATATCGACTGGTTCGAGGTGGTGGAAACGCGCGGCCACATTGTGGACGGCAAGGTCGCCCACTTCCAGGTCACGCTGAAGGTCGGCTTCCGTCTCGAAGCCGAGTGAATGCGCCTGCTGCCGGGGAGGTCCGGCCGCAGGCATCACATGAGCCGCATTGTTTTGCCGCCGTGGCGCGAGCGCAGGGGGCAGGCTTGGTCGCGCTCAGACCGGCGTGGCGCCGGTGATCTGGTGCAAGCGGGCGACGGTGGCACCGTCCAGGCGCAGGCCCTGCGCGAGTTGGCGCAGGTAGTCGATCTCGGCCTGGGTGTCGAGGTCGATCGCGAGCAGCGAGGCCGCATAGACCTCGGCGGCCACCATCTCGTTGGGCACCTGGGCCACCAGCGCGTCGAGGTCGAGCGGTGCGCGCAACTCGCTCATCAGGAACTGCTTTTCGTCCTCGCTCAGGCCGTCGGCGCCCACCTTGCCTACGATGCGCTGGATCTCGTCCTCCTCGATGCGGCCGTCGGCCTTGGCGGCCGACACCATCGCGCGCAGGGCCAGCGCCTCGATGTCGGGCGCGGTCATCGCCTCGAGCTCCTGCGGCGCGAAGCCGGCCGCGGCGCCGGGCATCGCCGCCTGTTCGCGGCGGCTGTCGGTCCAGTTCTTGAGGGCAGCCATGGCGATGGTGGCCAGGATCGCCATGCCGGCACCGCTCCCGCGACTGCTGCCGGCGCTGCTGCGGCCGCCGCCGAGTACGCTGCCGAGCAGATCGCCCAGTCCGCCACCAGCCGCAGGGCGGCTCCCGCCGAGCCCGCCACCGACGCCTCCGCCGAGCAGATCACCCAGCCCGCCTGCGCCGGCGTTGCTGCGTCCGCCACCGAGCGCTGCGCCGAGCAGGTCGCCGAGTCCGCCGCCTGCCGCAGCTCCGCCGCCCTGGCCGCCGAGCAGTCCGCCAAGCAGATCACCGATGCCACCCGCGCCGACCGCGTGGTCCAGTCGCGACCGGCCCTGGCCGGACATGCCCTGCTGAAGGATCTGGCCGAGAATGTTTCCTAGGCTCATCGCGGACTCCGCTTCGTTGTGTGGAAATGGGATTGTAGCGGGCCCGTGCGGCGGCCGTGTGCATGATCTGCGCATGGCCGCGCGCGATCGGGGCCGCATCGAATGGGCCCGTCCCGAGCCACCCGCGCCTCGGTCAGGGCTGCGCCCCGCGGAAACGACTCGATGCGGGGGCCGAATTCGTTAGAATTCCGCCTTTGCGCCCTTTCCTCGCTCCAGTTCGGGCGCGCCGATCAAGTCATCCTGAAGGACTGCCCAGTGAAGTACATCTCCACCCGCGGCCATGCCGGCCAGCCCGCCAACCCCGAGTTCTGCGACATCCTGCTGGGCGGCCTGGCGCCTGACGGCGGCCTCTACCTGCCCGAATCCTATCCGCAGGTGACGCGTGCCGAGCTCGACGCCTGGCGCGGCCTGTCTTACGCGGAACTGGCGTTCGCGATCCTGTCGAAGTTCATCACCGACATCCCGGCTGCCGACCTGAAGGCGATCTGCGACAAGACCTACACCGCCGAGGTGTACCGCCATGTGCGAAGGGGTGACGACGCGCGCGAGATCACCCCGGTGCACTGGCTGGAGGAGGGGCGCTTCGGCCTGCTGGAGCTGTCGAACGGCCCGACGCTCGCCTTCAAGGACATGGCGATGCAGCTGCTCGGCAACCTGTTCGAGTACGTGCTCGCGAAGCGCGGGGAGACGATCAACATCCTCGGCGCGACCTCCGGCGACACCGGCTCGGCGGCGGAATACGCGATGCGCGGCAAACGCGGGGTGCGCGTGTTCATGCTGTCGCCGCACGGCAAGATGAGCGCCTTCCAGCGCGCGCAGATGTACTCGCTGCAGGACGACAACATCTTCAACATCGCCGTCACCGGCATGTTCGACGACGCCCAGGACATCGTGAAGGCGGTGTCCAACGACCACGCCTTCAAGGCGAAGCACAAGATCGGCGCGGTCAATTCGATCAACTGGGCGCGGGTGGCGGCGCAGATCGTCTATTACTTCAAGGGCTATTTTGCTGCGACCAGGAGCAATGAGGAGCAGGTCGCCTTCTGCGTGCCCTCGGGCAACTTCGGCAACATCTGCGCCGGTCACATCGCCCGCCAGATGGGCCTGCCGGTCGCCAGGCTGATTCTCGCCACCAACGAGAACGACGTGCTCGACGAGTTCTTCCGCAGCGGCGTCTATCGTCCGCGCAAGGCGGCCGAGACCCACGTGACCTCGAGCCCGTCGATGGACATCTCCAAGGCTTCGAACTTCGAGCGCTTCGTGTTCGACCTGGTCGGGCGCGACCCGAAGAAGGTCGCCGCGCTGTGGGCCGAAGTGGACGCCGGCCGCGCCTTCGATCTGTCGGGCTCGCCGGAATTCGCCCGTATCGGCGAGTTCGGCTTCGTGTCGGGGGCGAGCAGCCATGTCGACCGCCTGGCCACGATCCGCAAGGTGTTCGAGCAGTACGGGGTGATGATCGACACCCACACTGCCGACGGCGTGAAGGTGGCCTGGGAGCATGCGGCCGAGGTGCCCGCCGGCGTGCCGGTGCTGGTGCTGGAGACCGCGCTGCCGGTCAAGTTCGCCGAGACCATCGTCGAGGCGCTCGGCCGCGAGCCGGAGCGTCCGGCCGATCTCGAGGGCATCGAGAAGCTGCCGCAGCGTGTCGAGGTGATGGCGCCCGAGGTCGATGCGATCAAGCGCTTCATCGCCGAGCGCACCTGAACCTTGCGCGACCGCTCCGCCGCGCGTGCGGCGGGGTGCGATCCTCGGCCGCGTGAACGGAAAAAGCCCGCGGCTGTATCGCGGGCTTTTTCGTGGGGCGCTGTCAGCGAGGACGGCGTCCGGATTCTGGTGCCTTGGGCGAGACTCGAACTCGCACGGCTTTCGCCACTACCCCCTCAAGATAGCGTGTCTACCAATTTCACCACCAAGGCTTGTTTCCTGTCGCCGGCGCCGAACCGGACCGGTTCAACTCGACGAGGGCGCGGACTATAACGTCGGTGCGGTGGGGGCGTCAAGCGTTTCGGTCGGCTGCGACCGGCGCCGGAAAGCGAGGCGGATGGGGATCTCGTCGGTAGCTGCGAAGGCCACCGCCAGACCGCGCCAGCACAGGCGGGTGGGAGCGCCTGCGAGCAGCGCGAGCAGGGCCGCCTCGTCGGCAGCCACGCCGTGCTCGTCCTCGAGTTCGGCCGCGAAGGCGGCGAGATCGCGATCGTCGATCGCCGCCGCGCCGAGATCGGTCTGCAGGTAAACGCCGCCATCCGCATCCATCAGCACCGGCGCCGCCGGGCGCGCCAGGCGACCGGTGTGGGTGTGGAGCGTGCCGTCGGGGTGCAGGCGCAGAATCCACGGCGCCGCCTCGAGCGCGACATGCACGCGCTGGGGGCCGTTGTGAACCAGCCAGCTCCCCTCGTCGTTGCATGCGTAGTTGGCGTTCAGGAAGGCGATCAGGCCGCGATGCTCGACGCGCTCGTCCTTCAGCCGCCAGTTTCCACGCGCGTCGAGGGACAGCCAGCCGTGGCAGTCGGGCACTGTCGGCCAGGGCGGGAGATCGCCTGGGGTCGTCATCGCGAACGGGGCATGAGTGGCGTGCGGATCACTGCTCGACGTGGCGCAGCGACAGGTCGAGCGCGCGCACGTCCTTGGTCAGGGTGCCGATCGAGATGCGGTCCACGCCGGTTTCGGCGATCGCGCGCACGCGCTCGAGGTTCACCCCGCCGGAGGCTTCGAGTTCCGCACGGCCGGCGGTGATTGCGACCGCTTCGCGCATCTCCTCGAGACTCATGTTGTCGAGCAGCACCATCTTGACGCCGGCGTCGAGCGCCTCGCGCAGCTGCTCCAGGTTCTCGACCTCGACCTCGATGAAGACATTGGACGGGGCGATCGCGCGTGCCTGCTCGACCACCTCGCGGATGCCGCCGGCGGCGATGATGTGGTTTTCCTTGATCAGGATGCCGTCGTAGAGGCCGACGCGGTGATTGGTGCCGCCGCCGATCGCAACCGCGTACTTCTGCGCCAGGCGCAGGCCGGGCAGGGTCTTGCGGGTGTCGACGATCTTCGCCCGCGTGCCGGCGACGGCGTCGACGAAGCGGCGGGTCACGGTGGCGGTGCCGGACAGCAGCTGCAGGAAGTTCAGCGCGGTACGTTCGGCGGTCAGCAGCACGCGCGCGCGCGCGATGATCTCGCACAGCAGCTGGCCGGCCTTGACCGTGTCGCCGTCCTTGACGTGCCAGTGCACCACCGCGGCGGGGCTCAGCGCGGCGAAGGCGGCGTCGAACCAGGCGGTGCCGCAGATCACCGCGTCCTCGCGGGTGATGACGCGCCCGCGCGCTTCGGTGTCGGGTGCGATCAGGCGGGCGGTGAGGTCGCCGGTGCCGATGTCCTCGGCGAGCGAGGCTGCGATGTTGCGCTGGATTTCGACGCGGAGCTGTTCGGAGAGCATGGCGAGGCCTGTTGGACGTGGTCAGCGGATGCCCGGATTCTACCACCCCGGGAATCAGCGCCCGGGGCGGAACGGGGCGGCACCCGCCTGGCGCGGATCGCGTTGCGCCTCGATCAGCCAGCCGTTGAACACCCCGCGCGCGGCGTCGATGGTCTCGCTCGCGGTCAGGCCGATCGGGCCGATGCCTTCGCGGGCGAGGCGGTCGGCGGCGGCGCCGTGCAGGTGAACGCCGGCGATCAGCGCGGACTCGGCCGGCCAGCCCTGGGCGAGCAGGCCGACGATCAGCCCGGTGAGCACGTCGCCCATGCCAGCGCTGGCCATGCCGGGGTGGCCGGTGCCGTTGATGAACCAGCGCCCGTCCGGCGTGGCGACGATGCTGCCGCAGCCCTTGAGCACGACCAGGGCCTTGAACTGCGCGGCGATCTCGAGTGCGGCATGCAGGCGGTCGGCCTGCACGCTGGCGGTGTCCACGCCCAGCATGCGGCCGGCCTCGGCCGGGTGCGGGGTGAGCACGGTGGGTGCGGTGCGTGCGGCCAGCATCTCCCTGAGGGTGGCGTCGGCGCCGCTCAGGTTGAGCGCGTCGGCGTCGAGCAGCACCGGGATGGTGCGTTGCAGCGCGGCGGCAAGCAGGCTCGCCGACGTGCTCTGCGTGCCGAGCCCGGGGCCGACGGCGAGCGCGCTGAGGCGTTCGGGCAGGGCGCGGGCGCGGCGCAGCATCAACTCCGGATGGGCGAAGTCGACCGCCGGGCCGTTGTCGTCGAGCAGGCCCACATACACCCTCCCGGTGCCGAGCCAGAGCGCGGCGCGGCCGGCGAGCAGCGCGGCGCCGACCATGCCGGCGTTGCCGCCGAGGATGCCGGCGTCGCCGTAGATGCCCTTGTGGGTGTTGCGCGGGCGGGGCTGGAGGTGGGCGCGGAACAGCGAGGGCGCGACCGCGTGGCCGCGCGGCGGCAGCCAGGCGGGCGCGTCGATGTCGATGCGCTGCACGCTGATCTCGCCGCAGTAGTCCGGGCCGTCGTTGGTGAGCAGGCCCGGCTTGAGGGCGATGAAGGTGGTGGTGTGGGTGGCGCGGAAGGTGGCGCCGAGCGGCTGGCCGGTATCGGCGTCGAGCCCGCTCGGCACGTCGAGCGCCATGCGCGGGCCGGGCTGGGCGTTCAGGGTCTGGATCCAGGTCGCGTAGCGGCCCTCGATCGGGCGTCCGAGGCCGATGCCGAACAGGGCGTCGACCACCAGCGCCCAGCCATTCGCAGGCGCGGCGGGGAGGTCGGAGACGATCGTGCCGCCGATCGCGAGGTAGTCGGCGTGGGCCTTGGCCGCTTCGGCCGGCAGGCGATCCGCTGCGCCGGCGAATGCAACCACGATCTCGCGCCCGGCCTGGGTGAGCTGGCGGGCCATCACGAAGCCGTCGCCACCGTTGTTGCCGGGGCCGCAGGCGATCAGGATCGGGCCCGGGCGGTCCATGATCAGGCGCACCGCATCCTCGGCGGCTGCGCGGCCGGCGCGTTCCATCAGCGGCGGGCGGGCGCTCGGGATCAGCGTGTTTTCGATCTCGCGGATGCCGGCGACGGGGTAGATGGGACGCAGGGGGCTGAACATGCTCGGGCTCCAGGAGTGGAGCCCGGATTCTACTGCCTCATGACGGCATGCGCGGCGCGTATCGACCCTTCACGGCGGCAATGCTCATGCATGGACGCTGCTCGGACGGGGTTCGCCGCGGATCTCGTTGCGCAACTCCACCGTGCCGTCTTCGCCCACCGTCTCCAGGCGTACGGTGAAGCCCCACAGCCGCGCGAGGTGGCGCAGGACCTCGTCGGTGCTGTCGGCCAGCGGCCGGCGGCGGAACGGGGTGTGGCGCAGGGTCAGCGAGCGGTCGCCGCGCAGGTCGACGTTCCACACCTGCACGTTGGGTTCGCGCGCGCCGAGGTTGTACTGGTCGGAGAGGATCGCGCGCAGCTTGCGGAACCCGGCGTCGTCGTGGATCGCCGAGACCTCGAGCTTGTCGTCGTGGTCGTCGTCCACCACCGCGAACAGGCGGAAGTCGCGCATGAGTTTCGGCGACAGATATTGCGCGACGAAGCTCTCGTCCTTGAAATTGCGCATGGCGAAGTCGAAGGTCTCCAGCCAGTCGCTGCCGGCGATCTCGGGAAACCAGCGGCGGTCCTCCTCGTCGGGGTCCTCGCAGATGCGGCGGATGTCGCGCCAGATCGCGAAGCCGAGCGCGTAGGGGTTGATGCCGCTGAACCAGCGGCTGTTGTAGGGCGGCTGGGCGACGACGTTGGTGTGCGACTGCAGGAACTCGAGCATGAAACTGTCGGCGAGCAGGCCTTCGTCGTACAGGTGGTTGAGCAGGGTGTAGTGCCAGAAGGTGGCCCAGCCCTCGTTCATGACCTGGGTCTGGCGCTGGGGGAAGAAATACTGCGCGATCTTGCGCACGATGCGCACCACCTCGCGCTGCCAGGGTTCGAGCAGCGGGGCGTTCTTCTCGATGAAGTACAGCAGGTTCTCTTCCGGCTCGGCCGGGAAGCGGTGCTCCGCACGTGCGCCGGCGCGTACGTCGTGCGCGGGCAGGGTGCGCCACAGGTCGTTCACCTGGCTCTGCAGGTACTCCTCGCGTTCCTGCTGGCGCAGCTTCTCCTTGGCGAGCGAGAGCTTGGGCGGGCGCTTGTAGCGGTCGACGCCGAGGTTCATCAGCGCGTGGCAGGAGTCGAGCAGCAGCTCGACTTCCTCCTCGCCGTGGCGCTCCTCGCATTCGGTGATGTAGTTCCGCGCGAAGATCAGGTAGTCGATGATGGCGTCGGCGTTGGTCCAGGTGCGGAACAGGTAGTTGCCCTTGAAGAAGCTGTTGTGCCCGTAGGCGGCGTGGGCGATCACCAGGCCCTGCATCGTCAGCGTGTTCTCCTCCATCAGGTAGGCGATGCAGGGATTGGAGTTGATGACGATCTCGTAGGCCAGGCCCATCTGGCCGCGCTTGTAGCCCTTCTCGGTGGCCAGGAAGTGCTTGCCGAAGGACCAGTGGTGGTAGTTCACCGGCATGCCCACCGAGGCATAGGCGTCCATCATCTGTTCGGCGGTGATGATCTCGATCTGCACCGGGTAGGTGTCGAGCCCGTAGTGCGCGGCGACGCGGGCGATCTCCTCGTGGTAGCGCTCGATCGCCTCGGCGGTCCATTCGGACCCGGCGGGAAGCGGCGCCTTGCCGGCGCGGCGGCGGCTGCGGGTGGGCGTGGTCTTCATGCGATCGTCTTCTTGAACAGTTCGCGGAACACCGGATAGATGTCGGCCGGCGACTCGATGCGCTGCATGGCGAAGTTGTCGTGCGCCGCCTCGAGCTTGGCGTATTCGCGCCACAGGTTCTGCGGCTCGCCGGCGGTGATCTCGACGTAGGCGAAGTACTGGCACCAGGGCAGGATCTCGTTGCCGAGGAGCTTGCCGCAGATCGGCGAGTCGTTGTCCCAGTTGTCGCCGTCGGAGGCCTGTGCCCCGTAGACGTTCCACTGTCCGTTGGCGTAGCGCTCGTGCAGGATGTCGCGCATCAGCGCGAGCGCGCTCGACACCACGGTGCCGCCCGATTCGCGCGAGTGGAAGAACTCGTCCTCGTCGACCTCCTTGGCCACCGTGTGGTGGCGGATGAAGACGACCTCGATGTGCTCGTAGCTGCGGGTCAGGAACAGGTGCAGCAGCATGAAGAAGCGCTTGGCCATGGACTTGCGCTCCTCGTCCATCGAGCCGGAGACGTCCATCACGCAGAACATCACCGCCTGTGTGGTCGGGCGTGGCACCTTGATGCGGTTGTTGTAGCGCAGGTCGAAGCTGTCGATGAAGGGGATGCGCTCGACCTTGGCGCGCAGCATCCCGAGCTCTTCCTGGAGGGCTCGCACCTCGTCGCTGTCCTCGCCCGAGCGCGCGAGCGCCTCTTCCAGCGCCTGCTGCAGCTCGCGGATGCGCGCGCTGTAGGGCGAGCCGAGCGCGAGCCGGCGCCCGAGCGCGCCGCGCATCGAGCGGATGATGTTGATGTTGGCCGGCGTGCCGTCGGACTTGAAGCCGGCGCGCTGGGTCTTGTAGTCGGTGACCTTGGCGAGCTGGGTGCGGATCAGGCGCGGCAGCTCGAGGTCCTCGAAGAACAGGTCGAGGAATTCCTCGCGCGAGAGCTGGAACACGAAGTCATCCTCATGCTCGCCCTCGTTGCTGGCCTGGCCCTTGCCGCTGCCCTGTCCGCCGCCGCCGAGCGGACGCTTGATGCGGTCGCCGGTGCTGAACTGGTCGTTGCCGGGGAAGACCTGTTCCCACACGCCGCCCTTGCCGTGCTGCAGGGACGGTTCGGAGAGGTCGCGCGCGGGAATGGAAATCTCCTCGCCGTTGTCGAGGTCGCGGATCGAACGGCCGTGGATGGCCTCCGACACCGCCTTGCGGATCTGCTGCTTGAAGCGGCGCATGAAGCGCTGGCGATTCACCGCGCTCTTGTTCTTGCTGTCGAAGCGCCGATCGATGATGCGGACCATGTCTCCTCCCTGTGCCGGGGCGGCGGGCGGGGCGCAAGGCCCCGCCGCGTCATCCCGGCAGCCTCAAGACGACTTGCGCACGCGCAGGTACCACTCGCACAGCAGGCGCACCTGCTTCTCGGTGTAGCCCTTGTCGATCATGCGATTGACGAAGTCCTGATGCTTCTTCTGCTCGTCGGCGCTGGCCTTGGCGTTGAAGCTGATCACCGGCAGCAGGTCCTCGGTGTTGGAGAACATCTTCTTCTCGATCACCGCGCGCAGCTTCTCGTACGAGGTCCAGCTCGGGTTGCGGCCGTCGTGCTTGGCGCGGGCGCGCAGCACGAAGTTGACCACCTCGTTGCGGAAGTCCTTCGGGTTGCTGATCCCGGCCGGCTTCTCGATCTTCTCCAGTTCCTCGTTGAGCGCCGAACGGTCGAGGATCTCGCCGGTGTTGGGGTCGCGGAATTCCTGGTCCTGGATCCAGAAGTCGGCGTAGATCACGTAGCGGTCGAAGATGTTCTGCCCGTACTCGGAGTAGCTCTCGAGGTAGGCGGTCTGGATCTCCTTGCCGATGAACTCGGCGTAACGTGGCGCCAGGTATTCCTTGATGTAGCCCATGTAGCGCGCCTCGGTCTCGGCCGGGTACTGCTCGGCCTCGATCTGCTGCTCGAGCACGTACATCAGGTGCACCGGGTTGGCGGCGACCTCGCGGTGGTCGAAGTTGAAGACCTTGGACAGGACCTTGAAGGCGAAACGGGTGGAGAGCCCGGTCATGCCCTCGTCGACCCCGGCGTAGTCGCGGTACTCCTGGTAGCTCTTGGCCTTCGGGTCGGTGTCCTTGAGGTTCTCGCCGTCATACACGCGCATCTTGGAGAAGATGCTCGAGTTCTCGGGCTCCTTCAGGCGCGACAGCACCGCGAACTGCGCCATCATCTTCAGCGTGTCCGGGGCGCATGGCGCCTCCGACAGCGAACTGTGGACCAGAAGCTTCTCGTAGATGCGGATCTCGTCCGACACGCGCAGGCAGTACGGCACCTTGACCGTGTAGATGCGGTCGAGGAAGGCTTCGTTGTTCTTGTTGTTCTTGAAGGCGACCCACTCGGACTCGTTCGAGTGCGCCATCACGATGCCGTCGAACGGAATCGCGCCGAAACCCTCGGTACCCTTGTAGTTGCCCTCCTGGGTGGCGGTCAGCAGCGGGTGCAGGACCTTGATCGGGGCCTTGAACATCTCCACGAACTCGAGCAGGCCGCGGTTGGCCAGGCACAGGCCGCCGGAATAGCTGTAGGCGTCGGGGTCGTCCTGCGAGTACTGCTCGAGCTTGCGGATGTCGATCTTGCCGACCAGCGAGGAGATGTCCTGGTTGTTCTCGTCGCCGGGCTCGGTCTTGGCGACCGCGGTCTGGCGCAGCACCGAGGGGCTGAGCTTGACCACGCGGAACCTGGTGATGTCGCCGCCGAACTCGTGCAGGCGCTTGACCGCCCACGGGCTCATGATGGTGTTGAGGTAGCGGCGCGGAATGCCGAAGTCGTCCTCGAGGATGCGGGCATCCTCGGCGGCATCGAACAGGCCGAGCGGCGACTCGTGCACCGGCGAGCCCTTGATCGCGTAGAAGGGCACCTTCTCGATCAGGCTCTTGAGCATCTCGGCGAGCGAGGACTTGCCGCCGCCCACCGGGCCGAGCAGGTAGAGGATCTGCTTCTTCTCCTCCAGGCCCTGGGCGGCGTGGCGGAAGTAGGACACGATGTTCTCGATGACCTCTTCCATGCCGTAGAAGTCGCGGAATGCCGGGTAGAGCTTGAGGATCTTGTTGGAGAAGATGCGCGACAGCCGCGGGTCGAGCCGGGTGTCGACCAGTTCCGGCTCGCCGATCGCCGCCAGCATGCGTTCGGCGGCGGTGGCGTAGGCCATGCGGTCGGCGCGGCAGAGTTCGAGGTAGTCCTGGAGGGACATCTCCTCTTCGCGGGCAGCCTCGAAGCGCGCCTGGTAGGCATTGAAGATGGACATGGACGTCTCCTGATCGAGCGATGCGCGGCGCCGCGTCCTGCGGTCACCAACCCTGGTTGCGCTGTCGTTCGTCATGCCTGCAGCGCGGTCCGTTCGCGCCAGCTCCGCGGTGGGCGTGCCGGCGCCGGATCTGTTGCTGAGAACGGCATGCCGGGCGCGAGTTCCTCGTCTGCGGGGCTTTTTCGTGAATGTTCGTGTCCCCGTTCACGCGCAGTTTCATGCTTCGGGCGCTCGCCGGGGGCTGTGCTAGAATCTTCGACTTCGTACATCGTGCTCACGCTGGCGAAATGCGTCTCCGGTTCCGGTCGGGGCCGCATCGATGCAGGGCGGGAGCGGTTTTTCAAGACTTCTCAGGATCGAGTTAATGGAGCAGAACCAGGTCACCCCGAGCGCGCTCGAGCGCACCATCGACATCACCGTCTCGCTGGCGGACATCGAGAAGGAGGTGGATGCCCGCCTCAAGCGCATGGCGCGCACGGTGAAGATGCCGGGGTTCCGCCCGGGCAAGGTGCCGATGAAGATCGTCGCCCAGACGCACGGCGGTCAGGCGCGCGGTGAAGCCGTCGGCGCGGCGGTCGAGAAGGCCTTCGGCGAGAAGGTCCGTGCCGACAACCTGCGCGTGGCCGGCTATCCGCAGATCCAGCCCAAGGACGGCGCCGGCGAAGGCACGCTGGCTTTCACCGCCACCTTCGAGGTGTACCCGGAAATCGTGGTCGGCGATTTCGCCGGCCAGAAGCTCGAGCGCCCGGCGCTGACCGTCGGTGAGGCCGAGGTCGACAAGACCATCGACGTGCTGCGCAAGCAGCGCACCAACTTCAGCAAGGTCGAGCGTGCCGCTGCGGAAGGCGACCGCGTCCAGATCGACTTCACCGGTCGCAAGGACGGCGAGGTTTTCGACGGCGGCCAGGCGCAGGACTTCCCCTTCGTGGTCGGCTCGGGCTCCATGCTCAAGGACTTCGAGGATGCCGTCGTCGGCCTCAAGGCCGGTGAGAGCAAGACCTTCGACATGACCTTCCCGGCGGACTACCACGCCCAGCACCTGGCTGGCCAGACCGTGCAGTTCGAGATCACCGTCAAGGCGGTCGAGGAAGCCGTGCTGCCCGAAGTGGATGCCGATTTCGCCAAGTCGCTCGGCGTGGCCGACGGCGACGTCGCCAAGCTGCGCGAAGAGGTCAAGGGTAACCTCGAGCGCGAGGTCAAGCGCCGCATCCAGGCCAAGGTCAAGGAGCAGGTCATGGACGCGCTGATCGCCGTGACCCCGATCGAGGTGCCGAAGGCGCTGGTCCAGGCGGAGTCGCAGCAACTCGCCGACAACGCCCGCCGCGACCTCGAGATGCGCGGCCTCAAGACCAAGGACATCCCGGTCGATCCGTCGTGGTTCACCGATCAGGCCGCGCGCCGCGTCAAGCTGGGCCTGATCATGGCCGAGCTGGTCAAGGGCAACGAACTGCACGCCAAGCCGGAACAGGTGCGCGCGCTGGTCGAGGAAATGGCGCAGAGCTACGAGGATCCTTCGGAACTCGTGCGCTGGTATTACGCTCAACCGGAGCGCCTGGCGCAGGCTGAAGCCGTGGTCATCGAGGACAACGTCGTCGCCTGGGTCTGCGACAAGGCCGAGACCACCGACAAGCCGGTGGCCTTCGACGAACTGATGGGCAACAACGCGGCCTGATGCCGCAAAGGGTCTGACGAATGATGCAAGGAACACCCCAGCACAGCAGCGACTGGAACCCGGTCGGCCTCGGCCTGGTTCCGATGGTGGTCGAACAGAGCGGTCGCGGCGAGCGCGCCTACGACATCTATTCGCGCCTTCTGAAGGAGCGGGTGGTATTCCTCGTCGGCCCCGTCAATGACGTGACCGCCAACCTGATCGTGGCGCAGTTGCTGTTCCTCGAGTCCGAGAACCCGGACAAGGACATCTACTTCTACATCAACTCGCCCGGCGGTTCGGTCACCGCCGGCATGGCGATCTACGACACCATGCAGTTCATCAAGCCGAACGTCAGCACGCTGTGCATCGGCCAGGCGGCGAGCATGGGCGCCTTCCTGCTGGCGGCGGGCGAGAAGGGCAAGCGCTTCATCCTGCCCAACTCGCGCGTCATGATCCACCAGCCGCTGGGCGGTTTCCAGGGACAGGCCTCGGACATCGAGATCCACGCCCGCGAGATCCTCTACCTGCGCTCGCGCCTCAACGAGATGCTGTCCAGCCACACCGGCCAGCCGCTCGAGCGCATCGAGAAGGACACCGACCGCGACAACTTCATGTCTGCCGCGGCCGCGGTGGAGTACGGCCTGGTCGACAAGATCCTGACCAGCCGCGACGACACCTGATTCAGGAGAACCCCACATGACGGACAAGAAGGCTGGCGGCGAAAAGCTGCTGTACTGCTCCTTCTGCGGCAAGAGCCAGCACGAGGTGCGCAAGCTGATCGCCGGTCCTTCGGTCTTCATCTGCGACGAATGCATCGAGCTGTGCAACGACATCATCCGTGACGAGATCGTCGGCGCCGCAGATCCGGAGAGCATCAAGGGCGCGCTGCCCACCCCGCGCGAGATCTGCGACATCCTCGACCAGTACGTGATCGGCCAGTCGCAGGCCAAGCGCAACCTGGCGGTGGCGGTGTACAACCACTACAAACGCCTGCGCCACATCGAGGCCAAGCAGGACGACGTCGAGCTCGCCAAGAGCAACATCCTGCTGATCGGTCCCACCGGTTCGGGCAAGACGCTGCTCGCGCAGACCCTGGCGCGCCTGCTCAACGTCCCCTTCGTGATGGCCGATGCCACCACGCTGACCGAAGCCGGCTACGTCGGCGAGGACGTCGAGAACATCATCCAGAAGCTGCTGCAGAAGTGCGACTACGATGTGGAGAAGGCCCAGCAGGGCATCATCTACATCGACGAGATCGACAAGATCTCGCGCAAGGCCGACAACCCCTCGATCACCCGCGACGTGTCGGGCGAGGGCGTGCAGCAGGCGCTGCTGAAGCTGATCGAGGGCACGGTGGCCTCGATCCCGCCGCAGGGCGGGCGCAAGCATCCGAACCAGGACTTCATCCAGGTCGACACCACCAACGTGCTGTTCATCTGCGGTGGTGCCTTCGACGGCCTGGAAAAGGTCATCCGCAACCGCACCGAGAAGGTCGGCATCGGCTTCGGCGCCGAGGTCAAGAGCAAGGACGCCAAGAACCTCACCGACACCTTCCGCCAGGTCGAACCGGAAGACCTGATCAAGTTCGGCCTCATCCCCGAACTGATCGGCCGCCTGCCGGTGGTCGCCACGCTGCAGGAACTCGACGAGGAAGCGCTGATCCAGATCCTGGTCGAGCCCAAGAACGCGCTGGTCAAGCAGTACCAGAAGCTGTTCTCGATGGAAGGTGTCGAGCTCGAGATCCGTCCCAACGCGCTGCACGCGGTGGCGCGCAAGGCGATCAAACGCAAGACCGGTGCCCGCGGCCTGCGTTCGATCCTCGAAGCCTCGCTGCTCGACATCATGTACGACCTGCCCACGCTGGAAAACGTGGAGAAGGTCGTGGTGGACGAGTCCACGATCGAGGAAGGCGGAAAACCCCTGCTGATGTACGCCGAACAGCAGAAGGTCTCGGGCGCCAACTGAACCGGCTCCGACCGCACGAACGCCCGTCTGGCGGCGGGTTCGCACCCCGTCGCTTGAATTTCCAGGTCACGCCCATACATGGGGGTGACCTTTTGCTTAAGGAAAGAAAAAATGTCGGGTCCTGCTGACCTCCCCAACGAAGCGATGGAAATGCCGCTGTTGCCGCTGCGCGACGTGGTGGTGTTCCCGCACATGGTCATCCCGCTCTTCGTCGGCCGCCCCAAGAGCATCAAGGCGCTGGAAAACGCCATGGAGGCGGGCAAGAGCATCCTGCTCGTCGCCCAGAAATCCGCCGCCAAGGACGAACCGGCGGTCGAGGATCTGTATGCGGTCGGTTGCATCGCCAACATCCTGCAGATGCTCAAGCTGCCCGATGGCACGATCAAGGTCCTGGTCGAGGGCGTGCAGCGCGCGCACATCGACAAGGTCGAGGATCTGCGCAGCCTGTTCGTCGCCACCGTGCGCCCGGTGCCGGTGGTCGAGACCGGCAGTCACGAACTGGAAGCGATGCGGCGCGCGATCATCGCCCAGTTCGACCAGTACGTTAAGCTCAACAAGAAGATTCCGCCGGAAATCCTCAGCTCGCTCGCGGGCATCGAGGAAGCCGGCCGCCTCGCCGACACCATCGCCGCCCACCTGCCGCTCAAGCTCGAGCAGAAGCAGGAAGTGCTGGAGATGTTCGACACCGCCGAGCGCCTCGAGAAGCTGCTCAGCCAGCTCGAGGGCGAGCTCGACATCCTGCAGGTCGAGAAGCGCATCCGTGGCCGCGTCAAGCGCCAGATGGAGAAGAGCCAGCGCGAGTACTACCTCAACGAGCAGGTCAAGGCCATCCAGAAGGAACTCGGCGAAGGCGAGGAGGGCGCCGATCTCGAGGAAATGGAGAAGCGGATCAAGACCGCGGGCATGCCCAAGGACGCGCTCGCCAAGGCCGAGGCGGAGTTCAAGAAGCTGCGCCTGATGTCGCCGATGTCGGCCGAAGCCACCGTGGTGCGCAACTACATCGACACCCTGATCGGCCTGCCGTGGAAGAAGAAGTCGCGCGTCAGCAAGGACCTGACCGAGGCCGAGAAGGTGCTCGACAAGGACCATTACGGCCTCGAGCGCGTCAAGGAGCGCATCCTCGAGTACCTCGCCGTGCAGCAGCGCGTCGACAAGGTCAAGGCGCCGATCCTGTGCCTGGTCGGCCCCCCGGGTGTGGGCAAGACCTCGCTCGGCCAGTCGATCGCCAAGGCCACCAACCGCAAGTTCATCCGCATGGCGCTGGGCGGCGTGCGTGACGAGGCCGAGATCCGCGGCCATCGCCGCACCTACATCGGCTCGATGCCGGGCAAGATCCTGCAGAACATGAGCAAGGTCGGGGTCAAGAACCCGCTGTTCCTGCTCGACGAGGTGGACAAGCTCGGCATGGACTTCCGTGGCGATCCGTCGTCGGCGTTGCTCGAGGTCCTCGACCCCGAGCAGAACCACACCTTCCAGGACCACTACGTCGAGGTGGATTTCGACCTGTCGGACGTGATGTTCGTGGCCACGGCAAACACGCTCAACATCCCGCCGGCGCTGCTCGACCGCATGGAAGTGATCCGCCTGTCGGGTTACACCGAGGACGAGAAGGTCAACATCGCCCAGCGCTATCTGCTGCCCAAGCAGATGAAGAACAACGGCCTCAAGCAGGACGAGCTGTCGGTGACCGAGGAAGCGCTGCGCGACATCGTGCGCTACTACACCCGCGAGGCCGGCGTGCGCAGCCTCGAGCGCGAGATCTCCAAGGTCTGCCGGAAGGTGGTCAAGCAGCTGGTGCTCAAGAGCCGCAGCAGCAAGATCGTCGTCAATGCCAAGAACCTGGACAAGTTCCTCGGCGTGCGCAAGTACAGCTTCGGCATGGCCGAGAAGGAAAACCAGATCGGCCAGGTCACCGGCCTGGCGTGGACCGAGGTCGGCGGCGAGCTGCTGACCGTGGAGGCGGTGCAGCTGCCCGGCAAGGGCAAGGTGATGACCACCGGCAAGCTCGGCGAGGTCATGCAGGAGTCGATCCAGGCCGCGCTGTCGGTGGTTCGCCGCCGTGCGCGTTCGCTCGGCATCGATCCGGACTTCTACCAGAAGAGCGACATCCACATCCACCTGCCGGAAGGCGCGATTCCGAAGGACGGCCCGTCTGCCGGCATCGCCATCTCCACCGCGCTGGTGTCGGTGCTGACCGGCATCCCGGTGCGATGCGACGTCGCCATGACCGGCGAGATCACGCTGCGTGGGGAGGTGCTGGCGATCGGCGGCCTCAAGGAGAAGTTGCTCGCAGCGGTGCGCGGTGGCATCCGCACCGCGCTGATTCCGGAGGAGAACGTCAAGGATCTCGCCGAGATCGCGGACAACATCAAGAACGTGATCGAGATCGTGCCGGTGAAGTGGATCGATCAGGTGCTCGAGCTCGCCCTCGAGCGCCGACCCGAGCCGCTGGCGGACGAGTCCGCACCGGCGGAGGCTGCCGTGCCTGCCGTCGCGGAGGAGGAGGGCGCGAAGCCGGCCCGCCGGCGAGCGCACTGATTCCGCGGGCGTAGCGCACGGTCGCCACGCCGGATGGGACGGGCCGCAATGCATCGAGGTGCATTGCGGCCTTTTTCATTCGGGGTCGCCCGTCGTTGACAGGCCTGAATTTGGCGCGCTATAAAAACATGAAGTTTGCAAGGCGTCTCCCACGCCGTCGAATCCCGAGCCCAAAGGCGGAGGTCGCGGAGTTCTTCCCATTGCAGTTCATATCCGGAGGGTTCAAGTGAACAAACAGGAACTGGTTGCAAGCATCGCGGAGAAGGCATCGATGACCAAGGCGGACGCGGCGCGCGCACTGGATGCGACGGTGGCGGCCGTGACGGAGGCGCTCAAGAGCAATGACACGGTGACACTGGTGGGGTTCGGGTCCTTCTACGTCGGGGATCGTGCGGCCCGTACGGGCCGAAACCCGCGCACGGGAAAGAACATCAAGATCAAGGCGGCCAAGGTTCCGAAATTCCGCGCTGGCAAAGGTCTGAAGGATTCTGTAAACTAACGGACTTTGCTGTTCCGGCCGTGGCCGGAGGCCAGCGCGGGTGCTTAGCTCAGTTGGTAGAGCGTCGCCCTTACAAGGCGAATGTCGGCGGTTCGACCCCGTCAGCACCCACCAGGATATTCCCGAAGCCCGGAGCGCGTCTCCGGGCTTTGTCGTTCACGGCTACGACCTTTCCACTCCGTGCAGTTAGCGCCCGAATCGCCGTTGTGCTGCGCGGCCTGGGCATCAACCGAAACTGCGAAGGCCCCATGTCGGGGATGTGCTTTCCCGCCCCGATAGATGCATGAATCGTCCTGGATCAATTTTTTGTTCGACGATTTTTAATATCATGCCTTGATGTTTTTCCGGAGCGCGTCATGGCCAAGAAATTTCCACTTCATCCCAAGAATCCCGAGCGCATCTGCTGGGGCTGCGACAAGTACTGTCCCGCGGATGCGCTGGGCTGCGGGAACGGCTCGGGCCGGACCCTGCACCCGGCGGAGATGCTCGGCGAGGACTGGTACACCTACGGGGACTGGGGCATCGACCCCGAAGATCCGGCAACACCGGGAAAGAAGAAGACCTCCTGAGGGGGCGCAAGCTCGAGCGGATCTGATCGGGGCATGCGCAGGTACACGGGCACGGGAAGGAGGCGGCGGTCTCAAAGCGAGTAAGACCCGTGTCCTCGCTGGCCTCGCGCCAAGAATGGTGCAGTGCACAAACTTGTTGACGTGCGGACGCGACACCGTATAATTCAGCCCATGCTGCAACGCAACAAGTCGGATCGATGCCGGGCTTCAGTGTGCAGCCAGACGATTCTTCGCAGTGCAACATCCATCTCAAGGAACGCCCGTCATGACCAAGATCCAGACCCCCGAGCAACTCGCCGCCGTCGGCCAAGCCAACCTCGAAACGCTGATGTCGCTGGCCACCAGCGCCATCGCTCGCGCCGAGCGTCTGGCCGAGCTGAACCTCAACACCGTTCGCTCGGTGCTGGAAGACAGCGTCGCCACCACCCGCAAGCTGGCCGAAGCCAAGAACCCGCAAGAACTGGCAAACCTGCAGGCCGAGCTGACCAAGCCGATGATCGACAAGGCCGTCGCCTACGCCCGCAGCGTCCAGGAGATCGCGACCGAAGGCCAGCACGAAGTGTCGAGCCTGTTCGAGAAGCAGATTGCCGAGCTGAACAAGAACTTCGCTTCGATGCTCGAGCAGGCCGCCAAGTCGGCTCCGGCCGGTTCGGAAGGTGTGTTCGCCGCCGTCAAGTCGGCGATGGACACCGCCAACAGCCTGTACGACAACGCCAGCAAGGCCGCCAAGCAGGCTGCTGAAGTGGCCGAGGCCAACATGACCGCCGCCACCGAAGCGACCGTCAAGGCGATGACCGCGACCCAGAAGGCCGCCGGCAAGAAGTAATCGTACTTCGCGCGGGCGGAACGTCTAGCCCGCCCGATGAACAAGGGGCCAGCCCGTGTCATGCGGACTGGCCCCTTGTTTTTTCGCGGCGCCCCGCGCGAGCCGTTGCTGCACGGGGTGATGTGCGGATGGCCATTCGGCGCTTGCGGTCATATGGCGGATCGGCAAGTCCGTGCGCCGTGCTGTTCTGTGCGACGTGCTTGACGTTATCCTGGCCGCCTTCTAAAATGCGGCCTCTTTTCTGGAGGGCGGTTAGCTCAGCGGTAGAGCACTGCCTTCACACGGCAGGGGTCACTGGTTCGATCCCAGTACCGCCCACCACGGCAAAATTGTCGTGGATACCTCCGGAAAACCGATTGCAGTGCGTGCACATGCAGATCGGGCGGTTAGCTCAGCGGTAGAGCACTGCCTTCACACGGCAGGGGTCACTGGTTCGATCCCAGTACCGCCCACCAAATTACGAAAAAGCCGGCCATCGAGCCGGCTTTTTTCATTCCTGCGCGGCGAGGATCTCGTCAACTCAGGGGGAAATTCCGGATGTCGCCGGGGGCCATTGACTCGTGATTTCGCTCGACATAACCCGGCTCAACGCCAGCCAAGCCAGCGCGGCCTGATCGGAACCGGCTCGCTCGCAGGTTGGCGCACGTTTGCGTTCATGTGAGCGGGCGGGAAGGGGTTGGGAACGAACTTGCCGAGCGCCTCGCGTTGGCTTGGGGTCAGGCGCCGGTCGCCGGTGGATTGCGTAATGATCATGGTCTTGCTCCTCGCCCCCTGTTGAGCCGGCGTGACCGGCCTCGCGGGGGCGAAGAGGCGGTGACGCTTTAGCCGGAATTTGTCATCCGCCCCGGCAAGTTGTCGTTAATGCCGGCGGAGGGATCGGGTACCGATCCCGGTACTGCAAACGCAAAGAACCCGTTGGCCATGCAGGCTCAGCGGGTTCTTGACCGTCCGCTTTAGCTGCATTTGTAACGCGCCCGCAAGCTGTGCTTCAAATCGGCGCGATGTCGGGATTGAAGCGGACGGGCAGGGCAGTTGTCAAGGCGTCATGTCCGGGACGGCGGGCATTGCCGCTGATACAGTCCTGTTCTTCCATCAAAGGAAACCTCATGCTCAACGTTCTGATCGCCGGCGCCTCGCGCGGCATCGGCCTGGGTCTGGTCCGTGCGTACTTGGGGCGCGGAGACCGTGTGTTCGCCCTTGCGCGCGATCCTGCTGCCTCCGCCGGATTGGCGGAGATCTTAGGCCGATATGGCCGGCGCCTGCAGCTGATCGCATGCGACCTCAACGCTGCGGCCGCCCCGGAACAGGTCGTCGCCACGGTCGGGGACTGCCATCTGGATCGCGTGCTGCTCAACGCCGGCATCCCCGGTCCGCACAAGCAGGACGTGGCGAGCGTCAGCGACGCCGACGTTGCCCAGCTGTTCCTCACGAACGCGGTTGCGCCGTTGCGCCTCGCCCGTGCGCTGCGCCCACTGGTGCGCAGCGGGGGCGTTCTGACGTTCACGAGTTCCGTGATGGGAAGCCTGCAACTGAGTGTCGGCGCGAGCATGCCTTTGTACTCCGCCAGCAAGGCGGCATTGAACAGTCTGCTGCTCCATTGGGCGGCGGAACTCGGTTCATCGCGCGATTTCAGCCTGCTTGCCCTGCATCCCGGCTGGGTACGCACCGACATGGGGGGCGATCAGGCGCCGCTGAGCGTGGAGCAGAGTGTCGCGGGACTCGTTGACGTCATCGAAGCCGCCGCCGGCCTTGACCAGTGCCGCTTCGTCGATTACGAGGGCAACGCGTTGCCCTGGTAGGCGAAACACGCTCGGCCCGGCCTCCCTACTCGCACAGTCAACGAAGACGGTGACGTGCGACATGCCTGAACTTGGTTGAACAATGATGCCGCCCGTCACGCTCTCTCCCGACGAAATCGAGATCACCGCGATCCGTGCGCAAGGCGCGGGAGGGCAGAACGTGAACAAGGTGTCGAACGCGGCGCATCTGCGCTTCGACATCGCCGCATCCAGCCTGCCCGCAGAGGTTCAGGAGCGGCTGCTGGCCTTGCGCGACCATCGCGTCAGCAAGGACGGCGTCGTGATCATCAAGGCGCAGAAGTTTCGCAGCCTGGCGAAGAACCGCACCGAGGCGCTGCGCCGCCTGGAAGAGCTGATCGAGAGTGTCATGGCAACCCCGAAAGCGCGTCGTGCAACGCGGCCGACGCGTGCGTCCGTCGCCCGCAGGCTGGACGGGAAGGCGCGGCGGGCGTCGATCAAGGCTGGGCGGGGTAGGGTGGCCGAGTGAGCGACGTCCCCGGTCGGTGATCAGTCGGCGTCCAGCAAGCGCGCGCATTCGTCCATCATCGAGCGCGCCAGTTCCGAGTCGTGGTTCGGATCGAGCGCTTCCATCATCTCGTGCGCGGTGTAGAGGCCTGCTTCCCGTGAGAGCGAGCCGGCGATCTGGCGCGCGAGGCCGTCGCTGAGCGCGGACAAGTGGCGTCGATCCGCCAGCGACAGGCTGCGCTCGCTGCGCCGGAGCCAGTCGGCGATGAAGCTCGCGCCCTGGGCCTCGGTCAGCCACTGGCCGTGCTCGTAGAAGATCGTCAGGCGTTCGGCCGTCAGGGCAAAGATCAGCGCGGCGCGTGTTCCCCGACTGTCTGCAGGCGGCGTCGGGCGAGCTTGTGCGGGCATGGGCGTGTCTGCCATGAGGCGTGAAGTGAGGTCCGCATGCTAGCAGTCCCTGGCGTGCGGGTCCGAGGGGATTGGCATCATCGCCACCCAAGCGGGCCTATGGATACGGTCTGGCCGGACTCATGGAGTGGGCTCGGAGACCGCACAATCGGCGCAGTGGTCGATCGTTGAAGAAAATCTAGTTGCTGCGAGATTGGCGTAAGCATTTGTTTTACAAGAGTCCACTGTTCCTGCCGTACCACTATTCCTTGCCTGCTGTCAGAAGTAATAGTGGAAAAATATGAAAGCGTGAACTAAAAGTAGAAATACACGCATAGCGGGGATTTGCGATCTGATGCGCAACCAAGAACAACGACGGTTCACGATGCCAGCCGACAACACGCGGCCCTTCAAGAGCCACCGCTACGACGTCTTCGGCGTCAAAATCGCAAGACGTCTCACACTCTTCGGTGATCAGAACCTCTCTGCATTTATCGCACTTGAAGCTGATCCGTCCGTCCTTGCGTACTGCGAACGCCCGCTAGTAATCAATGACTTAAAGCCCAAGCGCGTTGTCGACTTCTGGGTGGAGCGCGAAAGCGGAGAAGAGCTATGGTTGCTGCTTCGGCCCACCGAGCGCACATGGCGTTCAGAGCCAAATCTGCCGAACGCCGCCTTCAACGTCTGGGCTGCGGCGAACG
This sequence comes from Thauera sp. GDN1, assembly GCF_029223545.1. Classification (NCBI taxonomy): domain Bacteria; kingdom Pseudomonadati; phylum Pseudomonadota; class Betaproteobacteria; order Rhodocyclales; family Zoogloeaceae; genus Thauera; species Thauera sp. GDN1. The sequence continues at coordinate 2,297,729 of NZ_CP097870.1, read as the reverse complement.
ACCTGTCAATCGTGCTGCATCTGCCGGAAGACCTTGGGTTGCCCGACGAAGCGCGAAGAAACTGGGGTGAAATTCTCCGGTATCTAGGCGCGAATTCTCGGTTTGTTCATGCTGAACTTTCCGATCAGATCTATCGCATGTGCGGGGACGGCCGCACAATCGACGAGATTCAGAATCTGTTGGATGACGAAGATCCGATTCTAGTCCGCACCGCGATTTTTCGACTTGTACACGAAGGCCGCATTCAGATCCCAAGCATTCTCACGTCCGCGATCGGTCTTGATACCTTGGTGGTTTCGAGATGAAAACCTTCGCCTTCGGATCGCTTCGATTTCAAAGAGAATCCATCCCCGTCGAACTAAGGGACTGGTCGGTGTGGCCCATCGTTGATGATCTGAGCCTCGACGACGAGCAACGAAAGGCTTATCAATGCCGCGAGAAAGCCATCCGTTATTTTGTAGGCAATCCAGAGATGCGGATCGCCGACATTTGTCGCGCAACCGGAGTCTCGACCTCGACCCTGTATAGACTATTCGAAAGATGTTGTGAAAAGCATCCGGATGGACGGATATATGGCTTTCGAGGATTAATTCGATATCAGCGAGTCGCTCGGTATAGTCGCACCAAGCCCATAGCGCGAAGCGGCGTTAAAGAGAAAGGAGGGGCGGCAGGCGCGTTCTCCATGTTATTGGATCGGTACCCGTCCTTAGAAGTTTTCCTTGTCAAAGAGCTAAAAAGGCGCATTCGTCGAATCGACGCAGCAGAGGAAGTGCGAAAATCAGTTAAGAAGATTCATAAGGGATTTTTAGAGAAATGCAGGGAACTCGGGATTGGAGTGGATGATTATCCGTTCAATCAAGATTATTGTGGACTTCGATCGCTTGCAACGCATCTAAAAAGACTGGCAAATCAGTCATTCGAATTAGCGTCGCGAAACTCTGGAGCCAGTTCGGTCGGCGCGCCGATGACATCGAGTGAGCGGCGCGCGGCGCCTGCTGCTTTGAATCCGTTTGAAGTCGTCGAGTTTGACGGCCACAAAATTGACTTGCGCCTCGTTCTGACGGTTCAAGATCCTTACGGTCTCGAGACCCGCATGGAGCTCGGCCGAATCTGGATATTGGTCGTGCTAGATATACTAACCCGTGCTGTGCTCGGGTATACGCTGGCCTACGGCAAGGAATATACAAAGGACGATGTTGCGGCGGCACTGCAGGCAAGTCTGCTCCCGCATCAGCCTCGGAAGTTGAAAATTCCTGGTCTTGCCATACGGGCGGGCGGTGGCTTTCCCTCTGACGTCATTCCAGAAGCTGCCTTCGCGTGCTGGGAATGGTTCAGATTCGACAATGCGCAAGCAAACTTAGCCTACGATACGTTGGAACGCCTGTGTGAAGTGGTTGGATGCTGGACAGATGTGGGCCCACCGGGACAACCTAACCAGCGGCCATTCATCGAGCAGTTTTTCCGCGTAATAGCAGCACATTTTGCTCACCGCATTGCCGGCACGACGGGAAGTCGTCCCGACGATATCGTGCGACAACTGGGAGATCCAGGTTCAAAGGCTGAGTTGCTGATGAGTCTTGATGAACTGGAGGATCTTATTGAGGTAGTACTCGCAAATTATAACGGGGAAGTTGGGGCAAGCGGTAGGTCGCCCTTGGAGGCGATGGCGCATCACATAGCAAAACGAAGAGGTTTCATACGTTCAATTCCGAGAGAACAACGCGGGAAAATACGTTTAATTCAACAGGCGCGAATTGTTACAATTCGCGGAAGCATCAAGGATGGAGTGCGTCCGCATGTTAATTTCGAGCACGTAAGATACACAAGTGATGTACTCGGCAACAATCCAGGGCTAATCGGAAAAAAAGTCAGAATTTACTTTAATCCGTTTGATATAAGATGTTTAACAGCCTTTTTTATGGACGGAGCAGAGCTTGGCGTACTGACCGCATCTCGTCCCTGGTGTTACACCCCACATTCGCTGCGTGTCCGCCAAGATATTCGCCGGCTTAGGGCCCTTGGAAAGATAAAGATAGGCGAGGACGACGATCCGGTTGAGGCCTGGGTCAAGAACAAAAGAGCGGAGGCTGCTCGAAGCAAATCGGCGCGGCATCAACTCGCAAAGCATCGTCAGTCAGGGTCTAAGTTGCCGCGGGAAACTAATCTCCCGCAAGCGCCTGTAGAACCGAGGCACAATAGTGCACCCTCGCACTCCAACGAAACGAATCGCTCGAAAGCTGGCGAAGGCGGTCAGTCTCTAGTTGAGCATCCAAAGCCCCAGCCAAAGTCCCTCAAGATAAAGCGAACCATCGTTTTTTAGGAGGCGCCGGTGTCCTACGTTCGTCCTATACCGTTTGACCGGCATCCATTGGTCGAGCAGAAGTATATTCTTCCGACGCCATCCATCGAGGAGCTTTATCAACGCGTCAAGAAAATAATTCGCCTGCGCACTCCTGGGGCCATCATCTATGCACACCCGAGGTTTGGAAAGACGTACAGCATAAGATATATCCTTCGTGTTCTGAAAATGGACATGCCTGGTATCGTTACTTTTAGCTTCGGATGTAGAAAGAGCAAGAGTCATTCCGAGGACATGTTCTTCGCGACACTTTTACGTGCGGTTGGACATCCGGCAGCTGAGTCCGGATCTATTGCTCGCAAGCGCAGTCGGCTTGTCGAGCGGGTTTCAGAGCTCGTCGAACGGTCGCGTTATAACCTCGTCATTGCATTCGCAGACGAAGCTCAGCGCTTGGATATTATTGAATACGAGTGGCTTCGTGATGTTCACGATGAATTGGAGCGCGCCGGAATTCGGATGATCACACTCCTCGTCGGGCAACCTCAGCTCATTAATCAAAAGAACGCATTTCGAGAAGCGCGTCAGACGCAGATTGTTGCTCGATTCATGATAGACGAGATGCCGTTCCGCGGCATTCAGAGCCCAGATGACTTGGCGACCTGCTTGGCCGGCTATGATGAAGCTTGCTATCCGTTCTCTTCAGATTGGACATATACGCGGTTCTTTTTCCCCTATGCATTTTCGGACGGTTTGCGGCTCGTCGATCAGACTGAGGCGCTATGGGACGCCTTTGACGCAGCCCATTCGGAAGCGCGGTTTGATTTTTGCCTAGAAATACCGATGCAGTATCTAGCGCGTACCGTGGAAATCGCATTCATAGAGTACGCCGCATCTGATGCTGCAGACTTCAGATTCTCAAGAGCGATTTGGGATAACTGTGTCGAAGAGTCTAATTACGTTTCGGCCCAAGAAGAGCTTAAGCTTGTTATGGGCGACGGTTTTTACGAAGAAATATGAGGCCGTTTGCGAGAATCGTTCTTGATGAACCGATGCTCCCAGAGGTATCGTGGTGTTGGCGCGATACGTGGTCAACTGAACTCGACTCAATTTATGGAATGCTGTCGAAGTTCGCTGTTCTTAATGCCATCGGCGTCAAAGAGCTAGTAGACCTCTTCATAAGAAATGATCTTGGGGTTAAGAAGGCGACTCAAATGGATCCATACATCGATTTGCGAGTTGTCGGACCGTTTGATGTGCGTCGGATTGCACAAGAGTTCCGGTCTTCCGAGAAGGCAGTGCTCGGCGGTTTTGTTCTTGAGCGATTTCCAAATGCCCAGGCCAAGGCGCTCACTGACCTAAAGTGGTGCGAACGGTGCATGTGCCATGGATTGCATATTCCGTTTCATCAGCTCGATTACATAGGGGCCTGTCCAGTTCATGGCGTTTCCTTGACTCGCGGATGCCCTAAATGCAAGAGTCAGATCCCATATCGGCTGAGCCGCGATGTCTTTCGTAGTCCCTTCGCATGCCCAAAATGTGGATACGAATTAGCTGGGGCAATCAAACGACAGGCAGAGCGAAGCATACAACTCTCGGATGATCAGAGAAACCGTATCGAGGACATCAATAGGATTCTGACGGAAGAAGATAGGGTGGTGACCCTTGCATACGAATTCGATCGAGAATCGCGAGTGAGCGGATGCTCGAGGTTCGCCGTTGGTCGGGTCGATGTATTGAAGTCTCATCTAGACTATACGGGCTTCGTCGCCGCGGTCATGGATCATCTCAAAATTGATCATTCGTCGCAAATCCCCTTAGCGCTTGAAGGAATCAATGCGGTAACGCGCGGGATACCGGTTACCTTGATCGATGTGAAAAATGAAATCAGGCGTAGGCGTAGGTGGGTGAAGGCTCCGCCCAGAGCGGATCCGCTGCAATGGACGACGAGGCTGGATCAATTGGAAGTCGTATACCGAGCGGTGCGGCGTCACTTGTGGAGAAAGGTGCTCCGTTGGCATCGTCGCTGCGTCGATTCAGCGTGTCGCACCCTATGGTGGGATCTCAATGGAGAGACCACAGCAGACTTCTGCTCACAGGCAATTGCGTTTATTCGCTGGCGAATGTACTGGGAGGGATTGGCGGCGCCTTCGGATCTTTTCCGTGAGCCGAAGCGTCGTCCAAATGGACTTGTGGCGTGGAATCAAGCGTCGGTATCAATCATACGCTATAACTGGTCTGACGAGGGAGCGCATTGGGTAATGCAACATGCGTTCGCCGTAAGTCTGTTTGCGCGATTCTATCAATGTCTCGACGATGCCGTGATTGCCCGCACTACCGGGAAAGTCAATTGGGAACGTTTGGATTTCTCAGACGGAGCAGGTTCTCATTGGGCGATCTCTGGAAATGACAGCAAGCGATTTCCCTTGACATTCTTCAGTGATGCTCGTGCTCAGGCGGATCGTCGGAATCTTAACTATATGAGCGAGGGGCCGGCAGAGCATTTCCGTTGGCACTTAGACCGTGTGGCGAAAATTATGCGTTAGATTCCTTTGCGCAATGATCTCAAGTTGCGGACGGTCTTGCCATCGACGATGAGCATGTCGCTTCCTACCGCTCGAACGATGCCGCCCACCCAGCGCCGGAAGGCGTCCTCGAAGGTGCGTGGATCGAGAATGTGGAGGACCCTGCTGAAAGTCTCGCGCTACGGGATGCCATACCCCTTTACCGGTCCTCGCCAGCGATGTGAGGCTATCGAGCGGTTGCGTGTGCTGAGTGGGCGATCTTTGGACAGGCCTCGGTGGGGTGGCTGCTTGGCCGCGAGTAGAGACTTTCTGAAATCGGGAAGATAAGTCGTCGGCCCTGCAAAACGCAACAGCGCGCTCCACGATAGGCTTTTCGCCGATCCCGACCCGTTGGGTTCCCCGAGAAAGTAAAATACAACCCACTGAAACCTGAGAGATTTCACTCCGCACGGCCATAGCCACCGACGATTTTTTCCGTGCTCGCCTCGACCAGATGATCGATTTGCGTCACCAGCTAGCAGTGCTTGCGCAACGCATGCCATGGGCGCAGATCGGGGCGGCCTTGGCCCCGTCGTTCGCGCGCGAGGTGCGGACCGGCTCTCGCACGGAAGACGTCGATCTGTTTGGCCCGCGCGTGGAGCTCGTGGGCGCGGGTGTGAGTAACCCGGGACGGCCTCGATTGCCGATCCTGCTCATGGCTGCGCGGCTCTACCTCAAGCACGCCTTCAACTTGAGCGACGAGGAGTTGGTCATTCGCTGGTCGGAGAACGTGGTCTGGCTGTCACTGACCGCCACAATAGAGCCACCGATGATCGGCATATAGAAGCCACTCGAACCGGGCTCTGACGGACGTCGTTGGGGGGTCAAGAATCGATGTTTTTCGGGGTGCTGGCAAGGGCGTTTTTCGCCCGATTCGGCCCCTGTCGCGGGGCGCGGTAAGAGGCCCCGTCGAGCGTGAGGCAATAGGCGTTGTGGCGCAGCCGGTCGACGGTGGCCGAGGCGAGCAGCCGGTTGCCGGGGAAGGCCTGATCCCACTCGGTGAAGTCGAGGTTGCTGGTGACGAGGGTGGCAGCGCGCTCGCAGCGCTCGGCGATGAGGTCGTGCAGATCCTCGTCGGCGGGGGCGCGAAGGGGTTTGAGGCCGAAGTCGTCGATGATAAGCACCGGCACACGGGCCAGTTGCTGCAGCTTGCGCTCATAGGTGCCGACCGCGCGGGCGGCGTTCAGGCTGGCGAGCAATTGCGCGCAGGAGGCGAAGATGACGTCGTGCCCCTGACGCACGGCGCAGTGCCCGAGCGCCTGCGCCAGATGGCTCTTGCCCGTGCCGCAGGGGCCGACGATCAGCACCGGGGCGCGCTCGTCGATGTAGCGCCCGGTCGCGAGGTCATGGACCAGGGCGCGGTTGGTCGAGGGCAGGCGGTCGAACTCGAAGCCTTCGAGCGTCTTGCTGGCGCGGAAGGCTGCACGGCGTAGCCGGGTGCCGAACTTCTTCTGCTCGCGGCGGGCGATCTCGTCCTGGATCAGCAGGGCGAGAAACTCCGTGCAGGCGAGCTTGGCATCGATGGCCTGGCGGTTGCGGGCGTCGAGCGAGTCGAGGATGCCGGAGAGGCGCAACTGCTTGAGCTGCGGCGCCAGTTCGGTGGCGGGGTTCATGGTGAGGCTCCTTGGGTGAAGTGGGCGCGCGCTGCGCCCGGGTCAGTGGAACGTGGGGCCGTCGTCTTCGAACAGCGACGCGGTGGCGCGCGCGAAGCGGGCACGGCCGGCATAGGGCTCGTGGGTGATCGTGCGCATCGGGGCGAGGTCGTGACCGCCGGCGAGGATAGTCTTGACGGTGCGGTAGTGCGGGCTGTCGTGGGCAATGGCCCGCTCGCACGCGGCCTCGAGGCGCGCGGCGCCGTACGGGTCCTTGAGCGCGAGAACGCCCTGGGCGGCCCGCAGGCGCTCGCTGATGCGGTCTGAGAGCAGTTGCCCGATCAGCTGCGCGCACGCGTCTCCGATCTCGCGGGCCTGCTGCAGACACCAGCTGCGGTCGTGCGCGAAGAAGCGCTGGGCGGCCGGCGGCAGATGATCCGAGACGGTGCGCCGCTCACCAGGGCGCCGCGCGCGGGCATGCGTGGCGACGGGCTTGAAGTCGTGATAGACGGTGACCACGGCGTCGGTGGCCCGCAGCCACAACGCCTTGCCCACCAGCGCAAACGGCACCGAGTACAGCGCACGCTCGAAGCTGACGTGACAGTCGCGATGCACCGTCACGGCGTGCCAGGTGCCCAGGTCCGGCGGCACTTCGGGGAGCGGCAGCAAGGTGCTGCGCTCGAGGGCGAAGGTGTCGAGCGGGCGCACGCGGGTGGTGCCGTGAATGCGCAGCCCGGCCTCCTTCAGCACCCACTCGCGCACCTGCGCGTTGAGATCGGCCAGATCGCGGAAACTGCGCGTGGGCAGGAAGTTGCCCTTCACGTATTTGACGCCGGCCTCGACGATGCCCTTCTTCTGCGGGTCGTGCGGCGGGCAGGCGTCGATCCGGAAGCCGTAGCCTTCGGCGCACTCGGCGTAGGCGCGCTGCACCTGCGGGTCGTGCATGCACGCGCGGGTGATCGCGCACTTGGCGTTGTCGATGATGAGCCGCGCGGGCACGGCGCCGAACCACTCGAAGGCGCGACGGTGGCAGCCGAGCCAGGTGCGCACGCTCTGGTCCCAGACGAACTCCACGTACTGGTGACGCGAGAAGCAGAGTGTCATCACGAACGCCCAGGTGCGGCGGATCTCGCCTGTGGCGGGATCGACCAGGTGGGGACCGGCGCCGAAGTCCACCTGCGCGGCCTCGCCCGGTGCAAAGGTGAGGCGCACCGTGGCCTCGGGGGGCTGCTCGCGGCCGATCTGTGCGATCAGCCGGCGCACGCTCGAGTAGTGCCCGGTAAAACCGTGCTCGCGCTTGAGCGTGGTGTGGATCACCACGCCGGAGACGCCCTGTGCAAGCCACTGCTCGACCAGCGGCCGGTACGCGGCAATCGAGGACTGGGCCGTCACCGGCAACTTCGGCCGCCCGAGCGCGGCGGCGATCTCGGCGTCCTCGGGCAAAGGCCGCTCAGGATCGAGCCAACCCTGGGCGCGAGCCAGCTCGCGGAACCGGGCCGCCTTGCTGCGCCCCATCAGTTTCGAGCGCGCGATCTCGCGCTCGGAGTCGCCCTGGCGCATGCGCATCAGGGCCTGGCGGTACTCGTACATCTCGATGCTCCTGCGGGCCACCGCCTACCTCCTGCCAAACAAAAAGGCAGCAGGGTAGCGAGGGACCGTTCAAGGTCGAGACGTCCGTCAGAGGGGAAGTGGCTCCATTACGCCGATCCGGCGCTGGCCTCTATGTGCCGATCCGCGACTGGCTCCTATATGCCGATCACGGACTGGCCTCAATGTGCCGATCACGCGGTGGCTCCATTGTGCCGATCATCAACTGGCTCTAATGTGCCGGTCGGTGACAGTCTGGCAGTATTTCAGCGGCATGGACTACTACACGCCGGCGCTGCCGTGCGACGCCACGCAGATCGGACGCTTTCGCAAGGCGATCGGCGAAGCGGGGGTGGAGGAATTGCTGCGGGCGAGGATCGATGCGTCTGTGCAGATGAAGGCGACACCAGGTTTCTACCCTGAAGTCGTTCGCCATGAGCGCCGAGCGTTATCTCCGGCTCTTGCAAGAAGGCGCCTCGAATCACGTCGCTGACATCCACATCACCGAATTCGACAAGGAACAGCTCACGAGTCTGCTCGCATCCGAGCATCCCTCGGCAGTTTTCGAACTCGAGCGGGCCATCGTCGTCGAGCCGCGTCAAGTGCCGCAGAATGTCGTCACGATGAACTCAAGGACTTTGCTGCAACTGGACGACGAGGAAATGGAAGTGGCGCTGGACTACCCGGAGGACGCGGATGACAGCGCCGGGAAATTGTCGGTTTGCTCCGACATTGGTACCGCGATCCTGGGCTACAAGGTGGGCGATGCCTTCGACTGGCGCATGACCTCTCGCGAAACAAAGTGCGGGGTAATTTCGCGTTTGGGCCGTATTGGCGGGCTCATTTTTGTGCGCAGGCAGCATGAACGCCATGGTGAAGGTGAAACGCCCTCCGCAAGCTGTCTCTGGCAAGTGAAGCAAGACCCGACTGCAGGAGGGCAATCCAGGCAGGAAGAAGGTGCGGAAACGCGAGCCGTGACGACGATGTGATTGTGGGATGGTCTCTTTACGCAGTCACTCAGTTCGCCGCGGCACTGGTGAAGGTGTCAGGCATCTGCAACGCGACAATCTCGCCCTTGGCCGTGGCGATGCCATCGGCGAAGACGGTCGCTTCGACCACGACCTTGCGGCCCTTTATTTCCTTCACCTGACCCCGGATCTCGAGTTCCGGGCCAAGCGGGGTGGGCTTGAGATAGCTTACGTGCAGTGACCCGGTCACGAAGCGGAACGGGGGCTGGCTATCCATCGCCCTGTTTTCGGCGCGATACATGGCTGCCGCGGCCGTACCCGTGCCGTGGCAATCAATGAGCGAGGCGAGCAGGCCGCCATAGACGAAACCGGGAATTGCGGTGTGCTCCGGCTTCGGCTGATAACGGGTCACCGTTTCGTCGCCATCCCAGAGGGTCTTGATCTGGTGCCCGTGCTCATTGTTGCGGCCGCAGCCGTAACAGTGGGCAAGGTTCTCGGGGTAGTAGTCCTGGAATGCCTTCATGTTGTTGTCCTCTCGAGACGTCTGTGGTGCCTCGATGCTATGCGGAACTCGCCTCGCCGCGGATTGCGGGCGCGGACAAGCTGCGTGCAAATTCCGCCAATGATGCATCTCGGCGGTCGTATATGGCGACCGCCACCGACGCCACACCGCTTCTCTCCCTTTGCTGTCAGACGTGGAGTGTCTGATACGCTCACGAAAGCGCGGTCCGGGCGTGGCAAACCTATGATCACGCCCGTGATCAAGAAGGCGCGACCTTGCTGCGCGATGCAGAAGAGGAGTGCCACTTGAGTCGGCGATCGGTTTTCTTATTACCGGGCGCCTCGAAAAACCTCCGTCTCGCCCGCCCTTGGTAAAATTACGACGCCCTGAACGCCGCAGGCTGCACCGATGAAACCGCGTAGCGCTATCAAGACTGACCTGTTCGCTGACGAACACCACCGCAAGAAGCTCGACTCGCTGGGCGACCCGCTGGCCGACATCGAGTCGCACATCGACTTTGTGGCGTTGGCGGCCGAGGTGGATGAGGTTGCGCCGCGCCCGGCGAGCGCGCAGGGCGGGCGTCCGCCGTACCCGACCGAGACGATGGTACGGATCCTGGTGCTCAAGCGTCTGTACAACCTGTCCGATGAGCAGATGGAGTACCAACTGCTCGACCGCATGAGCTACAAGCGCTTCTGCGGACTGGTGAACGCGACCCACGTGCCGGACCGCACCACGGTGTGGATGTTCGAGAACCGGATCGGTGAAGCGGGCGCCAAGGCGCTCTTTGACGGAGTCTCGGCGCAGCTGTTGAAGCAGGGTTTCATCGCGCGCGGCGGTCAGATCATCGACGCCACCTTGGTCCCCGCCCCCAAGCAGCACAACAGCCGAGGCGAGAAGGCGCTGATCGAGCAAGGTGCGATGCCCGCCGACTGGAAGCCTGCGAAGCGGCGCCAGAAGGACATCAACGCGACCTGGACGAAGAAGCACGGCAAGAGCCACTTCGGCTACAAGCTCTCGATCAACGTCGACAAGAAATACAAGATCATTCGCCGAATCGAGACCGACACGGCGAGTACGCACGACAGCCAGCACTTCGACAACGTCTTCGATGCGGGCAACACGAGTCGGGACGTCTATGCCGACCGAGGCTACCCGTCCGAGGCGCGTGAAGCCTGGCTCAAAGAGAAGGGCTTCCGGAATCAGATCCAGAGGAAGGGCAAACGCAACAAGCCGCTGTCCGAGTGCCAGCAGCGGCGTAACCAGCGCATCGCCAAAACGCGCGTCCGGGTCGAGCATGTATTTGCCGCCATCGAGCAGATGGGCGGCAAGTTGCTGCGCACCATCGGTCAGGCGCGGGCGAACTTTGCGATGATGATGATGGCCGCCTGCTACAACTTGAAGCGGCTGGTCTACTTCCGGAAGGCCGGCATCGAGGCCTTCTGACGCCCGAAATGGGCCGAATCGCCGATGCCCGGGACGATTCGAGGCAAAAACGAGGCAACCCCGCCGAGAAACGCGGTGGTTTGCCAAAGAAATTGGGTCGAATTCGTTCGCGGTCATCATTGCGCGGCGGGATTCACTGAAAACCTCGGGTTATTCGAGGTCCCCTACCGATCGTGGCGACGCTGCTTCTGCCCGGTCAGTCTGCCGTTGCGTCGGCTGAACTGGCACGGGCGAAATACTGCATGAACTGCCATGGGTTCGGCGCCATGATTGTGGGGCCAGGCTATAGGGACATCGCCGCCTGTCGTGCCGGGGAACCGGGTGCTCAAGAGTTGCTTGCTGGCCGCATCCAGCGCGGTAGCGCTGGCGAATGGGGGCCGGTTGCCATGCCCGCGAATGCCGTCAGCGATGAGGACGCCCTGGTGCTTGCTCGGCAGATCTTATCTCTGGCGCCACATCGTCCGGACGCTTCAAGCGAGCGACTCGAAGCGGGGCCGCAGGCTGTCCGCTAGCAAGCGCGGCCCTGCAGGCGCAGGGCTTTACGGCAAGGGTCGTTCTGTAGAAGGGGGCACGCAACGTATCACGCCATCGAGGGAGTCCTCACCTTCCATAAATGGCCGACCAGATCTGGCTTGAGCGTCGGCTTTCTGGGCTCCCAACCGGCCAGTTTCGCTTCCTTGCCGGCCGTGGCGCGAACATGCTGGAGTGCTTTCACCTCGCTGACCGTTGCGGCGAGTTTCCGGCCGGAGGGAGGGGGATCACTTTCATGGGCGAACCTCACCATCGGAGTCGATGATGAAGCCGCTGGATAGCTCAATGACATGCTGGTCGCTATAGACGCCGCAGGCGCGCTCAATCGAATCTTTCATTCGTCTATGCTGGCAATGCGAGCCTCCCGCCCGATGAACAGCTTCCACGCCAGCCGCAGCAGGGCAAGCAGTGTCGCCAACTGGATCAGTGCAAGAAGACCGATACCGGCCCAGTATGCGGCGCCGTACTTGTCCACGAGCCCGGTTTCGACCCAGGCCAGGTGCCACCAGAACATGCCCATGACGAAGAGGGCGACGCCGGGGCAGATGAGGCCGAAGCTCACCGGATCCCGCCCCTCACCCGACAGATGCAGGCGGAGATAGCCGTTGAGCTGCATCACGCGATAGCCGATGAGCATCACGCCGATCTGGAGCATGAAGAGGGCGGTGAGCATGTAGAACAGCTCGCCGCCGTCCTGCGGAGACGCGAAGTGATGGACGAGTCCGTGGCGCAGTCGGACCCATTCGATGCCCAATAGGGTGAGGATCGGCACCAGCATCCAAATGCTCGGCGTGGCTCTTGGCTGCAGGCCGTGGGTCATCATCGCGGCAGCGCCGCCCACCAGTACGATCACGGCCACGATCACGGCGAGGACGAAGAAGAGAATGGACACCGTCGCCGCCAGCGCGGAGACCAGTTTCACATGGGACATCGCTGCCGGCGCAGCGAACCCGACCGAGAGCATGGCGAAGGTGAACACCGCTAGCAGGGGCGACAGATGGTTGTGCTCGCTGTCGCGATAGCCGCCATCGACGAGGAAGCGCGACAGGTAGCGGCCGTAGATCTGTAGCGCATGCCAGCCGATCGCGGCAAAGGCGAGCAGGGCGAAGGGGAAGAGGTATTCCACCACCGACCAAAGGCTGGGCACGAACAGCGCTCCGAGCACTAAACCGACGTTGACCGTCATCGCCAGCGTCAGGGGTACCGCCATCAGTTGCACCTCGCCGGGTGATGCGCGCAGCGATGCGAGATCGCGCTGGCCGGCGGCCGAGCGGTGAGCGCGGATGTTCCACCACAGCAGCGCGAAGTGGAGCAGCGCGAGCAGGACCACGGCGCCGGTGGCGATGAATGCAATCACGCGCACGACGACCGGTATCGCGACTTCGCCCGCCAGTGCGCTCTGCAGGTGTTCCCAGGTCGGCATCGGCGAGTCCGGATGCGGCAACAGCCACATCAGGTACATGAAGAACGAGACGGAGAGCCCACCTGCGCCGAGCGCGGCAAGCCAGTAACTCGGGTGATAGGGGGAAGCGGCGTTCGTGTTCGACATGGTTCCTCCTCGAATCCGTCAGTGACTCCAACCAGGAGTCGGTCTGGCGGTGATCTGGCAGATATGGCTGCCATGTGCGACAGTTTTGGCACTGGGGGCCGCTGTCCATTGTAGTGGGCGGCTGGACGCCTCGTTTTCCTGTTTCCACGTGTTGCGCCGGCTTCAGGACTAAGATTCATCAATCGGTCGCTACAGGCATGCGGCTTGCGTAGATGAACCATGCCGGCTTGGTGGAATGCGTTAGCAGGTTCCGTTCCATACAAGCCGCTTCGATCAGGGGCATGAACATGGATATCGCCTTCGGACCGGTTCCGTCGCGTCGTCTCGGGCGCAGTCTCGGCATCAACAACATTCCGCCCAAGCACTGCAGTTACGCCTGCGTCTACTGCCAGGTCGGCCCGACGCCCGATCAGGAGATCACGCCGCAACCGTTCTATCCGCCGGAGGAGATCCTGCGCCAGGTGCGTGGGCGGCTCGAGGCGGTGCGTGCCCGTGGCGAGGGTCGATTACCTCACTTTCGTTCCTGATGGCGAACCTACGCTGGACAGCCGACTGGGTGAGTCGATCGACGCGCTGCGCGAACTTGGCCTGCCGATCGCGGTGATCAGCAACGCCTCATTGCTCTGGTATCCGGAGGTGCGAGTGGCGCTCGCCCGTGCGGATTGGGTCAGCGTCAAGATCGACAGCGTCATCCCGCGGGTGTGGGACCAGATCAACCGCCCGCACGGCGTGCTGCGCCTTGTCGACATCCTGAGCGGCATCCAGCGCTTCGCGGCGGAATTCCGTGGGCGTCTGGTGAGCGAGACGATGCTGGTCGAGGGGCTCAATGACGCGGCGGAAGACATCGCGGCGCTCGGTCGCTTCATTGTCAGTACGGGCATCGGACGGGCCTATCTCGCGATTCCACATCGTCCGCCGGCCGTGGCCGGGGTGCGCGGCCCGGACGAATCCGTCATCCTCGCCGCGTTCCGGACATTGGCCGGGCAGGGCCTCGAGGTGGAGCTGCTGACCGCGTACGAGGGAGACGTGTTCGCCTACGCCGGCGACTTGCGCGCCGAGATCCTCGCGATCAGTGCGGTGCATCCCCTGCGCACGTCGGCCATCCGTGCGCTGGTGGAGAAGGCGGGCGGCAGCATGGCCGCGGTGGACGCGTTGCTCGCCGCCGGCGAGTTGCACCGGCTTGAGCATGAGGGCGAAACCTTCTACATGCGACGGCTTGGTGGCAAGGGATGACCACCGACCGGTGTGGGAATGTCCTCATCCAATATCCTGGAGGACCACGGAATGAATCAGCTTAGCGAACGAGAAAGAGCAGTGCTGCTCGAGGCGCTGGACGACGAGTACCACGCGTGGGCGACCTACGATCAGGTGATTACCGACTTTGGCGATGTGGCTCCTTTCACGAATATCAGGGAGGCAGAAGCCCGCCACATCGAGGCACTGCTGTCCCTGTTCCACCTGTTTAGCCTTCAGGCGCCGCACAACAGTTGGCCGGGACGGGTCGAGCGATACCCCAGCCTGCTCGCTGCCTGCGAGGCCGGTGTTTCCGCCGAGGTCGCCAACGCTGGACTGTATGATCGGCTTCTAGCGACGACCGAGAGTCCGGAGATCGCTGTGGTGCTGCGCCGGCTTCGGGATGCGTCGCAGCAACGTCACCTTCCGGCCTTCAGGCGGTGTGTTGAACGTCAGCGAGACGGTGGCGTGGCACAACAGGGGTGTAATGAGGGTAGCGGCCGCAGGTGGCGGGGTGGAAGGCTCTGACGCCAGGACGGCGCGTCAGAGGCGTTCTTTCGGAGACACGTAATGTCCGGGACTGCTGCGTTCGATGTGCATGCCGCGCGCTACGACGAGTGGTTCGAGCATCATCCCGGGGTCTATCAGTCGGAACTCATGGCGCTGCGGGCATTTCTTCCGGTGGCGGGCTTCGGGCTGGAGGTTGGCGTGGGTGGGGCACGTTTCGCGGCGCCCCTGGGCATCGCCGTCGGCCTGGATCCGTCGATGGCCATGCTGCGTCATGCCTGGCAGCGGGGTGTCGAGGTCGTGACCGGTCGCGCGGAGGCGCTGCCTTTCCGTGCGGAGTGCTTCGACAATGTCCTGGTCGTGACGACGCTGTGCTTCGTCGATTCACCCGCGCGCATGCTGTGCGAAGCCAGTCGGGTGCTCAAGCCGCAGGGACGATTGGTGATCGGCTTCATCGACCGTGATAGCCCGGATCGGTCGGGGCTATCTGGCACATCAGGCAGAGAGCGTCTTCTACCGCGATGCGCGTTTTCATTCGGCCGTCGATGTCCAGCAATTGCTGCAGGAAACGGATTTCCGGATCCTCGGCTGGGGCCAGACCCTGGGTGCATCCTTGCAGGAGACGGTCGCGGTCGACGCAGTGGAGGGCGGCTATGGACGCGGCGCCTTCGTGGTGGTCGCCGCAGAGAAGGGGACAGGTCGGCCCGGGCAGGGAGAGGCGTGATGGGTGTCGGTAACTTCTGGCTTCCGTTCTGCACCAGCCTGGTGGCGGCTGCCTTGACCTCGCTCGGCATCTATACCATCCGCCGTTTCGCCAACTGGGGGCAGCAGAACACGAGCTACTTCATCTGCTTTGCTGCGGGGGTGCTGATTTCGGCGTCCTTCTTGCACATCATCCCGAAGTCCCTGTCGATGAATACCGGTGCGCCGGCCTGGCTGCTTGCGGGATTCCTCGCCCTGCACCTCTTCAACCGGTTCGTGACGGCCTTCGTCTGCGAACGCAGCCCGGACAGCAAGGACTACGTGATCGGCGTGATTCCGTTGCTGGGCATCGGTTTCCACTCGTTCATCGATGGTTTCATCTATTCGATCGCCTTCAACGTCAGCGTCCTCACCGGGTCGCTGGCGACGCTGGGCATGGTGCTGCACGAGTTTCCCGAAGGCATCGTCACCTACCTGCTGCTGTTGCGCGCAGGGTTCGGCGAACGCAAGGCCCTGCTGCTGGCGGCGATTGCCGCGGCAGCCACGACGCCGCTTGGAATGGTGGTGTCTTTCCCGTTCGTGCGCACGGTAGGGCCGGATGTGCTCGGTGCGCTGCTCGCGCTCTCGGCCGGGGCGCTCGTGTATGTCGGCGCGACCCACCTGTTGCCGCGCGCCGAGCGGGAGGCGAAACGCTTCAGCCTGCTGGCCCTTGGCGGCGGGGTGCTCGTGGCGGCCATCATTGTTGTGTCGAAAGCCTGAGGGGCATTTGCAGTCGGTCCTTGTCAGGAATACGCCGACTGTCATCCGTGGCATGCAGTGACGGTGGTGGCGAGTTGTGGCAGTCAATATTGCGTTGAGCCGCGGCAATCTTCTCGCGTAGATCCCACTGTTTTCGGGTGAATCATGGGGCTCATCGGGGTGGCGCGAGTTTTGCTGACTGTCTCGTATCCGCACTGTCTGCCATGACCAGGCACGACGGGCTGATATCAAGAGGGAGCGCCCGCGAGCGCTGTCAGCGTTTGCCAGATGCGAGCGATGAACCTCTTTGCCGATCTACCCTGACACACGAGGATTACCATGGATCAGACGACTTCGACCCGCCGCAAATTCATCAAGATGACCGGCGTGCTTGCAGTCATTCCGCTGGTTGCTGCTGCAGGTTCGGCGCATGCGGCCAGAAATAGCGCGATGCGCTCGGCGTTGAAGTACCAGGAGACGCCAATGGGCGAGAAGAAGTGTGCGACCTGCTATCACTTCGTACCCGGCGCGGATGCCAACAGCCTTGGCGGCTGTAAGATGTTCCCCGGCGATGACGAGGTGAGTCCCAATGCCTATTGCGCTGCCTGGGCGCTGAAGAAGTAAGGCTTGCCAAACGGGCTTGTTTGACTCAGCCCCAGCCCACTACGCAGTGTGGGCTGGGGGCTTAGACGTTTACTGCCAGGGATTCGGCTTCGGCGTCTCGTTGGACGACGGCGGCAGCAACGGCATCACGAAGGTCGGCTGATCGCCGGTCAGCGTCTTCAGGAAAGCGACGATGTCGGAGATTTCCTGTTCGCTGTACTTGCGACCGAGTTGCAGGCGGCCCATGAGCTCCACCGCCTGTTCCAGCGTCGCGGCTTCGCCGTCGTGGAAGTACGGGTAGGTGAGCTCCACGTTGCGCAGTGTCGGCACCTTGAAGTTCATGCGGTCTTCATCCTTGCCGGTGACGCCCGCACGGCCTTCGGCCGGGTTGTTCGTCTTGTACGGCTCGAACAGACCCATCTTCTGGAACGAGGTGCCGCCGGCCGCCGGACCGTTGTGGCAGGCCACGCAGCCGCTTTCCTTGAACAGGCCGTAACCGGCAAGCTCGCGGTCGGTCAGCGCCTTGTCGTCGCCCTTCAGCCACTGGTCGAACGGCGAGTTCGGCGTGACCAGGGTTTCCTCGAAGGCGGCGATCGCCTGGGTGATTTTGTCGATGTTGATGTCGGCCGAGCCGAATACCTCATTACTCTTCAAGCAGGCTACGCAGTATCCATGCCGTCTTTTCGTGAACCTCGATCCGCTGTGTCAGGACGTCTGCCGTGGGCTGATCGTTTGCACTGTCGACGACCGGGAAAAGCGCGCGAGCGGTCCGCGCTACGGTCTCCTGTGCCGAAATCAGCAGCCGAATCATCTCGGGCGCCTTGGGCACGCCATCGACCTCCTCGACCGAAGCCAGTCGGGCGAACTCCTTGTAGGTGCCGGGTGCGGGGAAGCCGAGCGCCCGGATTCTCTCGGCAATCACGTCCAACGCGTTCCATTGTTCCGTGTACTGCGTCATGAACATGTTGTGCAGGCTGTTGAACTGTGGTCCCGTCATAAATGCAGATCGATTCGATCTGACTTGATATGTCTTGGGTGCTCCCTATCGCCGGCGGGTCTGTCGTCGTTGGGGAGCGCCGGCTTGGCATGTTTTTTTGCCAGTATTTCCGATGTCTGGCAGTTGGCAATGCCATAGTGGCAGTCTGACAGATTCGGCCGCCCAGAGGTAGAGCGCCAGCGGTCGAATGCGCTCTGATTGATGCGTTGCAATCTGTGGCACAGAGTTTGCTGAGTCTCTCTCAGGAGGCGGGGTTTTCGGGACAATCAGGCTGGCCGTATCCCTCTTGCGGCCACTCCCCCTACTGATTCGGTCCCTGCGAAGTGTCGAAGCCCCGCCCCTTTTTTCCGTCGTCTCGACGGATCCGTGTCCAACGAGAGAGCACATCATGTCCGATACCCTGAAAGAGCGCCGTCGACTCCTGATCGCAACTTCCGGTGTCGGTGCAGTCGCCGCTGCGGCCACCGCCGTTCCTTTTGTCGCTAGCTTGACGCCGTCCGACCGGGCTCGCGCGGCGGGTGCGCCCGTAGAGGCGGATGTCAGCAAACTGGCGCCCGGTGAAATGATGACCATCGAGTGGCGGGGGAAGCCGGTATGGCTGTTGCGTCGGACTCCCGAGATGCTTGCAGCCCTTGAAGGCCACGAGTCGCGTTTAGCCGATCCTGCGTCGGCCGAACCTCAACAGCCCGATTACGCGGCGAACCGTCACAGGTCGATCAACGCGGAATTCCTCGTCGTAATCGGGATTTGTACGCACTTGGGATGTTCGCCGTCCGAGAAGTTTGCGCCGGGTGCTACCAGTGGGATCGGAGAGGACTGGCCAGGAGGTTTCCTGTGCCCTTGCCACGGTTCGATCTTCGATCTGGCGGGGCGAGTATTCCTGAGCCAACCTGCGCCGACCAACCTCGAAATTCCCCCACACAAATGGTTGAGCGATAGCCTGGTTTTGATCGGCGAGGACGATAGCGCTGCAGCTTGACGACACACTCTCACCTATCTTTTATTGACCAAGCATAGTCTTTGAAGAGCGCACAAGAATGAAGATCGCGGTTACGAGCCAGAATTTTCGCACGGTCACTGCCCATGCGGGCAAGACGCGTCGCTTTCTGATCTTTGACATCAGCTGTCCTTGCTCTCCGCGCGAGGTTGACCGCCTAGACTTGGGCAAGGAAATGTCGTTTCACGAGTTCAGGGGAAGTCTTCACCCGATCGATGGGGTGGCCGCGCTGATTACAGGTGGGGCAGGGGAGGGGTTCCGTGTCCGTATGGCACAACGTGGTATCGAACTCATCGTTACGGGTGAGACCGATCCGGTCCAGGCCGTCATCGATTACACGCAAGGTATCGTCAAGCCGGCGCTCCCTCACGACGAGCACGAACATCGTCACTGATCATTGCCTTTGAGCTCTCCAGTGCAACTCGATGCACACCGTTGGGCGTAGATCTTTGCAGGCTTTGCTCGCGGTGCTGCTTGAGGTGAAGCCCGGCCTTTCCTCGATACATCGAGGAAGGGCCGGGTTTTTTCGTTTACGCCCGCGCGTACAGTACGATTGCGCTACGCTAGGAGTCTGCGCGACAGAAGCCAATCCTCGGTGACGTGAGCACTCGGGGCGCGGTGTGGCTGGTAGGCTCTCGACATGACGAGCTATCTGCCCTATTGCCCGCGGCAGCAGATGCCGCTGCCCCAGGCGCTGCAGGAGTGGCTGCCCGAAGGCCACGTGGCGTACTTCATCAGCGACGCCGTAGACGGGTTGAATCTGGGCGTGTTCCACGCCCGGTGTGACGGAGGCGGACCGCGCAACCAGCCGTTTCATTCGGCCATGATGGTCAAGGTGCTCTTGTGCGGCTACGCCACGGGCGTGTTCAGCTCGGGCAAGATCGCGCGCAAGTTGCACGAGGATTTGGCCTTCCGGGTGCTGGCGTCCGGCAACCTCCCGTCCCACCGCACGCTGAGCGACTTTCGCGCTTTCCACTTGAAGGTGCTGAGCGAGCTGTTCGTGCAGGTGGTGCGGCTGGCCCGCGAGATGGGGCTTGTCAAGCTCGGGGCGTTGGCCGTGGACGGCGCCAAGGTGAAGGCCAACGCCTGCCGCCACAAGGCGATGAGTTACGGCCACATGGTGAAGGCGGAGGCAGAGTTGAAACGGCAGATTGAGGCGGGGCTGGCGGCAATTGCCGAGGCTCGGCTGCGGCTCGAGCAGCGCCAGCGCGAGGCCGATCAGGCGCGCGGCCGCAGCGACGATGACGACCGTCGCCCGCGCGGGGGCGACGGCAAACCGAAGGGTGGGCGCTACAAGCGCGATTTCGGGGTGCCCGAGGACCAAGCGCAGAAGAACTTCGCCGATCCGGACAGTCGCATCATGAAGCGCGCAGGCGGCAGTTTTGATCTGAGCTACAACGCCCAGACGGCGGTCGACGAGCCCGCCCACATCATCGTGGTGGCCGAGCTGACCAACAACGCCAGCGACGCCGGGCAACTGGCGGGGGTGTTGCAGGCCGTGCGCGACAACATCGAACAACGACCGCGCAGCTGCTGGCCGATGCGGGCTACCGTTCAGAACAGACCTTCAAGGACTTGGACAACTGCGGCACTGAGCTGATGGTGGCGTTGGGCCAAGAGGGGAAACGCCTGCTGAGCTTTGAGCGGCATCGCGATCGGCACACAGCACAGATAACCGACAAGCTCGACAGCGAACCGGGCAAGGCCGCCTACCTACGACGAAAGTGGATCGCCGAGGCGCCCAACGGCTGGATCAAGAACGTGGTGGGATTCCGGAGTTTCAGCATGCGAGGCCTGGAGCGCATCCATGTCGTGTGGAAGCTCGTTTGCATGGCACTGAACCTGCGCCGGATGTGCTCACTGAGTGCGGCGTCAAGGACGAAGGGCCAGAAAAACCATCCCTGCTCCACGAAAACACAGCCATTCAACGCTCGCCAAGCGGTGCAACAGGTCCCGCGACTCCTGCGCCCGACGCCCCGCTTGCTGATCGCGTAGCACTACATCTCTCACTACACCCCTCTTTACCGCTCTGCCGCGCAGAATCCTAGCCTCGGGGCGCATGCCCAGCGCTGCAGTTTCTTTCTCTCCGTCGTCTGGCCGCCGCCCGCAAGGATCGGCGGCATGTTCTTCATCAGGCGTTCGAGGAGGGCGGGGATGCTCCCATAGTCTGAATGGGTGATGACCAAAGGAGTTTGGACCGGTAGCGTGTTTCGCCAAATTCACCTCCTTCGAAAACAAGCATGACGAAGCATCTTGGGCAAGACTACGACGAAGGGAAGATCCGAAGAGCCTTTCGAGTCAGCGTGCCGAGTGCCCTTGCACTGGGCTTCGTCATGGTGTGCTGGCCGGTCTGGTTCTGGGCCTTGCTTGGCATCGACCTGGGTGATGCACCCTATCCCGCAATCCTCTATGGAAGCGTGATTCTGGGCGTCGGCCTGGCGAGCATCGGTGGGATGCGCGCGCCGCGGTCGCATCTCGGCTTGCTGTTGTTCCTTGCTTGCTACAAGGGCGCGGCGGTCGTATTTCTCCTGGGGCACGGTGTGCATGCGCTGCTCGAGGGTCGGCACGTGCCCGTCGCCGTGTGGATCATCGCCGCGCTGTGGCTGCAACAGGCAATCAGCAACGCGCGTCTCTATCCGTGGGGATTGCGGGAGTGATGAAACGCCCGGACGACGACGCGTATGAGGCTGGCGCAGTCCCGATCGTGCGCAGCGCATGGGTTGCGGGCGATGTTCGCGCCTGGCCGGCGCTGAAGTCGGATCTCGATGTCGATGTCGCCGTGGTCGGCGCCGGCGTGGTCGGCGCCTCGGTGGCGCTGCATCTTGCCGAGCGCGGCGTACGTGTCGCACTGATCGAGGCGCGACAGCCGGGCGATGGCGCTTCGGGCCGCAATGCCGGGCAGGTCCTGCCCTATCTCGGCAAGCTCGTTGATCGTGCGTCGTGGCCCGATCGGGGAGAGCGCTTGCTGGATTACTTCGTGCAGCATCGAAACATCGTTTTCGATCTGTGCGAGCGGCATGGCATCGACGCCGATGCGGCACCTTGCGGCATGGTCGGGGCCGCGTATCGCGAATATGCCTCGATGACGAAGAATGTTCGCTACTGGCGTGGGCTGGGCTATGACGTCGATGTCGTGGACCGCGGCCGCCTGCGCGAGTTGCTCGGTACCGATCGCTACAGTTTTGGTGTGCATTGGCGTGAGGGCGGGCGCGTCAATCCGCATCGTTTCACCAATGGCATGGTCGATGCGGCGGCAAGGTCCGGGGCGCTGGTCTTCGGCGATTCCCCGGTGGAAAGCTGTATGCCTGCCGGCCGTCGCTGGTGTGTTCGCACGCCGCACGGAGGCGTCACGGCTTCAACCGTGGTCCTATGCACGAACGGTCATGCAGACAACGCATTCTTTCCCGAGCTGGCTGGCACCCACTATCCGTTACTGGCCTGCGGCGTCGCCACCACGCCGCTCCCCAAGCCGTTGCTCGATGTCATCGACCCCGGGCGGGTAGTCATGTCCCAATATCCGCTGGGCCTCTTCCCGCTGGTTCTTGATGGAATGAACCGCCTCATCAGCGCGACCATTCCTGCGCCGGGGCGGGCGAACGATGCCGGGCGCTACTTCGGCTACCTGCTGAGGTACCTGAATCGCACTTGGCCCGAAACGCGGGACCACCCGATCGGGCTCGATGCATACTGGACTGGAATGACAGCCAACTCGGCGCCCGCCTATCAGGCTGGCAGTCCCCGTCTTTACAGGGTGGCCGACGGCGTGTTCGCGCTGTTGAACTTCGGTGCCGGCGGCAATGTGATCGGCCCGATGCTGGGCATGAATCTCGCGCACGCGCTCGCCGATGACCGTCATCAGGATCTCCTCCTGCCCGTGCAGACGCCCGTGAGCGTTGCATCGCCCGGGCGCTTCGAGTGGAAGATCCGCCATCTGATGATCCCGTTTGCGCGCTTCATCGATCGCCTCGGTGGATTGCGCATCTGAGGTTCGCGCTACATTCCGCCTGGCCGTTTCCACACCGTACCGCATGAACTGGTGCCACGGTCCCCTCATTCGGGCGCATGTCGCAACCTGGCCGCAATCGCCCGGTTCAGCGTGGATGATGCGTAGTCTCAACGGACGATGATGGCGCGGCCGCCTCTTCGCACAATGTCCCCACGTATCCGACCAATCCTTGGGGGCAGCAATGATTTCGATTGGCTGTGGTCGACCGCAGCGCCATCCCTGTGCGTAGTCGACGGGGAAGTCGCGAAGTATCTCCACTTCGTTAACGCGTTCGATGCCCTCTGCCAGGATTTCGATTCCCAGCCCTTTGAGGGTGGCCGTGCTCTGGGCCAGATCGGCCAGCAGCGCGGGGTTGCGGCCCAGGCTGCGGATGATGGTAATGCACAGCTTGACGAAGTCCGGTTGCAGGGCCTTCGCGGCTTCCAGATCCGCATAGCCGCAACCCGTATCATCCAAGGCGACACGGGTGCCGCCGGCGCGCAATTCATCTAGAAGGGGTAGCAGCGCGCGGGCATTGTTGAGCGGCAGGTGTTCGGTGATTTCGACAACGATACCTGGCCGGCGCCAAGGCGCGGCGCAGGGCGTCATCTGTGAGGCCAGCACTGGAGAGGTTGATGGTGAGCCAGTAATGAGGTAGCAGGGCCTTCCCTTGTTCCAAAGCCTGCCAGGCGCAGGCGATCTCCAGCTCCCGACTTAGGCCGCAGCGGGCAGCGGTGTCAAAGAGCTGGTCGGCACGTTCCAGCGCGCTACCTGCTGGGCCGCGGGTAAGTGCTTCGTAGCCGAGCAGTTGTCCGTCAGGAAAGCCGACGATCGGCTGCACGAGAGTGCGTAGCCCCCCTTGGTGCAGCAGCGTTTGCAACTGGACTTCGGCGGAGGTACACCCCAAGCGAGGGGCAGATTCCAGTGTTTGCAACACCTGCTGCAGATCGGGGTAGCCGGGAAACTGATGTACTCGAAAGCGTGCCAGCGCCGCCGTGGCACTCCCGAAGATATCCCGTGCCAGCTGGCCAGCTAGTTGGGTCGTCGCAGTCAGCACGGCGACGTGATGGTTTTCGGGGCGGCCTCCGAGCAAGCGGCCGTTAAGATTGTCCGGAGTATCAAGAGTACGGCTGCGATAGGGGATCAGCCATATTCCCGGGGGCAAGTCGCGAGGCAGAGGACTCCGTTCACTGCCGGACAAGACTTCCCCGATGATGCTGGCTACGCCCTGATCCAGCTCGCTCAAGGCGCCTGCGACGGCTGCCGCACCCATGCTCGCCTCCAGGGCCTCCAGCCCCGCCAGGTGAAAGACCAGGCAATGGACTGGCATTGCTCAACCCAGCTTGAAGCGGCCCACCTGCTGGCGCAGGCGGCTGGAGATCTGTTCGAGGTCAGCGACGGCGGCCGTGTTTTCCTTCATTGCGCCATGGGTTTCCAGAGACATCGCGCTGATCTTTTCCATTTGCTGGGCGAGGTCGGTAGCGGTGCTCGCCTGCTGGACCGTAGCCCGGACCACGTCCTGCACGTTCCTGAGGGAGTCCTGTGCCTGTCGAGTGATTTCTCCCAGCATGCCGCTTGCCTCATTGGCCAGGGCCAAGCCTTGCTGTACCTGGGGCGCGGCGGTGTCCATGGCGGCGACGGACTGCTCCGTTTCGTGCTGCACCAGCTCGATCATGCGGGCGATTTCGGCGGTGGAGTTGCGGGTGCGCTCGGCCAGCTTTCGTACTTCGTCGGCCACCACGGCGAAGCCGCGGCCGGCCTCTCCGGCCCGGGCGGCCTCAATGGCGGCGTTGAGGGCAAGCAGATTGGTCTGTTCGGCAACTTCCCGGATTACGCTGGCTATTCCTCCAATCTCCTGGGAGCGTTGTTGCAGGCTGCGGATCTGGGTGGTGGATTCGACCACGGTACTGGCGATACGGGCCATCTCCGCCGCAGCCTGCTGCACCAGCTTCACGCCCTGTTCGGACAGTTCGGCAGTGCGGGCCGAGTTGGCCTCGGTCAGGTGGGCGATCTGGGATACCTCATTGATGCTCGTGGTCATCTCCGCGATGCTGGCGGCGGAGGCGGCAGAAGCATCCGCCTGGTTGGCGGCGGCGTCGCGGGCATTGTGCGAGGCCTCTGCGACTTGTTCAGCCTTGTGGAAGAGCTCGATGGCGGCCTGGGCGATATCGGTGAACAGGTTGCGCAGGTCGTCCTGCATGCGGGAGACCGCCGCCAGCATGCTGGCCGGGTGTTGGGCTCGCACCGGCATGCTCAGGTCGCCGCTGGCGATGAGGGTGACCGCCTGGGCCGCCTGGTTAGGCTCCCCGCCCAGGGCGCGGCCCAGTTGCCGCGTGATCTGGAAGGCAATGACGGAGCCGATGACGATGGCGAGGCTGCACAGGGTCACCATGAACAGGGCGAATTGACCGGCTACTTCCCGGGCATGGGCGGTCGCGGCCTGGTTGCGTTTTTCCTGATAGTCAATGAAGGCGTTGATGCGGGTCAGCCACTCGCTGAGGGCGGGACGGGCCTCTGCGAGCAGCAGGGCCTGGGCGCCGGCGACATCGTTGTCCTGACGGGCTTGGATCACCCGCTGCATCAGCGGTTGGCTGAGCGCTTCGCCTGTCTGAATCGCTGCCAGCAACTGTCGTTCCTCCTGGCTGATCTCCGGGTCGCTGGCAAAGAGCTTGTCCAGCGCGGCCGCAGAGTCCTGATAGAAGGCGGTCAGCCGCTCGATATCCTGCAGGGCGGCGGTTAGGCCGGCGGCGTCGCGCACCAGCGTCACATCGCGGAGGCTGATGGCCCGGTCATGGACGCTCCCACGGAAGTTGATGGCGTAGCGCTGCTTCACCGCATTCACATCGGTGATTTCGGTCAGGGTGTTGTCGATCAGGTTCACCTTCTGGATACCGAAGGCGGTGATCCCGATCATCAAAGCCAGCACCAAGCCAAAGCCCATGGCCAGGCGTTGTCCTGTGGTGAGGGAGGAGGATGACATGATGAGTTTGGCGAATTAGTGAAAATTAACTTTAATTTCAGGTGGTATAGCTTTCAAATCGTTAATAGGTATGGTTTCTATAGGACAGCGCTATGAAAGGCGCTCTGCCGCGAAGGCGGGTGTCGAGGTGGCCGGCGCGTTTATTCACCCTGGAGGTCGGTAGGCCATCGGAAATTCAGTCCTGTCGAAGTTCGATCGTCCCGCCAGCGTTACCGCAGTTTGGAAAGTAGGGCATTCCGCCCACCTCGACGGACTTGGCAAAGCAAAGCCCGGCACAGAGCCGGGCTTGCTGGCACGGGCGCCTTCGCGGGGTCAGCGCGGGTCGACGCGGTGGATCTTGTCCGCGTTCATCCTGGACGACCACGGCAAGCCGCTGTTCTGCCAGCCGTTCTTGAGGCGGAAGCCGGCCTGCGGGCCGTCCTTGATCGCGTCGCCCTGAAAGCCGTTGATGACGTAGCGTGCGTTGGGGAAGCCGCTCTCGCGCAGGAGGGCGGCGCTCGGTTCGCCGCGCTCGCTGCCCGAACGGCACATGGTGATGATCTCGGCATCGGCACTCAGACCGCGCCGGGCGAGTTCCAGCTTCACCTGATTGACGAAGTCCGGATTGCGGTACAGGCGGAACACGCCCTTTTCGGCATTCCATTGCGTGCGGTCGACCAGCATGAAGGGCACGTTCGCATGCACCGCATCGCTGAAGCCGACGAACATGATCTCGATCGGGTCGCGGACGTCGATGAACAGCACGTTCGGTTCGGCCTTCTGGATCTTGGCATAGGTTTCTGCCGCCGAGAGGCCGATGTCGGTCGCATGGGCGGTGAGGCTGGCGAAGCCGATGGCGGCAGCGGTCAGGAGCTTCTTCATCTGATGGGTTCTCCGGTGATGGGTTGGGTTCAGGCCTTGCGGTGCAGGCTGGCGGCGATCGGCCAGGCCAGCGCGGCAGCGACCGCGCCGAAGGCGGCGGCGTAGAAGAACAGGTTCATCCAGTCCACCCAGTAGCCCATGTTGCCGAAGGACGACTTGGTCATGGCCGGGGTGATGAAGAAGGTGATCGCCGTGGCGATGAGGCCGGTGATGAAGGCCGGGGCGAGGGCCTTCGTCCAGCTGGCGCCGGGTCGGGTGGCGGCGAAGACCATCAGCGCCAGCCACAGCACGACGGTGCCGACGACGGCGGGCAGGTACTGCATCCCGAGTTCGAACAGGATGTTCAGGGTCAGCCAGATCTCGTACATGTCGTCTCTCCCCTCAGACCCGGCCCTTGGCCACGGCCATGTAGGCGGGCTTGAGCAGGCGGTATTTCATGACCCAGGCGAAGTAGCTGTCCTGCAGCGGATCGATCATCGGCAGCGAGGGTGTGAGGTTGTTCTCGTAGTCGAACTCGACCAGCAGCGCCGAGCCTTCGCGCAGCAGCAGCGGGCAGGAGGTGTAGCCGTCGAACACCAGTGACGGTTCGCGGCCGGCGATCACCTCGATCAGGTGCTGCGCCACGATCGGCGCGCTCTTCTTGACCGTCGCGGCGGTTTTGCCCTTGGCGGTGCCGTTGATGTCGCCGATGCCGAAGACGTTGGGGAAGCGGCGGTGGCGCAGGGTCTTGGGGTCGACCTCCAGCCAGCCGCCGGCGGCAAAACCGCCTTCCTTCCACGACAATGGGCTGTTCTTCACCGAGTCGGGCGCGCGCATCGGCGGCACGACGTGGATGAAGTCGTAGTCGATCTCGCTGCGTTCGCCTTCCGGGCTGGTCACGGTGGCGCGGCGCGCGCCGATGTCGACCGCCACCAGCTTGCTGTTGAAGGTGACCGGGATGTCCAGTTCGGCCCAGCGGCGCAAGACCTCCTCGTTGATGCGCGGCACGCTGAAGATGTTGCCCAGCGCGGAGTGGAAGTCGATCCTGGAGGCCTCGCGCGTGCCGGCCTGCTGCAGGCGGTCGGCGATCATGAAGGTCATCTTCAGCGGCGCGCCAGCGCATTTGAGTGGGGTGGCGGGCAGGGTCATCAGCGCGTGGCCGCCCTTCTGGCGGAAGGCGTCCATCGCCTGCCAGGTGGCTTCGGCGGCGGCCGGACTGGGGTAGACGCAGCCCAGGCCGTGGGTGCCGATGGCGGCGACGTCCATGCCTTCGACCTGGGCGAAGTCCAGATGCAGGCCGGTGGCCACCACCAGGTAGTCGTACTCGATGCGCTTACCGCTGTCGGTGACGACCGCGTTGGCCTCAGGGTCGAACTCCGCCACCATCTCGCGCACCCATTCCACGCCGGCGGGAATCAGCTCGGCGTTGCGGTCGCTGACCTTGCTCACCGGCCAGATGCCGGTCGCCACGAGGGTGTAGCCGGGCTGGTAGTTGTGGATCTCCTTGCGATCGATGATCGTGATCTTTGCGCCGTCCAGCTCGCGCGACAGGCGGCTGGCAATGGCGAGGCCGCCCAGGCCGCTGCCGGCGATGACGATGCGGGCCGAGGTCTTCAGTGAAGCCTGTGCTGATTGGGGGCCGATTGACAGACCGGCACCAGCGACGACCGGCAGGGCGGACGCGCCGAACAGCAGGCGACGTCGCGTCTTGTCGACGTCGGGTGCTACGCAGGGGGGGGCAGGCGTGTGGGACATATGTCTCTCCTTCCCGGGCAGGGGCCTGTGCGGTGCGCACGGCGCCGGTTTTATCGTTGCTGCCTTTTCAATAATATAAGTAAATACTTAAATATACACACTGCAAGCAGCGCTATGTAACCGAGGTCACATAGCGCCGCCCTGCAGGAAGGCGAGGCGTACGACGGCCAGGGCGATGCCCAGCAGGCAGGCGCCCCCCGAGAACATCAGTCGCCAGGCCCGGTGCCGCGGCACGAAGCCGACGCCGCGCACGAAGCCCGCGCTCATGGCCCAGAACAGCGCCATGGCGGCCCAGTGGTTCGCACCGCCCTGCGGACCGGAGAGGGCGGCGGGCCAGGCGGTGATGCCGAGCATGATCGCGATGGCGGCCAGCAGCGGCAGCAGGCGGATGCCACCGGTCGGCGCGGCGGCCGGGCCGGCGAGCTTCGTGTTCATCATGGCCTCCTTGCTGCGGTCAGTGCGCACCACTGCCGTTCGGGTCGGCGGGCGCAGCGTCGAGACGGGCCTGCCGCAGCGCCTCGGCACGCGCCTCTTCATTCTCGCCCCACAGGGCGTTCAGGATGGCCAGCAGCACGGCGAAGCCGATGCCCAGGACCCAGGCGAAATACCACATGTCGTTCTCCTTGTTCGGTTTGCGGACGTTCAGTACGCGGAGTGTTCGTTCTCGCGGATGTAGGCGGTCGTGACCTTGCCCGCCATCACCTTGTAGGCCCAGCTGGTGTAGGCGACGATGATCGGCATGAAGATCAGCGTGGCCCAGAACATGATGCCCAGGGTGCGCTGGCTCGAGACCGCATCCCACACGGTCAGGCTCGCCGAGGGCACGGTGGAGGAGGGCATCACGAAGGGGAACATCGACACGCCCGCGGTGCCGATCACGCCCACGAGGGCGAGCGACGAAGCGACGAAGGCGGCCAGGGTGCGGCCCTTCCACACCAGCCACAGCGCGGCGATGCCGCCAGCGTAGGCCAGCGCCGGCACCAGCAGCGTCAGCGGCGAATTGGCGTAGTTGGCCAGCCAGGCGCCGGGCTGCAGTTCGACCGTCTTGGCGAGCGGGTTGGGCAGCGCCGCGGTGTCCACCGCCGAGGTGATGGCATAGCCGAAGCTGCCGTTGGCGATCCATAGCCCGGCGGCGCTGAAGCCGATCAGCATCAGGACGCCGAAGATCAGCGCGGCAGTAGTCGCGCGGCGCTGGATGTCGCCCTCGGTGCGGTGGGCGAGATAGATCGCGCCGTGGAAGGTGATCATCGCCGTGCTCACCACGCCGGCCAGGAGCGCGAAGGGGTTCAGCAGGCCCCAGAACGAGCCGGTGTAATAGGGCACCAGCGAGTCGTCGAAGTGGAAGGGCACGCCCTGCAGCAGGTTGCCGAAGGCCACGCCGAAGATCAGCGGCGGCACCGCCCCGCCGATGAAGAGCCCCCAGTCCCAGGTGCTGCGCCAGGTGGCGTTGTGGATCTTGCTGCGGTAGTCGAAGCCCACCGGGCGGAAGAAGAGCGCCCACAGCACCGCCAGCATCGCCCAGTAGAAGCCCGAGAAGGCCGTGGCATAGACGATCGGCCAGGCGGCGAAGATGGCGCCGCCGCCGGTGATGAACCACACCTGGTTGCCGTCCCAGTGCGGGCCGACGGTGTTGATGACGACGCGGCGCTCCTCGTCGTTCTGGCCGACGAAGGGCAGCAGCGTGCCCACGCCCATGTCGTGGCCGTCCATGATGGCGAAGCCGATGAGCAACACGCCCACCAGCAGCCACCAGATGAATTTCAGGGTCGGGTAGTCGAAGATCATGATGTCCGCTCCGGGATCAGGCGTGGGCGTGGTGGGTTTCGTTCATGTAGCGGCCGGTGCCGAGACTCCCCGGGCCCTGGCGGGCGAACTTCACCATCAGGTACATCTCGACGATCAGCAGCAGGGTGTAGAAGCCGACGAAGCCCGCGAGCGAGCCGTACAGGCTTTCCACCGTCAGCGTGGACACCGACAGGTGGGTGGGCAGCACACCGTAGATCGTCCAGGGCTGGCGGCCGTACTCGGCGACGAACCAGCCCATCTCGCAGGCCAGCCAGGGCACTGGCAGGAACCACAGCGCCCACCGGAGCAGCCACGGCCGCTGGGCGAAGTCGCCCTTGATCGAGTACCACAGGGCCAGGCCGAACAGCGCCAGCATCGCGAAGCCCAGCGCCACCATGATGCGGAAGGTCCAGAACAGCGGCGCCACCTTGGGCAGCGTGTCGCGTGCGGCGCGCTCGATCAGCGCGGGGGTGACGTCGTCCATCGAGGCGACGTACTTCTTCAGCAGCAGGCCGAAACCGAGGTCGGCCTTGACCTTGTCGAAGGCCTCACGCAGCGCGGCGTCCTGCGGGTTCCTGCGCAGCGCCTCGAGCAGCTTCACCGCCTCCACGCCCACCGTCACCCGCTCGCGGTTCAGTGCGTAGATCTGGTTGAGGCCGGGCAGCTCCTTGTCCAGCGAGCGCGTGCCGATGAGGCCCATCACCCAGGGAATGTGGAGGGCGAAGTCGTTCTTCATCTCGGCTTCGTTGGGCAGTGCGATAACGTTGAAGCTCGCCGGCGCCGGCTCGGTCTCCCACATCGCCTCCATCGCCGCGAGCTTGGTCTGCTGCGCTTCGCCGATCGCATAGCCCGACTCGTCGCCGAGCACGATCACCGAGCAGATCGAGGCGAAGCCGAAGGCCGCCGCGATGCGGAATGAGCGCTTGGCGAACTCCACGTCGCGCCCGCGCAGCAGGTACCAGGCCGAGATCGACAGCACGAACATCGCGCCGGTCACGTAGCCCGCCGACACCGTATGCACGAACTTGCCCTGCGCCACCGGGTTGAACACCACCGCCCAGAAGTCGGTGAGCTCCATGCGCATGGTTTCAAAACTGAACTCGGAACCCACCGGGTTCTGCATCCAGCCGTTGGCGATCAGGATCCACAGCGCCGACAGGTTGGTGCCCACCGCCATCAGGATCGTCACCAGCAGGTGCTGCTGGCGCGACAGGCGGTCCCAGCCGAAGAAGAACAGGCCGATGAAGGTCGATTCGAGGAAGAAGGCCATCAGCCCCTCGATCGCCAGCGGCGCGCCGAAGATGTCGCCCACGTAGTGCGAGTAGTAGGCCCAGTTGGTGCCGAACTGGAACTCCAACGTGATGCCGGTGGTGACGCCCAGCGCGAAGTTGATGCCGAAGAGCTTGCCCCAGAAGCGGGTCATGTCCTTGTAGATCGTCTTGCCGGTCATGACATAGACGCTTTCCATGATGACCAGCATCCACACCATGCCGAGCGTGAGCGGCACGAAGAGGAAGTGGTACATCGCCGTGGCGGCGAACTGCAGCCGCGACAGGTCGACGAGTTGCTCACTGACCATGGGTTTCTCCAGATGTCGTGTGTTGTTTTACGGTGGCCGGGGCGAGCACCTGCACGGCCATCGCGCCGGCGTCGACCGCCACCTTCGCGTCGCGGATGAACGCCCACCACAGCGCGGTGATCAGCGCCAGCTTGATCACGATGGCAAGGGTGAGATGACGTAACAGGCGTTGGTCGGACGGCTTCATGGGCGGGTACCAGTTGTTTCTGATCTGTCTCATATCAAACATCGTGCCAACGTGATATCCGGGCGCTAGTGCCCGGTAAAGCCTCTGTTGCGCGGCTTATTACAAGTCGAGCTTGTGCGGAGCACTGCCGCGCGACCACAATGGCGGTTAATTACTGCCACTTCTGACAGCGTCATGACAATCGATCCCCGCCCGCTTCCTGAACTCATCTCCTTTCTGGAAACGCTGCCCGAGCCCCATATCCTTTGCGATCGTGAGTACCGCATCATTGCGGCCAATACCGCCTATCGCAGTGCGAACGCGGGCGGGCGCAGCGTGATCGGTCGCACCTGCTACGAGGTCTCGCATCACTACAGCGTCCCATGCGACCGTGCAGGTGAATCCTGCCCGCTGGCGCGCAGCCTGCAATCGGGCCAGCGCGAGCGGGTGCTGCATCTGCATCACACCCCGCGTGGCGAGGAGTACGTGAATATCGAACTTTCGCCGGTGCGCGATGAAGCGGGCGAGATCGGTTGGTTCATTGAGAAGATGGAGCCGATGCAGGTGGCCCGCGGCGTGGCCGATCACCGCGCCATGATCGGCCGCGCACCCGCGTTCCAGCGCATGCTTGAATTGGTCTCCCGCGTTGCGCCGTCCGAGGCCAGCGTGCTGCTCCAGGGAGAGTCAGGTACGGGTAAGGAACTGGTGGCCACGGCGGTGCATGAAGCGAGTCGCCGTGCGGACCATCCCTTCGTCGTGGTCGATTGTTCGGGCTTGCCCGAGACGCTGTTCGAGAGCGAAGTGTTTGGTCATGAGCGTGGTGCCTTCACGGGGGCCGTAGCACGCAAGGCCGGCTTGGTGGAGGCAGCGAGCGGAGGCACCCTGTTCCTCGACGAGGTGGGTGATATTCCACTCAGCATGCAGGTGAAGCTGCTGCGGCTCCTGGAAACAGGCACTTACCGTCGGGTCGGCTCCACCGAACTGCGTCGTGCCGATATCCGCCTCGTCTCGGCGACGCATCGGCCCCTGCAACAAATGATCATCGATGGCAGTTTCCGGCAGGATCTCTACTTTCGTATCAACACCTTTCCGATCCGCGTGCCGCCCTTGCGCGAGCGCGCTGAAGACCTGCCTTTGCTTGTAGAGGCGCTGCTTGATCGGGTTGCGCCCCGCCGTGGCTTGAGTCTGTCCTCGGGGGCCATGCGCGTGCTGTCTGCTTATGCCTTTCCTGGGAATATTCGCGAGCTTCGAAACGTCCTCGAGCGCGCCAGCCTGATGTGTGATGGTGATGTGATCGGCCCGGAGCATCTGGCGGAAGAGGTGACCATTAATGACAACACGGGCGGCACTCGGCTGGATGGAGCGGTGGGCCGGGCCGCCATGGACGCCCGCGAGGCGCTATCGAACGGAGACGGTGTGGTCGACCTTGACGAACTGCAGCGTCAGGCCCTGCTGCGCGCCGTGCGTAGCCATACCGGAAGCCGGCGTGAGCTGGCGCGTAAGCTGGGGCTTAGCGAGCGGACCTTGTACCGGCGCTTGCAGGCGCTTGGTGTGCACGTCCCAAGGACTGAGTGAAGGCGTTCGCGGTGATTGCTTGGTTGAGCGCGGGTGAAGTTGGCATGTCGTTTGCTCTAGTTTCTTCTCCAACCAGTTCATGCCCACTCGCGTGTCGCCCTCCGCGCCACGCACGAACACCCTCATTATGAAGAAGGTGACAACCATCCCGATCAGAGACCAATCAACTTGGGCTAAGACCTTTCGCCGTCTTGTGGGCGCGGTCCTATTCGCTTGCGTAGCCGGCGGGGCCTTGATGGCCTTTCGTGGCGAAACCGTCACGGTTGTTGAGGTGCGCCAGGGGGAGTTGCGCCAGTCGGTGGTGGCTAGCGGGCGCGTGCGCACGCCCCTGCGCATCGAGATGTCGGCGCAGATTGCCGGGCGCGTGACGGAGGTCGGAGTGCGCGAAGGCGATGCCGTTCAGCCAGGCCAGACCCTGATCCGCCTCGACGAGCGTGAGTGGGAGGCGACCGTTAATCAGGCGCGTGCTGCGGTCGTGCAGGCCGAATCCAGGCTGCGTCAGCTCCAGGAGTTGGGGCTGCCAGTTGCCGAGCAGGCACTGCGGCAGGCCGAAGCCAATGCGGTGCAGGCGACACGCAACTATCAGCGGGTCAGCGAACTCGTCACCCGCGGCTTTTACAGCCAGGCGCAACTCGACGATGCGCTGCGCGCGCGCGAGGTTGCCGACAGTCAGTTGCGCAGCAACCGCCTGCAACTGGCCAGCCAGCAGGCGGGGGGCAGCGAGAGTGAGTTGGCGAGAAGCAGCCTTGAGCAAGCGCGTGCCGCACTGGCGGTCGCCGAGGCGAGGCTGGGCTATGCCACGCTGCGTGCGCCGGTCTCGGGCACCGTTTTGACGAGAACCGTGGAGCCCGGGGACACCGTGCAGCCGGCCCGGGCATTACTGACGATCGCTCCGCTGGGCGAGACGGAGCTCACCGTACAGATCGACGAGAAGAACCTCGGCCTGCTCAAACTGGGCCAGCTCGCGCTGGCCTCGGCCGATGCCTACCCGGGCGAGCACTTTGCTGCCGAACTCATCTACATCGCACCCTCGGTGGATGCGTTGCGGGGCTCGGTTGAAGTGCGCCTGCGCGTGCCCGAGCCGCCGCCTTACCTGAAGCACGAAATGACCGTATCGATCGACATTGAGACGGCTCGCAGGGAGCAGACGCTCATCGTTCCTTCAGAGGTCGTGCGAGGACTTGACGAGGGGCACCCCTGGGTAATGGTGGTAAGAGATGGGCGCACACAACGCCAGGCGGTGCGCCTCGGGCTGCGCGGCACGGGCAGCGTGGAGATCCTTGAGGGCGTCTCACAGAGCGATACGCTGTTGCCATCGACAGACGACAAGCCGGAGGGCCGTGCAGTTCGGACGCGTGCCGCATCATGAAGTCCTGGCTGCCTTTTGAGTGGATTGCTGCCTTGCGCTTTCTGCGCGAGGGCCGAATGCAGTCGCTGCTGATTGTCGTAGGTGTGGGCGTGGGGGTCGCTGTGATCGTATTCATGTCGGCTTTGCTGTCGGGGCTGCAGGCCAATCTCGTGCGCCGCACATTGAGCTCACAGGCCCATGTCGTGCTTTTGCCCGCTGAAGAGGTCGCACGCCCCCAAGGCACGACGGGGGAAGAGGCAATCCGCCTGCAAAAACAGGCGCAGCGCCTGCGCTCCATCGACCAGTGGCAGCAGATTCGCGACCGGTTACATGACTGGCAGGAAATCGCGGCGGTGTCGCCGGTGGCCTCTGGGCCGGCCTTTGTCGTGCGCGGGGACGCGAACAAGGCGATCACCTTGATCGGTATCGACCCCGCGCACTACAACCGGGTCATCTCGCTTAGCGATCGCCTTACCGCAGGCCAGTTGCGGGTCGGCGCGGGCGAGGCGGTCATCGGCATTGAGCTGGCCAAGGACCTCGGCGCCGACGTCGGTGACAAGCTGCGTATTAGCAGTGCAGGCAGCGCGGCGGAGACCCTGACCATCACCGGGCTGTTCGATTTGGGTAACAAGGGTGTCAATGCACGCAATGTGTATGTTGGACTGCGCACCGGACAGACGCTGCTTGACTTGGTCGGCGGCGTGTCCAGTATCGAACTGGCCTTGTACGACCTTGACGAGGCCGAGCGCGTTGCCCAACGCATTGCAGCACAAACCGGTTTGATCGCCGATAGTTGGATTCGCACCAATGCCCAGTTCGTTACCGCGCTGACCTCGCAGCGGGTGTCGAGTAACGTGATCCGGTTCTTTGTCGGCCTGTCGGTTGCCTTCGGCATCGCCAGCGTACTGGTCGTGTCGGTCATCCAGCGCAGCAGGGAGATCGGGATCTTGCGTGCGATGGGAGCCACCCAGGCACAGATGCGGCGCATCTTTCTGTTGCAAGGCGGAATTGTCGGGTTTTGTGGGTCCTTGCTGGGCTCGGGCTTGGCCTGGAGCTTCTTACTGATGTGGCAACTGATGGCGCGTAATCCCGATGGCACGCCGCTCTTCGTGATCGCGTTCGAGCCGCTCCTTGTCGGGGTTGCCGCCGGTGGCGCCAGCCTGGTCGGCATCCTCGCAGCACTGCTTCCGGCTCGTCGCGCGGCCAGCCTAGACCCAGTGGTGGCAATCCGTGGCTGAGCCCGTCCTGCACCTTGAGGGGATTCGCAAGGCCTACGGCAGCGGCGATACCGAGTACGAGGTATTACATGGCATCGATCTGCGCCTCGAGCGTGGTGAGTTCGCAGCGCTCATCGGCCCGTCCGGTTCAGGTAAGAGCACGCTGCTCAACCTGATCGGCTTGCTCGACCGCCCCACTGCGGGTCGCCTGGTGATCGACGGTGAGGAGACCTCTGCGCTGGATGATACCGGCCTGACGCGCTTGCGCGGGCAGCGCATCGGTTTCGTGTTCCAGCACCATCACCTGATACCCGCTTTCACCGCCGAAGAAAACGTTGCCATGCCGCAGTTGGTCGCGCTTGGTTGGCCGAATGCGGCCATGTTTGCACGGGCAGGGGCGTTGCTCGCACGGGTGGGGTTGGCGGAGCGCAGGCAGCAGCTTGCCAATCGGCTATCCGGGGGGCAACAGCAGCGCGTCGCCATTGCCCGCGCACTGATGATGGCGCCCTCGCTGGTCCTGGCCGATGAGCCCACCGGCAACCTCGACACGCACTCGGCAGACGAGGTCTTTGCACTGCTGCGCGAGGTCAATGAGCAGCTGGGGACGAGCTTTCTGATCGTGACCCACGATCCGCGTCTCGCCAAGCGTTGTGATCGCGTCATCGAGCTTATCGACGGGACAGTCGTCGCCGATCGTCCGAACGCACTGCGATAGGTCATCGCCATTACGCAGCACCGACACCTTCTTGCTTCGAAACTGCCAATCATGCCAATTCTGCGCCAGAAGAAACTCAAAATGGCAGGCCGTCCCTTAGTCCTGCGAGGCGCGTGAGCCTCGTGTTGCCTCGAAAGCCATCAGCGACGCATGGTGAATGCTGTGAGCTGGTTATGGCGCGAGAATTGCTTCGGGTCCGCGAGCCGGACTGCGTTGCAGCATATCGAAGCAGCTAACGCGTCCGGGCTAAAAGCGAGCCGCGGACTGATAAGACGAACTTCAGTCGTCGGCCGTCTTTGCTGTCGTTAGGGAGAACCATGTCGTGCATTTCCAGGCGATCGAAGGTCGTGACACAGGGCTGATTGGTTACCTGCTGAGTGATCCGGACGAACGCGTCTCCGTCATCGTCGATCCGCCGCGGTCGTGTGTCGATGTGGTTCTCGCTCTGCTCGCGGAACACCGTTTCCGCCTGCTTCGGGTATTGCGTACACACGTCCATGAGGACGACAGGGATGATTGCACAAGGCTGTGTGTGTGCACGGGCGCCTTGCTTTCGCCTCACGTCAATGATGCTGAGACCATGCAGATTGTTTTCGGGGGAGAGGTGCTTCGACCTATGGCGACGCCGGGTCATACCCCACGCTGTGTCAGTTACCTGTGGCGTGATCGTCTTCTATGCGGTGATCTTTTTAACTTTGGCTCATGTATCTCAGCCGAGCACCAAGCCGATCTTGGGCGCCTCTTCGATAGTCTTACGCGGCGCGTCTTCACTTTACCGGATTCGACACTCGTTTTTCCCGCGCATCCGGTACGTGGTCGACATGTTGCGACGCTGGCGGAACTTCGACAGAGGTATGCATCGATCCTAAGCCGTGGAAGGGAGGCGTTCATGACCGAGACGGCCCAGCGTCATGGGGCGCGTGCGCGCCCGCCGGGTTTTCAGAAGCTCCCGTAAGACCTTGACGACAGCAGATTGAACCTGGTGGTGTGTATAGAATGAAAGATGATTCTTCTCAACTTGGGAGGCTGCGATGAAGACGCGACTACACGGCTTTGCTAGATCGCTTATCGTCATCGCGACGGTGGCTTTCGGATCCGTTGCCATGGCCGCCACCGGCACAGCAGACCACACCAAGTTCAAGGAACTGCAGGGCCCCTTCACGAGTGGCGAGGAAGTGACCGCTGCCTGTCTTGCCTGCCACACCGAGGCCGCCAAGCAGGTGATGGCGACGCGGCACTGGACTTGGGAATACGTAAATCCGGATACCGGCCAGAAGCTGGGCAAGAAAACCATGCTTAACGGCTTCTGCATCGGCGACCGCTCCAACGAACCTTTCTGCCAGTCCTGTCACATCGGTTACGGCTGGAAGGACGCGAGCTTCGACTTCAAGGACGAGAAGAAGGTCGACTGTCTTGCCTGTCACAACACAGGCGAATACCGGAAGTTGGCTGGCTTTGCCGGACATCCGCCTTATGAACGCACGGAGTTCCCGGCCAAGTCGGGCAAGTTCGTCGAGGCCGTCAATCTGGCAAAGGTTGCGCAAAACGTAGGCGCGACGTCGCGCCAGACCTGCGGCGCGTGTCACTACTATGGTGGGGGCGGCGATGGCGTGAAGCATGGCGATCTCGACTCTTCGCTCAACAAGCCGTCGAAGGAGCTCGACGTGCACATGGCAGTGGACGGACTGAACTTCACTTGTGCGAGTTGCCACAAGACCGACCAGCACAAGGTGGCCGGCAGCCGTATCAGCATGACCGGCGCCGATCCGCATGGCGCGATCATTCGCGGCGAGAAGACCGACCGTAACCCGGCGACGTGCCAGGCTTGCCATGGCGAGCGTCCGCACAAGGGCGGCTTCGCCCACGCCGAGCGGCTCAATGACCATACGCGCACGCTGGCCTGTCAGACGTGCCACATCCCCGAATTCGCGCGCGGTGGCGTACCAACCAAGATGGGATGGGACTGGTCGACCGCCGGCAAGCTGACACCCGAAGGCAAGCCCTTCCAGAACAAGGACGAGAAGGGCCACGTCATCTACGACAGCAAGAAGGGCGACTTCGTCCTCGGCGAGAGCGTCACGCCTGACTACCTGTGGTTCGACGGCAAGGTCAGCTACACGCAGCCCGACACCAGGATCGATCCCTCCAAGCGGGTCGAGGTCAACAGTTTCCACGGTACGCCGGGTGCGGCGGATGCGCGGATCTGGCCGGTCAAGACCTTCCACGGCAAGCAACCTTACGACACCGAACACCTGACGCTGCTGGTGCCCCACACGGCCGTGCCGGACGACACCGCATTCTGGTTCAACTTCGACTGGGCCAAGGCCCTGAAGGCCGGCGCGGAAGCGACCGGTCAGCCCTACAGCGGCAAGTTCGATTTCGTCGAAACCTCGATGCTATGGCCGATCACGCACATGGTGGCGCCGAAGGAGAAGGCGCTCGAGTGCGCCCAATGCCATGCCGACAACGGCCGCCTAGCAGGCGTGCCGGGCGTGTGGATGCCCGGTCGCGACCGCTCTGGCCTGCTCGACAGGCTGGGTTTCGGGCTGGCAGGTCTGATTCTGCTGGGCGTCGCGGGGCATGGCGGCCTGCGCTTCCTGACGCGCAACAAGCACGCCCACCGCAAGGAGCACTGAGATGAACGAGCGCCTCTACCTCTTCACCCGCTTCGAGCGCTTCTGGCACTGGGCGCAGGCGGGGCTGATCATCACGCTGCTGTTTACCGGCTTTGCGATCCACGGCAGCCATGGGCTGGTGGGGTTCCGGAAGGCGGTAGAGATCCACGAGATTGCCGCATGGCTGCTGATCGCACTCTGGATCCTGGCGATCTTCTGGCACTTCACCACCGGGCAATGGAAGCACTACATCCCGACCGTCAGTAACATCGACCGTATGGTGCGCTACTACGCCTATGGGATTTTCATCGGTGCGCCACACCCCTACAAGGTGACGCAGGAGCGCAAGCACAACCCACTGCAACGTCTCGCCTACCTAGGGGTGAAGCTGTTCATCAACCCGCTGGTGTGGATCAGCGGCCTGGTGTACCTGTTCTGGGGCTCCCTGCAGGGCAGCCTGCCCGCCGGCTTGGGCTTGCAGCAGGTTGCCACGGCGCACACGGTGGGCGCATTCCTGATGCTCGCCTTCCTGATCGTACATGTGTATCTGGCGACGGCCGGGCATACGCCGCTGGCCCACATCAAGGCGATGATCACCGGCTGGGAAGATGTGCACTAGGCCGAAAATGGGGTGTCTGCAGGCAAGAAATCAGCCGATTAACGAAGGGTCAGCCCTTAGTCGGTGGATCTCTGCGGGGCTGACCCGAGCACCGTGAACGCTTCGGCCTGGGTCATGAAGATGCGGCCCGACAGCCACACCGTCACCCCGGCCCGGTCCAGGCGGTCACGCACCGGACCTTTCAGTTCCGAGAAATGCAGCTGCAGGCCTTTGGCGCGCAGCTCGCGGTCGAGCTGCATCAGGACCTCGAGGCCGGTGAGGTCGATGCCGTTGACCCCGCTCATCATCAGCACCACGTGGCGCAGGTTCGGGCGGCGCGCCAGGGCTGACGACAGGGTCTCGGAGATCCAGCGTGAGTTGGTGAACACCAGACTCTCATCGACCCGGATCGACAAGACCTCCGGCAGCGTCTCCACCTCGAAGCGATTGACGTTGCGGAACACGTCGGTGCCGGCCAGGCGCCCGACTTCGGTCCAGTGGGGGCGGGCGGTGCGCTGCAGCAGTAGGCCGACGGCACCGACCACACCGGCGAGCAAGGCCTCCTTCACCCCCACCGTCAGCGTCAGCGCCGCCACCATCAGCATCAGGGCGAACTCGGTGCGCGAGTAGCGCCACGCCAGCACGAAGGGCGTAAAATCCACCA
This sequence comes from Thauera sp. GDN1, assembly GCF_029223545.1. NCBI lineage: Bacteria > Pseudomonadati > Pseudomonadota > Betaproteobacteria > Rhodocyclales > Zoogloeaceae > Thauera > Thauera sp. GDN1. Next base: position 2,257,095 of record NZ_CP097870.1, on the reverse strand, counting down.
GCGACAGCACGGCGATGACGATGGTCGCGGCGAGTACGGCGCGCGGCAGGTAGTGCAGCACGTCACCCAGCAGCGCGATCGCCACCGCCAGGAAGAGCGCGGTCCATACGCCGGCCATGCGCGTGCGCGCGCCAGCGTCGAAGTTGACGATGCTGCGCGCGAAACCGCCGGTGACCGGCATGCCGCCGGACACGCTGGCCGCGGCGTTGGCCGCTGCCAGTCCGAAGAGTTCGCGCCGGGGCGACACCCTCTCGCCGCGGCGTGCGCCGAGGGCCTCGGCCACGGCGAGGCTCTCGACATACGCCACCAGTCCCAGCAGTACGGCCGGTGCAAGCAGCTCACGCCACACCGGCAAGGGCGCCGTCCACGGCATCGGGAAAGCCAGGCCCTCGCCAAGGCGGATGCCTCCGGACAGGGCGACGCCCTCATTCAGTTGCGGGAAGCCGGCGACCCAGGCGATCGACGCTGCGACCACGACGATGGGCGCGGTACGCGCCAGCAGCTGTGCGGTCCGGGGCCTGACGCCCAGTGCTTGCAGCACAGCGCTGCCGTGCCGGCGCAAGGCCCACAGCATCGCGAGCGCCAGCACGCCGATGAGTGCGGTGGTCCCATGGGGCAGCGGATGACTGGCGCCGGCGAGCGACTGCCACAGTGCGAGCACCGTGCTACCGCCGGCCTGCACCCCCAGCAGTGCGGGGAACTGGCCGATCGCAATCACCAGTGAGGCTCCGGTGATGAAACCGTGCAGCACCGGGGCGCCGAGCAGCGCCGCCAGCGTCTCGAGGCGGAACAGTGCGGCGACGAGGAACACCACCGCCATCTCCAGCGCCAGCACCAGCGCAGCCAGGTGCGGCGTGACCTGATGCGAGGCGGCGACGCCGCCGACCGCCTGCGCCGTCATCATCGCCAGCACCGCGACCGGCCCCACGGCCAGGCTGCTGCTGGAGCCAAAGGCGGCGTAGGCGACGATCGGCAGCAGGCTCGCCATCACGCCCACCACCGGCGGCAGGCCGGCGAGCATGGCGTAGGCCAGACTCTGCGGCACCAGCAGGATGGTGACGATCGCCGCCGCGATCAGGTCGTCGCCCAGTACGCTGCGTCGATAGTCGTGCCAGCGTGTGAGCAGGGTGCGGGAGGTCGCGGCAGTCGTTGCGGGCATCGGGTAGCGGGCCTACAACAGGTCGATCGGGATCTTCAGATAGTGCACGCCGTTGTCCTCGGCCGGTGGCAGGTTGCCGGCACGCACATTGACCTGGATCGCCGGCAGGATCAGCGTCGGCATGGCCAGCGTGCGATCGCGTGCGGTGCGCATGGCGACGAAGTCGGCCTCGGTTACGCCGTCATGGACGTGGATGTTCTTCGCCCGCTGCTCGGCCACGGTGGTTTCCCACACCGGGGCGCGGTCGTCGGGCGGATAGTCGTGGCACAGGTGCAGGCGCGTCTCGGGCGGCAGCGACAGCACCTTGCGGATCGAGCGGAACAGCGTGGCCGCATCGCCGCCGGGGAAGTCGCAGCGCGCGGTGCCGTAGTCCGGCATGAACAGGGTGTCGCCGACGAAGGCGTCCTGCCCGACGATGTAGGTCAGGCATGCCGGCGTATGACCGGGGGTGTGCATCACCTCGACGTCCAGCCCGCCAATGCGGAAGCGCTCGCCGTCCTCGAACAGGTGGTCGAACTCGGCGCCATGGGTGTTCATGTCCTTGGCGTTGAAGATGTCCTTGAACACGCCCTGCACCTGACGGATATGCGCGCCGATGGCGATCCTGCCGCCAAGCTGCTGCTTGAGGTAGAGCGCGGCCGAAAGGTGGTCCGCGTGGGCGTGAGTCTCGAGCAGCCAGTCGACGTGCAGTCCGGCGTCACGCACGAAGGCGATGACGACGTCGGCCGAGGCGCGCGAGGTGCGTCCCGACTTGGGCTCGTAGTCGAGCACGCTGTCGATGATCGCGGCGCGTGCTGTCGCAGGGTCGGACACCACGTGAGTGACGGTGTTGGTGGCGGCGTCGAAGAAGGACCGGATGTCTGCCTGTGGCATTGGAAAGCTCCTCATGTCGGTTCGTGGCTGAGTGGGCCCTCACTCGGGCACGCAGATCTGGCCGCGGCTGGCGGCCCGTAGGGTCTTGAAGGCCAGCAGCGCGACGACGCCGCTCAGCACCGCGAGCATCAGCCAGGACAGCCCTGCATAGAAGGCCTGGCCGCTGCGCGCACTCATCTCGAAGGTGGCGATCGTCATGGCCGCCAGCGGGAAGGAATAGGCCCACGCCGAGATGAAGAAGGGCAGGCGGAAGAAGCGCACCGCATTGCTCGCCAGCAGCAGGGTCAGGAACAGCGCGGTGAAGTAGAGCACGCGGGCGAAGGCGTCGACCTGGCCGGTGAGTGCGACATAGGCCAGGAAGCCGACCGAGGGCGGGGCGATCAGGATGAAGAGCGTGGGGGTCAGGCGCGCGGGCAGCGGCTCGTGGAAGAACAGCCGGTACAGCACGATCGTCATCAGCACCAGCCAGAACACCAGCCCGATGCTGAAGAAGAACCAGCTGATGTCCGCCGGGGCGAAGCGCACGCCGGCGATTGGCACGATGATGTTGCCCACCACCGGGATGAACCAGGCCGGGTTGGCGTGCTTGATGTCGTAGTGGGTGTGGTGGATCCAGCTGCTCATGGCGAACAGCGTGAACATGAGATGCACGGCGGCGCCGATGCCCCACATCCATTGTGCGACGGCCGGGGCGTCCTGCGCCCAGCTGATCGACAGCAGCAGCAGGCCGATGGAGATGGCGGGGAAGAAATTGAGCCGCACCGGATGGGCGCGATCGGCCTTCACCGCCCCGGGGTGTCGCAGCAGCTTGGCTCCGTACATCGCCAGCAGGAACAGGTACAGCGCACTCGCCAGCCAGCGCAGCGCGACGCCGACCTCGACCGGCACGCCGCCGGTGTGATGGGCCTTGAGCCAGGCAATGGTGAGGCCCGCCATGCCCATCACGGTGGAGAACAGGGCGACCGGGAAATGCGCGAGCCGTCCGCCATGCGCATCGTGCGCAGCGGCGGGCCTGGTGGAGGAGGCGGGGGCGTTCATCGTTCTTCCTTGCAGGGCTGTCAGTAACGGAGGTCGATGCTGATCCGGGCGGTGCCCGCACCGGCAGCTACTTCGAAGGCACTGTCCGCGAACGCGGGCGGGCCGGACACGGTGGGATTGTTCGAGAGGCCGTAGCCTTCGGTCGGGAACATGCCGAAGCGGCGATTGAGTTCGCCGTTACCGTCCTCGTCGTGATAGACCATGATCGCGTAGCGACCGGGCGGCAGCGCACCGAAGCTCACCGTCACCGTACCGGCGCTGGCCGGCACCTGCTGTATGGCGACGGCCTGCGCTTCCTTGCGGAAGGTTTTCGGGTCGGAATACAGCCCCACGCGCAGGCTTCCGCGATCATGCTGGATTCCAGCCAGACTGACTTCAAGTGCGGACTCTTGCGCCAACACCGTGGTGGCGGTTGTGGCAGAGAGGAGGAACACGAGCAGATGAGAGCTCATGGCGTGGGACTCCCGTTGATGATTAAGTGCGATAAATCGTCAGAAGCCAATGACCTTGCGGTTCGGCTCCAGCAGGGCGGCGCCCATGTCGGCCGGCTTGGCCGGCTTGATGCCGTCCTTGAGGTCTTCGGGCTTCTTGCCGCTGTTGGGCAGGTAGAGCGCGCACACCGAGGCGGTGGCGCCCTTCTTCAGCGCGCCGTCGAGTAGTTGCGCTGGTGTCACGTTGTTGGGTTTGAGCGCTGCGCCGCCGGCATCCTTGAGTGCGAGGTCGCCGGCGTGGTCACACAGCAGGATGTCGACCTGTGCGCCCTGTTCCTGCATCTGGTTGGCCAGCACCATGGCCATGCCCTGGGTCATCGGGCTCTGGGCATTGAGGACGACGGTGACGGCGGGCCTGTCGGCGAGCGCGGCGGTGGGACCGAAGGCGATGGCGAGGGCAACGAGGGCTTTCTTCATGGCAATGCTCCTGTGGAATGAGTGATGTGTCGATGAATCAGGTCTGCAATTCCGGATAGGCCTGGCGCAGCTTGTGATCGGCGAGAAATGCGCCCAAGGGCAGGAGGGCACCGAGGAGCAGTAAAAGCGCGAGGCCGGGGCGGAGGATTCTGCGTGCGAGCGCGCTCAGCGTTGCAGTCGCAAGGGACAGGAACAGAGCCCCGTGCAAGGGTCCCAGCAGCTTCACGCCAAGTGGCTGGTCGAGCATGTACTTGACCGGCACGGCGACGAACACCAGGGCGAGCAGTGCGATGCCGTCCGAAAAGGCGAGCCAGTAGAGGATCTTGCGGTGGGACATGCTAGGCGACTCAACGTCAGAGGTGCTCGACGGGCTTAAGCCCGATCGGGTAGGGGTTGAGGGGCGGCAACTGCGCGGCGATGTCCTGCAGCGCTGTCTGCAGCATCTCCTCGACTACGGGGTGGTAGAAGGGCAAGGCCAGCAGATCGTGCGCCGTCTCGCCGCGCTGTATGGCCCAGGCAAGCAGATGGGCGAGATGTTCACCACCTGTCGCGACCATCGCGGCGCCGAGCAGTCGGCCATCGGTCGCGTCGGCATAGACGCGCAGCAGGCTGTCGGTGGCGCCGAGGATGCGGGCGCGTCCGTTCTTGTCGCCGCTGCCGGTGCCGACCACGACCCCGTAGGTGGGCAGGGCGTCGAAGCGCATGCCGACCGCGGCGATGTCCGGGTCGGAGAAGGCGATGCCGAGTGGCACCTTGCGCCAGAAGCGGGTGGGGGCTTCGCGGGCAGCGTTGTAGCCGGCAATCGCGCCTTCGTCGGCAGCCTCATGCATTAGCGGCCGGTCTGCATTGGCGTCGCCGGCGATGAAGACCGGCAACTCGCCAACCTGCATGGTTGTCGGGTCGAAGCGCGGGGTGCCGCGTTCGTCGAGCGGGAAGCCGGCGGCTTCCAGGCCCAGGCTGTCGACGTTGGGGCGCCGGCCGAGGGCGGCGAGCAGCAGTTCGACTTCGGCCTTCCGTCCGTCCGCGTGCATGACAATGCCGGATGTGCTGCGCTCGAGCCGGGTCTGCGTGCCCAGCCAGAGTTCGATCTCCTGGCCAAAACGTTCGCGTGCGCGCTGGCCGAGTGCAGGATCGACGATGCCGCCGACGTTCGGCGCGAGGTCTGCCCCGACCACGCGGATGCCGAGGCGGGACAGCGCGAGCCCCATCTCGAGCCCGATGGCACCGAGTCCGAGAATACCGATGCTGCGCGGAAGCGCATCGAGTTCGAAGAGTGCGTCGGTCGAGATCACGCGATCGCGCACGTCGTCCAGCCAGCCGGGCATGACCGGGCGCGAACCGGTGGCGATGACGACGGCACGGGCGCGCACGCGCTGCAGGCCGGCAGGCGACGAGACCTCGATGAGCGTGGGTTCTAGAAAGTGCGCCGTGCCTTCGATGAGTTTGTCGCCGGCGGCGGCCCGCGCCTTGCTGGCACCGCTGCTGGCGAAGAAGTCGCGTTGTTCGCGCAGCCCCGCCCAAGTCGCGGCAAGGTCGATGGACAGGGCCTCGACGCCGCTTGCGCCGATCCCGGCCATGGCTTTGCGTGTCGCCCACTCCGCACCGGCATGCAGTGCGACCTTCGAGGGCATGCAGCCCACCCGGGCGCAGGTGGTGCCAAGCGGGCCGCGGTCGATCAGCAGGAAGTCGCGCCCGGCACGACGCACCTCACGCAGCGCATAGAGCCCGGCGCTGCCCGCGCCGATGATAGCGACATCGGTCTGGATTTCGTTGGTCATACGATTTCTGTCTCATACCGGCATGGATGCCCTGCAGCGGGCCAGGCTCGCTGCAGGGCGGGGCGGTTTACAGCGACTTGGTGGAGAAGTACCAATCGACCGTGTTGTAACCCTCGGAGGCGCGCTTGTCGGCTGCCTCGGCGGTCTTCGGCGGGGAGACGATCACGTCCTTTCCCGGGCACCAGTTCTCGGGCGTGGCGACGCCGTGCGTGTCCGAGGTCTGCAGCGCCTGCAGCAGGCGGACGAACTCGTCGATGCTGCGGCCGTTGCTCATCGGGTAATACACCATGGCGCGCAGGATGCCATTGGGGTCGATGAAGAAGGTCGCGCGCACGGCCTGGGTGTCGGCGGCACCCGGATGGACCATGCCATAGGCGCGGGCGACGTCCATCTTGATGTCCTCGATGATCGGGAACGGGATGTCGACGCCGAATTTCTCCTTGATGTTGCGTGTCCAGGCCAGGTGCGAGAACAGGCTGTCGATCGACAGGCCGAGCAGGTCGCAATTCATCTCGGCGAACTTGGGTGCTGCATTGGCGAAACCGATGAACTCGGTGGTGCACACGGGGGTGAAGTCTGCAGGATGCGAGAACAGGATCAGCCACTTGCCGCGATAGTCCTCGAGCGAACGTTCACCATGCGTGGTGCGGACGCTGAAGGCAGGGGCTGGTTCGTTCAGGCGGGGGAAGCTGAATTGCTGTGCGGTTTCCATGATCGTGCTCCTAGGGTGAGGGAGGTGTCTTTCGACGGTTAAACATTAGAGAATACTAATATTTAAGGCAACATTATTTGAGAAATAAGGTCAATAGCGAAATATCATCAAGGCTTGGATAAGCTCTGCTGCGTCTTATCAAGACATACGCAATCGGCGTGCCAACTCTGTCGAAATGGCCTTGCTGTTGAAACGTCAGCGCTGGGGCCACAATCGTGACAAACCGCAGAGGCGGGTTTGTGCCATGCACTGCCGTCAGTGGCAGTGCATGTTGTGTGTATGGCGCATCAGCAGCCTATTGAGCACCCCCAATTCGGAAGGCATCAAACGATGCGATGCGCCCCCTCTAGGACGTCTCATCGCGCTCGCCAAACGAGCTGTACCGCGTCCGGATGCGTCCGCCTATGACGCTGTGCCGCGCGGAACCGGCCAGTTGACTGGCGCATTGCAGCCGGACAAAAGGTTGGATGCCAACGACCGCTCAGGCCGAGAAGCAGCAGATCAAGAACTACCGGGACCCTAGGAACTCCTGTGTTGGTCAGCGGCTACCAACCAATCCGATGCTTTTGCTCGGTTTCCCTGTGACGATCATCGTCATCCGCATGCAAGTACTGGCTGGTGGTCTTCAAGGACTCATGACCCAAGTTGTCGCGGATGGAGCGCAGGTCAATCTGTTGGTCAGCCATATGGGAGCCCGCGGTGTGCCTTAACCAATGCGCGGACGCCCGTTCAAGCAGAACCGCTCGAGCAGCGTGTCCCTCACCACGTTGCCGCAGCCGCGACGCTGCGCCGTCGAAAACCTTCTTCACGACTGCGTGCAATGCGGCTCGGGTGAGCGGCGCCCGTGATTTACCAATGGGAAGCACCAGTGGTGTGTCTTCGGCGGGCGTGGGGTAGGGGGCCAACCCGCATTCACGCCGATACCGGGCGAGTTCCACGATCATCTCAGTCGTTGCCGGCACTAAACGTTCCTTGTCGCCTTTGCCGAGCACTTCCAGCCACCAACGCTCCTCACCATCCCGATCGCGGCGACATAAGAAGGCGCCCATTGTGTTGCAAGCGACCTCCGAGATGCGCAAGCCACCTAGGTAGAGGAGGGTGAAGAGCCAGCGGTTGCGAAAATAGTGCGCACGCTCCCGATCGGTCTCGCACGGCATTCCCTCGATGTAGGCCTTAACCTCCTGCCAGAGATCGACGTCGAGGTAGCGCGTGATGCGAGGTTTCGGCCGACGGGTACGATGTCGAGACAAGGACAGCGGATTGCCGGCCAGATAGCCTGCCTGGACGAGCCACGCGAACATGACGTTGAGGATCACCATCGCTTGCCGTTGGCTCGCCGGGGCCAGTGGTCCATAGAACGGGCGCCAACGCGGATCCCCCCGCGGATGCTTCCGGCCAGGGCCGGCGACCCATTTGTCGCGCGGCTGCGGGTCGGCAAGAAAGCGCTGGTACCCGAGGAAGTCCTCGTGCGTCAGCGACGAGATCGGGCGTCCGAGCTGGAACACGGCCCAGAGATACAGCCGCTCGGCTTCCTTGCGGTAGTTGTCGAAGGTTGTGCGCGTGTCGGCAAAGCGCGCGAGCCAAGCCTGGATGGCCTGCAGGTCATTGGCAGCCGCAATCTGGCCAACCTTGCCGACGGCACGGTTGTGGCCGTGGCTGCCGTCCAGATCCGATGGCAGCCGAAGGCCCTCGAAGGGACCGGGAACCAAAAGGGAGTCAGCCATTTTGCGCATCCTCGGAGCGACCCCGAGTCTCACTATCTTATAAGTACGAATGCGCGATATTTTTCAACATTATAAACATAATGTCAAATCTTTTAGTGATATATCAAGAACTCATATGTTTTACGTTGTATTATTATTCACTGGCCTGAAATCGCTGCCTTCCCTGTAAGCCCCAATCGCAGACATGAACGTTGAAACTGAAATCCGTGAGGCTATCGACGCACTGCGCGACACGACGGCGACCACGCAAGACTTGTATCGCGAGACGTGCGCACTGTTGTTCTTCCGCTACGGCATCACGCCGACCGCCAATAAGCTCTACCAGCTTGTCCGCAAGGGCAGCATGTCGGCGCCGGCGGAAGCCCTGGCGCGCTTCTGGGAGGAGCTGCGCGAAAAGAGCCGAGTCCGCATCGAACACCCCGACCTTCCCGATACTCTAAAAATGGCCGCGGGGGAGCTTGTTGGACGGCTATGGAACGAGGCCCAAGCGGCAGCACACGAAAATCTGAACGCTTTCCGCGAGGAGGCCGTCGCCCGCGTCACAGCCGCTGACGCCGAAACGCAGCGGGCAGAGCAAGACGCTCAGGCAGCCAATGAGGAACTCGAGTATTTGCAGGAGGCACTCGACCGCGCCTCGGAGCGCATCCTTTCGCTGGAACGCGTTTTGGCGGCGGAGCGTGCGGAAAAGGAGGTACTTGCCGGACAGTTGTCGGCAGCGAGGCGACAGCATCAGGCGCTCGAAGGGGAACTATCGGCAGCACGCAAGGACTTCGCGTCCGAGCTCGAAAAGCAGCGCGATGCCTTGCGGTGGGCGGAGGATCGCCATGAAGCGGCCGAGAAGCGTGCGTTGCTGGAAATCGACCGCGAACGCACGACCACTGCGAAAGCGCAGAAGCAACTGGCGCAAGTCCGGCAGTCGAATGCCGATCTTGCTCAACGGCAACGGGACGAACTGAGAGCCCTTCAACAGGAGCTGGGAGACGTCCGCCAAAGTCTGGGAGCTGCAGAAGGCAGCCTCATCAAGATGAGGGAGGGTGCGGAACAGCACCTCGCACAGATGAACGTTATGCGCGAGCAACTTTCACAACGGACAACCGAGGCTGCGCTCCTGCAGCGCGAGTTGGAGCTCCGTGACGAGAAGATAAAGGCTATGGCGCAGCAAATGCTGCCCGCGCGAGAACCGAGCGATGCACAGCCTAGCACGCCAAAGACCAAACTGCGGAGACGGAAATCTTCGCCGCCGGATGGAGCCGCGGGTGCTGTGGCCCCGAAAGCGCGCTAGATGAGGATCGCTGTGCGAGTGGCCGCGGACTTTCACTTTCACTTCACAGCTAAACGCCGATTCTTGGACGGCATTTCCGTTATTACTTCCAAATCAGTACCACTTTTCCTTCACTCATCGGTGGTAGCCGTTCGGAGAGATTGGCGCTCGTCTGTGGCGGTAGTTCACATAACGCAGATTCTCAGGTTTTTAGGGAGACCTCACATCAAGCCACTTTCCCTGCCACGCCGGCGCAGAGCCGGAACCGGACAGAAAAAAAGCATGAGCCCTTGCGGTTGCTCATGCCTGTGCTGTCTGGTGCGGGGAAAGAGACTCGAACTCTCACGCCTTGCGGCGCTGGAACCTAAATCCAGTGCGTCTACCAATTCCGCCATCCCCGCGTTGCTGCGTCGAAGCGGCGAGCATTATACACGCCCGCCGCACGAAGCCGCCCTCGTGCAGACGCGAACGCCTCTGCCGGAGCGGCGGGCCCGGGTCACTTCGTTCCGCGTCCGTAGGTATCCTCGAAACGCACGATGTCGTCCTCGCCGAGATAGCTGCCCGACTGCACCTCGATGATCTCGAGCGGAACCTTGCCCGGATTGGCGAGGCGGTGCGTGCGGCCGAGCGGGATGTAAGTCGATTCGTTCTCGGCGAGCAGGAAGGTCTTGTCGCCGCTGGTGACCTCGGCGGTGCCGCGGACCACGATCCAGTGTTCGGCGCGGTGATGGTGCATCTGCAGGCTCAGCTTGGCGCCGGGGCTGACGACGATGCGCTTGACCTGAAAGCGCTCGCCGGCGTCGATCGAGTCGTACCACCCCCACGGGCGATACACCTTGCGATGCGTCTGCGTCAGGCTGCGGCCTTCGGCCTTCAGTCGCGCGACGACCTTCTTGACGTCCTGGGTGTGATCCTTGTGCGCGACCATGACCGCATCGGGGGTCTCGACCACGACCATGTCCTCGCAGCCGACCGCCGCGACCAGCCGGCTGCCGGCATGGACCAGGGTGTTGTGGCTGGATTCGAACAGCACCTCGCCACGTGCGGCGTTGCCGTCGGCATCCTTCGTGGAGACCGCCCACAGCGCGTCCCAGGCGCCCACGTCCGACCACCCGGCGGCGAGCGGCACCACCACGCCCTGGCCGAGCTCCGGCGCCGCGGCCAGTCTTTCCATGACCGCGTAGTCGATCGAATCGCTCGGGCTGCGCTCGAAGGCTGCGGTGTCGAGGCGGATGAAGTCGGCGTCGTGATTGCGGCCGGCAATCGCCGCGGTGCAGGCGCCGGCCATGTCGGGGTTGAAGCGCATGATCGCGCGCATCCAGACCGAGGCCTTCATCATGAAGATGCCGCTGTTCCAGTAATACTCGCCGCTGGCGACGTAGCGTTCGGCGGTGGCGCGATCGGGTTTCTCGACGAACTCCTGCAGCACGCGGGCGCCCTCCCCGGCCTGCAGCGCTGCGCCGGCACGGATGTAGCCGTAACCGGTCTCGGGGTGATCGGGAACCACGCCGAAGGTGACGAGCGCCCCGTCTGCCGCAGCCCTGGCGCCGACCGCGATGGCATGCTGGAAGGCGGCGAGTTCGGTGATGACATGGTCGGCCGGCATCACCAGCAGGATCGGGTCGCCCTCCTCCGCCGCCACCAGCGCGGCGAGCGTCAGCGCGGGGGCGGTGTTGCGGCCGACCGGCTCGAGCACGATCTGCGGCGAACGCACGCCAATCTGGCGCAATTGTTCGGCGATGATGAAGCGATACTCCTCGTTCGTGACCACCAGGGGCCGCGGATCGACATCGACCGCCGCAAAACCCTTCAGGCGCGCTGCGGTTTCCTGCAGCAGCGAGTGGTCGCCGGTGAGCGGCAACAGCTGCTTGGGATAGCTTTCGCGCGAGGCCGGCCACAGCCGGGTGCCGGAGCCACCGGAGAGAATCACGCTCTTGATCGTCATGACGATGTCGTCCTTGTTCGCTCTCGCCGCTGCATGGCGGCAGGCAGGTTGGCCGGCTGGGCGGCTTCCGTTCGGGCTGGCCTCAGCTCAGGATCTCGCGCAGCATGCGCGCCACGCCGTCGCGCCAGTCGGGCAGATTGAGGTCGAAGGTGGTGCGCAGCCGGCGGGTGTCGAGGCGGGAGTTCAGCGGCCGCGATGCCGCGGTCGGATAGTCGCTGGTGGCGATCGGGGCGATCTCGGCCACCTTCAGCGCCACGCCCAGCTCGCGCGCGGCTTCGATCACGAAGCAGGCATAGCCGTGCCAGCTCGTCTCGCCATCGGCGACGAGGTGGTAGGTGCCGCCCAGCGCCGGCGCCGCGACGGTGGCGCGGATCGCGTGCGCACTGACATCGGCGATCAGCTCAGCGCCCGTCGGCGCGCCGACCTGGTCGGCGATCACGGTCAGGCGTTCGCGCTCGGCCGCCAGGCGCAGCATGGTGCGGGCGAAATTGCCGCCACGCGCCGCGTGCACCCACGAGGTGCGGAAGACCAGGTGGCGGCAGCCGCTGGCGCGGATCGCCTCCTCGCCGGCGAGCTTCGTGCGGCCATAGACCGACAACGGCGCGGTGGGCGAATCCTCCCGCCAGGGCTGGTCGCCGCTGCCGTCGAAGACGTAGTCGGTGGAGTAATGCACCAGCAGCGCATCCAGCTCCGCTGCAACTGCAGCCAGCACGCCCGGCGCCTCGGCGTTGATGCAGTGCGCGCGGGCGACATCGGTCTCGGCCTTGTCGACCGCGGTGTAGGCCGCGGCATTGACGATCACGTCGGGGGCGAGCTGGCGCACCGTGCGCGCGAGGCCGTCGAGGTCCTCGAGATCGCCCCGCAGCCCGTCCGCGCCGGCCCGGTCGAGCGCCACCAGCCCGCCGAGCGGCGCCAGTGCGCGCTGCAGCTCCCAGCCGACCTGCCCGTTCTTGCCCAGCAACAGGATCTTCATGGCTGCACCTCGCGTCCGCCGTAGTTGCGCGCAACCCAGTCGCGGTAGGCGCCGCTCTGCACGTTGGCGATCCAGCCCGGATTGTCCAGGTACCACTGCACGGTCTTGCGGATGCCGGTGTGGAAGGTCTCCGCCGGCCGCCAGCCGAGTTCGCGCTCGATCTTGCGCGCGTCGATCGCGTAGCGGCGGTCGTGGCCGGGGCGATCCTTGACGTAGGTGATCAGCCGGCCATAGCTGCCGGCAGCACTCGGGCGCAGCTCGTCGAGCAGTGCGCACACCGTGTTCACGATGTCGATGTTGGCCATTTCGTTCCAGCCGCCGACGTTGTAGGTCTCGCCGACGCGGCCGCGCGCCAGCACCTCGCGGATCGCGGCGCAGTGGTCGCCGACGTAGAGCCAGTCGCGCACGTTCTGGCCGTCGCCGTAGATCGGCAGCGGCTTGCCGGCGAGCGCATTGACGATCATCAGCGGGATCAGTTTCTCGGGAAACTGGTAGGGGCCGTAGTTGTTCGAGCAGTTCGTCGTGAGCACCGGCAGGCCGTAGGTGTGATGCCAGGCGCGCACCAGGTGGTCGCTCGCCGCCTTGCTTGCCGAGTACGGGCTGTTGGGCTCGTAGGCCTTGGTCTCGGTGAAGGCCGGGTCGTTCGGGCCGAGCGAACCGTACACCTCGTCGGTACTGACGTGCAGGAAGCGGAAGGCCTCGCGCTCACCCGCCGGCAGCGCGCTCCAGTGCGCGCGCGCGGCCTCGAGCAGGGTGAAGGTGCCGTCGACATTGGTGCGCACGAAGGCGCCGGGGCCGTGGATCGAGCGGTCGACGTGGCTCTCCGCGGCGAAGTGCACCACTGCGCGCGGCTTGTGCTCGGCGAACAGTCGCTCGACCAGGGCACGGTCGCAGATGTCGCCATGCACGAAGAGGTGGCGCGCGTCGCCCTGGAGGCGGGCCAGGGTCTCGAGGTTGCCGGCATAGGTCAGCGCGTCGAGGTTGATCACCGGCTCGTTACCGGCTGCGAGCCAGTCGAGCACGAAGTTCGCGCCGATGAACCCGGCGCCGCCTGTCACGAGAATCACGTGGGAAATCCTGTTCGGGTCTGGAAGGGTCGCATTATCGCACTCGCCGGCAAGAGCCGACGAGGGAGGACGGCGCGGGCGAGGACGGGCGCCCACCTGGAAGTGGCGGCGGCCGCGAATCGGTCGAGCGGTGGCCATGAGCATCGTCAGGTACGGGGGCGGGGTATTCGCGCCTTCCGGCGCTCCCACGGGCACATGCAGCCGTTCCCACGGCCACGTATCGGCGCGCCCTCTGGCTCCGGCACCCGGCGCGCCTACATGCGCAGGCGGTCCGCGTAGCCGGTCATCTCCAGATAGCCCTGACCGACCTCGCGCTCGCCGCCGCCGGACTCCGCTCCCGTCAGCTCGAGCAGGCGCACCGCGCCCTCCCAGTAGATCGCACCGGTGGACGCGCGGCTGTCGAGTTCCTGGTCGTCCATCAGGGGCTGCAGGCGGAAGCGGCGACCGTCGACAAGCCTCAGCGTCCATTCCACCGGGTACTCGATGCCGGTGCGCGGCGAGTGCCAGCGCCGCACCGGGGTGAAGCGCAGGTCCTCGGGGCCGAACACGGTCGTCTTCCCGGAGGCATCGCTGAGCGTGCCCGCGCCCCACATCGCCCTGCCCTCGCCGTCGCGCATCTGGAAGCCCATCAGCCCGCCGCCGCCGTGCAGGTTGATGCCGATCCAGTCCCAGCCGTGCGCATCTGCGGGCAGGATCTCGCTCGACCATTCGTGATCCAGCCAGGCATGCCCGGTCACCGCCTGCGCCGCGCCATCGACGCGCAGCGTGCCGCTCACCGCAAGCTGCGGACGGCTGTAGTAGTAGCTGGCATTGAGCGGATCCGGCGCCTTCTGGCTGAAACCCGCCTTGCCGTTGAGCACCGGCGGGCGGTCGGGCATGAACTCGAGCTCGAAGGCGAAATCCTCGGCCTCGACGCGGCTGCGATAGGGCGCATCCGGCGTCTCGCCGCCGCTCAGGAACCAGTCGTCGACACGCACCGCGGTGCGCCCCTCCTCGGCCTCGACCAGGCCCGGGTAGGCGCGTCCCGAACGCTCGGCATGACGCAGACGCCCGCTTGCCGGATCGGCGACCGCGGCATGGGCGAGGATCAGCTGGCGGGGGGCGAAGCGGCTGGGGTTGTCCTCGCCGATGCGGGTGCGCACGCGGAAGAAGGTGAGCTGGAAACCGCGCTCGACGCCGGCCGCGTCGCGCAGCCAGCCGGTGATGTACCACCATTCGGTGCGGTAGTCGTTATGGGCGCCGAAGTCCTGCGGGAACGCCAGGGTTCGTCCGGCGACGACCGGCGGGTAGTCGGGCGTGGCACCATCGGCCTGGACAGGCGCAGCGCCGAACAGCTGCAATCCGGCGACGAGCGCGAAAAGAAGACGCATGCACAGCGCAATCACCCCGCCACTGCGGGAGCGTCGGCAGCCGCGATGATCTGCCGGACCACCCACCTGATCCGCCCCTTTCGCTTGCGTCGAATCGCGGCCGCCGCCGCTCGCGTACAAGGACGGGGTGCGCTCGATGGGCGAGCGCCCGGGGCGATGCGTGATCTGCCCCGGCGTGTCGAATACGATCTTCATCTTCCTCACCAGTCCGCCTTCACCGCCAGCACCGCCGAGCGCTGCATCGCGTGCCGTCCGGCCAGCCGCGCCACCGCCGCGGCAAGCACGACCAGCGTGGCCGCGAACAGCGCTAGGGCCCCCCAGGGCACGGCGAGGTCCATGCTCCAGTGGAAGCTCTGGCGGTTGATGATCTCGATCAGCACCCAGGCCATGGCGCCGCCGGCGATCAGGCCGGCGAGCACGCCGAGCCCGGCGGTCAGCGCGCCTTCGACGGCGATCAGGCGGCCGATCTCGGCGCGGGTGAAGCCGAGGTGGCGGAGCATGCCGAACTCGCCCTGGCGCGTGGTGGCGAGCGCGGCGAAGGTGGTGGCGATGCCGAACAGGCCGATCAGCACGGCGACCGCCTCCATCAGGTAGGTGATCAGGAAGCTGCGGTCGAAGATCTCGAGGCTGAGCGCGCGGATCTCGCCCGGCAGCGCGACGGTGATGTGCTCGGCGCCGAAGCGCGCGCGCAAGGCCTCGGCGACCGCGGCCGGCGGCGTGCCGGGTGCGACGCGCAACGCGGCGTCGTTGACCCGCTCGTCGCCGGTCAGGCGCACGTAGTCACGGCTTTCGATCAGCGCGGCGCCATGCTGGCGGGCGTAGTCGCGCCACACGCCGGCCACCACGAAGGCCTGCACGCGCCCGCCCAGCGGCAATTCGAAGCGGCTGCCCAACTGCAGGCGGTGGCGGTCCGCCGCGGCTTCGGACACCCACACCGGCGGCAGGCCGCCGGCTGACTCCACCGGCGTCATCGATCCGCTCACCAGCGGCAGCCCCCAGTTGCCGCGCGCGGGTCGGGCCAGGACGCTGAACACCGGTTCTTCGTCGGTCAGGCGCAGATTGACCAGCCGCGTCGTATCCACCGAGGCCACGCCCGGCACCGCCCCGATCTGCGCCAGCGCCTGCGGATCGAGGTAGCCACTGCCGGCAGACGAGGATGCGCGGACGTAGAGATCGGCCGGCAGCACCTGAGTCAGCCATTCATCCACCGACACGCGGAAGGAGCTGACCATGATCGCCATCGACACCGCGAGCGCGACGCTGGCGATCACCCCGGCCCCGGCCACCACCGCCTGCCCGGGCGTCGCCGCCAGGCGCGCGTGCGCCAGCCGCCAGACCACGCCACGCCCGCGCCCGAGCAGCGGCAGCACCGCGCGTGCCAGCGCTGGCAGCGCCAGAACGGCGCCCGCGAGCACGAACACCACCGCGGCGTAGCCGCCCACCGGGATGCCGCCGAGCGGCGGCAGCTGGCAGGCAAGCACTGCCAGCGTCAGCAGCGCGCCGGCGTGGCGGATGCGTACCCCGCCCTGCGGGCCGGCGCGCTCACCCTCGCCCGCCCGCAGGGCGCGTGCCGGCGGCACCCGGGCGGCCGCACGCGCCGGCAGCCAGGTGCCGGCCACACCGGCGAGCACCCCGAGCAGCAGGTAGCCCAGGCTCAGCCAGGCGTCGAACCGCAGTTCGGGCCTCAGTCCGCGGAAGAAACCGGCACCCAGATCGCCGCCGACCAGCTGGAAGGCGCCGGCGGCGAGCAGGTGGCCGAGCGCGATTCCGAACGCGCCGCCGATCAGCCCGACCGCGGCGCCTTCCGAGAGCAGTCCGTGCATCAGCTCGCGCCGCTCCAGTCCGAGCGCGCGCAGCAGCGCGAATTCCCGCCGCCGGCGTGCCACCGCCAGCAACTGGGTCGAGAACACCAGGAAGCCGCCGGTCAGTAGCGCGATCGCCGCCAGCATGGTCAGGTTGACCCGGTAGGCGCGCGACAGCGTGCCCACCTCCCCCGCGGCCGCCTCCGGAATGCGCAGCGCCAGGCCGGGCGGCAGCAAGGACGCCAGGGCCTCGATGCCCGCCTGCGGTGTCACGCCTTCGACGAGCTTGAGGTCCACCCGGCTGAGCACGCCGATGCGATCGAAACGCTGCTGTGCCGCGCCGATGTCCATGACCCCGAGGACTCCAGATGCCCCCGGCACCCGCCCGGCGAGCCTCAGCTCGAAGCTCCGCACGCCGGACTGCACCCGCAGCCCGCCGTCGACCAGCGCCGGCGCCTGGACCTTGCCGTCCGTCCCGCGCTGCGCTTCCGCGAGCCGGGTGCGGGCCTCGTCGGCGAGGAAGATGTTGTCCGGCTGCAGCGCGGCCAAGCGCCCATCCTCCGTCCCCGCCGACTCGGTGAGCGGCACGAGGCCGGGTTGCACGCGCAGCACGCGGAACAGATCCACGCCCAGGATGCGCAGGCTGTCGTCGCGGCCGGGCAGGCGGGCCTCGATCTCCAGCACCGGGCTGGCGACCGCCACCTCGGGACGACGTGCGAGCTGCGCGAACACGGCCTCGTCGAAGCCCTCGCGCGCGCCGATCACCTGCAGGTCGGCCTCGCCGGCGAGCAGCCGCATGCCGCGCCCGAACTCGTCGAGCGCAGCGGCATGGATCAGCTGCACCGCCAGCCCGAGGGCCACGCCGAGCGCGATCGCCAGCAGCGACAGCGCGGTCGCCAGGCGACGGCGCAGCAGGCTGGCGAGGAAGACGCGGCGCAGCGTGGCCTTCATGTCCGCGCGGTGATGTCGTGCAAGCCGTCGGCGCGCAGCTCCAGCACGCGGTCGGCGCGCGCGGCCGCGATGCGCGAATGCGTGACCAGCACCCCGGCCGCCCGGTTGTCGCGGATCTGGGCGAGCAGCAGGTCGAGCACCTCGGTCGCGCGCCCCGGGTCGAGGTTGCCGGTGGGCTCGTCGGCCAGCACCAGATGCGGCCGGTGCACGAGCGCCCGGGCGATCGCCACCCGTTGCAGCTCGCCGCCGGAGAGTTGCTGCGGCGGATCCTCCGCGCGCGCGCCGAGGCCGACGTGTTGCAGCATGGCGCGCGCGCGGCTGGCCGCGACACCCTCGGCTTCGCCCAGCAGCCACAGGGGCAGCGCCACGTTCTGCAGCAGGTTCAGATGCGGCAGGATGTGGAAGGCCTGGAACACGAAGCCGAAATGGCTGCGGCGCAGCCGCGCCATCGCGTCGTCGTCGAGATGGTCGATGCGCGAGGGGCCGACCCGGATCTCGCCGCCGTCGATCGGCTCGAGACCGGCGATGCAGTTGAGCAGCGTGGACTTGCCGACCCCGGACTCGCCGACGATCGCCACGCACTCGCCCGCCTCGACGCGCAGCGACAGCCGGTCGAAAAGCACGCGCGGCGGCATGCCGGGCAGGGTCTTGCGGACTTGGTGGAGTTCCAGCATGTGAAGTGCATCCTTGGGGGCGGCGCAGGCTGCGGTGGCCGTAACGCAGCAGCACGTGCCTGAAGATGCGATTCTGTCATCGCAGCGGCCCGAAAGTTGCACCGTAGGGCGAGTTTCCGGGCAATTGCAGGAGCACCGCGCGCGC
The DNA here is from genome assembly GCF_029223545.1 of Thauera sp. GDN1. Lineage (NCBI taxonomy): Bacteria > Pseudomonadati > Pseudomonadota > Betaproteobacteria > Rhodocyclales > Zoogloeaceae > Thauera > Thauera sp. GDN1. The sequence continues at coordinate 2,238,715 of NZ_CP097870.1, read as the reverse complement.
CGTGCGGTCCCTCGAGCGCATCGGCCCGACACGCTGCGACCCGAGCCCCGCGGGCAAGGACGCGCCGCGGTATACTCGCCGCCCTTGCGATGCATTCACCGGCCTGCGGTGAGGTCCGCACCACAGCCCCCATGCCGGTCGAGCACTACGAAAACTTCCCCGTCGCCTCCCTGCTGCTGCCGGCGCGCCTGCGCGAACCGGTGGAGGCGATCTACGCCTTCGCGCGCAGTGCGGACGACGTCGCCGACGAAGGCGACGCGCCCGCGATCGCCCGCCTCGCGCGCCTGCACGACTACCAGATCGCGCTCGAGGCCTGCGCTCATGGCCATCCGGTGCACGATGCCGGGCTCGCGCCGCTGTTCGCCCGCCTCGGGCGCGCGATCGCGGCCCATGGCCTGCCCCTGCAGCCGCTGCGCGACCTGCTCGACGCCTTCATGCAGGACGTCGGCAAGACCCGCTACGCCAGCATCGACGAACTCCGCGACTATTGCCGGCGCTCCGCCGACCCGGTCGGGCGGCTGATGCTGCATCTGTACGGCGCCGCCACCGCGGAGAACCTGCGGCGCTCGGATGCGATCTGCACCGCACTGCAACTGATCAACTTCTGGCAGGACGTCGGCGTCGACTGGAACAAGCGGCGCATCTACCTGCCGCAGGACGACATGGCCCGCTTCGGGGTCGACGAGGCCAGGCTCGACGCGCTGGTGCGTGGCGAGACGGCGATCGACGACGACTGGCGCGCGCTCCTGGCCTTCGAAGTGCAACGCGCGCGGGCGATGATGCTTGCCGGCGCCCCGCTCGCCCGCGCCCTCCCGGGCCGCGTCGGCTGGGAGCTGCGCCTGGTGGTGCTCGGCGGCCTGCGCATCCTCGAACGCATCGAGGCGGTCGGCTACGATGTCTTCCGCCATCGGCCCACGCTCGGCCGCCGCGACTGGCTGCGCCTCGGCTGGCGCGCCCTGACTTTCGGAAAAACCGCATGAATCCGCACGACTACTGCCAGGACAAGGCCGCCAAGAGCGGCTCGAGCTTCTACTACAGCTTCATGTTCCTGCCCGCCGAGCGCCGCCAGGCGATCACCGCGCTGTACGCCTTCTGCCGCGAGGTGGACGACGTGGTCGACGAATGCCACGACCTGTCCCTGGCGCAGACCAAGCTCGAGTGGTGGCGGCAGGAGGTCGGGCGGATCTACTCCGGCACGCCGACCCACCCGGTCGGCCATGCGCTGAAGGACGTCATCAAGGGCTTCCGCCTGCCGCAGGAGCAGCTGCTCGAGATCATCGACGGCATGGCGATGGATCTGGCGCAGACGCGCTACCTCGACTTCAAGGGCCTGCAGCTCTACTGCTACCGTGTCGCCAGCGTGGTCGGCCTGCTCGCCGCCGAGATCTTCGGCTACCAGGACCGCCAGACGCTCAAGTACGCGCACGACCTCGGCCTCGCCTTCCAGCTCACCAACATCATCCGCGACGTCGGCGAGGACGCCCGCCGCGGCCGCATCTACCTGCCGATCGAGGACCTGCAGCGCTTCAACGTGCCGGCCAAGGACATCCTCGAGGCGCGCTACTCCGACGCCTTCCGCGAGCTGATGGCCTTCCAGACCGAACGCGCGGAGCGCTTCTACGACCAGGCCTTCGCCCAGCTGCCGGCGGTGGACCGCAAGGCGCAGCGCCCCGGCCTGGTGATGGCGGCGATCTATCGCACCCTGCTGCGCGAGATCGCCCGCGACGGCTTCCAGGTGCTCGACCGCCGCACCTCGCTGACCCCGCTGCGCAAGGTGTGGCTGGCGGGCACGACCTGGTTCCGCGCATGAGCGCGCCCGCACGGCCGTCCGAAGGGAAGCGCGCTCCTCCCCCGGGGAGGATGTCGCGCAGCGACAGGAGGGTCGTCCCATGAGCGTACCCACGGTCGCCATCATCGGCGCCGGCTACGCCGGCCTCGCCTGCGGCGTGGAGCTCGCGCGCGCCGGCGTGCATGTGACCGTGTTCGAGCGCTCGCACACCCTGGGCGGGCGCGCGCGCGTGGTGCACAAGGACCACCACTGGCGGGTGGACAACGGCCAGCACATCCTGATCGGCGCCTACAGCGAGCTCACTCGCCTGCTGCGCCTGACCGGCTGTTCGCCCAAGCAGCTCGCCCACCTGCCGCTGACGCTGCACGTGCCGGGCCAGCTGCACCTGAAGGCGGCGGCGCTGCCCGCGCCCTTCCACCTCGCCGTCGGCCTGCTGCGTGCCAAGGGGCTGGGCTGGGGAGACCGGCTGGCCATGCTGCGCCTGATGCGCTGGCTGAAGAAGCGCGACTTCCGCCTGCCGGTCGCGGACATGACCGTGGCGCAACTGCTGGCCGAGACGCGGCAGACGGCGAAGCTGAATACGCTGGTGTGGGCGCCGCTGTGCGTGGCCGCGCTCAACACGCCGGTCGCGGCGGCATCGGCCCAGGTCTTCGCCAACGTGCTGCGCGACAGCCTGGCCGCGGGTGCGTCGGCAAGCGAGCTGCTGCTGCCGCGCACCGACCTGTCCGAACTCTTCCCGGTGCCCGCCGCGCGCTATCTCGCCACCCGCCGTGGCAAGCTGCGCACCGGCAACGCGATCGACGCCATCCGGCCGGTGCCCGGCGGCTTCCGGCTCGAGGGCGACCCCGGCAGCCAGCCCTGGCCGCATGTGGTGCTCGCCACCGCGCCCTACCATGCCGCGCCGCTGCTCGCTTCGACCGGCGCCTGCGAGCGACTGGCGGAGCGGATCGGGGCGCTCGAGCACGAACCCATCGTCTCGGTGTATCTCGCGCTCGGCAGGGGCCAGAGCCTGCCCGAAGCGATGATCGGCCTGGTGTCCGAAGGCCCCTCGGATCCGGCGCAATGGGTTTTCGACCGCGGTCAGCTCGGCGGACCGGAAGGCTTGTTCGCGTGCGTGATCAGCGCCCACGGACCGCATGAGGCGCTGGAACGCGAGGACCTGATCCTGGCCGTCCATGCCCAGCTCGAACGCCAGCTCGGCAGGCGGCTGCCGGCGCCGGAGTGGTCGCAGGTCATCGTCGAGAAGCGCGCCACGATCGCCTGCCGCCCCGGCGTCTTCCGCCCGGGCATCCGTACCCCGCTGCCCGGGCTGTGGCTGGCAGGGGACTACCTCGATTCCGACTACCCGGCCACGCTCGAATCGGCGGTGCGCTCCGGCGTGGCCTGCGCGACCGCGATCCTGGCCGAGCTCGGACGCAAGGGCTGATCGCCCCGCCTCAGGCAGGGCGGCCGCTCGAGCTCCGGGCCCGCGCTTCGTCGGCGGGCTTGCCTGGACCCCTCGGGCACCCGGTTGCCGGGTTCGCGGGCGCACCCGCTCCCACAAGGCCCCGTCGCGCGTCGGCTCGCCGCCTCTGCTAGCGAGCCTGCCCGGCCTCCAGATGGCGCAGGATGGGATTCAGCATCGCCGCCCCCATCCGCTTGCTGCGCGCGCCGTTCCAGCCCACCTGGCCGTCGGGCAGGATCGCGTTGTCCTTGAACGGCATCTCCAGGGTCAGCGATACGCAGCCGAAGCGGTTGGCGACCCACTTGCTTGCGAGCGTCAGCAGTTCCTCGCCGAAGCGGCCGGGCTTGTAGCCCTCCTCGGTCTGGAAGTCCGGACTCACCGCGCGGAAGGTGTCGACGAACTTCGCCTGCGCCGCGGCGGCCTCGGGCGTGAAGCCCGGGACCTCCTCGGCGGTGGAGAAGAACACGTAGGGCAGCGCCTCGTCGCCGTGGATGTCGAGGAACAGCGTGCAGCCCGTGCGTTCCATCTCGGCGCGCACCAGGAATACCTCGGGGCTGGCAACCGGGTCCGGCTCGCGCCATTCGCGGTTGAGGTTGCGCCCGGCTGCGTTGGTGCGCAGGTTGCCGCGCACCCCGCCGTCCGGGTTCATGTTGGGGACGATGTACAGCACCGCACGCTCGCGCACCTTGCGCGCGACCGGGTCGGCGCCGTCGAGCAGGCGCTCGAGCAGGCCCTCGACGAACCACTCCGCCATCGTCTCGCCCGGATGCTGGCGGGCGATGATCCACACCGGCACGCGGCCGGGGGCGTCGCGGCCGACCACCACCAGGTCGAGATCGCGACCGTCGACCGTGCTGCCGAGGTTGCGCACCCGGGCGTAGGGCGACAGCTCGGCGCGCGCGAGCAGGTCGAGGTGGCGTTCGTGCGAATAGGGCTCGAAGTAGGCGTAGTAGATGCTGTCGCGCTCGGGCGTGTGCTCGACGATCAGCTCGCCGTTCTCGTAGCGCGTGCCGGCGATGCGGAACCAGTTCTGGCGATCGTAGGAGGCGACGCAGCGATAGTCGGGCCATCCATCCGGATAGGCTGCCGTCCCCGCATTCTCGAACACCATCCGCAGCGGCGTGCCCGCCGCGCCCATCAGGCGGAAGTGGAACCACTGGTGGAAGTCCGCCGCGTTGTCCTTGCGCAGGCGCAGGCGGAGGTTCGCCGGGTCGTCGAGGCCGACGACCTCGATCGCGCCGGAGTCGAAGGCAGAGCTGATCTTCAACACGCTCACTCCTCGCGGCGGCGGAAGACCAGGGTGTCGGCCTCCGAAGCGTCGGCGGCGAAAGCGTAGCCCTCGCTGTCGAAGCCCTTCAGCGCTTCGACCTCGTCGATGCGACGGGTGATCGCGTAGCGGCTCATCAGGCCGCGGGCGCGCTTGGCGTAGAAACTGATGATCTTGTAGCGTCCGCCCTTCCAGTCCTCGAACACCGGCGTGACGATGCGGCCCTTGAGCTTCTTCGGCTTGACCGACTTGAAATACTCGTCGGAGGCGAGGTTCACCAGCACGCGCTCGCGCCCGGCCTCCTCCTCGCGTGCGAGCAGGCGATCGAGTTCGTCGGTGATGCGCTCGCCCCAGAATTCATACAGGTTCTTGCCGCGCGGGTTCGCCAGGCGGGTGCCCATCTCCAGGCGATAGGCCTGCATCAGGTCGAGCGGCCGCAGCACGCCGTACAGGCCGGACAGGATGCGCAGGTGGTCCTGCGCCCAGGCAAGTTCGACCTCGCTCAGACTCCTGGCGTCCAGGCCCTCGTAAACATCGCCGTTGAAGGCGAGCACCGCCTGCCTGGCGTTGTCGGGCGCGAAGGGACGCGACCAGCTCGCATAGCGCGCGACGTTGAGCGTGGCGAGCGGGTCGGACAGCGCCATGAGCTCGGCGATGTCGGCCGGAGACTTCTCGCGCAGGACCGCGATCAGCGCGCTGGCGTCGTCGAGGAAATCGGGCTGGGTGAAGCGGGCGGTGGTCGGCGGCGTCTCGTAGTCGAGTGCCTTGGCGGGGGAGATGACGAGGATCATGGGTTTCGTTGTGCGAAGCGGCGGACTCGCCGGAGCGGGCGATGTTAACGCGAATCCGCACCAGCGGCCCAGACGGCGGACGCGGCGCAGGCGGCACGGAAGGCGGCGGGACGCGCAATTGACAGCCCCGGAGCGTTTGCCCACCATGGGCGCCCGTTTCGTTCCGCCGCCCGCCCCATGACCTCCGCCGACGATCTGCTCGCCCGCTCGCTCGCCGCCGTCTGGCACCCCTGCACCCAGATGAAGCAGCACGAGATCCTGCCGCTGGTGCCGATCGTGCGTGGCGAGGGCCCGTGGCTGATCGATGCCGAAGGTCGCCGGCTGCTGGACGGCATCAGCTCGTGGTGGGTCAATCTGTTCGGGCACTGCAATCCGCGCATCAACGCGGCGATCAAGGCCCAGCTCGACACGCTCGAGCATGCGATGCTGGCGGGCTTCACCCATGAGCCGGTGGTGGCGCTCTCGGAGCGCCTCTCCGCGCTGACCGGACATCGCCTCGGCCATGCCTTCTACGCCTCCGACGGCGCCTCGGCGACCGAGATCGCGCTCAAGATGAGCGTGCATTGCTGGCGCAACCGCGGAGAGCCGGGCAAGACCCGCTTCCTGAGCCTGGCCGGCAGCTACCACGGCGAGACGGTGGGCGCGCTCGCGGTCACCGACGTGGCGATCTTCCGCGACGCCTATGCGCCGCTGGTGCGCTCCGGCACGACCGTGCCCACCCCCGACGCCCGCCTGGCGTCGGCGGACGAGACGCCCGTCGACCTCGCCCGCCGCGCCGCGGCCGCCCTGGAGGCCGAGCTCGAGGCCCGTCATCACGAGATCGCGGCCCTCATCGTCGAACCGCTGGTGCAGGGCGCGGCCGGCATGGTGATGTACGACGCAGAATACCTGCGGCTTGCGCGCGCGCTGTGCGACCGCTACCGCGTGCACCTGATCGCCGACGAGATCGCGGTCGGCTGCGGCCGTACCGGCAGCTTCTTCGCCTGGGAACAGGTCGCGGGCCGCGCCGACCAGCCCGACGCCGGGACCGGCTGGCCGGATTTCGTCTGCCTGTCGAAGGGCATCTCCGGCGGCTACCTGCCGCTGTCCCTGGTGCTGACGACCGATGACGTCTACCGGGCCTTCTACGACGACAGCGCCAGCCGCGCCTTCCTGCATTCGCACTCCTACACCGGCAACCCGCTCGCCTGCCGCGCGGCGCTGGCGACGCTGGACATCTTCACCGAGGATGGGGTGCTGGAGGCCAACCGCACCCGCGCGCGCTGGCTCGGCGACGCGCTGCAGGCGCGCTTTGGCGATCACCCCGCGGTCCGCCACCTGCGCCAGACCGGGATGATCGCCGCCTTCGACGTCGCCGACGCCCCGGCGGGCTTCGCACGCCGCTTCTTCGCTGCCGGCCTCGATCTGGGCGTGCTGCTGCGGCCGATCGGCGACACGGTGTATTTCATGCCGCCCTATGTGGTCGGCGAAACCGAGATCGCGCACCTGGTCGATGGCGCCGCCGCGGCCCTCGACGCGGCGCTGGCCTGAGTGCCGACAAGGATGCGACTCCTCGACGAACTGCGCGCCGGTCTCGGCCGCCTGGACGATGAGGCGCTGCGTCGTCGCCGGCGCAGCAACGCCCTGCCCTGCGCGCCCCGCGCCACGGTGGACGGCCGCGAGCTGACCGCCTTTTGCAGCAACGACTACCTCGGGCTGGCCGGCGACCCGGCGCTTGCCGCGGCGCTCGCCGAAGGGGCGTCGCGCTGGGGTGCCGGCTCCGGCGCCTCGCATCTGGTGAGCGGCCACTACGCGGTGCACGACGAGCTGGAGCGCGCGCTCGCCAGTTTCGTCGGCTACGACCGCGCGCTGTACTTCTCCACCGGCTACATGGCCAACAGCGGGATCCTGCCTGCGCTGGCCGGACGTGGCGATGCGATCTTCGCCGACCGGCTCAACCACGCGTCCCTGGTCGACGGCATGCTGCTGTCGCGCGCCACGGTCCACCGCTACCCGCATGCCGACGTCGCTGCGCTCGAGCGCATGCTCGCCGGCAGCGCGGCGCCGCGGAAGCTCATCGTCACCGATGCGGTGTTCAGCATGGACGGCGACGTCGCGCCGCTCGCCGAGCTGCTGGCGCTCGCGGTTCGCCATGACGCCTGGCTGGTCGTCGACGACGCCCACGGTTTCGGCGTGCTCGGGCCGCAGGGCCGCGGCGCGGTCGCCGAGGCCGGCCTCGACACCCATCCCGAGGCCTGGCGCATCGTGCTGGTCGGCACCCTGGGCAAGGCCGCAGGCGTCGCGGGCGCCTTCGTTGCCGGTCATGCCGACGTGATCGAATGGCTGGTGCAGAAGACGCGCACCTACATCTTCACCACCGGCGCTCCGCCGGCGCTCGCCCATGCGCTGCTCGCCAGCCTGCGCCTGATCGAGGCGGGCGAAGCACGCCGGCAGCGCCTGCAGTCCCTGATCGCAAGCTTCCGCACCCACACCCGGCTGCAACGCTGGCGACTGCTGCCCTCGCGCACCGCGATCCAGCCGGTGCTGATCGGCGACAACGCGGAGGCGGTGGCGGTCGCCGGTGCTTTGTTCGATGCAGGGCTCTGGGTCCCCGCGATCCGCCCGCCCACCGTCCCGGCCGGCACCGCCAGACTGCGCGTGTCCCTGACGGCCGCCCACGACGAGACCGACGTCGTGCGCCTCGCCGAGACGCTGACACGCCTGGAGCGGGCGGGAGGGGGCGGATGAGCGCGCGCCCTGTTCCCACGGGCGCCGCTGGCGGTGAAGAGGCCGCGCTCGTGCTGGTGCACGGCTGGGCGATGACCCCGGCGGTCTGGGCGCCGATCCGCACGCTGCTCGCGGACCGGCCCACGCTCGCGCCGGCACTGCCGGGGCACGCCGGCGCGCCGGTGGCGGCCGCTGCCGACCTCCACACCTGGGCCGAGCCTATCGCGGCGCAGATTCCCGCCGCGGCAACCGTGGTCGGCTGGTCGCTCGGCGCCCTGCTCGCCCTCGAGCTCGCGCATCGCTACCCGGAGCGTGTCGCGCGGCTGGTGCTGATCGGCGGCACGGCGCGCTTCGTCGCTGCGGAGCCGCCGGCCGAGCAAGCCTGGCCGGGGCTCGCCGCGGCGACGGTCGACGCCTTCCGCAGCGGTTTTGCGGACGATCCACGCGCGACGCTCAAGCGCTTCCTGGCCCTGCAGTGCCTCGGCGAGGTCGACCGGCGCGGTGTCCAGACCTCGCTCGCGCATGCTCTGACGGCGCTCGACGACGCACCGGGAGATGACCCTGCCGATATGTCCGCACCGAACGCGGCGAATCAGCCCGCAGCACCGAGAGGGCGCCGCAACGCAGCGCTCGCCGACGGACTCGCCCTGCTCGCCACCACCGACCTGCGAGCGATCCTGCCGCGGATCACGCAGCCCTGCCTCGTCATCCACGGCGAACACGACGCGCTGATGCCGGTCGCGGCCGCTGGGGCGATGGCGAAGGCCCTGCCCCGCGCCCGCCTCGAGATCCTGAGCGACAGCGGGCATGCGCTGCCATTGTCGCGCAGCGCGGAATGCGCGCGCCTGATCGGGGACTTCGCCGATGCGTGAGCACGCCCGGCCCGACACCCGGCTGGCCCCCGGGCCGGAGAACGCCCCGACCGCGATCGCCGGGGCGGAGCGTCCCGACCTCGATCCTCGCGCCCGCCGGGCAGACATCCGCAGGGCCTTCGACCGGGCCGCGCACCACTACGACGCGGCCGCCCATGTCCAGCGCGAGATATGCACCCGGCTCGGCAACTTTGCGATGAGTCAGGACCTGCAGGCGGCACTGCGGCCGGGCGCCCCCGTCCTAGATGCCGGCTGCGGCACCGGATTCGGTTTCGCCGAACTGGACCGCCTGTGCCCGGACGCGCCCCGCATCGCGCTCGACCTCGCCCCGGCCATGCTCGCCCAGGCGCGACGGCGGCACTGTGGCTTGATCGAGATGCAAGACCCGGCAACCGCGGACGTCTCCCAGGGGACCGCCGGTCGCAGCGTCTGCAATGACCCGACCGGCTTGCACGCGGTCTGCGGCGACCTCGAGCATCTGCCCTTCGCCGACGACCGCCTGGGGCTGATCTGGTCCAGCCTGGCGATCCAGTGGTGCGATCCCGGCCGCGCGCTGGCGGAATGCGCCCGCGTGCTGGCGCCCGGCGGTATCGCGCTGATTGCCACGCTCGGCCCGCGTACGCTGTGGGAGCTGCGCGAGGCATTCGCGCCGATCGACGGCGCCCGCCACACCATCGACTTCCATCCGGCCACGCGCTGGATCGAGGCCGCGCGGGCGAGCGCGCTGGTGCCGCTGGCGCATGAGGGCGCCGAGGTGCATGCCTGCGCACCGGATCTGCGCGGCCTGCTCCAGGACATCAAGCGCATCGGTGCCGCCACCGTCGATGGCGGACGCCGGCGACGGCCGCTCGGCCGCGCAGCGTGGAGCCGCCTGCAGGCCCATTACGAAAGGCACCGTCGCCCCGACGGCCGCCTGCCGGCCACCTACGACCTCATCCTGCTTGCCCTGCACAGGCCCGACGACCCCGACCGACTCCGATGACGCAACAGAAGCCCCCTGCCCGCGCCTGGTTCATCACCGGCACCGACACCGAGATCGGCAAGACCCACTCGACCTGCACCCTCCTCCACGCCGCACGCGCGCAGGGTCTCACCGCGCTCGGCATGAAGCCGGTCGCCGCCGGCGCCGAGCTGGTCGACGGCGAGCGGGTGAACGAGGACGTCGCCGCCTTGCGTGCGGCGAGCAGCTTCGATCCCGGGCTCGCCCTGCTCAATCCGTGGTGCCTCGCCAGCCCGGTCGCGCCGCACATCGCCGCGGAGGAGGAAGGGGTTCGCATCACGCCCGGACCGATCCAGGACGCGCTTGGCGTGCTGCGCCAGCGCGCGGACGTGGTTCTGGTGGAGGGCGTGGGCGGGTTCAGGGTGCCGCTGGCGGACGGCTACGACAGCGCCGATCTCGCCACGGATCTCGCGCTGCCGGTGATCCTGGTGGTCGGCCTGCGCCTGGGCTGCATCAACCACGCCCTGCTGACGGTCGAGGCCATAGAGCGTCGCGGACTGCTGCTCGCCGGCTGGATCGCCAACCGGATCGATCCGCACATGCTGCGCCCGGAGCAGAACATCGACAGTCTGCGTGCGCGCATTCCGGCGCCCCTGCTCGGGGTGCTGCCGTGGTGCGAGACACGCGACCCGGCGGCGCATGCCGAGCGGTTGCGCCTGCCCGACTGAGGCGGACGCTGCGGCCGCGCTCAGCCCGGCATCACCTCGAGCAGGCGGGCCGACAGCTCGTCGGCGCGCTTGCGGCCGATACGGGTCTCGCTGATCGAATGCAGCCACTCGTCGAACAGCGTGCGCAATTCGTCGGCGTGGGTGGTGGCGTGGATGCGTTTGACGAGGTCGAGCTTGCCGTAGGGGCCGTGGAAGGTGCGCAGGGTGTTCATCATGAAATCCTGCGCCAGGCCGAGACTCGCCTGTCGCCCGCTGTGTGCCGTGGGGGGCGGGGCCGATCGGGCCGCCGGCGCTGCGACGGCGGGCGGCGGGGCGGCGAGCGCTTCGATGAAGCCAGCATCGGCCAGTGTCCGCAGCGTCTCCTCGACCTGGGAGTCGCCGGCGAGGCGGCCGAGTTCTTCGCTGTCACGCTGCCCGTCGATCAGGATCAGCAGTCGCCGGGCACGCAGGCCCAGGCCGCCGGAGCGCTCGCTGATTTCCTGATGCCCCTTGGCGGTCTTGCAGTACTTGACCATCGATCTTCGTCTCCTTGCCTGCGCGGCCTGTGGCCGTCTGCGTATCGTGTGCGTCCGCAAGGCTGCGGACATGCGCGAAGCATGGAAGCGGAGCGCACCCCGGGTCAACAACGGGCACGATTGGGTCGTGAGGCTTTTAACGGCCGTGCGTCTGTCGCGCCTGCTCGAACAGACACACCGCGACCGCGGCGCCGACATTGAGCGATTCGATACCCTCGGCCATCGGGATGATCACGCGCTGGTCGGCGCGCGCCAGCAGCGCCGGTGACAGGCCCTGACCCTCGGCGCCGAACAGCCAGGCCACCGGCCCGGACAGGTCGAGGGCATAGAGCGAACACGCGCCCGGACCCAGCGCGGTGGCGAGGCAGCGTCCGGGATAGGCGGAGAGGCGCGCACCGGGATCGACGCCTTCCTCGATCTCGAGCATGAAATGCGCGCCCATGCCGGCGCGCAGCACGCGCGGTGACCAGGCCTGTGCGCAGCCGGTACCGAGCAGGACGCGTCGCACCCCGGCGGCGGCGGCCGTGCGCAGGATGGTGCCGAGATTGCCGGGATCCTGCACGGCGTCGAGCACCACCACGCTGCCGCTGAGCGGCTCGGCGGCAACGGGTGGCGGCAGGTCGATGATGGCGAGCACGCCCGAGGGCGCATCCACCGGACTCACGTGGCGGAACAGCGTGTCGGGGAGCTGGTAGCGCTGGACATCCGCGTCGAGCGCGTCGAGCAGGCGCTGGTGCTCCGCGCGCGCCAGGCCGCTTTCGGAGCACACGACCGCCTTCAGCGGCCAGCGCGCCTCGATCGCAGCCTGGAGCAGATGGGCGCCGTCGAGCACGGTCTCGCCGCGCTGGCGGCGCTCGCGGCCGGAGTGGGCGAGCGCATGCAGGCGCTTGACCAGCGGATTGTCGCGCGAGGTGATCGTCTTCATCGCCGCTTCACCGCCCCGCCCCGCTCGCCAGCAGCTTCTTTACCGGCGCGAAGCTGCGGCGGTGAAAGTCGCGCACGCCGTGCGCCGCAAGCGCGGCGAGGTGGGCGGCGGTCGGATAGCCCTTGTGCGCGGCCAGCCCGTACTGCGGCCATTGCGTGTCGAGCACGCGCATGGCCTCGTCGCGGGCCGTCTTGGCGAGGATGGAGGCGGCGGAGATGGCGGGTTCGGTCGCGTCGCCCTTGACGATGGCGCGCGCCGGATAGGGCAGCTTCGGGCAACGGTTGCCGTCGATCAGCACCTCGCCCGGTGCGACACCGAGCGCCATCACCGCGCGCTGCATCGCCAGCATGGTGGCGTGCAGGATGTTCAGGCGATCGATCTCCTCGACGCTGGCTTCGGCCACCGCCCACGCCAGTGCACGTTCGCGGATCTGGGGCGCCAGGCGCTCGCGGGCGGCTTCGCTGAGCTTCTTGGAGTCGTTCAGGCCGGCAATCGGCCGCGCCGGATCGAGGATCACCGCCGCCGCCATCACCGGGCCGCACAGGGGCCCGCGCCCGGCTTCATCGACGCCGCACACGAGCAGTCCGTCGGCGGGCGGTGGCGCGAACAGGTCGAGCGTCATCGGTCGGCGGTCAGCGCTCGGTCGCGCCGAGGTAGGGCAGGATGGCTTCGGCGGCCCGCCGTGCGGTGTCCTGCTTCAGGGTGAGGTGGAGTTCCATGAAGCGCGCCTCGGCCGCGGCCCGGCGCGGCGCATCCTGCAGCCAGCCCTCGATCGCCTCTGCGAGCTTCTCCGGCTCCGCGTCGTCCTGCAGCAGTTCGGGCACGATGCCTTCGTTGCACAGGATGTTGGGCAGCCCGACCCAGGGCAGGTAGGCCATGCGCTTCATCAGGCGGTACTGCCACTTGCCGATGCGGTAGGTGATCACCATCGGGCGCTTGAGCAGCGCGGCCTCCAGGCTTGCGGTGCCGCTCGCCACCAGCACCACGTCGGCGGCGGTCATCGCATCGACGGCGTGGCCGAAGAGCATGCGGATCGGCAGCTCGGTGGCCTCGTTGCGATGCAGTGCCTCCTCGAAGATCTCCCGCGTCTCGCGGGTTGCGAGCGGGACCAGGAAGCCGAGCCCGGGGTCGCGTTCGAGCAGACGGCGCGCGGTCGCGATGTAGGTGTCGGCGAGATTGCGCACCTCGGACTGGCGACTGCCCGGTAGCATCGCGACCACCCTGTGCTCGAGCGGAATCCCGAAGCGTTCGCGGGTGCCGTCGCGGTCCGGATGTAGCGGAAACACGTCCGCCAGCGGATGGCCGACGTAGCTCACCGGGACGCCGGCGCGCTCGTAGATCTCGGGCTCGAACGGGAACAGGCACAGCATGTGCGAGACCGAGCGCGCGATGCGCTTGATCCGCCCGCCGCGCCAGGCCCAGATCGAGGGGCTGACGAAATGGATCGAGGGCATGCCGGCGTCGCGAACCTTGCCTTCCAGCCACAGGTTGAAGTCCGGCGCGTCGACACCGATGAAGGCCGTCGGGCGTTCGCGGCGGATCTGCGCCAGCAGTTCGCGACGGATGCCGGACAGCTCTCGGTAACGCTTGAGGGCGTCGACGTAGCCGTGGACCGCAAGCAGCTCGCACGGCCAGCGCACCTCGAAGCCTTCGGCCTGCATTTTCGGACCGCCGATGCCGAAGAACTCGGCATCCGGCAGATGCTGGCGCAGCGCGCGGATCAGGTGGCTGGCAAGCAGGTCGCCGGAGGTTTCACCGGCGACCATCGCGATGCGGACGGTCATTGCGTGGCCACGGTCTCAGCGCACGATGCCACGGCCGGATTCGGCGATGAACTCGGAGAAGAGGCCCACCTCCGGCTCGGCGGCGGCGATCTCGGCGACGCGCTGGCGCGCCTCGTCGAGCGACAGGCCCGAACGGTACAGCGCGCGGTAGGCGCGCTTGATCGCGGCGATGCCGGCGGCCGAGTAGCCACGGCGCTTCAGGCCTTCGCTGTTGATGCCGTGCGGCTTGGCGGGGTTGCCCGCCACGGTCACGAAGGGCGGCAGGTCCTGCAGCAGCACGGTGCCGACGCCGCAGAAGCTGTGTGCGCCGACGCGGCAGAACTGATGCACGCCGGTGAAGCCGCCGAGGATCGCCCAGTCGCCCACATGGACGTGGCCGGCAAGCGTGGCGTTGTTGGCGAAGATGGTGTGGTCGCCGACCTGGCAGTCGTGCGCGACGTGCACGTAGGCCATGATCCAGTTGTCGTTGCCGACGCGGGTGACGTGCGCGTCCTGGCTTGTGCCGACGTTGAACGAGCAGAACTCGCGGATCGTGTTGCGGTCGCCGATCTCGAGCCGGGTGGGCTCGGCGTCGTACTTCTTGTCCTGCGGGCTGGCGCCGATCGAGCAGAACTGGAAGATCTCGTTGTCGCGGCCGATGCGGGTGTGGCCTTCGACCACGACGTGCGGACCGATGCGGGTGCCTTCGCCGATCTCGACATGCTCGCCGATCAGCGAATAGGCGCCGATGCTGACGTTCGCGGCGAGCTTGGCGCCCGGATGGACGATGGCGGTCGGATGGATCATAGGGTCTTGATCGCGCACATCAGTTCGGCTTCGGCGGCGAGCTCGCCATCGACGCTGGCGCGCGCCTTGTACTTGTAGATATTGCGCTTGGCGTGGGTGATCTCGACGTCGAAGATCAGCTGGTCGCCCGGCACCACCGGACGCTTGAAGCGCGCGTTGTCGATGCCGGCGAAATAGACTACCGAATTGTCGTCGGGCTTGACGCCGGTGCTCTTGAACGACAGCAGCGCGGCGGCCTGCGCCATCGCCTCGATGATCAGCACGCCCGGCATCACCGGATGGTGCGGAAAGTGGCCCGGGAAGAAGGGCTCGTTCATGGTCACGTTCTTCAGCCCGCGCGCGCGCACCCCGGGCTCGATCTCCAGCATGCGGTCGACGAGCAGGAAGGGATAGCGGTGCGGCAGGTACTGCAGGATTTCCTTGATGTCCATGATGGCTCAGCCCGGCGTGCGGTCCTCGGGACCGTCGCTCTGTTGTTCGAGTTGACGGACGCGCTTGGCGAGCGCGTCCAGGTGGCGCAGATGGGAGAAGTTCTTCACCCAGTCGCCATGGGTTTGCAGCGGCAGGTTGCCGGTGTAGACGCCCGGCCTGGTGATCGACTTGGCCACCAGCGTCCACGCGGAGACGACCACGTCGTCGGCGATGCTGAGGTGGCCGGAGATGCCGGCCTGGCCCCCGACCATGCAGCGCGCGCCGATCTGCGCACTGCCGGCCACGCCGGCGCAACCGGCCATGATCGTGTGCTCGCCGACGCGCACGTTGTGCGCGATCTGGATCAGGTTGTCGAGCTTCACGCCGTCGCCGATCACCGTGTCGTCCAGCGCGCCGCGGTCGATCGTGGTGTTGGCGCCGATCTCGACGTCGTTGCCGAGGATGACGCGTCCGGTCTGCGGGATCTTGACCCAGGCGCCGGAGCGCTCACGCGCGAAGCCGAAGCCGTCGGCGCCGATCACCACCCCTGAATGCAGGATGCAGTCGGTGCCGATCACGCAGTCGTGATAGACGGTGACGTTCGGGTAAAGCCGGGTGCCGCGTCCGATCCGGGTGCCGCGGCCGACGAAGCAGTTGGCGCCGATCACCACGTCCTCGCCGAGCTCGACGCCCTCTTCCACGCAGGCTCCGGGCCCGATCTCGACGCTGGCGGGGACATCGCAGTCCACCGCGGCCAGACGGTGCACCCCGGGACGCGGTGCGGGCTGCGGGTTGAACAGCTGGCCGACGCGGGCGAAGTAGAGGTAGGGATCGGCGGTGACGATCAGTGCCCGGTCGGCGAGCTGTTCGCGCGCATCGGGACCGACGATCAATGCGCTGGCCGCGCAATCCTTGACCTGCGAGAGGTACTTGCGGTTGGCGAGGAAGGCGAGATCGCCCTCTCCCGCCTTCTCCAGCGTGGCGACGCGGGCGACGGCGACGTTGCCGTCACCGTGGAGCTCCCCGCCGAGGCGATCGACCAGTTCTTGCAGTCGGAACATGCGCGCCCAGGCTTACTTGGCGTCCGACAGCGACTGGATCACCTTCTCGGTGATGTCGATGCGCGGGTTCGCGTAGACCGCTTCCTGGAAGATGATGTCGTAGTTTTCCTGCTCGGCGATCTGCTTGACCGAGCGATTGGCCTTGTCGAGCACCGAGGCGAGTTCCTCGTTGCGGCGCTGGTTGAGGTCCTCGCGGAACTCGCGCTGCTTGCGCTGGAAGTCGCGGTTGAGCTCGTTGAAGGCGCGCTCCTTGTTGCGGCGGTCGCTGTCGCCCATGGTCGGGCCGTTGCGCTCGAGGTCTTCCTGCATGGACTTGAGGTCGCGGGCGAGGCGCTGAAGCTCCTGGTCGCGCTTCTCGAACTCCTTCTCGAGCCGCTGCTGCGCGCGCACGGCGGGCGCCGCCTCGCGCATCACGCGGTCGGAGTTCACGAAGCCGATCTTGGTCTCGGCGATTGCGGCCTGGGACATGCCGAGCAGTGCGGCTGCCAGCAGGGAGAGGGTACTGACTTTCACTTATGCCTCCGGATGAAACTGGGTTGCCGGCGCGTCAGAAGACGCTGCCGAGCTGGAACTGGAATCGCTGGACTTCGTCGTTTTCCTTCTTGTTGAGCGGATGGCCGAAGCTGAACTTGAGCGGGCCGATCGGGGAGCTCCACGAGAACGCGAGGCCGGTACTGTAGCGCAGGTCGTCCAGACGGACATCCTGCTCGACGAACTCGCCGTTCGCCACCAGGGGCTGCTGGTCGTCGCCCCACACGTAGCCGGCATCGAAGAAGGCCGAGATGCGGAAGGAACGGTCCTTGCCCGCCCCCGGCATCGGGAAGTAGAACTCGGCGTTGCCGACCACCTTGCGCGTGCCGCCGGTCGAGGTGATGTCGCCGTCGGTATCGATGAACTTCGGGCCGATGGAACCCTGGTCGTAGCCGCGCACCGAACCGATGCCGCCGACGTAGTAGTTCTTGTAGAACGGCACCTTCTCGCCACCGAAGCCCTTGGCCCAGCCGAAATCGGCATTCAGCATCAGTGCGTAGTCACGACCGATCGGGAACCAGTGCTGGTACTGGTAGCCGAGCTTGCCGTAGCGGAGGTCGGCGACCGGCACGGTGACCTCGCCGTACAGGCGCTGGTAGCTGCCCGAGCGCGGATAGGTGAAGCTGTCACGGCTGTCGCGGGACCAGCCGACCGTGGCCAGCACGCTGCGCACCGTCACCTCGCAGGTGCCGTCGCCAGCCAGAGAGCCGCCATTCTCGTCACAGAAACGCTGATACAGGAAAGGACTGTTCGTATAGGTCGAGATCTCGGTCTGGTCCGCGGTCAGGCCGAAGTTGATCTGGTCGTCCTCGGCGATCGGCCAGCCGAGGCGGATGCCGGCGCCGGTCGACACCGTCTTGTACGGCGACACGCTGTCGAGTTCGTCGGCATCGTAGGTGCGGTGGTACAGGTCCCAGCCCAGGCTGACGCCGTCCACCGTGTAGTACGGGTTCGTGAATGACAGCGCCGCGGTGCGGCTGGACTGGCTGGTGTTCAGCGCCAGGGTCAGCGCATTGCCGCTGCCGAACAGGTTCTGCTGCGCGATCGACGCCGACAGCACGATGTTCTCCGCGCTGGAGAAGCCCGCACCCAGCATCAGGTTGCCGGTGGGGCGTTCCTTGACGGTGAAGTTCACATCGACCTGGTCGGTCGTGCCGGGTACGGCGGGGGTCTCGACGTTGACCTCGTCGAAGAAGCCGAGGCGGTCGATGCGGTTGCGCGAGCGGTTGATCGCCGCGGCGTCGTACCAGCCGCCTTCCATCTGGCGCATCTCGCGGCGCACGACCTCGTCGCGGGTCTTGGTGTTGCCACCGACGTTGATGCGGCGCACGTACACCCGGCGGCCCGGATCGACGAAGACGGTGAAGGCGACCTCGCGCTTCTCCTTGTCGACTTCCGGCGCGGCGTTGACGTTGGCGAAGGCGTAGCCCTCGTTGCCGAGGCGGTCGGTGATCGCCTTGGTGGTCTCGGTCAGCCGTTCGCGCGAGAACACCTCGCCGGGGCGGATCTGCGTCAGCGCCACGTACTCGGATTCGGGCAGCACGAGATCGCCGGTGAAGCGCACGCCGGTCACGGTGTACTGCTCGCCCTCGGTGATGTTGACCGTGATGTAGATGTCCTTCTTGTCGGGCGTGATCGAGACCTGGGTGGAATCGATGTTGAAGTCGAGATAACCCTGGTTCAGGTAGAAGGAACGCAGGGTCTCGAGGTCGGCCGACAGCTTCTGGCGCGAGTACTGGTCGTTCTTGGTGTACCAGGTCAGCCAGCCGGGCGTGGTGAGCTGCATCTGCTCGACCAGGTCTTCGGAGTCGAAAGCCTTGGCGCCGACGATGTTGATCTGGCGGATCTTGGCGACGTCGCCCTCCTCGACCGCGAAGTTGATGCCGACCCGGTTGCGCTCGAGCGGCGTCACGGTGGTGGTCACGGTGGCGGCGTACTTGCCGCGCGACAGGTACTGGCGCTTGAGCTCCTGCTCGGCGCGCTCGAGCAGCGCGCGGTCGAAGATGCGCGATTCGGCCAGGCCGACCTCGCGCAGGCCGGCCTTCAGCGCATCCTTGTCGAACTCCTTGACGCCGACGAAGGTGATGTCGGCGATCGCCGGGCGCTCGTCCACGACGACGACGATCACGTCGCCCTCGGTCTCGATGCGCACGTCGCTGAAGAAACCGGTGGCGAACAGCGCGCGGATCGCATCCGCCGCCTGCTGCTCGCTGAAGGTTTCGCCCACCCGGACCGGCAGATAGTTGAAGACGGTGCCCGCCTCGGTGCGCTGGATGCCTTCGACCCGGATGTCCTTGACGACGAAGGGGTCGAACGCGAATGCCGGCGCAGCGGCAAGGAGGGCCATGATGAGCCCGGGCAGGAGCTTGCGATTCATGCGGGAATTCAGCCGGAAATGAGACGATTGATGTCGTTGTAGAAGGCGAATGCCATCAGCATCACCAGGAGGACGAGACCGATCTGCTGACCGATCTCCATGATGCGCTCCGGAATCGGACCGCCCTTGATGATTTCGACCGTATAGTACAACAAGTGTCCACCATCCAGAACCGGGATGGGGAGCAGGTTCAGGACCCCCAGGCTGATGCTGATCAGGGCCACGAACTTGAGGTAATGGCTCAGTCCGAGCTGTGCCGTCTGGCCCGCATAGTCGGCGATCGTGACCGGTCCGGAGAGGTTCTTCCACGACACCTCGCCGGTGAACATGCGGCCGATCATCTTCAGGCTCAGCACGCTGGTTTCCCAGGTCTGGCGCACCGCCTTCACCAGCCCCTCGACGACGCCGTAGCGCACCTCGCCGAACATCGAGATGCCGCCGGGCGCGGGCTCGGCCACGCCGACGCCGATGCGGCCGATGCGCTCGCCGTTCTCGCTGGCTTCGTCCGGGGTGACCTGGAAAGTCAGGACCGCACCGTCGCGCTCCACCTCGAAGGGCAGGCTGCGACCGGAAGCCTGGCGCACCGCGAGCACGAGGTCGCTCCAGGCCTCGATCTCCAGCCCGTCGATCGCGATCACCTCGTCACCCGACTGCAGGCCTGCGCGGGCCGCCGCGCCCTCCTCCGAGATCTTGCCGATCACCGCGGGAATATGGGGCCGCCAGGGCTTGAGACCGATGCGCGCGATGAGGTCGGCATCACCCTCGTCGATGGCGATGCCGCGCAGATCGAGGCGGCGGAAGGCCTCCACCTCCTCCAGCGTGCGCACCTTCAGCACCAGCTCGCGATTGTCGAGGGCGTGCTGCAGCAGCACCCAGCGCAGATCCTGCCAGCTGCGCACCGGCTCCTCATCGACCGATACCACCAGGTCGCCGTCGCGCACGCCGGCGGCCTGCGCGATCGCGGGCGTGTCGGACAGCGCCAGCCGCGGCCGCAGCTCGTCGGTGCCGGCGACGAACAGGCCCCAGTACAAGGCTATGGCGAGCAGGAAGTTCGCGATCGGCCCGGCGGCGACGATCGCGAAGCGGCGATAGACGCTCTGGCGGTTGAAGCTGCGGTGCAGCTCGGCCGGCGCCACCGGCCCCTCGCGCTCGTCGAGCATCTTGACGTAGCCACCGAGCGGGAAGGCCGCCAGTGCCCATTCGGTACCGTCGCGGCCGGCGCGCCTGACGAGCAATGGCTTGCCGAAACCGATCGAGAAGCGCAGCACCTTGACGCCGCACCAGCGTGCGACGAGGTAATGGCCGAGCTCGTGCACCAGGATCAGCAGGCCGAGCGCGAGCGCGAAGGGAACGAGGTAGTCGAGAAGATTCATCTGCAAACCGGACGTCGGGTGATTTCGGCACGCGCCCATTCGCGCGCGCAGGCGTCGGCGGCGAACACCGCCTCCAGCGAATCGACCGTCTGCGTGCCGCTGCGTTCCAGGCAGGCGGCGATGATGGCGGGAATGTCCAGGAAGCCGATGCGATGCTCGAGGAAGGCTGCGACCGCCTCCTCGTTCGCGGCATTGAGCACCGCCGGCGCGGCCCCGCCGGCACGCAGGGCCTCGAAGGCCAGGCGCAGGCAGGGGAAGCGTTCGAGGTCGGGGCGCTCGAAGTCCAGGCGCGCGATCTCGAACAGATCGAGCGGACGCACGCCGGCCTCGATGCGCTCCGGCCACGCCATCGCATTGGCGATCGGGGTACGCATGTCGGGGTTGCCGAGCTGGGCGATCACAGAGCCGTCGGCGTAGTCCACCATCGAGTGGATCACGCTCTGCGGATGGACGACGACCTCGATGATGTCGGCCGGAGCACCGAACAGCCAGTGCGCCTCGATGACCTCGAGGCCCTTGTTCATCATCGTGGCCGAATCGACCGAGATCTTGCGCCCCATCACCCAGTTCGGATGGGCGCAGGCCTGCTCCGGCGTCACCGCTGCCAGCGCGGCCAGCGGCGCGGTGCGGAACGGACCGCCCGAGGCGGTCAGCAGCACGCGCCGCACCCCGGCCGCGACCGGATCGCGCGCGTAGTCGACGGGCAGCGCCTGGAAGATCGCGTTGTGCTCGCTGTCGATCGGCAGCAGCGTGGCGCCGCCGGCGCGAACGGCGTCCATGAACAGCTGGCCGGACAGCACCAGTGCCTCCTTGTTGGCGAGCAGCACCTTCTTGCCGGCACGGGCAGCGGCCAGCGTCGGGCGCAGGCCGGCCGCGCCGACGATGGCCGCCATGACCATGTCGACCGCTTCGGCGGAAGCGATGTCGTCCAGCGCCGCCTCGCCGCACAGCACCTCGGTGCGGCTGCCGGCGTCACGCAGGCCCGCGGCGAGCTGCGCGGCGGCGGTAGGGTCGCCCAACACCGCGTAACGCGGGGCGAACTGAAGACACTGGCCTAGCAGTTTGTCGTGCTGGCGCTGCGCGCTGAGCGCGAAGACCTCGAAGCGATCGGGATGGCGCGCGACGACGTCGAGCGTGCTCTGCCCGATCGAGCCGGTGGCGCCCAGGACGGTCAGGCGCCGGGGAGCGGAGTGAGCCATTTCGGTGTGTTCCAGGTCGAAAGCCAGCGGCGCTGGCGGGCCTCAGGCAGCCAGCGCGACCGACACCAGCGCCACCAGCGGAAGGGTCGAGGTCAGGCTGTCGATGCGGTCGAGAATGCCGCCGTGGCCGGGAAGGATGTTGCCGCTGTCCTTGAGTCCGGCCTGACGCTTGAGCAGGGACTCGAACAGGTCGCCGATGATGCTGATCGCGGTCCACGCCAGCAGCGCCAGGCCGATCGCGAGCGCCCCGCCCGGTTGCCGTGCGCCGAGCGCGACCAGCACGCCGAAACCGAACAGCAGCACCGCGATGGCGGCACCGACCGCGCCTTCCCAGGTCTTGCCCGGGCTGATGCTCGGCGCCAGCTTGTGACGGCCTAAGGCGCGGCCGGAGAAGTAGGCGGCGATGTCCGCGACCCAGACCACGGCCATGGTGCCGAGCAGCACCCACGGCCCGAGCGCGCGCAGGTGCATCATCGCCAGCGCAGTCGGGATCAGGACGACGAAACCGACCAGCGAAGCCAGCGTCGGGCTGGAGAGCGACCATTTGCGCGCCAGCCAGGCCGGCACGACGAACACCCAGAACAGCCCGCTGACGATGTACAGCGGCATCAGCAGCACGGCGCCCGACAGGCTGCCGTCGCCCAGTCCGGCCATGAAGCCCACCATCAGGCAGGTCACGCCGAACACGATCGCGTTCATCACCCTCAGCGGGCGCTCGAAACGCGCGAGTGCGCCCCACTCCCAGGCCGCCGCGGCGCAGAGCGCCGCGCACAGCAGCATCCAGCCCGCCGCAGGCAGCAGGAAGACGGCGCCGAGCACGCCGGCGAGCAGCAGGATGGCGGTGATGACGCGGTCTTTAAGCATCGCTGCCCTGCCCCGGTGCGGAGTTGAGTTGTTCGCTCGTCCTGCCGAAACGGCGCTCCCGGCCCTGGTAGGACGCGATCGCATCGGCAAGCGCGTCGGCGTCGAAGTCGGGCCACAGCACGTCGGTGAAGAACAGCTCCGTGTAGGCCAGCTGCCAGAGCAGGAAATTGCTGATCCGCTTTTCGCCGCCGGTGCGGATGAAGAGGTCGGGCTCGGGTGCGAAGCTCATCGACAGCTCGCTCGCCAGCTCGTCCTCGCTGAAGCCGTCGCGCCGCTCGGGATGGCGGGCCATCAGGCGCGACATCGCATCGAGGATGTCCCAGCGCCCGCCGTAGTTGGCGGCGACCGTCAGGTTGAAGCGCGTATTGCCGGCAGTGAGCACCTCGGCCTCGCGGATGACCTTGACGAGGTGGGGGTCGAAGCGCGCGAGGTCGCCGATGACGCGGAAGCGGATGCCGTTGTCGTGCAGGCGGGCGACTTCCTTCTGCAGCGACTTGAGGAAGAGCTGCATCAGGAACGAGACCTCGTCCTGCGGCCGGCGCCAGTTCTCGGAGCTGAACGCGAACACGGTCAGGTACTCGACGCCCTGCTCGATGCAGCCGCGGATGACCGAACGCAGGGCCTCGACCCCGCGCGAGTGGCCGGCGACGCGCGGCATCAGGCGCTTGCGCGCCCAGCGCCCGTTGCCGTCCATGATGATGGCGATATGCCGCGGCACCGCCGACACCTCGGGGATCTCCCGGGTGGAGCTCCTGAAACGACGGCCGGTCATGATCTGCCTCCTGTCGAGCCCATTACGGGAACAGCCGATCCGGGCAGGATCAGATCTGCATCAGTTCCTGTTCTTTCTGGGCGAGCAGCTTGTCGATCTCGGCGACGTACCTGTCGGTGAGCTTCTGGATCTCGTCCTCGGCGCGACGCTCGTCGTCCTCGGAGATCGCCTTGTCCTTCACCGCGTCCTTGAGCTGCTGGTTGGCGTCGCGGCGCAGGTTGCGGATCGCGACCTTGGCGGTCTCGCCTTCGTGACGGACGACCTTGGTGAGGTCGCGGCGGCGCTCTTCGGTCAGCGCGGGCATCGGCACGCGCAGCAGCTCGCCCATGTTGGCCGGGTTGAGGCCGAGGTCGCTGTCGCGGATCGCCTTCTCGACCTTGCCGAGCATCGGCTTCTCCCAGGTCTGCACGCCGATCGTGCGGGCGTCGATCAGGGTGATGTTGGCGACTTGGTTCACCGGCACCATCGAGCCGTAGTACTCGACCATCACGTGGTCGAGCAGGCCGGTGTGGGCACGGCCGGTGCGCACCTTGGCGAGGTCGGTCTTCAGAGCCTCGACCGACTTCTGCATCTTCTGTTCGGTGTTCTTCTTGAGTTCGGGGATCATGCGCGCATTCTCCAGGGTTCAGGAATGGACCAGCGTGCCTTCGTCTTCGCCCATCACCACGCGCTTCAGCGCGCCGGGCTTGAAGATCGAGAACACGTTGATCGGCAGCTTCTGGTCGCGGCACAGCGCGAACGCGGTCGAATCCAGCACCGCCAGATTGCGGCCGATGGCCTCGTCGAAGCTGATGCGGTGATAGCGCTGGGCCTGGGGATCCTTCTTCGGATCGGCGGTATACACGCCATCGACCTTGGTCGCCTTGAGCACGATCTGGGCACCGATCTCCGCGCCACGCAGCGCGGCGGCGGTATCGGTGGTGAAGAAGGGGTTGCCGGTGCCGGCGGCGAAGATCACCACCCGCCCCTCTTCCAGATGACGGATCGCCCGCCCGCGGATGTAGGGCTCGACCACCTGGTCGATGCGCAGCGCCGACTGCACCCGCGCCGGCACGTCCATGCGCCGCATCGCGTCGGCCAGCGCCATCGCGTTCATCACGGTGGCGAGCATGCCCATGTAGTCGGCGGTGGCGCGATCCATGCCGGAAGCCGCGCCCTTCATGCCACGGAAGATGTTGCCGCCGCCGATCACCACACCGACCTGGACCCCGAGACGCGTGATCTCGGCGATTTCGGAAACGATGCGGGTGACCACGTCCTCGTTGATGCCGTAGGCGTCGTCACCCATCAGGGCTTCGCCGGAGAGCTTCAGCAGGATGCGCTTGTAGGCGGCGGACATGTCCATCTCCTTACTTCTTGGCGGCAGCGGCGGCCTGCTCGGCGACTTCAGCGGCGAAGTCGGTGACCTTCTTCTCGATGCCTTCGCCGACGATGTACAGCGTGAAGCCGGCCACCGAAGCGCCCTTGGCCTTGAGCAGCTGCTCGATGGTCTGCTTGCCGTCCTCGGCCTTGACGAAGACCTGGGCCAGCAGCGTGACATCCTTCAGGAACTTCTGCACGGTGCCGTCGGCGATCTTTTCCAGCATCGCTTCGGGCTTGTTGTCGGCACGGGCCTTCTCGATCGCGATGCGGCGCTCGGCATCGATCAGATCCTGCGACACGCCCGAGGCGTCCAGCGCCTTCGGCTTGGACGCGGCGATGTGCATCGCGATGTCCTTGCCCAGCTGCTCTTCGCCACCGACCAGGTCCAGCAGCACGCCGATCTTGGCGCCGCCGTGGATGTACGAGAACAGCTTGCCCTTGGCTTCGACGCGGGCGAAGCGGCGGATGCTCATGTTCTCGCCGATCTTGCCCACCAGCGCGGTGCGGGTCGACTCGACGGTGCCTTCGCCCAGCGGCAGCGCCGACAGCGCGGCGACGTCGGCCGGGTTCTTGGCCGAGACCAGGCCGGCGCAGTTCTGCACCAGCGCCAGGAAGTCGTCGTTCTTGGCGACGAAGTCGGTCTCGCAGTTGACCTCGATGATCGAGCCGAGCTTGCCGTCGGCCGAGATGTCGATGCCGACCACGCCTTCGGCGGCGATGCGGGTTGCAGCCTTGGAAGCCTTGTTGCCGAGCTTGACGCGCAGGATCTCTTCGGCCTTGGCCATGTCGCCGGCAGCTTCGGCCAGCGCCTTCTTGCACTCCATCATCGGCGCGTCGGTCTTCTCGCGCAGTTCCTTGACCATGCTCGCGGTGATTTCCGCCATGCTAGCTCCTGAGTATCTTGGTTTAACGTTCAAGGTCGCGGCGCGCAATGCCTCGCGAGAGCGAGCACGGCGCCGGAGAATTCGGGGGTCGCCTGCATTTCACCGCAGCGGCGACCCGGATTGCAAACGGGGCCTCGCGGCCCCGTATGTCATCGATCAGGCCTGTTCCTGCGAGCCTTCCTCGACTTCGACGAATTCGTCGCCGCCGGCATCGACGATTTCCTGCAGCACCTGGCTGCGGCCCTGCAGCACGGCATCGGCCACGCCACGGGCGTACAGGCGGATCGCGCGCGAGGAGTCGTCGTTACCCGGGATGATGTAATCCACGCCTTCGGGCGAGTGGTTGGTATCGACCACGGCCACGACCGGGATACCCAGCTTCTGGGCTTCGGTGATGGCGATCTTGTGGTAGCCGACGTCGATCACGAACAGCGCGTCGGGCAGGCCGCCCATTTCCTTGATGCCCCCGATCGACTTCTGCAGCTTGTCGAGCTCGCGGCGCACGGTCAGGGCCTCACGCTTGGACAGGCGCTCGATCGAGCCGTCTTCCATCATCGCCTCGACTTCCTTCAGGCGCTTGATCGACTGCTTGACGGTCTTGAAGTTGGTCAGCATGCCGCCGAGCCAGCGCTCGTCGACGAAGGGCATGCCGGCGCGCTGGGCTTCCTCGGCGATGATCTCGCGGGCCTGTCGCTTGGTGCTGACGAACAGGATGTTGCCGCGGTTCGCAGCCAGCTTGCGCACGAACTCCATCGCTTCGTTGTACTTCGCCATCGTCTTCTCGAGGTTGACGATGTGGATCTTGTTGCGCTGACCGAAGATGTAGGGGGCCATGCGCGGGTTCCAGAAGCGGGTCTGGTGACCGAAGTGGACGCCGGCTTCCAGCATCTGACGCATCGTGACGGACATGTGTATCACTCCAAACTTGTATAAAGGGTTCAAACCTCCGCCCCGTGGATGCGTGAGCAAACGGCGCCATGCGCCGCTTCGCTCCGCGAATACGCCAGCCGGGACGCGCTCGACGGACCGGATTCGGTGCCGTCGTCGGTGCGCTCCGGATGGACCCTTTGCCACAGGACGTGCGGATTTTGCCTGCCAGTGCAGACAAGCCGGCGATATTAGCACGCGCAGATGACGCGACTCAAGGCATGTTCGGTCCCCGGTTTGCCCGCCGGGGGCCGCTTGCGATAGCCTTGGCGCTTTCCAGCCCCATTTTCGAACAAAGACAGAATGAGCATCGTCATCAAGACTCCCGAGGAGATCGAGCACATGCGCGTGGCCTGCCGGCTCGCCGCCGAGGTCCTCGACTACATCGAGCCCCACGTCAAGCCGGGCGTGACCACCGGCGAGCTCGACCGCCTGTGCCACGACTACATGGTCAATGTGCAGAACACCATTCCGGCGCCGCTCAACTACGCCCCGCCCGGCTACAGCCCCTACCCCAAGTCGATCTGCACCTCGATCAACCATCAGGTCTGCCACGGCGTGCCCGGGGACAAGGCGCTCAAGAAGGGCGACATCGTCAACATCGACATCACGGTGATCAAGGACGGCTTCCACGGCGACACCAGCCGCATGTTCATGGTCGGCGGCGATGCCGCGGCCAGCATCATCGCCCGCCGCCTGACCCAGATCACCTACGAGTGCATGTGGCTGGGCATCGCCGCGGTCAGGCCGGGTGGCCGCCTGGGCGACATCGGCGCCGTCATCCAGAAGCATGCCGAAGGCAACGGCTTTTCCGTGGTGCGGGAGTTCTGCGGCCACGGCATCGGACGCAAGTTCCACGAGGAGCCGCAGGTGCTGCACTACGGCAAGGCCGGCACCGGCCCGGAGCTGAAGCCCGGGATGATCTTCACCATCGAGCCGATGATCAATGCCGGCAAGGCCGCCATCTCGGAACTGCCCGACGGCTGGACCATCGTCACCAAGGACCGCAGCCTGTCCGCGCAATGGGAGCACACGATCGTGGTTACCGAGACCGGGGTCGAGGTGCTGACGCTCTCCGCGAAGGCCCCGGCTCCGCCCGCGATGGTCGCAGACCGGTTCGCCTGACACCGCGCGCCGGACCTCCGCCATGAACGACGCGCTGACCACGTCCCTGCAACCCCTGCTGGCGGACGCCCGCAAGCGCATGATGGCGGGGATGGCGCGCTTGCGCGCCGAGTACGAGGCGCGTCCGCACACGGCAACGGTGCTCAAGGGCCGCGCGACGCTGGTCGACGACGAGATCACGCGGCTGTGGTCGTCCTGCGGCATGCCGGCCGCCGCGGCCGTCGTCGCCGTCGGTGGCTACGGGCGGGGGGAGCTGTTCCCGGCCTCGGACGTCGACCTGCTGATCCTGCTTCCCGAGCGGCCCGACGAGGCCCTGCAGTCGCGGCTGGCCACCCTGGTCGGCGGCCTGTGGGACATCGGGCTCGAGGTCGGCCACGCCGTGCGCACGGTCGACGAGTGCCTCCTGGGCGCCGCGGACGACATCACCGTGCAGACCAACCTGCTCGAGGCGCGGCTGCTGACCGGCAGCGCCGCCCTGTTCGGCGAGCTGGCGAGCCGTTATCGCGACGCGCTGGACGTGCGTGCGTTCTACAAGGCCAAGCTGCTCGAACAGGAGCAGCGCTATGCGCGCTTCAACGATACCCCGTATGCGCTCGAGCCCAACTGCAAGGAAAGCCCCGGCGGCCTGCGCGACCTGCAGATGCTGGGCTGGATCGCGCGCGCAGCCGGGCTCGGGCGAAGCTGGCGGGATCTCGCCCGCCGCCGCCTGATCACCGGCAGCGAAGCGGGCGAACTGCGCAACGTCGAGCGCTTCCTGCAGCACGTGCGCATCCGCCTGCACTACCTGACCGGCCGAGCCGAGGACCGCCTGCTGTTCGATCACCAGGAGAAGATCGCGCGCGTGCTCGACATCGAGCCGACCGCGACGCGCCGGGCATCCGAGGTGCTGATGCAGCGCTACTACGTCACCGCGAAGATGGTGATGCAGCTGAACACCGTGCTGCTGCAGAACTACGGCAGCGTGATCTTTCCCGACCGTGGCGCGGCGATCGTCGTCAATGCGCGCTTCCAGGTGGTGCGCGAGCTGCTCGACATTCGCCACGACGACATCTTCGAGCGTCATCCTGCCGCGATCCTGGAATGCTTCCTGCTGCTGCAGCAGCGCTCCGAGCTCAAGGGCATGACCGCGCGCACCCTGCGCGCGCTGTGGATCAACCGCAACCGGGTGAACGCCGCCTTCCGCGCCCGCCCGGAGCACCGCGAGCTCTTCGTTCAGATCCTGCAGCAGAAGCGCGGCATCGTGCGCGTGTTCCGCAAGATGAACGAGTACGGCATCCTGTCGCGCTACATCCCGGCCTGGCGGCGGATCGTCGGCCAGATGCAGCACGACCTGTTCCACGTCTATACGGTCGACCAGCACATCCTGATGGTGCTGCGCAACGTGCGCCGGTTCACGATGGGCGAGCACGCGCACGAGTACCCGCTGATGACGCGGCTGATCATCGCCTTCGACCGCCACTGGCTGCTGTACGTCGCCGCCCTCTTCCACGACATCGCCAAGGGCCGCGGCGGCGACCACTCCACGCTGGGCATGGTCGATGCACGC
Organism: Thauera sp. GDN1; assembly: GCF_029223545.1. NCBI lineage: Bacteria > Pseudomonadati > Pseudomonadota > Betaproteobacteria > Rhodocyclales > Zoogloeaceae > Thauera > Thauera sp. GDN1. Next base: position 2,209,736 of record NZ_CP097870.1, on the reverse strand, counting down.
GAGTTCTGCACCCAGCACGGGCTCGCGCCCGAGGATGCCGCCCTGGTCGTGTGGCTGGTCGAGCATCACCTGACGATGTCGCGCGTCGCACAGAAGGAGGACACCTCGGACCCCGAGGTCATCCAGCGCTTCGCGCAGGTCGTCGGCGACGAACGCCGGCTGATCGCGCTCTACCTGCTGACCCACGCCGACGTGCGCGGCACCAGCCCCAAGGTGTGGAACGGCTGGAAGGGCAAGCTGCTGGAAGATCTGTTCTTCGCCACCCAGCGCCTGCTGCGCGGTGCGACGCCGCAGGAGGCGCTCGGTCTCGACGACCGCCAGGAGGATGCGCGCCGGCAGTTGCGCTTCCACGGCCTGCGCCCGGGGGTGGAGGACGAGCTCTGGAACTGGCTCGATCCGGTCTACTTCATGCGCCATTCGGCCGAGGAGATCGCCTGGCACACCCGCGTGCTCTACTACCGTCCCACCACCGATGAGCCGGTGGTCAAGGCGCGGGTGGCGGACGACGCCGACGGGGTGCAGGTCATGGTATTCACGCGTGACCAGAAGGACCTGTTCGTGCGTCTGACCGGCTTCTTCGGCCGCATGGGCTTCACCATCCTCGACGCCAAGGTGCACACCACCCGCCACGGTTACGCGCTCGACAGCTTCATGCTGCAGGATCCCGGGCAGCAGGCGGTCTACCGCGACATCGTCACGTTGATCGAGCACGAGCTGTGCGCGCGCCTGCAGCAGGCCGGGGCGCCCGAGCGCCCGGCACGCGGCCGCATGTCACGCCAGGTGAAGCATTTTCCGATCAGTCCCGAGGTCAGCATCCGCCCCGACGAGGCAGGGCGCCACCACGTGCTGTCGCTCACTGCGGCGGATCGTCCCGGCCTGCTGTTCGATGTCGCGTCGGTGCTCGCCGACCACGGCATCCGCCTCCACACCGCGAAGATCGCCACCCTGGGCGAACGCGTGGAGGACACCTTCCTGCTCACCGGCCAGGTGCTGAGCCAGGATGCACAGGTGCTGAAGATCGAGCGCGAGCTGCTCGATCGGCTGCAGGTCTAGCGACTGCGGAAAGCGCTCCTGCCTCTGCCGCCGCCCTGGCGAGCGTCAGTGCCCCTTGCCGGCGAGGCGGTCCATGGCGGCGTAAAGCAGGCCGGAAAACAGGAAGGTCACATGGATGCCGACCATCCAGCCGAGCTGGCGGTCGCTCAGGTTGTGCGCGTTCATGAAAGCCTTCAGCAGCTCGATCCCGGAGATCGCCACGATCGAGCCGATCAGCTTGAGCTTGAGATCGGAGAAGCCGATGTGGCCCATCCATTCCGGGCGATCCTGATGCGCGTGCAGGTCCTCCATCTTGGAGACGAAGTTCTCGTAGCCGCTGAACATGATGATGATCAGCAGGTTCATGATCAGCGCCACGTCCACCAGCGAGAGCACGCCGATGATCAACTCGCCGCCCGAGGCCGACCAGATGCCGGCGAACAGGCCCACGAGCTCCTTGGCGAACTTCACCAGCAGCAGAACCATCGCCAGCACCAGGCCGAAATAGACCGGCGCCATCAGCCAGCGGCTGGTGAACAGCACGTGTTCGAAAGCGGATTCCAGACGTTTCATCGTTTCCAGCCTCAAACCTGACAAAGACACTCGAGCACGTTGCGCACCCGCACCATGGATTCCTGCAGCACCACCTCGATGTCTTCGAAGTGGATGCCGTGCTCGCTCGAGGAGCGCCCGGCGGCGTAATTGACCACCACACCGATCGCCGCGTAGGGCAGTTCGAGCTCGCGGGCGAGCGCCGCCTCCGGCATCCCGGTCATGCCGACGATGTCGGCGCCGTCGCGTTCGAGGCGGTCGATCTCCGCCGCCGTCTCCAGCCGCGGCCCCTGGGTGCTGGCATAGACGCCGCCATCGACCGCGCTGTCGCCGGCCGCACGGATCGCCGCCAGCAGGCGGCTACGCAGGGTCTCGTCGTACGGATGCGTGAAATCGATGTGGCGAACCGGTGTGTCGCCGCCGTCGAAGAAGGTGCTCTTGCGGCCCCAGGTGTAGTCGATGATCTGGTCGGGCACGATCAGCGTGCCGGGGGCGAGATCGGCGCGGATGCCGCCGACCGAGGCCACCGAGACGATGCCGGAGACCTTCGCCTCCTTCAGCGCCCAGATGTTGGCGCGGTAATTGACCAGGTGCGGCGGGATCGTGTGGCCGTAGCCGTGGCGCGCGAGAAAGACCACCGGCTCGTTGCACATCCGGCCGAAGGCCAGGGCGCCGGACGGCTCGCCGTAAGGCGTGCGCGCAACCTCGCGGCGCTCGATCTCCATGTTCGACAACTGGGTGAGTCCGCTGCCGCCGATGATCGCTAGCATTCCTGAACCTCTTCACGCTGGGCGGGCGATTCTAGCATGCACCCCGGAGTCGCCGAGAATTCCATGTTGCGCTGCCGCAGCCCGTGATAGAATCCCCGACCTTTCAAAGACTTCGCCTGCCCTCCTCCATGTCCCGCGCCATTCGCAACATCGCCATCATCGCCCACGTCGATCATGGCAAGACCACCCTCGTCGACCAGCTTCTGCGCCAGTCCGGCACCTTCCGCGAAAACCAGCAGGTCGCCGAGCGCGTCATGGACTCCGGCGACATCGAGAAGGAACGCGGCATCACCATCCTCGCCAAGAACTGCGCGATCCAGTACGGCGAGACCCACATCAACATCGTCGACACCCCGGGCCACGCCGACTTCGGCGGCGAGGTCGAGCGCGTGCTGTCGATGGTCGACAGCGTGCTGCTGCTGGTCGACGCCCAGGAAGGCCCGATGCCGCAGACCCGCTTCGTGACCCGCAAGGCGCTCGCCCTGGGCCTGAAGCCGATCGTCGTCATCAACAAGATCGACCGTCCCGGCGCGCGTCCGGACTGGGTGATCAACCACACCTTCGACCTCTTCGACAAGCTCGGCGCCACCGACGAGCAGCTCGACTTCCCGGTCATCTACGCCTCGGGCCTCAACGGCTTCGCGGTCGAGAACCTGGACGACGAGCGCAAGGACATGCGCCCGCTGTTCGAGGCCATCCTCAAGTACGTGCCAGCGCCCGAAGTCGACGCCGACGGCCCGCTGCAACTGCAGGTGTGCTCGCTCGACTACTCGACCTACATGGGTCAGCTCGGCATCGGCCGCATCAAGCGCGGCCGCATCCGTCCGAACCAGGAGCTGGTCGTCATGTACGGCGAGGAGAACCGCGGCAAGGGCAAGGTCAGCCAGATCCTGACCTTCGAGGGCCTGGAGCGCAAACCGTCGGAATCCGCCGAGGCGGGAGACATCGTGCTGGTCGCGGGCATCCAGCAGGTCAATATCGGCGTCACCCTGTGTGATCCGGACTGCCTCGAAGGCATGAAGCCGATCGCGGTCGACGAGCCGACGCTGACCATGAACTTCATGGTCAACACCTCGCCGCTGGCCGGTCGCGAAGGCAAGTACGTCACCAGCCGCCAGATCCGCGAGCGCCTGGAAAAGGAACTGCTGAAGAACGTCGCCCTGCGCGTCAACTACACGCAGGACTCGGACGTGTTCGAGGTCTCGGGTCGTGGCGAACTGCACCTCACCATCCTGCTCGAGAACATGCGCCGTGAAGGCTACGAGCTGGCGGTTGGACGCCCGCGCGTGGTGTACAAGGAAATCGACGGCGTGAAGTGCGAGCCGTACGAGATGCTGACCGTCGACGTCGAGGAAGACCACCAGGGCAGCGTGATGGAAGAGCTCGGCCGTCGCCGCGGCGAACTGCAGGACATGCAGCCGGACGGCAAGGGGCGCGTGCGCCTCGAATACCGCATCCCGGCCCGTGGCCTGATCGGCTTCCAGGGCGAGTTCCTCACCATGACGCGTGGCACCGGCCTCGCCAGCCACGTCTTCGACGACTACGGCCCGATGGCCGGTGCGATGGCCGAACGCCGCAACGGCGTGCTGATCTCGCAGAACGACGGTGACGCGGTGGCCTATGCGCTGTGGAACCTGCAGGACCGCGGCCGCATGTTCGTGAGCCCGGGCGACGCACTGTACGAAGGCATGATCATCGGCATCCACACACGCGACAACGACCTCGTCGTAAACCCGATCAAGGGCAAGCAGCTGACCAACGTGCGCGCTTCGGGTACCGATGAAGCCGTGCGCCTGATCACCCCGATCCAGCTCACCCTGGAGTCCGCGATCGAGTTCATCGCCGACGACGAGCTGGTCGAGATCACGCCGAAGAGCATCCGCCTGCGCAAGCGCCACCTCAAGGAAACCGACCGCAAGCGCGCGGCGAAGGCTGCCGAAGCCTGATCACCGGCGAACGGTGCAGTGCCGTCCGGGCCTGCACCGACGCCGAAAATGCCGAGGCCCCGCCGGGATCGTCCCGCCGGGGCCTCGTTCTTGCCGGGCGCGGCGCATGCCCGGCCCTTGCCGCGCGACCTTCTTCCGCCTGATGGCGTCGAAGGCCGCTCGAAGCGTATGTTTATTTCTTCTTGCCGCCGCTCGCTTCGCCGCCGAAACGGCCGTGCAGATACTGCGCGAACTCGGGCCCGGTCTCGGGGTGGCGCAGGCCGAACTCGATCGTCGCCTTCAGGTAGCCGAGCTTGGAGCCGCAGTCGTAGCGCACGCCGTCGAACTGGTAGGCCAGCACCGCCTCTTCCTTCAGCAGTGAGGCGATCGCGTCGGTGAGCTGGTATTCGCCGCCGGCGCCCGGCTTGAGCGCGCGGATGTGGTCGAAGATGCGCGGGGTCAGGATGTAGCGGCCGACCACGGCCTGCGTCGTCGGGGCTTCCTCGGGCTTCGGCTTCTCGACGATGCCGGTCATGCGCTGCACCTGGCCCTTGTCGGTCTCCGTGCTGACGATGCCGTAGCTGCGGGTTTCCTCGCGCGGCACGTTCATGGTGCCGAGCACCGAGCAGCGGTGGTAGTTGTACACGTCCACCATCTGCTTCAGCACCGGCGTGCCGTCCTTGTTGTCGAGCAGGTCGTCGGCGAGGATCACCGCGAAGGCCTCGTCGCTGACGACGTGGCTCGCGCAACGCACCGCATGGCCGAGGCCGAGCGCCTCCGACTGGCGGATGTAGATGCAGTTGACGCCCTTGGGCACCGTCTGGCGCACGATCTCGAGCAGCTGCTTCTTGCCGCGCGCCTCGAGCTCGGTCTCGAGCTCGTAGGCCTTGTCGAAGTGGTCCTCGATCGAGCGCTTGGTACGGCCGGTGATGAAGATCATGTCGGTGATGCCGGCGGCGACCGCCTCCTCGACCGCGTACTGGATCAAGGGCTTGTCGACGATCGGGAGCATTTCCTTCGGGCTCGCCTTGGTGGCGGGCAGGAAGCGCGTGCCCATGCCGGCAACCGGGAAAATCGCCTTGGTGACTTTCTTCATTTTTATTGCTCTCCCATGAATAGAGGGTGTTGCGACGCAGCAGCGGGGGCGATCATGCGCCGATCGGCGCCCGGCCGCATCAGCCGTTTGTATCCGTTTCGTTCAGCAGTGCGCGCAGCCCGTCCTCGTCGAGGATGCTCACGCCGAGCGCCTGCGCCTTGTCGAGCTTGGAGCCGGCCTCGGCGCCGGCCACCACGTAGTGCGTCTTCTTCGACACCGAGCCGGCGACCTTGCCGCCCCTGGCCTCGATCATGGCCTTGGCCTCGTCGCGGGTGAGCGTCGGCAGGGTGCCGGTGAGCACGAAGGTCTTGCCGGCGAGCGCGCCGGCGACCGTACCCTGCGGCTCGCCCTCGGTCCAATGCACGCCGGCCGCGCGCAGTTGCTCGATCACCTCGCGATTGTGCGGCTCGGCGAAGAACTCGGCGATGGATTTCGCCACGATCGGGCCGACGTCGGGGACCTGCTGCAGCGCGTCGACACCGGCCGCCAGCAGCGCATCCAGATTGCCGAAGTGGCGCGCCAGGTCACGGGCGGTCGCCTCGCCGACGTTGCGGATGCCGAGCGCGAAGATGAACCGCGCCAGCGTCGTGCTGCGGCTGCTCTCGATCGCAGCCAGCAGCTTGTGCGCCGACTTCTCGCCCATGCGCTCGAGGTTCGCCAGCGCGAGCACGCCGAGGCGGTAGAGGTCGACCGGCGTCTTGACTATCGCCGCGTCGACGAGCTGGTCCACCAGCTTGTCGCCCAGGCCCTCGATGTCCATCGCGCGCCGGCCGGCGAAGTGCAGCAGCGCCTGCTTGCGCTGCGCCGGACAGAACAGCCCGCCGGTGCAGCGCGCGACCGCCTCGTCCTCGCCGCGCACGACGTGCGAGCCGCACACCGGGCAGGTGGGAAACCTGTCCAGCAGCACGAAGCGCGGCAGCTCGCCGCTGCGGCGTTCGACAACTGGCGCCACCACCTCGGGGATCACGTCGCCGGCGCGGCGCACGATCACCCAGTCGCCGATGCGCACGTCCTTGCGGTCGATCTCGTCCTGGTTGTGGAGCGTGGCGTTGGTGACCGTGACCCCGCCGACGAAGACCGGCTCCAGACGGGCGACCGGGGTCAGCGCGCCGGTGCGGCCGACCTGGACCTCGATGTCGCGCAGCATCGTCAGCGCCTCCTGCGCCGGATACTTGTGCGCCACCGCCCAGCGCGGCTCGCGGGTGACGAAGCCCATGCGCTGCTGCAGCGCGAGCGAATTGACCTTGTACACCACGCCGTCGATGTCGAAGGGCAGCGTGTCGCGCAGCGCGCCGATGCGGGCGTGGAAATCGGCCAGGCCCTGTGCGCCCTGCACCACCGCACGGTGCGCGCACACGGGCAGCCCGAACGCGGCGATGGCGTCGAGCACTTCGCCATGGGTCGCGGGCGGCGTCCACTCGCCGGTGTCGCCGAGCCCATAGGCGAAGAAGGAAAGCGGCCGGCGCGCGGCGATGCCGGGGTCGAGCTGGCGGACGCTGCCTGCAGCGGCGTTGCGCGGATTGACGAAGGTCTTGTCGCCAGCCTCGGCCTGACGGACATTCAGGCGCTCGAAGTCGTCGCGGCGCATATACACCTCGCCGCGGATCTCGATCACCGGCGGCGCCTCGCCGCGCAGGCGCAGCGGGATGACCTTGACCGTGCGTACGTTGCCGGTGACGTCCTCGCCGGTCTCGCCGTCGCCACGGGTCGCGGCCTGCACCAGCACGCCGTCCTCGTAGCGCAGGCTGATCGCCAGGCCGTCGAACTTGAGTTCGGCGGCGTATTCGACCGGCGGGTCCTCGTCCTTGAGGCCGAGCTCGCGGCGCACGCGCGCATCGAAGGCGAGCGCCCCGCTCGCCTCGGTGTCGGTCTCGGTGCGGATGGAGAGCATCGGGATGCGATGGCGCACCGCCGGGAACTGCGCGAGCGGCTTGCCGCCTACGCGCTGGGTCGGCGAGTCGGGTGTGCGCAGCGCGGGATGTTCGGACTCGAGTGCCTGCAGCTCGCGGAACAGGCGGTCGTACTCGGCATCCGGGATCGTCGGCGCGTCGAGCACGTAGTAGGCATGGTCATGGCGCGCGATCTCCGCCCGCAGCGCGGCCGCGCGCACTTCGGGCGCACCCGCCCCTGCGGCCGATTCGGGTGAATCGCCCCCGATCGAATCGAACAGATCCATTCCTTAGAGCGCGAACAGGCGTTGTGCGAGCGGGCCGCCGGCCGGGATCCCGGCTTCGTCCATGCGGGCCTGGAACTGCTCGATCTGGCCGCGGATGATGGCCGCGGCCTCGGCGCCGAAGGGCGCGCGGTTGTCGTCGACCACGTCGCCACCGAGTTCGCCGGCGAGCTCGCCGGCGGTGTGCATCATGCGCTCGAACGCGGCGCCGCCGCCCGCCACCCGGGGGACGTCGATCACCAGGGTCAGGCCGCGGCTGACCATGCCATCGAGGTTGTCGGGGGCGAAGGCACCCGCCTCCAGGTTGGCGAGCGAGAACAGGCTGGCCTCGCCCTCGACTGCATGGAAGGCGCCGTCGTGGCCCAGGCGCAGGCCCAGGCGTTCGGCGGCGCGCCGGATCGAACGCCCGTCGAAATGCCCATCGCGGGCAAGCACGTTCACCCCGATCTGCACATCGACGTCCGCGCAGAAACGGTCGAGCTCGGTCGCCCGGTGCAGGGTCTCCGCGCGCAGCGGCAGCCCGGGCGGCAGCGCCATCACCGCATCGGCGACACGCTGGACGCCGCCGGTGAAGCGCATGAAGTCGGTCTCGCCGATCGAGCCCTGCCGATTGACCAGCTGCAGCGCGGCGCAGAACCAGTGGCAGGCGCCGGTGCTCTCCGGGCCGAGCGGCATCCAGACGTTGTCCGCGTCATTGAAGCCGAACCAGCGCACCGGCTTGGTGAGGCCGGCGAGCTGCTCGGCCTGCATCAACCACACGGTGCCCACGTCGAGGGCCTCGATCGCCTCGAAGCGGATCGCGCAGTCGGCACGGGCGTCGAGCAGGCGGGGCAGTTCGGGCGCGGTACGGCTCACCGGCGCCTCGTTGAAGCGGCGGGACTCTTCCTCTTCACCGCCGAATCCGGGCTCGCGGCGCTCGGACGACTCGGGGTCGGCACGCGGTTCGAGCAGCACGTCGCGGTGCTCCGAGCGGAAGGCCCGCTCGGCGTCGCGCCGATGCTTGCGCTCCTGCCATTTGTTGTAGCCGACGACCAGCACCACGGCCGCCAGGCCCGCACCGATCAACGCGATCTGAAGTTCGCTGTCCATTTCGTTTCCCGAATTCCTGCTTCTTGCCCGGTATCTCTCAAGCTGTCTTAGGCTGCGGCCGGCTCGGCCAGGCGCAGCGCCTCTTCGATATCCACTTCAACCACCCGCGACACGCCCTGCTCCTGCATCGTCACGCCCACCAGCTGCTGGGCGAATTCCATCGTGATCTTGCTGTGACTGATGAAGATGAACTGCGTCTGCGATGACATGCGCTTGACCATGTTGGCGTAGCGCTCGGTGTTCGTATCGTCCAGTGGTGCATCGACCTCGTCAAGCATGCAGAACGGCGCCGGATTGAGCTGGAACATCGAGAACACGAGCGCGATCGCGGTCAGCGCCTTCTCTCCACCGGACAGCAGGTGGATCGATGCGTTCTTCTTGCCCGGCGGCTGGGCGACGATCTGGATGCCGGCGTCGAGGATCTCCTCGCCGGTCAGCACCAGTTCCGCGCGACCGCCGCCGAAGAGCTGCGGGAACAGCGCGCCGAACTGGCGATTGACCGTATTGTAGGTGTCCTGCAGTTGCTCGCGTGTTTCGCGGTCGATGCGCCGGATGGCGTCCTCGAGCGTCTCGATCGCCTGCAGCAGGTCCTCGGTCTGCGCATCGAGATAGCCCTTGCGCTCGGTGGCGGTCCTGAGTTCGTCGAGGGCGGCGAGGTTGACCGCGCCGAGCTCGGCGATTTCCCGCGCCAGGCGGGCGACCTCGCGCTGCAGCGTGGTCTCCTTGGGGTCGGCGGCGAGCAGCGGCGCGAGCGCGGCCTCGTCGGCCTGGGCCTCCTGCAGGCGCTCCTCGAACTGGGCGACCGCCAGCTCGGCGGCCTGCACCGCCAGCCGCAATTCGGCCACGCGGGCGCGCACCGGCGCCGCCTCGTGCTCGGTGCGCAGCCGCATCTCCTCGGCCTGCTTAAGGGCCGCGGTCGCTGCTTCCAGCGCATCGCGACGGCCCGCCAGCGCGGTCTCGCGGTTCGTGCGCAAGGCGAGCGCGTCCTGCAGCGCGGCGTGGCTGCGGTCGTCGTCGGTGGCGTCGAGCTCGGCACGCCGCGTTTCCGTTTCGCTCAGGATGCGCGCCAGTTGCTCGGCGGCCAGCTGCTGGTTGCGGGCGATGTCCTCGAGCTTGCCCGCGCATTCGCGCTCGGAGAAGCGCGCCTCCTGCAGCTCGCGCGCGGCGGCCTGCTCCAGCGCGCGGGCCTCGCGCAAGGCCTGTTCACGCTCGCTCATCACCGCCATGGCGGCATCGAGCCGCTCGCGCTGCAGCTCGGCGAGCTCCATCGCGCGCGCCTGCTCCATCTCGGCGCGCGCCAGGTGTTCGCGCTCGGTCGCCTCCAGATGGACCAGGTCCTCGAGGTCGCGCTCGAGCTGGCCGCGGCGCTCGTCGGCTCGGCTGCGCGCCTGGCTGAGCTTGAGCACCTCCACCTGCTCGGCATGCACCTGCGACTGCACCGACTGCTGCTCGCGGCGCAGCGCATTGATGCGCTCGTTCAGCGTACTGGCGTCCGTTTCTGCCGCGAGCAGCGCATCGTGGGCCTCGTGCGCCGCCTCCTCGAGTGCGGCCTGCTCGCCCTCGAGCGCGTCGATCTCGCGCTGGCGCTCGATCACGCCATGGGTACGCGCGTCGGGGGCGTGATGGACCAGCGCGTCGCGGGTCAGCAGCTGCCCGCGCGGGCCGACGAGGCACACGCCGGCCGGCAGGCGGTCGCGGGCGTCGAGCCAGTCGTCGAGCTTGTCCACCGCCCAGGCACCGGCCAGGAAATCGGCGACCAGGGCCTGGAACTCCGGGGCGCGGACCGTGACGAGGGTAGACAGCGGACGCGGCGGGGCGCCGTCGGTCGAGGGGAGATGCGGGAGGATCGCGGCTGCCGCCGCTCCCACGGGGGCGGGGCTTTCACCGGCCATCGGGGTCTCACCGGCGAGCGGGGCGTGGCCGCTCCTTGCCGCAGCGGCGGAAGCCGTGGGCAAGGGGGCGAACGCCACCGCCACCGTCTCCGGCGGCGCTTCTTCCAGAACCGTCCGCGCCGCTTGGGCGGCCGCGGCCGCATCGGTCGTGGTCAGCGCCGAAAGCCGTTCGCGCAGCACCGCCTGCACCGCTTCGTCCCAGCCTTCCTCGACCTGCAGGTACTTCCACAGGGGCGGGACCTGGTCTAGACCGTGGCGCTTGAGCCAGTCGCCCAGCTTGCCCTGGGACTGCACCCGGGCCTGGAGCTGGACCAGCGCCTCGCGCCGGGCACGCAGCTCGGTCAGACGACGCTGCACGGCGCGCTCGTGTTCGAGCGCGGACTTCAGCGCCCCCTGGGCGGCGGGCAGGCTGGCCTGCAGCTCAGCCAGTTCGCACTGGCGGGCATCGAGCGCATCCTGCATCGCCTCCAGCCGTGCCTCGCGTTCGGCGACCTCGCGCTCGTCCGGGCCGACGATGGCGCCGCGCTCGGCCTCCAGGCGCCCGCGTCGCTGCTGCAGTGCATCGAGCGCGCGCGTCGCGCTGGCGCGGTTCGCCTCCTCGACGCGCAGCTGCTGTTCGGTGTGGGCGAGCTCGTGCCGTGCGCTCGCGACCGTGGTCTCCGCCGCCTGGCGCGCGCCGTCGAGCTCGGGCAGACGGTCCGAGATCTCGCCGTGACGGGCCTCGGCCTGCTCGGCGCGCAGCGCGGCGTTCTCACCCAGGGCCTGCCAGCGCTCGTGCTCGGCGAGCATCGCCTCGCGGCGCGCCAGCCAGTGCTCGCGGTCGAGTTCGAGCTGGGACAGACGGGCTTCGAGACGCCTGCGCGCCTCGCCGAGGTGCTGCAACTCGGTTTCCAGGCGGGTGACCTCGGCGCTCACCGCGAACAGCTCGCTCTGCGCGCCATGGACCGCCTCCGAGGCCTCGAAGTGCGCCTCGCGGCAGGTTTCCACCGCGCCCTCCAGCTCCTGCAGGCGGGCGCTGTCGGCCTCGATGCGGCGCGTGGCCTCGTTGAGTTCGGCGGACACCCGAGCATGTTCCGCGCGCGCGTCGTTGCGCTTGACCAGCCACAGCAGCTGCTGCTTCTCGACGTGCGCCGCGCTCAGCTGCTGGTAACGGGCGGCGACCTCGGCCTGGGCCTCGAGATGCACGATGCGCTCGCCCAGCTCCATGCGGATGTCGTCGAGGCGGGCGAGGTTGTCGCGTGCGTCGCGCAGCCGGCCTTCGGTTTCCTTGCGGCGCTCGCGGTACTTGGTGACGCCGGCGGCCTCTTCCAGGAAGCCGCGGATGTCCTCCGGGCGCGCCTCGATGATGCGCGAGATCATGCCCTGCTCGATGATCGCGTAGGCGCGCGGACCGAGGCCGGTGCCGAGGAAGAGGTCGATCACGTCCTTGCGGCGGACGTGGACGTTGTTGATGTAATAGGTCGACTCGCCGGAACGGTCGAGCACGCGCTTGACCGAGATCTCCCCGTAGCGCGACCACTGCCCGGCAGCCTTGCCCTCGCTGTTGTCGAAGACGAGCTCGACGCTCGCGCGCGAAACCGGCTTGCGCGTGGTCGAGCCGTTGAAGATCACGTCCTGCATCGACTCGCCGCGCAGCGCGGAGGCGCGCGTCTCGCCGAGCACCCAGCGCACCGCGTCGATGATGTTCGACTTGCCGCAACCGTTGGGGCCGACCACGCCGACGAGGTTGCCGGGAGTGAGTACGGTGGTCGGGTCGACGAAAGTCTTGAAACCGGCGAGTTTGAGCTTGGAAAGACGCACGTCGAAGAAGAACGAAGAAGCAGTGAAGCCGCGCGGCAGGTCGGCCGGGAACGGGAAGCGGGCAAGAAGTCGCGACGCGACTGCGGACCCCACCCGGCGGGCGAAGCCCCCGATCCCGCACGGAACACGGCCCGGCTGTCGAAAAGGCGCGCCATGATACCATTTCCGCCCTTCCCCACTTCGCCGCAGGCGCGCTTGCGCGCAGGCAATCCGTATCAAAGTGAATCCGAACCTCGCCCGTCTCCAGCCCTACCCGTTCGAGAAGCTGCGCGCGCTGTTCGCCGGCATCGAGCCGCCTGCGCACCTTAAGCCGATCCGCCTGTCGATCGGCGAGCCGCAGCATCCGACACCCGGCTTCATCCGCCAGACCCTGGCCGACAACCTCGGCGGCCTGTCGAGCTATCCGGCCACGCTGGGCACCGACGCCCTGCGCGGCGCGATCGCGCACTGGCTCGAACGCCGCTATGGCCTGCCGAAGATCGACCCCGCGAGCCAGGTGATCCCGGTCGCCGGTACCCGCGAGGCGCTGTTCGCCTTCGCCCAGTGCGTGGTCGACGGCACGAAGCCGGGCGCCAAGGTCCTGTGCCCGAACCCCTTCTACCAGATCTACGAAGGCGCAGCCCTGCTCGCCAATGCCGAGCCGATCTTCATCAACAACCTGCCGGAGAACGATTTCGGCTCCGATTTCGGCGCAATCGACGAGGCCACCTGGCGCGACGTGCAGCTCGTCTACGTGTGCTCGCCCGGCAACCCCACCGGCCGCCTGCTCAAGCTCGAGGAATGGAAGACGCTGTTCGAGCTATCCGACCGCTACGGCTTCGTGATCGCCGCCGACGAGTGCTATTCCGAGATCTACTTCGACGACGACGCCAAGCCCATCGGCGGCCTGGAAGCGGCCTGGCGCCTGGGGCGCACCGACTTCCGCAACGTGGTGATGTTCTCCAGCCTGTCCAAGCGCTCGAACGTGCCGGGCATGCGCTCGGGCTTCGTCGCCGGCGACGCGCGCATCCTCAAGGACTTCCTGCTCTACCGCACCTATCAGGGCTGTGCCCTGAACCCGGCGGTGCAGGCGGCCTCGGTGGCAGCCTGGAACGACGAGGTCCACGTCGAGGAGAACCGCCGCCTGTACCGCGACAAGTTCGCACGCATCACGCCGCTGCTGCAACCGCACCTGCCGGTCGCGCTCCCGGATGCCGGCTTCTATTACTGGGTGCGCACGCCGCTGCCGGACACCGAGTTCGCCCGCCGTCTGCAGGCTGAATATAATGTGACCGTCCTGCCGGGCAGCTATCTCGCCCGCGAAGCCCATGGCGTCAATCCGGGCGCCGGCTTCGTCCGCATCGCGCTGGTGGCCGACACGCACGAGTGTGTCGAGGCCGCCGAGCGCATCATCGATTTCTGCAAAACCCTCTGAGAGAGAACCCCCAATGCACGCTCTGCAACAGATCATCGACGACGCCTTCGAAAACCGCGCGAACCTGTCGCCCGCCTCCGCCCCGGCCGAGATCCGCAATGCGGTCGAGGAAGTGATCGCCGGCCTCGATGCCGGCACGCTGCGCGTGGCCGAGAAGAAAGACGGCCAGTGGGTGGTCAACCAGTGGATCAAGAAGGCGGTGCTGATCTCCTTCCGTCTGCGCGACAACGAAGTGGTGCAGGCCGGCGGCCTCAACTTCTTCGACAAGGTCGCGACCAAGTTCGGCGACTACACCCCCGAGCAGTTCCGCGAAGGCGGCTTCCGCGTCGTGCCGCCGGCGGTGGCGCGCAAGGGCAGCTTCATCGGCAGGAACGTTGTGCTGATGCCGTCTTACGTGAACATCGGTGCCTATGTGGATGAAGGCTCGATGGTCGACACCTGGGCCACCGTCGGCTCGTGCGCACAGATCGGCAAGAACGTGCACCTGTCGGGCGGCGTCGGCATCGGCGGCGTGCTCGAACCGGTGCAGGCCGGCCCGGTGATCATCGAAGACAACGTGTTCGTCGGTGCGCGCTCGGAAGTGGTCGAGGGCGTGATCATCGAGGAGAACGCCGTGCTGTCGATGGGCGTGTATATCGGCATGAGCACCAAGATCTACGATCGTGAAACTGGCGAAATCACCTATGGCCGCGTGCCGGCTGGCGCCGTGGTGGTGCCGGGCAGCCTGCCCTCGGCCTGCGGCAAGTACAGCCTGTACTGCGCGGTGATCGTGAAGAAGGTCGACGCGCAGACCCGCGCCAAGACCGGCATCAACGAGCTGCTGCGCGGCGCCTGATTCGCCGGGTGCGGCGTCTGTCGCGCCCATGCATTGTTCGATCCCGAGGAGTCCGAAGGCATGATTTTCGACAATCTGTTCCAGTTGATGGCTGAAAAGAAGGCCTCGGACATCTTCATCACCGCCGGCGCCGCGATCCACATCAAGATCCAGGGCCAGACCATGCCGATCAACCAGCAGGTCATGGACCCGCAGATGATCCGGCGCATGGTGGTCGAAGCGGTCACCCCCGCACAGATGGAGACCCTCGAGCGCGAGCGCGAACTGAACCTGTCCTTCGGCCGGCGCGACCTCGGCAACTTCCGCGTCAACATGTTCTGGCAGCGCAACTCGCTCGCGGTCGTCGTGCGCTACATCCAGAGCGAGATACCCACCATCAGCGAGCTCGGCCTGCCCGAGGTGCTGAACGAGGTCGTGATGGAAAAGCGCGGCCTGGTCCTGGTGGTGGGCGCCACCGGCTCGGGCAAGTCGACGACGCTGGCGTCGATGATCGACCACCGCAACCGCAACCGCGGCGGGCACATCCTCACCGTCGAGGATCCGATCGAGTACCTGTTCAAGCACCGCAAGTCGGTGGTGAATCAGCGCGAGGTCGGCATCGACACGCTGAGCTGGAACGAGGCGCTGCGCAACGCGATGCGCCAGGCGCCCGACTGCATCCTGATCGGCGAGATCCGCGACCGCGAGACCATGCAGGCGGCGATCTCCTACGCGCAGACCGGGCACCTGTGCCTGGCGACCCTGCACGCCAACAACGCCTATCACGCGCTCAACCGGATCGTTAACTTCTTCCCGCTCGAGAACCGCCAGCTGCTCTACCTCGACCTCGCGGTCGCGCTGCGCTGCATCGCCTCCCAACGCCTGGTGCGCAAGCCCGACGGCAAGCGCATCCCCGCGGTCGAGATCCTGATGAACACCCGGCACATCGCCGAGCTGATCGAGAAGGGCGAGCTCAACGAGATCAAGGAGGCGATGGAGCAATCGCTGGCGCCGGGGTCGCAGACCTTCGAGCAGGCGCTTTACCGCCTGCATGCCGAGGAGACCATCACCCTCGACGAGGCGCTCGCCAATGCCGATTCGCCGAGCAACCTGCACTGGCTGATCAACAACGCGCAGATCCGTGCGGCGGGAGAACAGCCGGCGAACAACAAGTCCACCCAGGTGATGGACTTCGAAGCCACCAATACGGAAGGTGCTTCCTTCCGCGAATTCACCCTCAACGTCGACCACCACTGAGCCGTCGGCCCGCGGGCCGGCGAAAGCCAGAGCACTCCCCCACATGACCACCGAAGCCACGCTGGCCCTGGCCTGCGAACTCATTGCCCGTCCCTCAGTGACCCCCGAGGACGCCGGCTGCCTGGACCTGATCGCCGAGCGCCTGCGCCCCCTCGGCTTCACCCTCGAACGCATCGACAGCGGCGGCGTCTGCAACCTGTGGGCAAGGCGCGGCAGCGCGGCGCCGGTGCTGTGCTTCGCCGGCCACACCGACGTCGTTCCACCCGGTCCGGCAGAGGCCTGGAATACCCCGCCCTTCGAACCGACGCTGAAGGACGGCGTGCTCTACGGCCGCGGCGCCGCGGACATGAAGTCCTCGCTGGCCGCCTTCGTCACCGCGATCGAGCGCTTCGTCGCCACCCACCCCGATCACGCCGGCAGCATCGCGCTGCTGCTGACCTCGGACGAGGAAGGCGTGGCCACCCACGGCACGGTCAAGGTCGTCGAGGCGCTGGCCGCGCGCGGCGAGCGCCTCGACTACTGCGTGGTCGGCGAGCCGACCTCGGTGAAGACCCTCGGCGACATGATCAAGAACGGCCGCCGCGGCTCGCTGTCCGGCACGATGCGGGTCAAGGGTCGCCAGGGCCACGTGGCCTACCCGCACCTGGCACGCAACCCGATCCACCTGTTCGCGCCCGCACTGGCCGAACTCGCCGGGATCACCTGGGACGAAGGCAACGAGTTCTTCCCGCCCACGACCTGGCAGGTGTCCAACATCCACGCCGGCACCGGCGCGAACAACGTGATCCCGGGCGTGTGCGAGGTGATGTTCAACTTCCGCTTCGCCTCGGTGACCACCGCCGAGGAACTGAAGCGCCGTACCTGCGAGGCGCTCGATCGCCATGGCCTCGACTATGAGATCGACTGGCACCTGTCCGGCAAGCCCTTCATCACCGGGCGCGGCAAGCTGGTCGGCGCGCTGTCGGCTGCCATCCGCGACACGCTCGGCGTGGACACGGAACTGTCGACCACCGGTGGCACCTCCGACGGCCGCTTCATCGCCGAGATCTGTGCCGAGGTGGTCGAGTTCGGGCCGGTCAACGCCTCCATCCATCAGGTCAACGAGTGCATCGCCGCCGACGCGATCGAACCCCTGTCCGTCGTTTACGAGCGCACCCTGCAGGCGCTGCTCGGCGCCGACCGCTGACCGCCCCCACCCATCGAACACCGAGAGATTGCAGCCCATGTCCCAGCACGAGCACGACGAACACGAGCACCACGACGACGATCACGAACACGAGCACGGCCCGCTGGTCGAGCTCGTCACCGTGCGCGACTGGCTGCGCTACGCGGTCACCCGCTTCAACCGCGCCGGCATCTTCTGCGGCCACGGCGTGCAGGACAGCTTCGACGAGGCGGTATGGCTGATCCTCGGCACGCTCGCGCTGCCGCTCGATCGTCTGGAGCCCTTCCTCGACGCCTGCATTCCGGGCGAGGAGCGCATCGCGCTGCTCGAAGCCATCGAACAGCGTGCCGACGAGCGCCTGCCGACCGCCTACATCCTGGGCGAGGCCTGGCTGGGCGACTTCCGCTTCAGCGTCGACGAGCGGGTGATCGTGCCGCGCTCCTTCTTCGCCGAGCTGCTCGAGGACGGACTGGCGCCGTGGGTGGAGGATCCGGATGCGGTCGGCAGTGTGCTCGACCTGTGCACCGGCTCGGGCTGCCTGGCGGTGCTGATGGCACACGCCTTCCCGAATGCCGGGGTGGTCGCGGCCGACCTGTCGGAGGACGCGCTCGAGGTCGCCCGCATCAACGTCGCCGACTACGGCCTCGAGGACCGCATCGAGCTGGTGCGCAGCGACGTGTTCTCGGCGCTGGGCGGGCGCCGCTTCGACCTGATCCTCAGCAATCCGCCCTACGTGACCGCCGAGGCCATGGACGAACTGCCGCCCGAATATCTCCACGAGCCGCGCATGGCGCTGGCGTCGGGCGACGACGGGCTGGACGTGGTGCGCAAGCTGATCGCCGAGGGCGCCGCCCACCTGAATCCGGACGGCGTGCTGGCGGTGGAGGTGGGACACAACCGCCACATCGTCGAGGCGGCCTTCCCCGACCTGCCCTTCAACTGGCTGTCGACCCGCGGCGGCGACGACATGGTGTTCGTGCTGCGGCGCGAGGACCTGCCGGGGGCATAAACACCGCCGGCGGGGCCGCTGAGCCGGCGGCCCCTGGGGGGAAGTTCAAGAACGTTCGCGGCTTCCGCCGCTCCCACGCTGGTGCATTCGCCTGGGCTGTGGGAGCGGCGGAAGCCGCGAATTTTGTTGCCGGCCAGGCGTATTGCCGGTCAGGCTGCGAGCGGCTCGGGGCAATCCCGCGCGCCTCGCCGCCCTGCCGAATCAGGCGACCTCGTCGATCCAGGCCTGCTGGATACCCTCGAGGATGCGCTCTCCGCAGCGCTTGGGATCGTCGTCGAACTCGGGCAGTGCCATGACCCAGTTCATCAGGTCGACGAAGTTCACCCGCGTCGGATCCACGTCGGGGTGGGCGTCGGCGAGCTCGATGGCGATTTCCTGAACCTCGGTCCACTTCATGTCAGTGCTTTCCTTCGCGGGCCATGTTGATCGTGTAGCGCGGGATCTCGACCACCAGCGGGGCCTCGGCGACCACCGCCTGGCAGGACAGGCGCGACTGCGGCTCCAGGCCCCAGGCCTTGTCGAGCAGGTCTTCCTCTTCGTCCTCGGCCGGGTTCAGGGAGGCGAAGCCTTCGCGGACGATGACGTGGCAGGTGGTGCACGCGCAGGACTTCTCGCACGCATGCTCGATGTCGATGCCGTTCTCGAGCAGGCTGTCGCAGATGGTGGTGCCTGGGGCAGCCTCGATGACGCTGCCGTCGGGGCAGAGTTCGACGTGGGGCAGGACGATGATCTGGGTCATTGGGTTCGGATTCAGAGTTCGAGTTCGTCCACCTTGTGGCCAGCCAGCACCGAGCGGATGCTGTTGTCCATGCGGCGGGCGGCAAATTCGTCGGTGGCGCGGCCAAGGGCATCGATGCCGGCCTTGATCGCGCGGTGGTCGCTGCCCGCACGCAGGCGGCGCAGTTCGGCGATGGCGGCGTCGATCGCAGCGCGTTCCTGCGCGTCGAGCAGGCTGCCATCCTTTTCCAGCGCGTGCTCGCTGGCCTCGATCACTCGATCGGCCTCGACCTGCTGCTCACGCAGCGCACGCGCCATCATGTCGTCGCCGGCGTGCTCGACGCCGGACTTCAGCATCTCGGCGATCTCGTCGTCGGACAGGCCGTAGGACGGCTTCACCAGCACGCTGGCCTCGACACCCGAAGACATCTCGCGCGCCGAAACCGACAGCAGGCCATCGGCATCGACCTGGAAGGTGACGCGGATGCGCGCCGCACCGGCGACCATCGGCGGGATGCCGCGGAGCTCGAAGCGTGCCAGGGAGCGGCAGTCCGACACCAGCTCGCGCTCGCCCTGCACGACGTGGAAGGCCATCGCGGTCTGCCCGTCCTTGAAGGTGGTGAATTCCTGGGCGCGCGCGATCGGCAGCGTGGAGTTGCGCGGCACGACCTTCTCGACCAGGCCGCCCATTGTCTCCAGGCCGAGCGACAGCGGGATGACGTCGAGCAGCAGCCAGTCGTCCTGCTCCGGGCGGTTGCCCGCAAGCACGTTGGCCTGCATCGCCGCGCCGAGCGCGACCACCTTGTCCGGATCGAGGTTGGTCAGCGGCTCCTGCCCGAAGTAGTTCGCCACCGCGCGCTGGATGTGCGGCATGCGGGTCGCGCCGCCGACCATGACCACGCCCTTGATCTCGTCGGGCGACAGCCCGGCGTCGCGCAGCGCCTTGCGCACCGGCGTCAGCGTCTTCTGCACCAGGTGCTTGGTCATCTCCGCGAACTCGTCGCGGGTCACGACCAGGTCGACCTCCTCACCCGAGGCCAGGCGCAGGTGGATCGGCGCTTCCTCGCAGGTGGTCAGCAGTTCCTTGGCCTCGCGCGCCTTCATCTGCAGGCGGCGGGCATCCTCCATCGACGGCGGCGAGATGCGCGCCCTGTCCAGGATCCAGCAGAACAGGCGGTGATCGAAGTCGTCGCCGCCCAGCGCTGCATCGCCGTTGGTGGACAGCACCTCGAACACGCCGCGGGTCAGCTTGAGGATGGAGAGGTCGAAGGTGCCACCGCCGAGGTCATAGACCGCATAGACGCCTTCGGCGGCGTTGTCGAGGCCGTAGGCCACCGCGGCCGCGGTCGGTTCGTTGAGCAGGCGCAGCACGTCGAGGCCGGCCAGGCGCGCGGCGTCCTTGGTCGCCTGGCGCTGGGCATCGTCGAAATAGGCCGGCACCGTGATCACTGCGCCGACCAGTGCGCCGCCCAGGCTGGCCTCGGCGCGCTCGCGCAGCTTGCGCAGGATCTCGGCCGAGACCTCGACCGGGCTCTTGATGCCCTGCGCGGTGCGCAGCCGCACCATGCCGGCGCTGTCCTCGAAGTCGTAGGGCATGGTCTCGATGTGCGCCACATCCTTGAGTCCGCGCCCCATGAAGCGCTTGACCGAGACGATCGTGTTGCGCGGGTCGACGGCCTGGGCCTTCATCGCCCCGAGGCCGACCTCGATCGTGCCGTCGGTGCCATAGCGGACGACCGAGGGCAGCATGGTGCGGCCGGTTTCATCGGGCAGGCACACGGCGATGCCGTTGCGGACGGTGGCGACGAGCGAATTGGTGGTACCGAGGTCGATACCCACCGCCAGCCGGTGCTTGTGCGGCTCGGCGGACATGCCGGGTTCGGCGATTTGCAGCAGGGCCATCAGGTCTTGTTCCGTGCTCTCTAGTTTTCGAGGGCCAGCAGGGCCTCGTCGATTTCTTGCTGGAGTTTGTCGATGAACATCAGCCGGCGCACGGTGTCGGCCGCTGCTTCGTAATCCCGTTCATCGTCGAGCTGGGCAGCGAGTTCGCCACGCACCTCGCGGGCGTGCGCAAGCAGGCGCCGGTGAAGGGCCTCGAGCTCATCGACCTCGGCGGCTTCGCGCGCCTCCTCCACCGCCTCGCGCCACTCCATCTGCTCCATCAGGAACTCGGGGGACATCGCGGTATTGGTTTCGAGCCCGGCATCGACGCCGGCGAGCTCGAGCAGATACTGCGCCCGCGCCAGCGGCTGGCGCAGGATACGGAAGCCTTCGTTGACGCGGGTCGCCCACTGCATCGACACCCGCTTCTCGGCGTCGGAGAGGTGGGCGTGGCGATCGGGATGCACCTGCGACTGCAGCTCGTGCCACGCCGCCTCCAGCGCCGACTCGTCGAGCGCATAGCGGCGCGGCAGCCCGAACAAGGTGAAGAAGTCCTGCTTGAGGTCGATGCTCATCGCGCGCGGATCAGACGTTGAAGCTTTCGCCGCACCCGCACTGATCCTTCACGTTCGGGTTGTTGAACTTGAAGCCCTCGTTCAAACCTTCCTTGACGAAGTCGAGCTCGGTGCCGTCGAGATAGGCCAGGCTCTTGGGGTCGATGACGACCTTGACGCCATGGCTCTCGAACACCAGGTCTTCCATTTCGGTGTGGTCCACGAACTCGAGCTTGTAGGCCATGCCCGAGCAGCCCGAGGTCTTGACGCCGAGGCGGATGCCGAAACCCTTGCCGCGCTTGGCGATGAAGTTCGAGACGTGCTTGGCGGCAGATTCGGAAAGACTAACGGCCATGTCTGCTACTCCTGTTCACAAAACGCCGCTCAGGCGTCGTGCTTCTTCTTGTAGTCGGCGACGGCAGCCTTGATCGCATCCTCGGCTAGGATCGAACAGTGGATCTTGACCGGCGGCAGTGCGAGTTCCTCGGCGATCTGGGTGTTCTTGATCTCGAGGGCCTGGTCGATGGTCTTGCCCTTGACCCACTCGGTGACCAGCGAGCTCGACGCGATCGCCGAGCCGCAGCCGTAGGTCTTGAATTTCGCGTCCTCGATCACGCCGTCCTTGCCGACCTTGATCTGCAGCTTCATCACGTCGCCACAGGCCGGGGCGCCCACCATGCCGGTGGCCACGCCTTCCTCGTCCTTGGCGAAGGAGCCGACGTTGCGGGGGTTTTCGTAGTGGTCGAGGACCTTTTCGCTGTATGCCATGTTCGTTCTCCAGGGGATGTCGATTGATTCTTTGTCGTTGTCAGTGCGCGGCCCACTGCACGGTGTCGAGATCGATGCCTTCCTTGTACATGTCCCACAAGGGCGAGAGCTCGCGCAGCTTGCCGATCTTCTTGTGCAGCAGGTCGATCGTGTAGTCGATCTCTTCCTCGGTGGTGAAGCGGCCGATCGTGAACCGGATCGAGCTGTGCGCCAGTTCGTCGCTGCGACCGAGCGCGCGCAGCACATAGGACGGCTCCAGGCTCGCCGAGGTACATGCAGACCCCGAAGAAACCGCGATGTCCTTGATCGCCATGATCAGCGACTCGCCTTCGACGTAGGCGAAGGAGATGTTGAGGTTGTGCGGAACACGCTGCTCGACGTCACCGTTCACGTAGGTGGCCTCGATGTCGGTCAGGCCGGCGAGCAGCCGGTCGCGCAGCTTCTGGATGCGCGCATTTTCCGTCGCCATCTCCTCGCGTGCAATGCGGAAGGCCTCGCCCATGCCGACGATCTGATGGGTGGCCAGGGTGCCCGAGCGCAGGCCGCGCTCGTGACCGCCGCCGTGCATCTGCGCCTCCAGGCGCACGCGCGGCTTGCGACGCACGTAGAGCGCACCGATGCCCTTGGGCCCGTAGGTCTTGTGCGCGGAGAAGCTCATCAGGTCGACCTTGAGCTTGTCGAGGTCGATGTCGACCTTGCCGGTCGCCTGCGCCGCGTCGACATGGAACACGATGCCCTTCTCGCGGCAGATCTCGCCGATCTCGGCGATCGGCTGGATCACGCCGATCTCGTTGTTCACGAACATCACCGACACCACGATCGTGTCGGGGCGGATCGCCGCCTTCAGCACCTCGAGGTCGATCAGGCCGTTTTCCTGCACGTCGAGGTAGGTCGCCTCGAAGCCTTCGCGCTCGAGCTCGCGCACGGTGTCGAGCACCGCCTTGTGCTCGGTCTTCACGGTGATGAGGTGCTTGCCCTTGCCCTGGTAGAAGTGCGCGGCACCCTTGATCGCGAGGTTGTTCGATTCGGTGGCACCGGAGGTCCAGATGATCTCCTTGGGGTCGGCATTGACCAGTGCAGCCACCTGCTCGCGGGCCTCCTCGACCGCCTTCTCGGCCTCCCAGCCGAACGCGTGCGAACGGCTGGCCGGGTTGCCGAATTGCTCGGTCAGCCACGGGATCATCTTCTGCGCCACGCGCGGATCCACCGGGGTCGTCGCCGAGTAGTCGAGGTAGATGGGGAACTTCAGCATTCAATCTCTCCGCAGAGTCGTTGTTCGTGTATCCGGGTCGGCTTCGGTGGGCCTGCGTCAGGCGGCCACCGAGGCCAGGTTCTTCAGTTCGCCCACCACGTGGGCGAAGGTTTCGATGAAGCGGCGCACATCCTCCGCCACCGTGTCGCGACCGAGGCTGACTCGCACCGCGCCGCGGGCGATGCCCGGCTCGACGCCCATCGCCAGCAGCGTATGCGAGGGCTCGGGATTCGCACTCGAGCAGGCCGAGCCGCTGGCGCAGGCGAAGCCGGCGCGGTCGAGCTTGCCGACCAGGGTCTCGCCGTCGATGTCGGGAAGCGCGAAAAACACGGTGTTCGGCAGCCGCGGCGCACCTGCCGAAAAGATGCGCGCACCGAGCGCTCCGAGCGCCTGCTCGACCTCGTCGCGCAAGGTGGCCAGGCGCAGTGCCTCGTTCGCACGGCGCGCGAGGGCGCGCTCGCAGGCGACGCCGAAACCGACGATGGCGGCGACGTTCTCGGTGCCCGAGCGCAGTCCGCGCTCCTGGCCACCACCTGCGATCAGGGGCGCCAGCTCCACCCGTTTGTCGATCACCAGCGCGCCCGCGCCGAGCGGGCCGCCGATCTTGTGCGCCGACAGGGTCATGCCATGAACGCCGAGGGCGCGGAAATCGACCTCGATCTTGCCCAGCGCCTGCACCGCATCGGTGTGGAACCAGGCGCCGGCCGCCCTCGCCTGCGCGGCGAGCGTGGCGATGTCCTGCACCACGCCGGTCTCGTTGTTGGCGAGCATCACCGACACCAGGCGCGGCCGCGCGCCCAGCACGGCCTGCCAGTCCGCGTCATCGATCCGGCCCTCGGCGTCGACCGCGATCTCGCGCAGGGTCCAGTCGCCGCGCTGCAGCTGCCGGGCCGGCTCGCGCACGCAGGGGTGCTCGATGGCGCTGACGGCGACCAGCGCCGGTTTCATCGTCGCCGCGGCGCCCTTCAGGAACAGGTTGTTGGCCTCGGAGCCGCCGCTGGTGAAGATCACCTCCGTGGCGTGCGCCCCCGCGGCGGCGGCCACCCGCGCCCGCGCCTCATCGATCGCCGCGCGCGCCTGGCGACCGTACTCGTGCCGGCTCGAAGCGTTGCCGAAGCGCACCGGCTCGGCGGCACCGAGCCAGGGCAGCATCGCCTCGCGCACGACCGGGTCGAGCGGCGTGGTGGCGTTCCAGTCGAGGTAGACCGGGGCGAAGCTCATCGCCTTGCCTCAGATCGCCGCGATCTCGCGCACGCTGGCCAGCGTGGCGCGGCGGCGGATGTTGCGCAGCACGGCCATGTCGGCATCGGGCTGCACGCGGCGGTTCACCAGCGCGTCCAGCGTGACCGAGTCGAGATAGGCGTACATGCGCTTGTTGAGGTTGGCCCACAGGTCGTGGGTCATGCAGCGGTGGGCGTCGTGGCAGTTCTCCTTGCCGCCGCACTGGGTCGCATCCAGCGGCTCGTCCACCGCGATGATGATCTCGGCGACGGTGATCTCGCCCATGTCGCGCGCCAGGCGATAGCCGCCGCCCGGCCCGCGCACGCTGCTCACCAGATCGTGGCGGCGCAGCTTGCCGAACAGCTGTTCGAGGTAGGACAGCGAGATCTTCTGGCGCTCGGCGATGCCGGCCAGCGTGACCGGCCCGTCGGCCTGGCGGGACGCCAGATCGATCATCGCCGTCACGGCAAATCGGCCCTTGGTCGTGAGTCTCATGCTCGCTCCTGGAGAAGGTGCTGAAGTCGGGAGTGCTGAATTCGGGTCGGCCGGGATCGCCATGCGCATCGACGCGCGGGCGGGACTTCGAAGCCGGCGCACGACGGGCAGCGAATACCCGAACGTTTCGCTCAACTATACTTATCCCGACAAAAACGGTCAACTACTGCCGCAGGCACATTCCCCAAGAATTTCCATGATCCAGCTCAAGAATCGCCGCCATCGTCAATCGACCAGCTTCGACAACTTGCCGGCGTCGAAGTCGTCGCCCGGCGCCACCGCCTCGTCGAGCTTGATGCCGGCGGCCTCCAGGCGGGCGATGATCGCCTGCAGGCGGCGGTCGGTCTCCACCGAATGGTCGAGCAGCCCGTGCAGGGCCTTCGACACCGGGTCGTCCATGTCGCGCGTCACGCCATAGGCGCTGAAGCCGATCTGCTCGGCCTTCTGCTCGCGCGCGGCGTCGCGTTCGGGATCGATGATGCGGGCCGGGTTGCCGACCGCAGTGGTGCCGGCCGGCACGGGCTTGACCACCACCGCATTGGAGCCGATCTTCGCGCCGTCACCGACGGTGAAGCCGCCGAGCACCTTGGCGCCCGCCCCCACCACCACGCCCTTGCCGAGCGTGGGATGGCGCTTGGTGCCGCGATAGAGCGAGGTACCGCCCAGCGTCACCGCCTGGTAGATGGTGCAGTCGTCACCGATCTCCGCGGTCTCGCCGATGACCACCCCCATGCCGTGGTCGATGAACACGCGGCGGCCGATCACCGCGCCGGGGTGGATCTCGATGCCGGTCAGGAAGCGGCTGAGGTGGCTGATGAAGCGCCCCAGCCAGTGCCAGCCGCGCTGCCATGCGCCGTGGGCGAGGCGGTGGAACATCAGCGCGTGGATGCCCGGATAACAGGTCAGCACCTCGAGCGTGGAACGCGCAGCGGGATCGCGTTCGCGAACGCTGGCAAGGTCTTCGCGCAGGCGGCTGAACATGCTCGGGGACTCCATCATGAAGGGCTGTGAAACGGGGCGGGTGAAACGGGATTCCGGCTCGCGGCAGGCGCCGGTCGGGCGTCCGCCGAATTTCCGAGCATTTTAATCGACTATGCGCGGTGCGACCAAGCTGCAGCGCCCGCGTCAGGACTCAGCCGCGGCGCTTGGGCGTCTCGAAGGTGGTCAGCATGCCGCGCAGGATGGCGACCTCCTCCTTCTCCAGCCGCACCCGGTTGAACAGCCGCCGCATCCGCGGCAGCAGGCGCTTGGGGTTGGCGGGGTCGTGGAAGCCGCTGGCGGTGACCACCCGCTCCAGATGCGCCATGAAACCTTCGAAGTCGGCATGCGTGGCCGGCTCGGCCTGGGCGTCGGCCGGTGCCGCGGCGGCCTCGCCGAGCGCGGCCATGCGCAGCTCGTAGCTGAGCACCTGCACGGCGGCGCCGAGATTCAGCGACGAGAAGTCCGGATCGGTCGGGATCGTCACGGGCAGGCTGCACAGCCCGACCTCCTCGTTGGTCATCCCGCTGGTCTCGTTGCCGAACACCAGCGCGACGATGCCGTCAGTACTGCGCCCGACCAGCTCGCGGGCGGCGTCGCGCGCCTGCATGCGCGGCAGGGACAGCTCGCGCCGTCTCGCAGTCAGCGCCGCGGAGAACACCGTGTCGGCCAGCGCCTCCTGCAGCGTGCCGACGACGCGCGCGGATTCGAGCACATCCACCGCCCCCGAGGCGCGCGCGGTCGCCACCTCGTCGGGAAAGGACTCCGGCGCCACCAGCCACAGGTCGCGCAGGCCCATGGTCTTCATCGCGCGCGCTGCGGCGCCGATGTTTCCCGGGTGGCTGGTACGTGACAACACGACCCGGATACGGTCGAGCGCGAGGGGGCGATTCATATTAAAATTCCGCGTTTTCCGAATTTGCCGGGCCGTCTGCCCGGAACGTGTGCAGCCGGGCCGCCGCATCGCTTGTCGACGGGGCGCAGATGGCGACGCGTCGCAGGCACCCGATTCTTTAACCGAGACCGACCCGCATGCATCCCACCCTGAACATCGCCGTCAAGGCCGCCCGTCGCGCTGCGACCGTCATCAACCGCGCCGCGAACCAGCTCGACCTGCTGACCGTGCAGTCCAAGTCGCCCAACGATTTCGTCACCGAGGTGGATCGCGCCGCCGAGCAGGCGATCATCGATGTGCTGCGCGACGCGTTCCCGGGGCACGGGATTCTAGCAGAGGAGTCGGGGGAGTCCGCCCCGCTCAATGGTCAGGAGAGCGAGTTCAACTGGATCATCGATCCGCTCGACGGCACCACCAACTTCATCCACGGCTTCCCGCAGTACGCCATCTCGATCGCGCAGACGAAGAACGGCGTGCTCGAGCATGCGGTCGTCTACGATCCCAACACCAACGAACTCTTCACCGCCTCGCGCGGCAGCGGCGCATTCCTCAACGACCGCCGCATCCGCGTGTCGCGCCGCACCCGCCTGAACGAGGCGCTGATCGGCACCGGCTTCCCCTTCCGCCAGTTCGACAACGTCGACGCCTACCTGGGCATGTTCAAGGAGCTCACCCAGAAGACCGCCGGCATTCGTCGTCCGGGCGCCGCCGCGCTCGATCTCGCCTACGTGGCCGCCGGCCGCTTCGACGGTTTCTGGGAGATGGGCCTGTCGCCGTGGGACATGGCCGCCGGCGTGCTGCTGATCCAGGAGGCGGGCGGCCTGGTGTCGGATCTTTCCGGCGAAGCCAACTTCCTCACCACCGGCAATGTGGTCGCCGGCACGCCGAAGATCTTCGGCCAGCTGCTGCCGATCATCCAGGCCTGGCGTCCGGCCAACATGCAGGCCTGATCCCGCCTTGGCAGCGAGCAAGATTTCCCGGGGCGAGGCCGCCGCCCGCCCCGAGGGCCTGAGCGAGGCGGAGATCGCCGCGCACACGCCGATGATGCAGCAGTACCTGCGGCTGAAGCAGCAGCACCCCGACACCCTGCTCTTCTACCGCATGGGCGACTTCTACGAGCTCTTCTTCGAAGACGCCGAGAAGGCCGCCCGCCTGCTCGACATCACGCTCACCACCCGCGGCCAGTCGAGCGGCAAGCCGATTCGCATGGCCGGCGTGCCCTTCCATGCGGTCGAGCAATACCTCGCGCGCCTGGTCAGGCTTGGCGAATCGGTAGTGATCGCCGAACAGGTGGGCGAACCCGGCGCGACCAAGGGGCCGATGGAGCGCGCGGTGAGCCGCATCGTCACCCCCGGCACGCTGACCGACGCCGCGCTACTCGACGACCGCCGCGACGCGCTGCTGCTCGCCGCCAACCTGCACCGCGGCGTGCTCGGGCTGGCGTGGCTGAACCTCGCAAACGGCGACTTCCGCCTGATGCAGTGCCCGTCGGACGCGCTGCAGGCGCAGTTCGAGCGCCTGCGCCCGGCCGAGGTGCTGGTACCCGACGGCCTCGCCCTGCCCTTGCTCGATGCGCTCGCCCCGGCGCAGCGCCGGCTGGCCGACTGGCAGTTCGATGCCGAGACCGGCACCCGCCTGCTCACCACCCACTTCGGCACCCGCGACCTCGCCGGCTTCGGCGTCGAGGACCTGCCGGTGGCGCTCGGCGCGGCCGCCGCCCTGTACGACTACGCCCAGGCTACCCAGCGCCAGACGCTGGCCCACGTCACCGGCCTCGTCGTCGAGCGCGAATCCGAATACCTGCGCCTGGATGCCGCCACCCGGCGCAACCTGGAGCTCACCGAGACCCTGCGCGGCGAACCCTCGCCCACCCTGCTGTCGCTGCTCGACACCTGCGTCACCAGCATGGGCTCGCGCTGGCTGCGCCATGCGCTGCACCATCCGCTGCGCGAACGCGCCGAGCCCGCCGCGCGCCATACGGCAGTGGCCGAACTGGTGGGCGCAGTCGAGGGCGAGATGGACGTCGCCGGCAGCCAGGGCGCAGGCCCCACCCTCGCGGGGCGCGACGGCCGCGTCGCCTTCGCGGTACGCAGCGCGCTGCGCGGGGTGGCCGACGTGGACCGCATCACCGCCCGCATCGCGCTGCGCAGCGCGCGCCCGCGTGACCTCTCGGCGCTGCGCGAGAGCCTCGTCCGCCTGCCCGAGCTCGCCGCCGCCCTCGCCCCCTGCCGCGCGCCGCTGCTGGCGGATATCGTCGGCGCGCTCGCCATCGCCCCCGAGCCGCTGGCGCTGCTGCAGCACGCGATCGCCGCCGAGCCCGCCGCGATGGTGCGCGACGGCGGCGTTATCGCCCCCGGCTACGATGCCGAGCTCGACGAGCTGCGCGGCATCCAGACCAACTGCGGCGAATTCCTCATGGCGCTGGAGGCGCGCGAGCGCGAACGCAGCGGCATCCCCGGACTCAAGGTCGAGTTCAACAAGGTGCACGGCTTCTACATCGAGGTCAGCCGCGCCAACGCCGACAAGGTGCCCGACGACTACCGCCGTCGTCAGACGCTGAAGAACGCCGAGCGCTACATCACCCCCGAGCTCAAGGCCTTCGAGGACAAGGCGCTGTCGGCCAACGAGCGTGCGCTGGCGC
The DNA here is from genome assembly GCF_029223545.1 of Thauera sp. GDN1. NCBI lineage: Bacteria > Pseudomonadati > Pseudomonadota > Betaproteobacteria > Rhodocyclales > Zoogloeaceae > Thauera > Thauera sp. GDN1. The sequence continues at coordinate 2,180,346 of NZ_CP097870.1, read as the reverse complement.
GCGAGAAGCTGCTCTTCGACCAGGTGCTGGACGTACTCGCCGCCCACATCCCGGCGCTGCAGCGCATCGCGCGCGCGCTGGCCCTGCTCGACGGCCTCGCCGCCTTCGCCGAAGCCGCGCTGCGCTACGGCTACGTACAGCCGCGCTTCGTCGATACCCCGGGACTGAACATCGTCGGCGGCCGCCATCCGGTAGTCGAACGCCAGGTCGAGAACTTCATCCGCAACGACGCCCGCCTCGCCGCCACCCGCCGCATGCTGATGATCACCGGCCCCAACATGGGCGGCAAATCGACCTTCATGCGCCAGGTGGCGCTGATCTGCCTGCTCGCCCACGTCGGCAGCTTCGTGCCGGCGGACGCCGCCGAGCTCGGCCCGCTCGACGCCATCTTCACCCGCATCGGCGCCTCCGACGACCTCGCCTCGGGGCGTTCGACCTTCATGGTCGAGATGACCGAGGCCGCCGCCATCCTGCACGGCGCCACCGAGCGCAGCCTGGTGCTGATGGACGAGATCGGCCGCGGCACCTCGACCTTCGACGGCCTTGCGCTCGCGTTCGCGATCGCCCGCCACCTGCTGGAGAAGTCGCGCTCGCTGACGTTGTTCGCCACCCACTACTTCGAGCTCACCCGCCTCAACGCCGACTACCCCGAGTGCGCCAACGTGCATCTGGATGCCGTCGAGCATGGCCATCGCATCGTCTTCCTGCACGCACTGGAGGAAGGCCCGGCGAGCCAGAGCTACGGCATCGAGGTCGCCGCGCTCGCCGGCATCCCCGCCACGGTGATCCGCGACGCCAAGCGCCGCTTGCGCGCGCTGGAGAACCGCGAGATCGACGCCGGCCCGCAGGCCGACCTGTTCGCCACCCTGCCCGAGCCGGAGGACGCGCCGCTGTCGCACCCGGTGCTGACCGAACTCGCCGACATCGACCCGGACGCGCTCAGCCCGCGCGAGGCGCTCGAACGACTGTATGCGCTCAAGCGCCTGGCCGGAGACGCCACCGCATGAATCCGCCCATCGACATCTCCGAAGAAGCCGGCGTGCGCTACCTGCACTTCGGTTCCGACTGGATCCAGGGCGCGATGCGCATCCGCAAGCCGCACGCGCTGGAACTCGCGTACACCCGCGAGATGATGGCCGGCCTGCTGCTGCGCGATGGGCTGGCCGCCGACGGCGCGCACTGGCCGCGCAAGGTGCTGATCATCGGCCTGGGCGCGGCCTCGCTCGCGCGCTTCGTGCATCACCACCTGCCGCAGGCGAAGATCCGCGTGGTCGAGATCGCGCCTGCCGTGGTCGCCGCCGCGCGCCAGTTCTTCAGGCTGCCGGCGGAGGATGCACGCTTCTCGATCCACATCGGCTGCGGCGCGCAGTACGTGCTGGAGCACGACGGACAATGGGACTACGTGCTGGTCGATGGTTTCGACCGCAACGCCCGCGCCGGCGTCCTCGACACCGAGCCCTTCCACCAGGCGGTGCGCGCCCGGCTGTCCGCGCGCGGGATCATGGCGGTGAATCTCTTCGGCCGCTCGCGCGGCTACAAGTCGAGCCTGGAGCGCATCGTGCGTGCCTACGACGATCGCGCGATCGCCTTCCCGTCCTGCGACAGCGGCAACGTGGTCGCCTTCGGCGCGGCCGGCGAAGCGATCACGCGTACGGTCGATGAATTGCGCGAGCGCGCACGCCAGCTCAAGGCGGAGACCGGCCTGGACCTGGGGCCCACCGTCAGCCGGCTGGAACAGTCCGGTAACCTGCCGGGTGGCCAGCTGCTGCTCTGAGTAACGCGCGCGTGGCGGAGGGGCGTGGTCAGAAACCCCCGGCACGCGCTATTGTCCACATTGAAACGATTTCCGCGGAGCTCGCGGTTCGAGGTGCATGCAAATGAACACTTTCCTGATCACCGTGATCGTCGTCGGCATCGTCATTGCCGCAATGGCCATCGGCGTCATGTTCGGCCGCAAGCCGATCGCCGGCAGTTGCGGCGGCCTGGGCGCGATGGGACAGGACTGCGAATTCGGCTGCAAGAAGCCCTGCTCGAAGCGCAAGGCGCGTCTCGCTGCCCAGAACCCCGAACAACAACACTGAAAGCACCGGGAGCCCCAACATGCTCAGTTCGCTGCTGGTCAAGGACTACATGGTCGGTGATCACCTCTCCTTCACCGCCGACACCAATCTGCTCAAGGCGGTCCATACGCTGCTCGAGCACGGACTGAGCGGCGCGCCAGTGGTGGACGCCAACAAGCGACTGATCGGCTACCTGTCCGAGAAGGACTGCCTGAAGGCCGCCCTCGACGCGTCCTATTTCCGTCGCGAGGAAGGCACGGTGCAGGATTTCATGAGCCGCGACGTGACCGCAATCGCGGGCGATGCCAGCCTGATCGACGCCATCCAGCTCTTCGTCAGCAAGCATTACCGCTGCCTGCCGGTGGTTGAAGGTTCCCGCCTGGTCGGCCAGTTGTCGCGCAGCGACATCCTGAAGGGCCTGGAAAAGCTCAGGCACGAAGCGCGCTGATTCCTTGCGCCGACCGGCGCGGTCGATTCGTGCCAAGCCCCGGCCCGCGCTTGCTGCGGGCCGGGGGAACATGCCGATCGCGCTCAGGCCGTAGGCGCGGGCTCCGGCGGACGCCACAGGCACAGGCCCTTGTTCGCCTTGACGATCTCATCGAGCACCGCTTCGTGCGCCAGCGTCTCGGCCTCGGTCGCACGCAGCACCTTCAGTGCGATGCGGGCCACCGGAGCCTCGCCACCTTCGGCCTCGCGCGTGGCCGGCTCTTCCTCGAGTCCGATCATCAGGCTCTCCTGACCACGCGTCATGGCCAGGTAAACCTCCGCCAGCAGCTCCGCATCGAGCAAGGCGCCGTGCAGTTCACGGTGCGCGTTGTCGATCTCGTAGCGGTCGCACAGCGCGTCGAGCGAGGCCTTCTTGCCCGGATTCTGTTCCTTCGCGAGCTTCAGCGTGTCGATGACGCCCGCGCACAGCCCGGCAAGCCGGCCGCGGCCCAGCCGTTCGAGTTCGCTGTCGAGAAAGCCGACGTCGAAGCTCGCGTTGTGGATCACCAGCTCGGCGTCGCGCACGAACTCTTCGAAATCGCCGACGACATCCACGAACTTCGGCTTGTCGGCGAGGAACTCCTCGGTGATGCCGTGCACCGCGACCGCCTCGGCGTCGATGCCGCGCTCGGGGTTGATGTAGACGTGGTAGTGGCGGCCGGTGAGGCCGCGGTTGAGCAGTTCCACGCAGCCGATCTCGATGACGCGGTCGCCGTTGCGCCAGTCCAGGCCGGTGGTCTCGGTATCGAGCACGATTTGCCGCATCGCTCCTCCCTCCTCAAGCCTGGACCGCGGCACCGCCGCGGCGCACGGCGTCGACGCCGCGACGGGCAAGCTCGTCGGCGCGTTCGTTCTCGGGGTGACCCGAATGGCCGCGCACCCAAAGCCATTTGACCTGGTGGCGGGCCGCCGCCTCGTCGAGCGCACGCCACAGGTCGGCGTTCTTCACCGGCTCCTTGGACGCGGTCTTCCAGCCGCGCGCCTTCCAGCCGTGGATCCACTCGGAGATCCCCTTCTGCACGTACTGGCTGTCGGTATGCACCCGGGCCGCGACCGGGCGCTTGAGCGCCTCGAGCGCGCGGATCACCGCGAGCAGTTCCATGCGATTGTTGGTGGTCGCCGGCTCGCCGCCCCAGATCTCCTTCTCGTGGGAACCGGAGCGCAGGATCGCCCCCCAGCCGCCCGGTCCCGGATTGCCGCTGCAGGCACCATCGGTATAGATATCGACTTCTTCCATCTACTGCGTCTTCCTCGTGCCGCCGTCGCGCTGGGCGACCGGCGAAAGTCTTTTCGACGTGGCCTTGCGGTCACGCCAGTGCGGAGTGATCAGGCGCATGCCCTGCACGCGCTTGACCCCGTGAAGCAGGTAGCTCGCCCCGAGCACCGGCCACCATCTGGCCCCTGCCCGATCCATGAAGCGCCAGCGCTCGAGCCAGTGCGGACTGGCGGCCGGCGGCGCATAGCAGCCGAAGCCGCTGGCCTGCACCTCGAAGCCGAGCAGCGTCAGCCAGTCGCGGATGCGCATGGCCGAACGGAAGTGCCCGTTCCAGGGCGTCGCCGCAGCGCGGCGCGCGACCAGCCTCCGCAGCCCCCACAGGCTGAACGGATTGAAGCCGCTGATCACGACGCTGCCTTCCGGTACCAGCACGCGCTCGACCTCGCGCAGCACGCGGTGCGGATGGGGCGAGAACTCGAGCACATGCGGCAGCAGGACGAGATCGAGGCTGCCGCTGGCGAAGGGCAGCTCGAAGGCGTTCGCGCGCACGTCGGCATCCTCGGGCGCGCAGTACAGGCGATGCGGCATCCGGTTCGCGCGCAGCAGCGGCACCTGCGCGAGCCCGACCTGCACCGCGTGGTAGCCGAACAGGTCCGCCACCATGCGATCGAATTGCGCCTGTTCCCACCCGAGCAGGTAGCGGCCCTGCGGGCTCTCGAGCCAGTCCTTGAACCGGAGGATTGACATCGGCACTCACGTCCTCACAATTCGCGGGATGCACATTATCCCCGTTCCCGCCTTCCGCGATAACTACATTTGGCTGATGCACGACGGCCGTCACGCGCTCGTGGTCGATCCGGGCGATGCGGCGCCGGTCGAGGACGCGCTTGCGCGCCTCGGGCTGCAGCTCGGCGCCATCCTGGTCACACACCACCATGCCGACCATGTCGGCGGACTGGCCCGCCTGCGCACGCATTCCGGCATCCCGGTCTACGGTCCGGCGGGCGAGGCGATCGAGGGCATCAGCCAGCCGGTGCTCGAGGGCGACGAGATCGCCGTCGCGAACCCGGCGCTGCGCTTCCGCGTACTCGACGTGCCCGGCCATACCGCCGGTCATGTCGCCTACGTCGCGATGGACATCGAGCCCGGCCTCGTGTTCTGCGGCGATACACTTTTCTCGGCCGGCTGCGGCCGGCTTTTCGAAGGCAATCCGGCCCAGCTCGCCGCCTCGCTCGGCAAGCTCGCCGCCCTGCCCCCTGACACCCGGGTGTACTGCACCCACGAATACACGCTGTCCAACCTGGCATTCGCCCGCGTGGCCGAGCCCGACAACGTCGAACGGGACGCCTACGCCAGGCATTGCGAGACCTTGCGCGCGCGCGGCGAGCCCACGCTGCCCAGCACCATCGGGCGCGAGCGCGCGATCAATCCCTTCCTGCGCTGCGACCACCCGAGCGTCGCCGCCACGGTTTCGGCCCACCTCGGCCGACCGGTGCAGGACGCGACCGACTGTCTCGCCGCCCTGCGCGCCTGGAAGGACGGCTTCTGAGTCCGAGACCATGCTTTCTTCACATCGTGGTGCCGTGCCCGGCGCCACCGCACTGCGCCGTGGACTGTTCGCCGCCTGGCTGAGCCTGTTCACCTTCAGTCCGTTCGCCCATGCCCAGCTCGATGCCGACGCCGCCCCCGCCGGCCTCGCCATGCCGGACGCCGCCGCCCCGAGCGGACCTGCGCTGCAGGCCGGAACGGTGGCCCAGCCCGAGCGCGTGCTGACCCTCGACCTGACCCGCGACGCCAACGACATCTGGGACCGCATCCGCCGCGGTTTCGGCATGCCCGACCTGGACAGCGAACGCGTGGTCGAGCTGCAGTCCTTCTACATCAACCGCCCGCGCTTCCTGAAACAGGTGTTCGAGCGCGGCGGGCGCTATCTCTACTACATCGTGGACGAGCTCGAGCGCCGCGGCATGCCGACCGAGATCGCCCTGCTGCCGATGGTCGAGAGCAGCTACAACCCGATGGCCTACTCGCGCGCCCATGCCTCGGGCCTGTGGCAGTTCATCCCCTCGACCGGCAAGCACTACAACCTCACCCAGGACCACTGGGTCGACGAGCGCCGCGACGTCATCGCCTCCACCAACGCCGCCCTCGACTACCTGCAGCGCATCTACGAGATGCACGGCGACTGGCATCTGGCGCTCGCCTCCTACAACTGGGGCGAAGGCGCAGTGCAGCGCGCGCTCAGGCGCAACGCCGAAGACGGCCTGCCGCTCGAATACAAGCACCTGCGCATGCCCGAGGAGACGCGCAACTACGTGCCCAAGCTGCAGGCGATCAAGAACATCGTCTCGCAACCCGAACTCTTCCACTTCGAGCTGCCCTACGTCGCCAACGAGCTCCACTTCGTGACCGTGGACGCACCGGTCGGGGTCGATCTCGCCACCGCCGCCCGCCTGTCGGAGATGCCGCTGGATGAATTCATCGCCCTCAACCCGGGGTTCAACCGTCCTGCGGTGACCACGCCGGGCCAGACCTTCATCGTGCCGACCGACCGCGCCGAGCAGCTGCAGGCGGGCCTGGCCGAGCTCGACGAGGACGATCGCGGCTGGCGCATGCACGTGCTCGAAGCCGGCGAGAGCATCGAGGCCGTCGCCGCACGCCACGGCCTGAGCACGGCGGAATTGCTCAAGCTCAACGGCCTCGCCGCAGGCAGCCGGCCGGGTGCGGGCTACGCGCTGCTGGTGCCCGACGGGGTCGACCCCGACGGCGCGCTCGAGGCGAGCGGCCTGCTGCCGCTGGCCGCTGCCGTCGTGCGCCAGCCCGGCCTCAAGCTCAATCCGCCGGGAACGAGCCGCAGCGAGCCGCGACTCAAGTCGCCGAAGGCCAAGACCCGCGCGGCCGACAAGCGCGGCACCAAACGCAAGAACGGCCGCGCGCGCTGAACCGCGGCGCGGCGGGGCTCGCCCTCAGCCCTGGCCGCTTCCGCGCGGGCGGCCGTCCACCTGCGGCCAGTGGCAGCGGACCCGGTGTCCCTGGCCGAGCTCGATGACGGGCGGGTAACTGGCACGGCAGACGTCGGTCGCCTGCGGGCAGCGCGGATGGAAGTGGCAACCCGCCGGTGGATCGAGCGGCGAAGGCAGCTCGATCGCGGCCCCGGGCCCGGCGCGCTCCGCCGCATGGTGTCGCCCGTCTTCCGCCCCGTCCGCGCCCACCTTCGGCACCGCAGCCAGCAGCGCCCGGGTGTAGGGGTGGGCACGGACGCCGAGCACGCGCTCCACCGGCCCTTCCTCGACGATGCGGCCCAGATACATCACCGCCACCTCGTCGGCCAGGTATTCGACCACCGCCAGGTTGTGGGTGATGAAGAGGTAGGCCAGGCCCTGCTCGCGCTGCAGCGTGCGCATCAGGTTGAGCAGCTGGGCCTGCACCGACACGTCGAGCGCACTCGTCGGTTCGTCGCACACGATCACCCGCGGCGACACCGCCAGTGCGCGCGCGACCGCGATGCGCTGGCGCTGGCCGCCGGAGAACTCGTGCGGATAGCGCCAGCGCATCTCCGCGGACAGGCCGACGCGCTCGAGCAGCTCGACGACGCGGGCGCGGCGTTCGCGCACGTCGGCGCCGATGCCGAGCGCATTCAGCCCCTCCTCGATGATCTCGCCGACGCGCATGCGCGGATTGAGCGAGGCGAAGGGATCCTGGAACACCATCTGCACCGCGCGCCGCAGCGGCCCGAGCGCGTGCTCGGCCAGCCCGCCGATGGGCTCGCCATCGAGGTACACCTCGCCGGCGGTGGGCTCGATCAGGCGCAGGATGGCCTTGCCGACGGTGGTCTTGCCGCAACCCGATTCCCCGACCAGCGCGAGCGTGCGCCCGGGTGCCAGGCGCAGGCTGACGCCGTCGACCGCCTTCACATGGCCGACGGTGCGCTTGAGCAGGCCCTTGCGCACCGGAAAATGCACCGCGAGCTCGCGCACCTCCAGCACCGGCTGCGCGCCGCGCTGACGATGCAGCGCCGCGGCCCCGGTGACCGGCGGCGTGAGCGGACGCGGCACGCTGACGCCTTCGTACAGGTGGCAGCGCACCGCCTGCGCGCCGACGCGATGCCAGGCCGGTGCCTCCTCGTCGCAACGGTCGAAGGCGGCCGGGCAGCGTTCGGCGAAGCGGCAGCCGGGGAAATGGCGGTCCAGCGTCGGCACGCTGCCCTCGGGGGCGTCGAGCGCCGCCCCGCGCTTGGCCGACTCGGGCAAGGCGGCGAACAACTTGCGCGAATACGGATGCAGCGGTGCCGCGAAGAAGGCGTCCCGCCCGCCCGTCTCGACGACCTCGCCCGCATACATCACGCCCACCCGGTGCGCCATGCGCGCCACCACGCCGAGGTCGTGGGTGATCAGCAGCATCCCCATCCCTTCCCTGCGCTGGATGCCGGTCAACAGGTCGAGGACCTGGGCCTGGATGGTGACGTCGAGCGCGGTGGTCGGCTCGTCGGCGATCAGCAGCTGCGGACGGCCGGCCAGCGCCATCGCGATCATCACGCGCTGCTTCATGCCGCCGGAAAACTGGAAGGGATAGTCCTGTAGCCGCCGCGCGGGATCGGGAATGCCGACCGCCTCGAGCAGGCGGACGGCCTCGCCACGCGCGGCTTCGCCGTCCACGCCGCGCTGCGCCAGGGCCTCGACGATCTGCGCACCGACCGTCATGACCGGGTTCAGGCTGGTCGAGGGTTCCTGGAAGATCATCCCGATCCGCCCGCCGCGCACCCGGCGCATCGCGGCTTCGGGCAGGGCGAGCAGATCCTCCCCGGCGAGCGTGACGCTGCCGCCCGCGATGCGACCGGCGTCCGGCAGCAGGCGGGTGAGCGCGAGCGCGGTCATCGACTTGCCGCAACCCGACTCGCCGAGCAGGGCGAAGGTTTCTCCCGCCCCGATGCTGAAATCGACCCCGTCGACCGGGCGGATCTCGCCCCCGGTGCGGGCGATCGCCACGCGCAGGCCCGTGACCTGCAGCAGCGCCATATCGTGGTGGACGGCGCCCGTTTCCAGGACAGGAAGATTCATTCGCGGGTTCGGCAAGACAACGGAAAAAGGGCCGCTAGCGCGGCCCCTGGCTTCGATCAGTGATGGTGGTGGCCACCCGGGCCATGGACGTGGCCGTGGGAGATTTCCTCGGCGCTGGCGGCGCGCACTTCGGCGATGGTGACGTCGAACACCAGCGCCACGCCGGCGAGCGGGTGGTTGCCATCGACCACGACCTTGCCGTCGGCGATGTCGGTGATGCGGTAGACGAGGTCTTCCTCGCCATCGTCGGAGACGCGCTCGAAGCTCATGCCGATCTCGATGTTGTCCGGGAACAGCTTGGCGTCCTCGACCAGGATCAGCTCCTCGTCGTAGTCACCGAAGGCGTCCTCGGGCTGGAGCTTGACCTGCAACTTGTCGCCGACCTTCTTGCCGTGCAGTGCTTCCTCCAGCACCGGGAAGATGCCGTCGTAGCCGCCGTGCAGATACACGAGCGGGTGGGCGCCGTCGTCGATCACCGCGCCTTCCGGGTCGCGCACGGTGTAGTTGAGCGTCACGACGCTGTTCTTGGCGATTTCATTTTGCATGCTGGGGTTCCAGTTCCTTGACCAGTTCAAAAATGGCGGCCGCATGGCCACGCGGTGTCACATCGTAGAGGGCGTGGCGGATCCTGCCCTGTTTGTCGATGACGAAGGTCGATCGACGCACGCCCATCTTCTTCATCCCGTCGACTTCCCGCTCCTGCCACACCTTGTACAGCCGGCACACGTCGGTGTCCGAATCGGAGAGCAGGCGGATCGACAGTCCTTCCTGGTCGCGGAACTCGGCGTGCGTCAGACAATCGTCGGGGCTCACGCCGATCACGATGCAGTCGTAACGGGCGAACTCGTCCTCATGGTCGCTGAAGTCGGCGGCCTGGAGCGTGCAGCCCGGGGTATTGTCGCGAGGATAAAAGTAGAGGACGACATTCTGCTTGCCGGCGACCGACGCGAGGTCGAACATTTCCATGTCGGCGTCGGGCAATGAAAAGGCGGGGGCGATGTCTCCGCTCTGCAGCATGTGGTCTCCCTGATGTGGGGCGGATTCTAGCCGAGACCCCCGGCGAACACTACCGCTGCGGGCACGGGTCTGGACTTCGGACGGATCGAGCATGCGAGCCTTTCTCCCTGGCTTGTGTCGGACGATCGGGTGCCGCCAGCCGACACCGTCATGAACCAATAGCCCAGATCGGGCGATGGCTCAAGACGCAGTGCATCATTGGCGCAATGCTTCGTCGTCGGACCATAGTGAGCGACACCCATGACCAGGCCCCTTCACCCCCCGCAGCAGCACGCACACCCCGCCACCATGCGCGCCATGGTGCTCGAGCGCCCCGGCACCCCCCTGCAACTGCGCGAGCTGCCCGTCCCCCGTCCGGCCGCAGGCCAGGTCCTGCTGCGGGTCGAAGCCTGCGGCGTGTGCCGCACCGATCTCCACCTCGTCGACGGCGAGTTGCCCGATCCGGTGCTGCCGATGATTCCCGGACACGAGATCGTCGGTCGGGTGGTCGACGTCGGCCCGGGCGTGAACGGCGTCAGACACGGTCAGCGCATGGGCGTCCCCTGGCTGGGCTGGACCTGCGGCCACTGCGGTTTCTGCGCCAGCCATCGCGAGAACCTGTGCGACAGCGCGCGCTTCACCGGCTACCAGATCCACGGCGGCTATGCGCAATACACGGTGGCCGATGCGCGCTACTGCTTCCCAATGGCCGAGGCGCTGGACGCCGCCGAAGCCGCGCCGCTGCTGTGCGCCGGGCTGATCGGTTACCGCGCGCTGGCGATGGCGGGCGATGCGCGCAGGATCGGACTCTACGGTTTCGGCGCCGCCGCCCACATCATCGCCCAGGTCGCCGCATGGCAGGGACGCGAGGTCCATGCCTTCACCCGCAAGGGGGATGCCGAGAGCCAGGCCTTCGCCCGCCAGCTCGGCGCGTGCTGGGTGGGCGCGGGCGACGAATGCCCGCCCCAAGCGCTTGAAGCGGCGCTGATCTTCGCGCCCGCCGGCGAGCTCGTCCCCGCCGCGCTGCGCGCCACCGCAAAGGGCGGCACGGTGGTATGCGCGGGGATCCACATGAGCGACATCCCGAGCTTTCCGTACAGCATCCTGTGGGGCGAGCGCCGCATCGTCTCGGTCGCCAACCTGACCCGCCGGGACGGCGAGGAATTCCTCGCCCTCGCGCCGAAGGTGCCGGTGCGTACCGAAGTCACCCGCTTCGCCCTCGAGGCGGCCAACGACGCCCTCGAACGCCTGCGCCGCGGCGCACTGCAGGGCGCCGCGGTGCTGCTGCCCTGAGGAGGTCACCAAACCGCTCCTGCCGGGCACGGGTGCTTGCTCTCGACGAATAACTGTTTAAAATTACAGCCATCCCATGGAGGCCGTCATGAGCGCCCGTAGCGAATCCCTTACCGCACGCCAGCAGGAAATCCTCGACTTCATCCGCGCCACCGTCGAATCCGAAGGCCGCCCGCCGACGCGCGCCGAGGTGTGCACCGCGTTCGGCTTCCGCTCGCCGAACGCCGCCGAAACCCATCTGCGCGCGCTCGCCGCCAAGGGCGCGATCCTGCTCGAGGAAGGCCGCGCGCGCGGCATCCGCCTGGCCGAGGCGCTCGGCCTGCCGCTGGTCGGCCGCGTCGCCGCGGGCAGCCCGATCCTCGCCGCCGAACACGTCGAGGCACGCTACCAGCTCGACCCCGCGCTGTTCTCGCCCAGGGCAGACTACCTGCTGCGGGTGCGCGGCATGAGCATGCGCGACGCCGGCATCCTCGACGGCGACCTGATCGCGGTGCATCGCAGCACCGAGGCGCGCAACGGCCAGATCGTGGTCGCCCGCATCGACGACGACGTCACCGTGAAGACCCTGCAGCGCAAGGGCACGGTGGTCGAGCTGCTGCCGGCCAACCCCGATTACGAACCCATCGTCGTCGACACCCGGCGCGCCCCGGTGGTGATCGAGGGCGTGATGGTCGGCCTGATCCGCAAGGACCACTGAGCGCACCGTCGCCCGGGCCACCGGCTCATGCCGCTTCCTCATGGCCACCTCCGCGCTCCGCATCGCCGACGATGTCCGGCATGACACGCCCGACATCGACCCTCGGCACTCTTTCCTGGCCGGCCTGCCCGCCGGCCGCATATGGCAGGCCGACCGTTTCGCGCAGCGTCCGGGCGCAGTGCTGCCGACCGGCTTCAGCGCACTCGACGCGGAACTGCCCGGTGGCGGCTGGCCGGCCGGCGCCCTGATCGAACTGCTGCTCGAACGCCCCGGGGTGGGCGAACTGTCGCTGCTGCTGCCATTGCTCGGGCGCACTCCCCCCGAGCAATGGATCGTCTGGCTGGCACCGCCGCTGCTGCCCTATGCCCCGGCGCTGGCCCGCGCCGGCGTGCCGCTGGCCCGCCTGCTCATCGTGCGTCCCGAGCATCCGCACGCCCTGCTGTGGGCCGCGCGCCAGGCTGCCGTCTCGGGCAGCTGTTCGGCCGTCCTGGCCTGGATGCCGCGGATCGACAACACCGGCCTGCGCCGCCTGCAGCTTGCGGCCGAGGAGAGCGCCACGCCGCTCTTCCTGTTCCGCCCCGACGCGGTCGCGGGCCAGCCCTCGCCCGCGCCATTGCGCCTGATGCTCAGCGCGCGCAGCGCACAGCTCGAGGTGCGCATCCTGAAGCGGCGCGGCCCGCCGGCAGCACGCCCCCTGCTGCTCGACGTGCGCGCAGGGGAACAGACGCTGTCCGAAGCCGGGAATCCGCAGGGCGTCGTCGGCATGCTTGGCGTTGTCGGCGACCGGACACGCTGACGCCACATTGCCGCCATGCTCTGGCTCGCCATCCATCTCCCGGTCCTGGCGCTGCAGGTCTTCACCCGCGGCGCGCAGGCCCCTGCGCCACTTGCGATCATCGCCCCGCCGCCACGGGCGACGGTCCTCGCGGCAACCCCCGATGCCGAGGCGGCCGGCGTCCATTGCGGGCAACGCGGCGCCAGCGCGCTCGCCCTGCTGCCCGAGTTGCAACTGAGGACGCGCGACCCGGATCGTGAGGCCGAAGCCCTCGCCGAAATCGCCATCTGGGCGGGGCGCTTCAGCCCGCGCATCAGCCTGTCTCCCCCCGATGCGGTGCTGCTGGAGATTTCCTCCTGCCTGCGCCTGTTCGGCGGCGCCGAGCGGATCGAACGGGCGGTGCGGGACGGTCTGGATGAACTGGGCTTCGCAGCCCGCACCGCCTGCGCGCCCACCCCGCTGGCGGCACGCTGGTTCGCCCGCGCCGGGCTGGGCATGGATGCCGGAAGCGAGGCGCATGAAGAGTCCGGCGACACGCCGCCCGCCCGCTGGCAGCCGACCGCGCCTTCCGCTGCCCCCGGCGCCCTTCCACAACGTGACTGGCAGACGATGATCGACCACCTGCCGCTGGAACTGCTGGGCGACGACGGCAGTTGCGATGCGCCCACGCTGGAACTGCTCGCCGGCCTCGGGCTGCGCACGCTGGGCGAGGTCCGCCGCCTGCCGGCCGCCGGCCTCGCCCGCCGCCAGGCCCAGGCCGCCGGCCGCACGCTGGCCCGCGCCTGCGGCGACATCGCCGATCCCCGGCCCTGGTTCGTGGCGCCGCCCCGTTTCGATCACGGCCTCGTGCTCCCCGTACCCACCGCTCATGCCGACGCCCTGCTCTTCGCCGCCCGCCGCCTGTTCGCCAGCCTGGCGGCCTGGCTGCAGGCCCGTCATGCCGCGGTGGATCTGTGCACCCTGGTGCTTGAACACGCCTCCCCGCCCCACACCGCGCTGACGCTAGTGTTCGGCGAACCCAGCCAGGACGAGGCCCGGTTCATGCTGATCGCGCGCGAGCGCCTCGCGGCGATACGGCTGGCCGCCGAGGTCGGCGCCCTGCGGGTGCAGGCCGCGCAGTCGGTCCCCGCCGCGCCCCGCAGCACGGACCTCTTCGGCGATCCGGCCGCCCGCGCGGATGCCGCCTTGCTGCTCGCACGCCTGCAGGCACGGCTGGGTAACGAGGGGGTCTATCGGCTTTCCGCGCAGGCCGACCATCGTCCCGAGGCCGCGTGGATGGTCTGCGAAGCCGGCGCCGGGTCGAGCCGCCCGACCTCTCGTCCGCGATACCCCGAGCGCGCCAGAAACTCCGCCGATCTCGTCGAAGGCCCGCGCCCACTGTGGCTGCTGCCCGAACCCAGAGCGGTCTCGCCGGCTCGCCTGTCCCTGATCGGCGAGGCCGAACGGATCGAAACCGGCTGGTGGGACGGTCGTGCAGTGCGGCGCGACTACTATCTCGCGCACGACGAGCACCAGGCCCTGTGCTGGGTCTTCCATGCGCTGGACGCACCGGAGAACTGGTTCGTCCATGGCTATTTCGGCTGAGGCATCGCCGGCGAAGGCGCCGGCAGCCCGCAAGCGACGTAGTACACTCGCGCCCTGATCAACCTCCAGACAAGGAAGACCGCAGCATCCGTGCTGCCCGCGCCCGATGCCCCAGACTGCCTCATCACAGCCCGCTAACCTTTCCTCCGGTCCGCAGGCCCTTTCGCCCGGCGACCGCGCCCGCCGCAAGGCCCTGTTCAGCCTCCTGGTCGGCCTCGTCGCCCTGCCCGCATCCTGGCTGCTGTTCTCGCAACTCGAGCGCCTGTGGCCGGAGATCGTGCGCATGGAGGGCATCGCCTTCATGGCCGCCGCCACCCTGCTCGGCGGGGCGATGGCGATCGGCCCGCTGGCCGCGGCCATCGGCCTCCTGCTTGCGATCTGGTTCGGGGTGGACAGCGTGTACAAACCGCGCAGCAAGCCTTCCCCGCTGCTCGACCGCGTGATCGTCGGCGCAGGCCTGCTGGTCTGGTTCACGCCCGCCCTCGCCGCCTTCGCCATGATCGGCCAGGCGCTCGCGAGCGGACGCATCCACTTCGTGCGCCCGCCCCGCGATTATTTCCTCGCCACCGATCCGATCGCCTTCTGGCAGGGCGTGGGCTTCTGGCTGATCATGGGCGGGCTGTTCGCCTTCCTCGCCTGGCGCTACTGGCGAGGCAAGCTCTTTCCGCGCAGCGCGGACGCGGAATGAAGCGCCCCGTGGGGCGCCTCCGGCGCGGGCTCACCGCCCGCCAGAGCCCCCTCAGGCGCCGAGCCAGCCCTTGCGCAGCTCGAGCGCTTCCGGCCGCGCACGCTCCGCGCGCTTGAGGCTGAACTTGTCCGCGGGCGCGGCGGCGGGCGCGAGACGGAAGCTCATCAGCTCATCGCGCCGGAAAACGTGCAGGGTGAGCTCATCGCCCGCACGCCGCCTGGCCAGCATGTCGTCCATCGCCTTCGCCCCCGCCACCTTCAGCCCGTCCAAGGCCACCACCACGTCGCCTGCCGACACCCCCGCCGCCTGCGCCGGCCCGCCGTCGTAGACGTTGAGCACCTTGGCCTCGCCGTTGCCGCCGAGTTTCCAGCCGAGCACCGGGCTCGTGCTCGCCGCCGCGGCTTCCAGCGTCACCGCCACGGCCTCGAGCAGGCGAGCGAGCGGAAGATCGTCGCGGCCCTCGACCGCGCGCTCCAGCCAGCGCGCCAGCCGGGCGCCGAGACCGTCGCCGCCGACTTCGCGCACCGCGGCGTAGATCCCGTCCTCGGGTACGCCGACGCCGGTCAGGCCATGGCGCTGCCACAGCAGGCGCATCACGTCGTCCAGGCTGGTACGCCCCGCGCTGCCCGCACGCAGCTGCAGATCGAGCGCCAGTGCGATCAGCGCCCCCTTGGCGTAGTAGCTGACGATGGCATTGGGCGCGTTCTCGTCCTGGCGGTAGTACTTCGTCCACGCGTCGAAGGAGGACTCCGCCACGCTCTGCTTGAGGCGCCCGCTGCCGCGCATCACGTTCGAGATCGTCTTGGCGAGCAGTTCTAGGTATTCGTCCACCCCGATCACCCCGCTGCGCACCAGGGCCAGGTCGTCGTAGTAGGAGGTGAAGCCTTCGAAGGCCCACAGCAGGCGGGTGTGATTTTCGCGGCCGAGGTCGTAGGGGGTGAAAGCGGCCGGCTTGATGCGCTTGACGTTCCAGGTGTGGAAGTACTCGTGGCTGCACAGGCCGAGGAAGGTCCTGTAGGCTTCGGGCAGTCCCTCCATGCCCTTCCACGGCAGGTCGCCACGGCTGCAGATCAGGGCGGTCGAGGCGCGATGCTCGAGTCCGCCGTAGCCGTCGCCGACGACCATGGTCAGGAAGGCGTAATAGTCGACCGGGGCGGGCTTGCCGAAGAGGCCGATCTGCCATTCGCAGATGCGCGCGAGGTCGGCGCACAGGCGATCGAGGTCGCAGTCGTGGCGGCCGGTCAGCGCGATGTCGTGCGGCACGCCCGCGGCCTCGAAGCGCGCAACGGTGAAGTCGCCCATTTCCACCGGGTGGTCGATGAGCTCGTCGTAGTCGGCGGCGCGAAAGCGTCCGAAACGGCAGGACTCGCCGGGACGGCCGTGTTCTGGCGGCAGCGCGGTGATCAGCTTCCAGTGCCGGCACGCGTCGGCGTCGGGCTTGTCGATGGTGACGATGCAGGGCTCCTCGGTACGTCCGGCCACCGCGAGGAACACGCTGGTGCCGTTGAAGAAGCCGTGCGTGGTGTCCAGGTGCGCCGAGCGCACCGACAAGTCCCAGGCATAAACCTCGTAATGCAGCGCCAAGGTCTTGGTGCCGGGCCGGGATTTTGCGCGCCAGGTGTGCTTGTCGAGCTTTTCCACCGCGCAGGGCTCGCCATCGGCCTGCGCGGACAAGCGGACGATGTTGCGCGCGAACTCGCGGATCATGTAGCTGCCCGGGATCCAGGCCGGCAGGCTGAGCACCTGCCCCTGTGGATCGGGCTCGTGCACGATGCAGCTCACCTCGAACAGGTGCGCACCCGGATTGGCCGGACGGATCCGGTACTCGACGGGCGGCGGTTTTCTCGACCGGGGGCTCCCGACCGGGAGACTGGCTTGGGCGGTAGAAACGAGGCGTGCGGACATCGGCTTGCTCACGAACGATGAAGCGTCCGGCCCATCCGGCAGGCCCCGCCGATCCCGCCGATGGCGATGATGCGCAGAAGCCGCCCGGGCCAGGGCAGGGAAAAAGGGAAGCCGAACTATAGCGCCGCACGGGTCCGGTGCGAACCGACCAGATCATTGTGGTCGCGCGCCGGCCCCCCATCTGCCGGATGAGCGTCAATCTCGCGCAGCGCATCCACATTGGCGCCAGGTTTAGCCGCGTCTTTCTCGGATCAAGCCCCCCGATTGAAACGCGGGATAATTATTCAATGTGGAGCTGGAGTTTCCTCATGGGGATTTTCCAGCGATTACCGTCTCGGGATGTTATTCTTTTACGCGACTCCATTACCGGGGTCTTTTTTGTTCGGACACCACGAGACATCGATGACCACACTTCAAGAACTCCTCGCTCAAAAAGAAGCCCTTGAACAGCAGATCGCCCAGATCAAGAAAGCCGAACGCGAGGACGCGCTCCGCAGCGCGCGGACTCTGATCGAGACCTACGATCTTGCCGCCGACGAGCTCTTCGGCAAGCCGAAAGCCTTCGGGAAATCCGTCGCAGCCAAATACCGCAACCCCGAAACAGGTGAAACCTGGACCGGTCGTGGCCGTGCGCCGCGCTGGCTGGACGGCAGGAACCGCGAAGATTTCGCGATCTGAAAGAAAGCCGGCCCGAAAGAAAATGCCCGGATGCGAGCAAACGCATCCGGGCATTTTCACGTGTGCTTCGCGAATCTTCTCCCGGATGGGCTCGAATAAGCGGCACAAGCCTTGACCCGGAGAGAGGTGGATAACACGGCATCCCGTGCTTCTGGTTGAGGAAGCGATTCCCTCCGGGGTATTTCACGCAATGAGGTTTACCGCGAGGCTTTCCCGCAAGACCGAAGTGGCCTGAGCCATTAATCCGGCACCGGCAGAAACCAGGCCGCTCCACCAGGCAAAAGGGCAAAAAGAAGAAAGATCAGCAAAGCCCATTCCCGCGCCCGGTGCATCGCCTCTAGCGGTTCGGCGAAGTGTCCGCTGTCCTCCCGGACACATGCCCACTTTCGTCCGCGGCGCCGCATCATGTACCGACCGTCCGCGCAAGCAGCTTCTGCAATTGCCCCTTCGGCGCGCGCTAGATCCGCCGCAGCAGGTCGACCGACACCTCGTGCACCTGGTGGTGCAGCCGCAGTTCTTCCTCCAGGCGCACCAGCAAGCTCGCGGCCATCTCGGCGTCGGCCAGCGCGCGGTGGTAACGCCCGGCGACGGGCAGGCGTGCGTACTCGACCAGCGCGCCGAGCCTGTGGCTGGGCGCAAGCGGGAAAAGCCGTCGCGACAGCAGCAGCGAGCAAACGAAATCCTGCGTCCGCGAGCGCTGGATGCGGGCGAGCTCGGCATCCCAGAATTTCGCGTCGAATGCCGCGTTATGGGCGACGATCGGGATGTCACCGATGAAGTCGGACACCTCGCGCATCACTTCGCCCGCCGGCGGTGCGCTGCGGATCATGGCGTTGGAGATGCCGGTCAATGCCTCGATGTACGCCGGGACGCGCACGCCGGCGTTCATCAGGCTCTGGTACCGATCCACCACCCGCCCGCCTTCCACGATCACCGCCGCGATCTCGGTCGCCCGATCACCCTGTGCGGGCGAGAGCCCCGTGGTCTCGAAGTCGATGACGGCAACAACTTCCATGTTCCACACACTCCCCATCCCGTCACGCAGCCGCCCCATGCGGCCACCGTCTTCACCATCCCGACACGAATATTAATCGCTGCCTCAGGATCGCATCGATCTGATCGGCGCCCATGGTCCGCTGAAGGGCCGCCAGGCCGGGCCTCGATCCGCACATTGCACCGACCCCGGTCATCCCGGTAACGTACATGCGTCCGGTTCAGCCCATCATCCTTCGCTCACGAGCCACGCCTTGACCCAAACTGCCCTGCTCCCCGCGCTCGCCCACCAGGCCGCGCGCTGGATTCGTGACGCCGACGCCTTGCTCGTCGCCGCGGGCGCCGGCATGGGCGTGGATTCGGGCTTGCCGGATTTCCGCGGCCGCGAGGGTTTCTGGCGCGCCTATCCGGCACTGGGGCGCGCCGGCCTGGCGTTCGAGGAGATCGCGAATCCGGCGGCGTTCGAGCGCGATCCGATGCTGGCCTGGGGATTCTACGGTCACCGCCTTGCGCTTTATCGCCGCACGGCACCGCATCCGGGTTTCGGCATCCTGCGCGCGCTCGGCGACGCGCTTCCCGGTGGGGTCTTCGTGTTCACCTCCAACGTCGATGGCCACTTCCAGAAGGCGGGGTTCGATCACCAGGGCGTGGTCGAGATCCACGGATCCATCCATCACCTGCAGTGCCTGCAAGACTGCCGGCGGGCGATCTGGTCCGCCGACGGCTTCGAACCGGAGGTCGATCGCGAGGCGTGCAGGCTGCTCAACGCCGCGCCGCGCTGCCCGCACTGCGGCGGGATCGCCCGCCCCAACATCCTGATGTTCGACGACTGGCACTGGCTGGGCAGCAGGACGGCCGACCAGCTCGCGCGTTTCGAGGCCTGGCGTCTGGATCGCGGATGCAGGCCGCTGACGATCGAGCTCGGCGCCGGACGGCACGTCATCACCGTACGCCAGTTCGCCGAGCGCAGCGGCGGGCGCATGATCCGCATCAACCCGGAGGCGGAAGCTGCGTCCGGACCGGATGTCCTGCACCTGCGTTGCGGCGCGCTTGAAGGCCTGACGGCGATTCGCGAGGCGCTCGTCGGCGAAGCTTCTTCGACGCTGGACGGAACCGCGCCCCTTCCGCATCCGCCCTCGCGCTGAGTCAGGTTCCAGCATGGTGATGCGCCCACCCCTCTGCTCCGCAGCCTATCCACGCCTGATCGCCGACATCGGCGGCACCAACGCGCGTTTCGCGCTCATCGAGCGGCCGGGAGGCGAGCTGCTCGCCCTGCGCAGCCTGCCCTGCGCAGGCTTCGACGGGCCGGCAGAGGCCGTGCGGGCCTGGCTTGCGGACACCGGCGCCGCCCTGCCGGCAGTGGCCGCGTTCGGCATCGCCACCCCGGTGGGCGGCGACGCGGTGGCGATGACCAATCAGTGCTGGCGGTTCTCGGTCGAGGCGCTGCGTGCGACGCTCGGGCTGCAATGCCTGCGCGTGATCAACGACTTCACCGCCCTCGCCCTGGCCCTGCCCGGCTTGTCCGAGGACGTGCTCGAACGTGTCGGTGGCGGCGAGGCGCGGCCCGGTGCGCCCATCGGCCTGCTCGGTCCGGGCACCGGGCTGGGCATTTCCGGCCTGGTTCCGGCACCCGGCGGTCCGGTGCCGCTGCAGGGCGAAGGCGGCCATGTGAGCCTGCCCGCATGCACGGCGCGCGAGGCACAGGTGGTCGCCTGGCTGGCCATGCGCCACGGCCACGTGTCGGCCGAACGGGTGCTCTCCGGACCCGGCCTGGTCGCGCTCCATGACGCGCTGCGCGCGCTCGACGGCGCCCCGGCCGTCCCCCTGTCGGCCGAGGAAGTCGGCGCGCGCGGCCAGGCTGCCGCCTGCCGGTACTGCATGGATGCGCTGTCGATGTTCTGTGCCCTGCTCGGCACCGTCGCCGGCGATCTCGCCCTGACCCTGGGCGCGCGCGGCGGGATCTACATCGGCGGCGGGGTCGTGCCGCGCCTGGGTGAGTTCTTCGCGCACTCCGCCTTCCGTGTCCGCTTCGAGGCGAAAGGCCGCTTCCAGCCCTATCTCGCGCAGATCCCGACCTGGGTGATCCGTTCGCCGCATGCCGGGCTCCTCGGCGCATCGGCGGCACTCGACGTCGGCTTCGAGATCGGCTATACCGCCTGCGCCACGCTCCCGTAGCACTCCATCCTTGATTCCGGATCCCGACGCCTCCCGCCGAGGCCAGCACACCATGAGCATCCAGACCGTCACCACCCGCCCCATTCCTGGCCAGCGCCCCGGCACTTCCGGCCTGCGCAAGAAGGTCACCGTCTTCCAGCAGCCGCACTACCTCGAGAACTTCGTGCAGGCGGTGTTCGACACCCTGCCCGGCCACGAGGGCCAGACCCTGGTGCTGGGCGGCGACGGGCGCTTCCACAACCGCGCTGCGGTGCGCACCATCCTGCGCATGGCGGCCGCCAACGGTTTCGCCAGGGTGCTGGTGGGCCGCGGCGGGCTGCTGTCCACGCCGGCGGTGAGCGCGGTGATCCGCCGCCGCGGCGCCTTCGGCGGCATCATCCTGTCGGCCAGCCACAACCCGGGCGGTCCTGACGGCGACTTCGGCATCAAGTACAACGCCGCCAACGGCGGCCCCGCCCCGGAGAAGCTTACCGAGGCGATGTACGCGCGCAGCCAGGAGATCGCCGAGTACCGCATCGAGGACGAAGGCGAGGACATCGACTTCGACACCCCGGGCACACGCACGTTGGGGGGCATGACGGTGGAGGTGATCGACCCGGTCGCCGACTACGCGGAGCTGATGCAGCAGCTCTTCGACTTCGACGCCATGCGCGCGTGGTTCGCCGCCGGCCACCGCATGCGCTTCGACGCGATGAGCGCGGTGAGCGGTCCCTACGCGCGGGCGATCCTGGAGGGGATGCTCGGCGCGCCCGTGGGTACCGTGGTCAACGGCGAGCCGCTGGAGGACTTCGGCGGCCACCATCCCGACCCCAACCCGGCGCACGCCGCCGAGCTGATGGCGGCCATGGCCGGCGCCGGCGCGCCCGACTTCGGCGCCGCCTCGGACGGCGACGCCGACCGCAACATGATCCTCGGCCGCGATTTCGTGGTCACGCCGTCCGACAGCCTGGCGGTGCTCGCCGAGCATGCCACCCTGGTGCCCGGCTATCGCGCCGGGCTGGCCGGCATCGCGCGCTCGATGCCGACCTCGCGCGCTGCCGACAAGGTCGCCGCCGCGCTCGGCATCCCCTGCCACGAGACGCCCACCGGCTGGAAGTTCTTCGGCAACCTGCTCGACGCCGGCCAGGCCACGCTGTGCGGCGAGGAGAGCTACGGCACCGGCTCCAGCCACGTGCGCGAGAAGGACGGACTGTGGGCGGTGCTGTTCTGGCTCGACCTGCTCGCAGTCACCGGGCGCTCGGTGGAAGAGCTGGTGCGCGCGCACTGGGCGCGCTTCGGCCGCCACTATTACTCGCGCCACGACTGGGAGGGCATCCCCACAGAGCGCGCCGACGCGTTGATGGCCGCGCTGCGCGCGAGCCTGCCCGCGCTCGTCGGCCGCGACTGCGGCGCCGGGCTGCGTATCGAGGCAGCCGACGACTTCGCCTACACCGACCCGGTCGACGGCTCGGTCAGCACCCGTCAGGGCATTCGCCTGCTGTTCGCCGACGGCAGCCGCATCGTCTTCCGCCTGTCCGGCACCGGCACCGAGGGCGCCACGCTGCGCGTCTATCTCGAACGCTACGAGGCCGACCCCGTCCGCCACGACCAGCCGGTGCAGCGGGCGCTGGGCGAACTGATCCGCATCGCCGACGAGATCGCCGGCATCCGCCGCCACAGCGGCATGGAGGCGGCCACCGTGGTGACCTGAGTCCAGTCGGTGTGGCGCCTGTCATGACACCCACACAGGGGATGGGGTCATAATGGCGGCATCTCCGCAGGCAACGATCGGGAGCCGCCCGTGGCCACACCAGAACTGGAACGCATCCTTGCACGACACCGCCGGGATCCGCTGCAACTCCTGCAGATCCTCATCGAAGTGCAGGCTCGTGAAGCCTGGCTGGCGCCGGCCACGCTGAGCGCGATCGCCGATGCGCTCGGCGTGCCACGCGCGCGCGTCGAGAGCACGGCGAGCTTCTACAGCTTCCTGCACACCCGCCCGGCGGGCGAATTCCGCATCCTGTTCTCCGACAACATCACCGACCGCATGCTGGGCAACCAGGCGCTGATGAAGTCGCTGTGCGACAAGCTGTGGCTGGAGCCGGGCAAGGTCTCGGAAGACGGCCTGGTGAGCGTCGACACCACCTCCTGTACCGGCATGTGCGACCAGGGGCCGGCGGCGCTGGCCAACGGGCGCACGATCACTCGCCTGACGCCCGCGCGCATCGACGAGATGGCGCACCTGATCCGCCGCCGCGTGCCGGTGGGTGACTGGCCGCCGGAGTGGTTCCATGTCGATGACAACATCCGCCGCCGCGACGTGCTGCTCGACCACGGCCTGGCGCCGGGCAACGCGCTCGCGGCCGCTCTCGATCGCGGCCCGACCGGGCTGCTGGGGGAGATCGAACGCTCCGGCCTGCGCGGCCGCGGCGGTGCGGGCTTCGGCAGCGACATCAAGTGGCGCTCCTGCCGCGATGCCTGGGGCGACGCGCACTACGTCATCTGCAACGCCGACGAGGGCGAGCCCGGCACCTTCAAGGACCGCGTGCTGCTCGCGAGCCACTTCGACCTGGTGGTCGACGGCATGTGCATCGCCGGCATGGCGATCGGCGCCAACAAGGGCTTCATCTACCTGCGCGGCGAATACCGCTACCTGCTCGACCGCCTGGAAACCCGTCTTGCCCAGCGCCGCGAACAGGGCCTGCTCGGGCGCAACATCCTCGGCCGCGGGTTCTCCTTCGACATCGAGATCCACCTCGGTGCCGGCGCCTACATCTGCGGCGAGGAGTCGGCGCTGATCGAGTCGCTCGAGGGCAAGCCCGGCAAGCCGCGCATCCGTCCGCCCTTCCCGGTCACCAACGGCTACCGGGGCCAGCCGAGCACGGTGAACAACGTCGAGACGCTCGCGCTCGCGGCGCTGATCGCCGTGCATGGCGGCGAATGGTTCCGCGCCATCGGCACCCCGGCCTCGACCGGGACCAAGCTGCTGTCGGTGTCGGGCGACGTGGAGCGCCCCGGCATCTACGAATTCCCCTTCGGCGTCACCGTCGCCGAGGTGCTCGAGGCAGCCGGCGCGCGCGACACGCAGGCCGTGACCAGCGCCGGTGCGGCCGGCCATTGCCTGGCGGCCGACGAGTTCGATCGCCGCATCGCCTTCGAGGACGTCGCCACCGGCGGTTCGATCATGGTCTTCGACCACTCCCGCGACATGTTCGAGGTCGCGCGCAACTTCCTGCATTTCTTCGCCCACGAGAGCTGCGGTTTCTGCACGCCATGCCGCGTCGGTACCGCGGTCAATGCACGCCTGATGGACAAGCTCGCCGCCGACCGCGGCTCGCCTTACGACCTCGAGGAGATGGCGAGGATGCACCGCCTGATGCAGGGCGCCAGCCACTGCGGCCTGGGCAACACGGCGACGATCGCGCTCGAGGACATCCTCGCCAAGTTCCGCCCGGCCTTCGAGCGCCGCCTGCATTCGCCCGAGTACGAGCCGGCCTTCGATCTCGACGCGGCGCTGACCCAGGCGCGCCGCATGACCGGGCGCGACGATGCCGGCGCCCACCTCGGCGACAACCGCGAAGCGCTGGCCGCGGAGCGCGCGCATGGGCAGGGCAACCCCGCCTCCGCCGAGCCCGCCTCGGCAAAGGATCTGCAGCCATGAACGATTCATTCCTGCTCGATGGCGAGGACATCCCCTTCACGCCCGGCCAGACCGTGATGCAGGCCGCCACCGCCGCGGGCAAGTACATCCCGCACCTGTGCTGGCATCCGGACTTCGCCGCGCACGGTTCGTGCAAGCTGTGCACGGTCAAGATCGGCGGCCGCTTCGCCACCGCCTGCACGGTACGTGCCTCGGCCGGCCAGGAGGTGGAGAACCGCACGGAAGAACTCGACGCCAAGCGCCGCACGCTGCTGCAGCTGTTGTTCGTCGAAGGCAACCACTTCTGCCCCTCGTGCGAGAAGAGCGGCGACTGCGCGCTGCAGGCCACCGCCTACGAGATGGGCATGCTGACGCCGCATTTCGACCACTTCTACCCGGACCGCCCGGTCGACGCCTCGCATCCGGACGTGCTGCTCGAATTCAACCGCTGCATCATGTGCGAGCTGTGCGTGCGCGCCAGCCGCGACGTGGACGGCAAGAACGTGTTCGCACTCGCCGGGCGCGGCACGAAGTCGCACCTGATCGTCAATAGCGAGAGCGGACAGCTGGCCGACACCGACTTCGCCGCCACCGACCGCGCGGCCGAGGTGTGCCCGGTCGGGGTGATCCTGAAGAAGCGTGTGGGCTTCGCGGTGCCGATCGGACGGCGCACCTACGACCTGAAGCCGATCAGCGCAGCAGGCACGGAAGGCGAGCGCGAGGATGCGGCGGACAAGACCGCGCTGCGCGAGAAGGAGGCCGGATGATGGATCAGCAGAACCTCAAGGATTCGCCGCACGCGAGCCCTGCAGCCCCGCCGCGCAAGCTCAAGGTCGCGACCGTGTCGCTGGCCGGCTGCTTCGGCTGCCACATGTCCTTCCTCGACATCGACGAGCGCCTGCTGCCCCTGCTCGAGCTCGTCGAGTTCGACCGCTCGCCGCTCACCGACATCAAGCACTGCGGCCCCTGCGACATCGGCCTGATCGAGGGCGGCGTGTGCAACGCCGAGAACGTGCACGTGCTGCGCGAGTTCCGCGCCAACTGCAAGGTGCTGATCGCGCTCGGCGCGTGCGCGGTCAACGGCGGCCTGCCGGCACAGCGCAACCACCTCGAGCTGGCCGACATCCTGCAGCAGGTGTACCGCACCGGCCACGGCCTCGCCGAGGGCAGTGCGATCCCCGACGATCCCGAGCTGCCGCTGCCGCTCAACCAGGTCCATCCGGTGCACGAGGTGGTGAAGATCGACTACTTCCTCCCCGGATGCCCGCCCTCGGGCGACGCCATCTGGGCCTTCCTGACCCAGTTGATCGAGGGCAAGGAGCCAGCCCTGGGCCATGGGCTGCTGCACTATGACTGAGGCCAGGGGGATCGCGGCTGCCGCCGCTCCCACCGAGCTGCCGCTGTGCCTGACTGTGGGAGCGGCGGTAGCCGCGATCTTCACCGCCCAAGCCATCCAGTCCCTTGCCCCCGCCGCATCCCGTACTCACGTACGCGAAGGACACATGCCATGAGCTTCGAACTCGAAACCGCCACCGTCGCCAGCGAGAACCTGCGCCGCGTCGCCATCGACCCCGTGTCGCGCGTCGAGGGTCACGGCAAGGTCACCATCCTGCTCGACGAGGACAACAAGGTGCATCAGGTGCGCCTGCATATCGTCGAGTTCCGCGGCTTCGAGCGCTTCATCCAGGGCCGGCCGTACTGGGAAGTGCCGGTCATGGTCCAGCGCCTGTGCGGCATCTGCCCGGTCTCGCACCACCTCGCCGCGAGCAAGGCGCTCGACCTCATCGTCGGCGCTGCCAAGGTGACCCCGACCGCGGACAAGATGCGCCGCCTGATGCACTACGGCCAGATCCTGCAGTCGCACGCGCTGCACTTCTTCCACCTGTCCTCGCCCGACCTGCTGTTCGGTTTCGACTCCGAGGTCGGCCGGCGCAACATCGTCGGCGTGGCGGAGAAATATCCCGAGATCGCGAAGAAGGGCATCCTGCTGCGCAAGTACGGCCAGGAGGTCATCCGCCTGACCGCCGGCAAGCGGGTACATGGCACCGGTGCGGTACCCGGCGGCGTCAATCGCGCCCTGAGCATCGAGGAACGCAAGGACCTGCTGAAAGACGCCTACCAGATGATCGCCTGGAGCCGCGAGGCGGTGCAGATCATCAAGGAGCTGCACCAGCAGAACCCCGCGCTCTACGACCAATTCGGCACTTTCCGCTCCAACTTCATGGGCATGGTCGCGCCCGACGGCAGCCTCGACCTCTACCACGGCGTGCTGCGCGCCAGGGACGCCGACGGCAGGATCCTGTTCGACCAGGTCGATTACCAGACCTACGACCGCCTGATCACCGAGGAGGTCAAGCCCTGGAGCTACATGAAGTTCCCGTATTTCACGGCCATGGGGCCGGAGCAAGGCTGGTACAAGGTCGGCCCGCTCGCCCGCGTGCAGAACTGCGACAGCATCCCGACGCCGTTTGCCGAGCACGAGCGCCGCGAGCTCGTCGCCTACGCGGGCGGCAAGCCTTTGCATGCCACGCTCGCCTACCACTGGGCGCGCATGATCGAGATGCTGTTCGCCGCCGAGACCATCAAGGAACTGCTGCAGGACGACGACCTCTCCGGCCCCGAACTGATGAGCACCGGCGAGCGCCGGCGCGAGGGCGTCGGCGTCATCGAGGCGCCGCGCGGCACCCTCTTCCATCACTATCAGGTGGGCGACGACGACCTCGTCACCATGGCCAACCTGATCGTCTCCACCACCAATAACAACCAGGCGATGAACACCGCGGTGCGCGAGGTGGCGAAGAAGTACCTCGACGGCCAGCAGATCACCGAGGGCCTGCTCAACCACATCGAGATCGCCATCCGCGCCTACGACCCCTGCCTGTCCTGCGCCACCCACGCGCTCGGCAAGATGCCGCTCGAGGTCACCCTGGTGGATGCAGAAGGCACGGAGCTGGACCGGAAGTACAAGGCGTGACCGCGCCGGTGCTGGTCTTCGGCTGGGGAAACCCCAGCCGCGGCGACGACGCGCTGGGGCCCCTGTTCGTCGAGGCCGTCGAGGCCATGAATCTGCCCGGCGTGGAATGCCTCACCGACTTCCAGCTTCAGGTCGAGCATGCGCTGGACCTGAAAGGGCGGGAGCGGGTGCTGTTCGTCGACGCCTCGGCGAATGCGCCGGCGCCCTACGCCATCGACCGCATCGAACCCGCCCGCGACGCCAGCTTCACCACCCACGCGGTGTCGCCGCAGGCCATCCTGCAGGTGTACCGCGAGGTCGAAGGCGAGGCCCCTCCTCCGTGCTGGCTGCTGGCGATCCGCGGCGCGGCGTGGGAACTGGGAATGCCGCCGGGCGCCAGCGCTCGCCAGAACCTGGTGGCGGCGCTGGATGGGTTCAGGGACTGGCTGTAGAGCTCCGTCAAGAGCGGCGGCAAGGGCAAAACACGGCCGTGATCTGCCCTTGCCGTGTGAAGGACGCAGGGTCTGCAGTTCGCGCCGCGGTAACGGGCTCCGCTAAAGGGAGCGCAGCTGCTCCAGCGCCTCTTCGACTCTTTCCACAGCAATCACATTCAAGCCCTCGATCGGGTGCTTCGGGGCATTGGCACGCGGCACGATGGCGGTATCGAAGCCGAGCTTCGCAGCTTCCTTCAGTCGCTCCTGACCGCGCGGCGCCGGGCGGATCTCGCCGGCGAGGCCGACTTCGCCGAATACCGCCAGACCGCGCTTGAGCGGGCGGTCGCGCAGCGAAGAGACGATCGCGAACAGGATCGCGAGGTCGGCTGCCGGTTCGGTGATCTTGACCCCGCCCACCGCATTGACGAACACGTCCTGATCGAAGCACACGATGCCGGCGTGGCGGTGCATGACCGCCAGCAGCATCGCCAGCCGGGTCTGCTCCAGACCCACCGACAGCCGGCGCGGGTTGGGGCTCTGCGAGGCGTCGACCAGAGCCTGGATCTCGACCAGCAGCGGGCGGGTGCCTTCCTGGGTGATCAGCACGCAGCTGCCGGCGACCTGCTGCGAGTGCTGCGACAGGAAGATCGCCGAGGGGTTGGAGACCCCTCGCAGGCCGCGCTCGGTCATCGCGAACACGCCGAGCTCGTTGACCGCGCCGAAACGGTTCTTGAACGCGCGGATCAGCCGGAAGCTGGAGTGGGTGTCGCCCTCGAAGTAGAGCACGGTGTCGACGATGTGCTCGAGCACGCGCGGGCCGGCGAGCGTGCCGTCCTTGGTGACGTGGCCGACCAGGATCAGGCTGGTGCCGCTCTGCTTGGCGAAGCGGGTGAGTTGGGCCGCGCACTCGCGCACCTGGGCCACCGAGCCGGGGGCGGACTGCAGGGTTTCGGAATAGACGGTCTGGATCGAGTCGATCACCGCCACCCGCGGGCGCGCCTCGCGCAGGGTGTGCAGGATGCGTTCGAGGTTGATCTCGGCGAGCATCTGCAGGGGCGACGGCGGCAGTTGCAGGCGCTGCGCACGCAGCGCGACCTGCTCGCCCGATTCCTCGCCGCTGACGTAGATGACGGTGCTGCCCTGCGATCCTGACGCCGAGCCGGAACCGCTTCGCGCCGAGGCACGTGAAGCCCGCTCGCCGCCAGCGCTTGCGACCATGCCGGCCAGGTTCGACAGCGCCTGCAGCAAAAGCGTCGACTTTCCGATCCCCGGGTCGCCGCCGATCAGCACCACCCCGCCGCCGACCAGCCCGCCGCCGAGCACGCGGTCGAACTCATCGAGACCGGTGGGCTGGCGCGGCTCCTCGCGCGGTTCCAGCGCGGACAGCGGCTGCAGGCGGCTGGTCTCGCCGGCGAGCGCGGCGAAGCGGCTGCCCGCGGCCGGCGCCGCGGGCTCCAGCACGGTCTCGACCAGGGTGTTCCAGGCCTGGCACTGCGGGCACTGGCCCTGCCAGCGCACCGCCTGTGCGCCGCATTCGGTGCACACGAAGGCGGTCTTGCTGCGGGCCATCAGTGCGGCCCGCCGACAACATCAACGATCAGGCACGCCAAGGACTCAGGCCCCTTCTTCCTCGCGGGCGATGCGCGCGAACTCCTCGCAGGCGTAGTCGGCGAAGGCGGTGATCAGTCGCGAGCGGAACTTGTCGCGCGGAACGATGACTTCGAGCGGCGTGTAGATGCGCGGCTGCAGCGGAATGGCGACCAGCCGGCCTTCCTCGACGTCGCGGCGGATGGCGCGCCGGGAGGCGATCGCGAAGCCGAGCCCGGCCGCAGCGAGCTGCTTGATCGCGGCCAGGCTGCCAAGTTCGGCGCACAGCGTGATCTCGCTGCCGGCCACGCCGGCGGCCTCGAAGAACTCGTCGGCGATCTGGCGGACGCCGTTGCCCGGGTCGCGGTCGATGAAGGGATGTCCGACGAGGTCGCGGGCGGTGACCTGCTTGAACTTCGCCAGCGGGTGGTCCGGGCTGCAGATCACCAGCAGTTCGTCGCGCGCTGCGGAGCGGCGTTCGATCGTGTGCTGCTCGGTGGCGATCTCGATCAGGCCGATGTCGAGGTCGCGCGCGGCGACGCGATCCTCGGTGAGCTTGGAGTTGCCCACCACGACCCGCGGCAGCACGCCCGGGTAGCGGCGCTTGAAACCCTCGAGCATCTGCGGCAGCCAGTAGGCGGCGATCGTGGTGCTGGTGCCGATCTTGAGCTGGCCGGCGAGCTCGTCGGTGAGCTCCGACACTCGGGAATCCAGCTCGGCCGACAGACCGAGGATCTTTTCGGCGTAGGCCAGCACCAGCTCGCCTGCGGGTGTCAGGGTGATCTTGCCGTGGCCGCGGTCGAGCAGGCGGGTGTCGAAGTGCTCTTCCAGCTGCTTGATCTGGAAGGTGACGGCCGGCTGGGTCATGTGGAGGTGTTCCGCGGCACGGGTGAAGGACCCGTGCTTCGCCACCGCGTGGAATACCTGGAGTCTGCGATCTGCCATGATGTGGATAAGTACGATTTATTTTTCGAATTAAAGCACAGTCTGGCCCATTTTTGGACTTCGTGAAACCACGCACCATCGGGGTGCCGGTCGATCCCGATCACACCCTCGCGAACCTGCCGCAAACGACCTCACGACGCGCCTGCGGCAAGCTCGCCGGTGCCGTGAGGAAGATCATAACGGCGCAAACGGCTTCATGTTATAAACCGCGCTCCACACCCATCATCCGACCCTCGCGATGCCGCTCGGCTTCTACATCATCATGGCGGCGCAGTTCTTCTCTGCGCTTGCCGACAACGCCCTGTTGATCATCGCGATTGCAATGCTGCGGGACATGGCGTCCCCGTCGGAATTCGAGCCCCTGCTCAAGCTGTTCTTCACGGTGTCGTACGTCGCGCTCGCCGCCTTCGTCGGCGCCTTCGCCGACTCGATGCCGAAGTGGCGGGTGATGCTGATCAGCAACACGATCAAGATCGGCGGCTGCCTGCTGCTGTTCCTGGGCACGCATCCGCTGCTCGCCTACGCGGTGATCGGCCTTGGCGCCGCCGCCTATTCCCCCGCCAAGTACGGCATCCTCACAGAGTATCTGCCGCACCGCCTGCTGGTGGTCGCCAACGGCTGGATCGAAGGCCTCACGGTGGCGGCGATCATCGTCGGCACCGTACTGGGCGGGATCATGATCCGCAACGACGTGACGGCCTCGCTGATGGGACTGGGCCTGCCGCTGGTCGATACGCCCTTCGAGGCCGCCGTGTTCGTGATCGGCACGCTGTACCTGGTGGCGGCCATCTTCAACGCCTACATCCCCGACACCGGCGTCGACCACAAGCCGCTGAAGAGCAATCCGCTCTACCTGATCCACGACTTCAACCATTGCCTGCGCCTGCTATGGCGCGACAAGCTCGGCCAGATCTCGCTCGCCGTCACCACGCTGTTCTGGGGCGCGGGCGCGACCTTGCAGTTCATCGTGATCAAGTGGGCGGAGCACAACCTCGGCATGAACCTCTCGCAGGCCTCGATGCTGCAGGGCGTGGTCGCGCTCGGCGTGGCCACGGGATCGGTGCTCGCGGCGCGCTACATCTCGCTGCGGCGGGCGGTGAAGGTGATCCCGCTCGGGATCGCGATGGGCCTGGTCGTGATGACGATGGTGGGCGTGACCGAAGCCTGGATCGCGATGGTGCTGATGGTGCTGGTAGGCGGCCTGGCGGGCTTCTTCGTGGTGCCGATGAACGCCCTGCTGCAGCACCGCGGCCATATCCTGATGGGTGCGGGGCACTCGATCGCGGTGCAGAACTTCAACGAGAACCTGTCGATCCTGGTGATGACCGGCACCTATGCGCTGCTGATCATGCTCGGGCTGTCGATCAACATCGTGATCGTGATGTTCGGCCTGTTCGTGGCCGGCACCATGTGGCTGGTCAAGCGCCGCCACGAACAGAACCAGCGCGAGTTCGACAACGTCGCCCTGCTCGAAGACAGGCTGCACTGAGCGTCGCCGGTGCGGTGACCTTTGCTCCGGGCTCCGGCCGGAGCGTCGCGCTAGGTCTCGCCCGCCATCACCCGGCGCGCGAAACAGAGATCTTCCCAGGCCTTCGCCTTGTCCTGCGGATTACGCAGCAGGTAGGCCGGGTGATAGGTGACCACGACCGGGATGCCCTCGCGCTCGAAGCGCTTGCCGCGTGCCGCCGAGATCGCGAGCTCGCGATCGAGCAGTGCCTGCGCGGCCGGGCGGCCGAGCGCCACCAGCAGGCGCGGCCGCACGAGCGTGATCTGGCGCTCCAGGTAAGGCAGGCAGGCCGCCATTTCGGCACGCTCGGGCGTGCGGTTGTGCGGCGGACGGCATTTGACCGCGTTGGCGATATAGACGTCCCTGCCCCGCTCCAGGCCGAGCGCGGCGAGCATGTTGTCGAGCAGGCGCCCGGCCTGGCCGACGAAGGGTTCGCCGCGCTGATCCTCCTCCGCACCCGGCCCTTCGCCGACGAACATCCAGCGCGCCCCGCGGTCGCCCACCCCGGGCACGGCCTGCTTGCGACGCTCGCACAATGCGCAGGCGCGGCAGGCGCGGATGTCGTCCTCGAGCGCGTCCCAGTCCAGGGTCTGGATGCGCGCGATGCGTTCGGCCTGGCCGGGCACATCCGCACGGGAAGTGGCGGGTTTAGCGGCCTGGGGAGACGGGGCGTCTCGCCTGGTCGTGACAGGCACGTCCGGACGGGGCGCAGGCCTGGGCGCGACGCTCGGTGCCGGCGGCGCAGGCGTCCCTGAGCTCGGATCCCGCGCATCGCCCCGCCGAACTTCAGCGGGAAGCGGCGCGGGGACCGCCGGCTCGGCCAGGTCGAGTGCTTCGGGCTGACGATCGCGCCGTCGCCAGATCGGCCCCAGGCCCATCTCGCGCAGCGCGGCGTCTCGCCAGGACGAGAGGCGTGCCGCCATCAGAGCGCAAGCCTCATCACGATCGCATCCTCGCGGCCGCCGACGGCCGGGTAGTAGCCGCGCCGCCGGCCGATCTCGGCAAAACCGCAGCGCTCGTAGAGACGGAGCGCCGCGACGTTGGAAGGCCTCACCTCGAGGAAGAAGCTCTCCATACCGTGCTGCCGCGCACGCGCGCACAGCCAGTCCATGAATGCGCGCCCCAGGCCTCTGCCCTGCTGGGCCGCGACCACGCCGATGTCGAGCAGATGCGCTTCGTCGAGGACGTTGAGCACGATCGCATAGCCGATCGCCTCATCCGCGCGGCGCATGATCCAGGCGTCGTTGCCGGCAGCGAGTGCATCGACGAAGTTGCCGCGCGACCAGGGGTGCGCGTGCAGTTCGGCTTCGCGCGCGGCGACCCAGTCGAGGTCGTCGGAACTCATCACCGCGAACGACAGCTCGGGCATCAGGCCCGCCCTCCGCGCGCCAGCCTCTCGGCCGTGGTCAATGCCACCTTGTCTCGAACGTAGAGCGGCGCAGCCAGCTCCGGAGGGATCAACTCGCCGCGCGCCACCGCCACCGCGCCGAGGCGTGCGACTTCCTCGGCGCCGGGCACCATGTCGGGCCTGCAGCCGGTCAGGCGCCCGAGGAAGCGCGCCTCCAGTTCCTGTGGCCAGACCTTGAATGCGGAGCCGGCCGCGAACCAGTCGCCGGCCGGCAGTTCCAGCGCCAGGGGAGCGCAGCAGCCCGCCGCCCCGACCGCCATCGGCACGCCCTCGGCGTCCTGCTCGAACGCCGCATGGTAGGCCTCGCCCATGCGCGCATCGTTGACGACGAAGACGCGCGCGGCACCGGCCTGCAGTGCCACCGCCTGGAGGCTGCCGACCGCGGCGACCCCGAGGTCCGCGGCGAGCGCGATGCCCTGCGCCACGCCGCAGGCCAGGCGCAGGCCGGTGAATGCCCCGGGCCCCGCGCCGAAGGCAACGGCGTCGAGCTGTGTGATCGCGATCCCGGCTTCGCCGAGTAGTTCGCGCAGGTCGCGCAGGACCGCCTCGGAGTGATTCGCCGCACCCTGGATGCGGCGCACGAGCAGCTCGCCGTCGTGCAACAGCGCGACACTGCCATGCTCGGTGGCGGTTTCGATGGAGAGGATGTTCATGGGGCCGGTATTCTACCGGCTGGCGCCGAAAGCGGTGGCGAGGTGTCGATCGGCAGCGCCCGCCGGTTCAGCTGCCTGCGGGATTCCGGCCTGCTCGGGGGCGGGACATGCCCGACCAGCGGTCAGCGTCGTCCCTTGCGCGGAGGGGCCTCGTCCCGGTAGGCGCCGCGGGCCGCATCGCGCAAATGTTGGCGGAAATTGCTGCGCTCTTCCTCGCTCATCTTGCGCCGCTTCTGCTCACGCTCGTCAGCACGCCCCTGCCCGTCCAGGGTGTTGCGCCAGTCCTTGCGCCGCAGCTCGGCGCCCGACCGTCCCTGCTCCTCGCTGGCGAACAGGCCGCGTCCGGGCTGCGCATGAGCGAGTGGCGCGGCGAGCAGTGCGACGCCGAGCAGCACGATCCCTGCACCCTTGACCGCGAAGCGCTGAACGAGCCCGCGTACCGAGGGCGGGTAGCCGGGAACGCCGGCAGGAGACGAGAGGAAACGCATCATCGACAACACAATCACCGCTTGAACTTGAAAGGCAATGAGAAGATCGCCTCGATCGGACGAACAGACACCCGGAACATACGGCAATCGACCGTGCGCCGGAAGATCGAAATCGCAAGCCGGACGGGGATTTGTAAGTCGATATTGCGTGCGCGCAACGCACTTACGAAGGGTTACCCGGAGCGCTCGCGGGCGCCCCATCGACACGCTGGCAAGGGCTCGCGTCTCAGGCTAGCATCTCGGACATGAACCAGAAAACACGCTACCGGATTCTCGTGGTGGACGATGACGCCCGCTTGCGCGAGCTCTTGTCCCGTTACCTGCAGGAGCAGGGATTCGCGGTCAAGGCCGTGGGCGACGCGCCAATGATGGATCGCGCGCTGCACCGCGAGCATTACGACCTGATCGTGCTCGACCTGATGCTGCCCGGTGAGGACGGCCTGGCGATCTGCCGGCGCCTGCGCGCGGCGGAGGAACAGATCCCGATCATCATGCTCACCGCCAAGGGCGACGACGTCGATCGCATCGTCGGCCTGGAGATGGGTGCGGACGACTACCTCGCCAAGCCCTTCAACCCGCGCGAACTCGTCGCCCGCATCCAGGCGGTGATGCGTCGCCAGCCGCAGACCCTGCCCGGCGCCCCGACTCCCGAGGACGAGATCGTCGTGTTCGGGCGGGTGAAGGTCAATCTCGGCACGCGCTCGCTGGTCCGGGATGGCGAGGAAATCCAGCTCACGACCGGCGAATTCTCGCTGCTGAAGGTGCTGCTGACCCATCCCCGGCAGCCGTTGTCGCGCGACAAGCTGATGGAACTCGCGCGTGGGCGGGAGTACGGCGTGTTCGACCGCGCGATCGACGTCCAGGTCTCGCGCCTGCGCAAGTTGGTCGAGGATGATCCGGCCAAGCCGCGCTACATCCAGACCGTGTGGGGCTTCGGTTACGTGTTCGTGCCCGATGACCACAAGGCCGCCGCCGATGCGACCGAGGGTGGGAACGGTAGCGCGACCGGAAGCGGCGACACCGAGGGCAACTGACTGAAACATCCAGCATGACGCAAGCCACGAAGGCCCCGCCCGGGCCTGCGTCCCCGCCGCCTGCCCGCCGCCGATCCTGGCTGCCGGGCACCCTGCTGTGGCAGACCTTCCTGCTGGTCGCGCTGCTGCTGATCCTCGCGCTCGGGATCTGGTCGCAGATCTTCCGCTATTTCCAGGAGCCGGCGCGCGCAAGAGACGTGGCGCAGATGGTGGTGTCGGTGGTCAACCTGACCCGCACCGCGCTGATCAACGCCGATTTCGATCGCCGGATCGACCTCCTGATCGACCTCGCCGCCCTCGAGGGGATCCGCATCTATCCGGCCGAGGCCACCGACGAGCTGGTGCCGCTGGACGACACGCGGCCGCTGCAGCTGTTGATGGGCGACGTGCGGCGCCAGCTCGGCGACCACACCCGCTTCGCCGCGCGCTGGAAGACGCTCGACGGCTTCTGGGTGAGCTTCCGTCTCGATCCCGACGATGCGAACGACGAGTACTGGGTCATGCTGCCGCCCGAGCGCATCGACAACCCGGACAGCTTCGACTGGCTGGCCTGGGGAAGCGGTGCCCTGCTCGCGGCGCTGCTCGGTGCCTATCTGATCGTGGCCCGCATCAGCGCCCCGCTGCGCCAGCTCGCACGCGCGGCGCGCATCGTCGGCAGCGGCGAGACCCCGCCGCCGCAGGAGGAAAGCGGCCCGCAGGAGATCGCGATCGTCGCCCGCGCCTTCAACCAGATGACCAGCAACCTCGCACGCATGGACGAGGACCGCGCGCTGATCCTCGCCGGGGTGTCGCACGACCTGCGCACCCCGCTCGCACGACTGCGCCTGGGCATCGAGATGTCCGGCGCACCCGACAGCGAGGTCACCGCGATGGTGACCGACATCGAGGAGATGGACCGCATCATCGGCCAGTTCCTGGACTTCGGTCGCGGCGATTCGCAGGAAGTGCTCGCGCCGACCGATCTTGCCGCCCTGGTGCGCGAGGTTGCCGAACCCTATCGGCTGCGGGGAGTGGAACTCCGCCTCGACCTGCCCGATGCGCTGGTCGCGCCGGCGCGCGCGCTGTCGATCCGGCGTGCAATCGCCAACCTGATCGACAACGCCTTGCGCTACGCCGGTACCGATCAGCCCCTGGACATCAAGCTCGACATCGACCGCGAGTTCGCCCGCATCGAGGTCGCCGACCGCGGCCCCGGCATCCCCGAGAACGAAGTCGAGCGCCTGCGCCGCCCGTTCACCCGGCTGGAGAAGGCGCGCACGAACACCAAGGGCGCCGGGCTGGGGCTGGCGATCGTGGAGCGGGTCATGCGTGGACACCATGGCCGCCTCGACCTGCTGCCGCGCGAGGGCGGCGGCCTGCGCGCGGTGCTCTGCCTTCCGGTCGCGGCCAAGGACGGCGAAAGCGATAGAATGCGCCGTCCAGCATCAGGCAGTCCGCGTAAATCATGAAATTCCTCTTCGACCTCTTGCCGGTCATTCTCTTCTTTGCCGCCTACAAGATCGGCGGCGCCAACCCGGAAGGCGCCCATGCGCTCGCCTCGAGCTGGCTCGGTGACGGCATCGCCGTATCGCAGGCACCGATCCTGATCGCGACCTTCGTCGCAATTCTGGCGACCATGCTGCAGATCGCGCTGGTGTGGGCGAAGCATCGCAAGGTGGACACCATGCTGTGGGTCAGCCTGGCGATCATCGTCGTCTTCGGCGGCGCGACCCTGTTCTTCCATAACCCCACCTTCATCAAGTGGAAGCCGACCGCGCTGTACTGGATGTTCGGTGTGGTGCTGCTCGGCTCGGCCTGGCTGCTGCAGCGCAACCTGATCCGCAAGATGCTCGAGGCGCAGATCAAGCTGCCCGAGCCCATCTGGAATCGTCTGAACCTGGCCTGGGCCGGGTTCTTCATCGCGATGGGCCTGCTCAACCTCTACGTCGCCTACAACTTCAGCGAGGAGACCTGGGTCAACTTCAAGATGTTCGGCGGCATGGGCCTCATGCTGGCCTTCGTGCTTGCCCAGGGCTTTTATCTTTCCCGTCACATGGAAGAGGAAAACAACTGATGTACTACGCACTGATCGGCGAAGACGCCCCCGGCGCGCTGGAAACCCGGCTCGCGGTTCGTCCCGAGCACGTCGCCCGTCTCGAGGCTCTGCGTGACGAAGGCCGCCTGCTGCTCGCCGGCCCGATGCCGGCGATCGATTCGCCCGACCCCGGCCCGGCCGGCTTCAGCGGCAGCCTGATCGTCGCCGAGTTCGACTCCCTCGCCAGTGCCGAATCCTGGCTGCGCGAGGACGCCTATGTGCGCCACGGCGTGTTCGCCCGCACCACCGTCCGCCCCTTCCGGAAGACCCTGCCGTGAGCGCGGAAACGGTCGCGCGCATCCGTGAAACCCTGGTCGCTCGCTTCGAGGTCCACGACCTGGAGATCCACGATGACAGCGCGCTGCACGCCGGACATGCAGGCGCGCGCGACGGCGGGGGCCACTACCGCGTATTTATTGTTTCTCCCGCTTTCGAGGGCTGCAGCAGAGTTCATCGACAGCGTATGATCTACGACGCGCTGGGCGACATGATGAAGAAGGACATCCATGCTCTCGCCATCCGCGCGCTTTCGGCCGTCGAGGCCGCCAAACAAGCACACTGAAGGAATCTCCATGAAACATTTTCCGAGCCGTCTCGCCGTAGCCCTGCTGACCGGTTTCCTCGCCCTTCCCGCCCTTGCCGCCGACCCGGTCGCCAAGGTCAATGGCGTCGACATCCCTTCGGCCATGGCCGAGGCGATGCTCTCCGAGCAGCGCGCGCAGGGCGTGCCCGAGAACGATCAGCTCAAGAACGCGGTGCGCGAGGAGCTCATCCGCCGCGAGGTCCTGAGCCAGGAAGCCAACAAGAAGGGGCTCGACAAGAAGGCCGAGGTGCAGGCGCAGATGGACATGGCCCGTCAGGCCATCCTGATCCGCGCCTACCTGCAGGACTACGTGCGTGCGAATCCGATCACCGACGCCGACCTGAAGAAGGAATACGAGGTGATCAAGAGCCGCATGGGCGACAAGGAATACAAGCCCCGCCACGTGCTGGTCGAGACCGAAACCGAGGCCAAGGCGGTCATTGCCCGCCTGCAGAACGGCACCGCGTTCGAGGAAGTGGCCAAGGAGTCGCGCGACCCGGGTTCCAAGGATCGTGGCGGCGAGCTGGGCTGGAGCAACCCCGGCATGTTCGTGAAGCCGTTCTCTGAAGCGATGGTCAAGCTGCAGAAGGGCAAGTACACGACGACCCCGGTCAAGAGCGATTTCGGTTACCACGTGATCCAGCTCGACGACGTCCGTGACGTTCAGGCGCCCCCGTTCGACGAGGTCAAGCCGCAGCTGCAGCAGCGCCTGCAGCAGCAGAAGGTCGAGCGCCATGTGCTCGAGCTGCGCGAGAAGGCGAAGGTGGAGTAAGCACCGCGACGCTTCGAGACGCCCGGAAATGCCCGGGCGTCCAGCACCGGCGATGCCGGCAGCGCATGAAAAAACCGCCGTCGGGCCGAGCCCCACGGCGGTTTTTCTCGTTCCACGCCACGGGCCCGACGCCGCAGCATCGGGCCCGGGACGCTCAGAACTGCGCTTCGCTCAGCGCCAGCGCACCCGCAGCACCGTTGGCCACGGTGTAGGCCAGCCCCGGCGCCTGCGCCAGCACGTGGTCGGCGTAGAAGCGCGCGGTGACGATCTTGGTCCTGTAGAAGTCGGCATCGCCCTCGCCGGCCTCCAGCTTGGTCCGGGCGACCAGGGCGGCACGCGCCATCTGCCAGCCGCCGGCGACGATGCCGAGCAGCTTGAGGAAGGGCACCGAGCCGACCGATGCCGCCTTGATGTCCTTGCCGTAGGTGGCGAGGATGTAGGCGACCGCCTCTTCCACGGCCGAGATGCCGGCCTTGAGCGAACGCGCGATGGCGACGAAGGCTTCGTCCTGCACGCCGGCCACTTCGGCCTCGACCGCGCGCATCGTCTGCACCAGCGCGGCAACGGTCACCCCGCTCTCGCGGGCGATCTTGCGGCCGATCAGGTCGTTGGCCTGGATCGCGGTCGTGCCCTCGTAGATCGTGGTGATGCGCGCGTCACGGAAGTGCTGGGCCGCCCCGGTCTCCTCGATGAAGCCCATGCCGCCATGCACCTGCACGCCGTCGGAGGTGACGTCGATCGAGTTCTCGGTGCACCAGCCCTTGACCACCGGGATCATCAGGTCGACGAAGGCCTGGTTCTGCGCGCGGACCGCCTCGTCCGGGTGGTTGTGCGCCTTGTCGAAGGCGGCGCCGACCACGTAGGCGAGCGCACGCATGGCCTCGGTCTTGCTCTTCATGTTCATCAGCAGACGGCGCACGTCGGCGTGATGCAGGATATTGACCTTCGGGCCCCCGCGGACGCCGGCATCCGTGCCCTGGATGCGGTCCTTGGCGTACTGCAGCGCGTGCTGGTAGGCGCGCTCGGACAGCGCCAGGCCCTCCATGCCGACCGCGAAGCGGGCCTCGTTCATCATGATGAACATGTACTCGAGGCCGCGGTTGGGTTCACCCACGAGGGTGCCGATCGCGCCGCCCTTGTCGCCGAAGGCGAGCACGGCGGTGGGGCTGGCGTGGATGCCGAGCTTGTGCTCGATCGACACGCAGTGCACGTCGTTGCGCGCGCCCAGGCTGCCGTCGGCATTGACCAGGAACTTGGGCACGACGAACAGCGAGATGCCCTTCACGCCTTCGGGCGCGTCCGGCAGGCGGGCGAGCACGAGGTGGACGATGTTGTCGGTGAGGTCGTGTTCACCGTAGGTGATGAAGATCTTCTGGCCGAAGATCTTGTAGGTGCCGTCGCCCTGCGGTTCGGCCTTGGTGCGCACCGCGGCGAGGTCGGAACCGGCATTCGGCTCGGTCAGGTTCATCGTGCCGGTCCACTCGCCGGCGATCATCTTCGGCAGATACATGTTCTTCTGCTCGTCGGTGCCGCGCAGCATCAGCGCCTCGATCGCGCCGCTGGTCAGCATCGGGCACAGCGAGAAGGCCATGTTGGCCGACTTCCACATTTCCATGACCGCGGTCGCGAGCAGCTTGGGCAGGCCCTGGCCGCCGAACTCGGGGTCGCAGGGCAGCGCGGTCCAGCCCGACTCGGTGAACTGCTTGTAAGCGTCCTTCCAACCCGGCGCGGTGGCGACCTCGCCATCGTTCCACTTCGCGCCTTCCTGGTCGCCGGTCCAGTTCAGCGGGGCGAGCACGCCGCTGGCGAACTTGTCCGCCTCTTCGAGGATCGCGTCCACCAGGTCGGCCGACACTTCCTCGTTTCCGGGAAGCTGCATGACTTCATCGAGACCGGCGAGTTCGCGCATCACGAACTGCATGTCGCGGATGGGGGCGTTGTAGTTACTCATTTGTCTTGGCGCTCCAGAAAAAAGTGGGTCGGACTTACTTGTCGAGGAGATAACGGCGATCGTCGAATGCGGCGACCCAGTCGGGCCGATACACCACAAGCAGCGTGATCACCGCGCCGCTGATCCAGGCCTCGGAAAACCCGAGCAGCAGGAAGAACGGCAGGTATTCGGTGAATAGAAATCCGGCGGAATAGGCTCCGGCCGCGACCATCACGGCGGACGCCAGCAGGCCCTGCGCCATCACCGTCAGGGCCGCCCCAGCGAAGCTGGTCACGAACACGAAGATGAAGAAGTGCGCCGGCAGCCAGCGCTCCACCGCACGCTGGAAGCCGTAGGCGAAGCCCACGGGCATCAGGACCATCAGCACGAAGTTGATCGGCCAGTCGGTCCATTGGATCGCCCCGTTCAGGGTGATGCCACTCAGTGCGATCCCCAGCGCCAGCACCGCGAACCGGGGTCCGAGGGCCAGCGTCGCGGCCATGGCGCCGAGCATGTGCAGGTTCAGGCCGGGCTTGACCCCCGCCCGCATGCTCCACATCAGCATCAGCCCCACCCCGAAGCCGAGCAGCAGGTTGAGCTGTGCCGGCGCACGCAGCCGCACCCAGGGCGCGCGGCGCAGGGTCAGGTACAGACCCAGCACCGCGAGCGCAAGCAGCACTCCCTGCCCTGCTTCGGAAAACAGCGTGGCGGGAAGATCCATGCCCGTGGGTGAGGCCGTGCGCGATCAGAGCGCGCCGGTCAGTTCCGGCACGACCTGGAACAGATCCCCCACCAGACCGTAGTCGGCGACCTGGAAGATCGGCGCCTCCGGATCCTTGTTGATCGCCACGATCACCTTGGAATCCTTCATGCCCGCCAGGTGCTGGATCGCGCCCGAGATGCCCACCGCGATGTAGAGCTGCGGGGCGACGATCTTGCCGGTCTGGCCGACCTGATAGTCGTTCGGCACGTAGCCCGCATCGACCGCGGCGCGCGAGGCACCCAGCGCGGCGCCGAGCTTGTCGGCCAGCGGCTCGAGCAGCTGGTGGTAGGCGTCGCCGCTGCCCAGGCCGCGACCGCCGGAGACGATGATCTTGGCGGCACCGAGCTCGGGACGCGCGCTCTTGACGATCTCGCGACCGACCAGCGCGGTCACGCCCAGGTCGGCGGCGGCGGCGACCGCCTCGATGGCGGCGGCGTTACCTTCGGCGGCAGCGGCGTCGAACGCGGTGGTGCGCACGGTGATGACCTTCACCGCGTCGGCGCTCTTGACCGTGGCCAGCGCGTTGCCGGCGTAGATCGGGCGCACGAAGGTGTCCGCG
The DNA here is from genome assembly GCF_029223545.1 of Thauera sp. GDN1. Lineage (NCBI taxonomy): Bacteria > Pseudomonadati > Pseudomonadota > Betaproteobacteria > Rhodocyclales > Zoogloeaceae > Thauera > Thauera sp. GDN1. The sequence goes on along the minus strand of NZ_CP097870.1, from coordinate 2,138,434 downwards.
GCGTCGACCGCGACGATGTCGCTGATCTGCGCCACGTCGAGCAGCGCGGCCACGCGCGGCAGCATGTTCTTGCCGGCCGGGGTCGCCGGGGCGAGCACGTGGCTGTAGCCGCCGGCCAGGCCCTTGACCAGCTCGGCGACGTTCTCGGCGGTCTGCGCCTCGTACTGGGGCGCATCGCACACCAGCACCTTGGCCACGCCCGCGACCTTGGCCGCGGCCTCGGCCACCGCGCCGCAGCCGGCACCGGCCACCAGCACGTGGATGTCGCCCCCGAGCCTGGCCGCCGCGGTCACGGTGTTGAGCGTGGCGGCCTTGAGCGCCTGGTTGTCGTGTTCAGCAATGACGAGAATGGCCATGTTCAGATCACCTTCGCAACGTTCTTGAGTTTGTCGACCAGCTGGGCCACGTCGGCCACGCGCTCACCGGCGCTGCGCTTGGGCGGCTCGGAGACCTTGAGCGTGGTCAGGCGCGGCGTCACATCGACGCCCAGGTCGCCCGGCTTGACGGTGTCGAGCGGCTTCTTCTTGGCCTTCATGATGTTGGGCAGCGTGGCGTAGCGCGGCTCGTTCAGGCGCAGGTCGGTGGTTACCACCGCCGGCAGCTTCACCGCCAGGGTCTCGAGACCGCCGTCGATCTCGCGGGTGACCGCGGCCTTGCCGTCGGCGATCACGAGCTTGGAGGCGAAGGTCGCCTGCGGCCAGCCCGCCAGCGCGGCCAGCATCTGGCCGGTCTGGTTGGCGTCGTCGTCGATCGCCTGCTTGCCGCAGATCACCAGGTTCGGCTGTTCCTTGTCGCACACCGCCTTGAGCAGCTTGGCCACCGCCAGGGGCTGCAGTTCCACGTCGGTCTCGACCAGGATGCCGCGGTCGGCACCGATGGCCATCGCCGCGCGCAGCGTCTCCTGGCAGGCGGTGACGCCGCAGCTCACCGCCACGACTTCGGTGACCACGCCGGCTTCCTTCAGACGCACCGCTTCTTCCACGGCGATCTCGTCGAAGGGGTTCATGCTCATCTTGACGTTGGCCAGATCCACGCCGCTGCCGTCGGCCTTCACGCGAACCTTGACGTTGTAGTCCACAACGCGTTTGACGGGTACGAGAACTTTCACTCTGCCGCGCTCCTTATTAGTGCTGATTGTCTTGAAGGTCCGTTTTGGCGGACACCGGAATTATGTCACCGCCCCTCCCTGAAGGCACTGCTGCGGAGCAGCACGGCCATACGGGAAAGTATGTCGCATACGGTAGCGTATGGAAGAAGAATCGTCAATACTACGCCGTATGGAAAACACTGTAAAAAAACCGCGCACCCAGCTCGATCGCGATGCCTGGGTCGCAGGTGCCACCGAAGTGCTGGCCGAGGAAGGCATCGCCGGCCTGCGCGTCGAGGTACTCGCCAAGCGCCTGAAAGTGACCAAGGGCAGCTTCTACTGGCACTTCGCGGACCGCCGCGACCTGTTGCTGGCCGTGCTCAGCCACTGGAAGGAAGGCCGGATCCGCGACATCATCAAGCAGACCCGCGCCCAAGCCGGGCGCGAGCTCGAACAGATCTACCACGTCATCGACGTCTACAGCGCCAGCCGCAGCCGGCGCGGCATGATGATCGAGCTGGCGGTGCGCGACTGGGCTCGCCGTGACCCGGAAGCGGGGGCGATCGTCGCCGAGGTGGATGACGTGCGCCTGCGCTGCGCGCGCGAGCTCTTCCTCGCCTGCGGCGTGCCGATGGAAGAGGCCTCCAGCCGCTGCATGCTGCTCTACGCCTACGTGTTCGGCGTATCGCTGATGATCTACGAGAAGTTCGACACCGACGTCGCCCGCCTCAAGCGCGACATCGCCGATCTGATCGCGCGTTCGCTGTCGATGGCGCCCAAGAACGAGGCGGCCTGAGACTCAGCCAGGCGTCCACCCGCCGAGCACCTCGCGCACGTTGCGCCCGGTCGTCCCTACCACCTCCTCGAGGGAATTCCCGCGCAACTCGGCAAGCAGCGCGGCATAGCGCGCAAGGTTGGCGGGGAGGTTGCGCTCGCCCTGCCCCCACGCCGGGGCCATGTCGGGCGCATCGGTCTCGAGCACGATGGCCGACAGCGGCAGCGTGCGTGCCAGCTCGCGGATCCGGCTCGAGCCGGCGAAGCTCATCGCCCCGCCGAAACCGAGCCGGAAACCCAGGTCGATGAACATCTGCGCCTGCTGTCGGCTGCCGTTGAAGGCGTGGGCGATGCCGCCACGCACGCCGATGCGGCGCAGCTGCTTGAGCACCGCATCGACCGCCCGACGCACGTGCAGGATGACCGGCAGATCGTGACGGCGGGCGAGCCTGAGCTGGGCGACGAAGAAATCGAGCTGGCGCGCGGGATCGATGTCGGTAACGAAATGATCGAGGCCGATCTCGCCGACCGCCCTCGCCTCGCCGCGCGCCAGATGCTCGTCGAGTCGCTCCAGATCGTCCTCGTGCGCGTCCATCACATAGAGCGGATGGATGCCAAGGGCCGGACAGACGTCGCAATGCGCCGCTGCCAGCGCGCGCACCGCAGCGAAGCTGCCGCGGTCCACCGCCGGCACGACGAAACCCTGCACGCCGGCTGCGCGCGCCGCGCGCATGACCTCGTCGCGGTCCGGAGCGAACTCGGCGGCGTCCAGATGGACGTGGGAATCGATCAGCATCGCCAGTCACCAGCCGACCAGGCCGGACTCAGCGCCCCTTGAACTCCGGCTTGCGCTTGGCGATGAAGGCGTCGATGCCCTCTGCGGCGTCCTCGCACATCGCGTTGCAGGCCATGGTCTCGGAGGCGAGCTGGTAGGCGGCATCCAGCCCCATCTCGAGCTGCTTGTAGAACATCTGCTTGCCCATGCGGATCGCCACCGGCGACTTGGCGACGATGGCCGCGGCCAGGCCGGCCACCTCGGCGTCGAGCTGCTCGAGCGGGACCACGCGATTCACCAGACCACGACGCCGGGCCTCCTGGGCGTCGATGAAATCGCCGGTCACCAGCATCTCGAAGGCTTCCTTGCGCCCCATGTTGCGCGACAGGCCGACACCGGGCGTGGCGCAGAACAGGCCGACGTTGATGCCCGACACCGCGAAGCGCGCACCCTCCGCGGCAACGGCGAGGTCGCACATCGACACCAGCTGGCAGCCAGCCGCGGTGGCGATGCTGTGCACCCGCGCGATCACCGGCTGCGGCAGCTCGGTCAGCTTCATCATGAACTTGCCGCACAGGCGGAACAGGCGCTGCTGGAATTCCAGCGTGTGGTTGCCGCGCATCTCCTTGAGGTCGTGGCCGGCACAGAAGGCCTTGCCCTCGCCCGCCAGCACGACGACGCGCACGCTGTCGTCGCGCGCGATCTCGTCGACCGCGGCGATCAGCGCCTCGAGCATCTCGAAGGACAGCGAGTTGAACTGCTGCGGGCGGTTCAGCGTCAGTGTCGTCACGCCGCCTTCGTCGCGGCGCAGCAGGATGGATTCACGGGTATCGGTGGTGGTGCTCATGCGGTGGTCTCCTCGCGGTGTGCAGCGGGCATGGGAAAGCGGCCCGGCAATTCCAGTTAACGTTAACGTCAATCGACAATGGACGCCAGCCCCGCGTGATGCGCCGGGGAGTCGGCCTCCCCGGCGTCGCCGAGTCACTCGAACGAGGCGGCGGACTTCGCCTGCTCACGCAGCACGAACTTCTGGATCTTGCCGGTCGAGGTCTTCGGGAGCTCGCCGAAGATGATCCTCTTCGGTACCTTGAAGCCGGCCAGGTGCTCGCGACAGTGGGCGACGATCGCATCGGCACTCGCCTCGACGCCCTCGCGCAGCTCGACGAAGGCACACGGCACCTCGCCCCACTTCTCGTCGGGCAGCGCGACGACCGCCGCCGCCATCACCGCCGGATGCTTGTACAGGGCATCCTCGACCTCGATCGACGAGATGTTCTCGCCGCCGGAGATGATGATGTCCTTGGAGCGGTCCTTGATCTTGACGTAGCCGTCGGGCTGCATCACGGCAAGGTCGCCGGTGTGGTACCAGCCGCCGCGGAAGGATTCGGCGGTCGCGTCCGGATTCTTCAGGTAGCCCTTCATCACCAGGTTGCCGCGGAACATGATCTCGCCCATGGTCTCGCCGTCCCAGGGCACCGGCTCCATGGTGGCGGGGTCCATGACCGTGATGCCTTCCTGGGCGTGATAGCGCACGCCCTGGCGACCGTTCAGCGCCACCTGCTCGGCGAGCGGTAGCGCGCGCCATTCGTCGTGCTTGGCGCACACCGCGGCCGGCCCGTAGGTCTCGGTGAGGCCGTATACGTGGGTGATGTCGAAGCCGATCTTCGCCATGCCCTCGATGACCGCAGCCGGAGGCGGTGCCGCGGCGACCAGGCCGGAAACCTTGTGGTCGATCCCCTTGCGCCACTCAGCCGGGGCGTTGGCCAGCATCGAATGCACGATCGGCGCGCCGCAGTAGTGGGTGACGCCATGCTCGCGGATGGCGTCGAAGATCAGGCGCGGATCGACCCGGCGCAGGCAGACGTTGATGCCGGCGTTGGCCGCCATGGTCCACGCGAAGCACCAGCCGTTGCAGTGGAACATCGGCAGCGTCCACAGATACACCGAATGCGGCGGCATGCCCCAGGACACGATATTGGACATCGCGTTGAGGTAGGCGCCGCGGTGGTGATAGACCACGCCCTTGGGATTGCCCGTGGTGCCCGAAGTGTAGTTGAGCGAGATCGCCTCCCACTCGTCCGCCGGCTGCTCATAGACGAAATCGGGGCTGCCGGACGCGAGCAGCGCCTCGTACTCCAGCGTGCCGATGCGCTCGCCCGGGCCGGTGTATTCGGGATCGTCCACGTCGATGACGATCATGTCGGCGCGGCCCGAGAGCTCGACCGCCTTCTTCACCATGCGCGCGTACTCGCGGTCGGTCAGCAGCACCTTCGCTTCGCCGTGGTTGAGGATGAAGGCGACCGCCTCGGCATCGAGGCGGGTGTTGATGGTGTTGAGCACCGCACCGCAGGCCGGCACACCGAAGTGCGCCTCGAACATCTCCGGCGTGTTGTTGAGGATTGCCGCGACCGTGTCGCCCTTGCCGACGCCGAGCTGCTTGAGCGCGGAGGCCAGGCGCCGCGTGCGGGTGTAGCTCTCGCGCCAGGTGAAGCGCCGCGCGCCGTGGATGACCGCGACCCGATCGGGATAGATGTAGGCGCTGCGCTCGATGAACGTGAGCGGCGTCAGCGCCACGTAGTTCGCCGCATTCTTCTCCAGCCCCGCCGCATAGGGCGACTGTGCGCTTTCGCTCATGTTCGAATCTCCTCCTCGTCCTGGATTGCCGCCGCTAACGGCAGGCTGTTGGTATTGGGGACGCCGTTCGGGGGCCGCGGCATCCGCACGCATTCAACCCGCCGTCGCGTGCGCGGTCAAGCGCACGGGTGCGTTCCGCGGGCGCCACATCCGGATCACGGATGCGTGCCGACGAGGCCCGAGGGGAGACGATTCGACGCGGCCGGCGATCAGGCCGCCGGCGCGCGCACGCTCAATGCGCGGATGTACAGCGCACGCCCGAGCCCCTGCCACTGCCGGCGCTCCTCCTCGAGCGCGGCGGCGGTCAGCGGCAGCTTCTGCAGCCAGCCGGGCGCCGCCGTCACCGTGAAGCCGCGTCCCTCGCGCTGCATGGTGACCGGCGGCAGGCCGCGGGCGTCGCGCGCACGATGGATCACGACCGCCAGCCGCATGCAGGCGATGAGTAGCCAGTCCACGCTGCCCGGGTCGATCGAGGCCACCCGCTCCAGCTTGCCGCGGTGCGACAGCACCAGCCGCGCCAGGCGCGCCTGATCCATGCGCGAGAAGCCGGGCATGTCGGCGTTGGCCACGATGTAGGCGCTGTGCTTGTGATAGCTGGAATGCGCCACCGAAATGCCGATCTCGTGCAGCATCGCCGCCCAGCGCAGGAAGCGGTGGTCGATGTGCGCGGGATCGGCCATCTCCGGCTCGAGCTGGCCGAGCAGCGTGCACGCGGTGTCGGCCACCTGCTGCGCCTGGCGCAGGTCGACGTTGTAGCGCCGCATGAAGGCGCTGACCGTGGCGTCGCGCAGATCGTGGTGGTGGTAGCGCCCGAGCAGGTCGTAGAGCACGCCGAGCCGCAGCGCGCCCTCGGAGAACACCATGTGCTCGAGCTCGAACTCCTTGAACACCGCGCTCATGATCGCGAAGCCGCCCAGGATCACCGGCAGGCGATCGCCCTTCAGACCGGCGAGATCGACCGCATCCACGCTGCCCGCACGCAGCAGCGCCGCCTTCAGCTGCTCCAGCCCTTCGCGGGTGATGCCGCCGCGCGAGAAGCCGTTCTGCTCGAGGATTTCCACCAGCGCCTTGGCCGTGCCGCTCGACCCCACCGCCTCCTCCCAGCCCGCCTCGCGGTAGCTGGCGGAGATCGTCTGCAGTTCGCGGCGAGCGGCGAGCTCGGCCTCCTTCAGGCCGCGCTTGTCGATCCGGCCGTCGGGGAAGAAGCGCAGGCTGAAGCCGACGCAGCCCATGTAGCGCGATTCGAGCAGCAAGGGCTCGAAGCTCTTGCCGACGATGAACTCGGTCGAGCCGCCGCCGATGTCGACGATCAGTTGCTGCTTGTGCGGATCGGGGAGCGTGTGCGCGACGCCGACGTAGATCAGCCGCGCCTCCTCGCGCCCGGCGATGACCTCGATCGGGAAGCCCAGCGCAGCCTCGGCGCGGATCAGGAACTCCGGGGCGTTCTTGGCGACGCGCAGGGTGTTGGTCGCCACCGCCCGCACCCGACCGGCGGGAAAGCCGCGCAGGCGCTCCTGGAAGCGCTGCAGCGCCGCCACCCCGCGCTGCTGCGAGGCGAGATCGAGCTTCTTGTCCGGCGACAGGCCGGCCGCGAGGCGAACCGCCTCCTTCAGTCCGTCGAGGGGATAAATCTGGTCGTTGACGATGCGCCCGACCTGCAGCCGGAAACTGTTCGAACCCAGGTCAATCGCTGCAATCAGATCTTGCATCATCGTTTCGGAAGCTGACGCTCGATGCGCCGAGGGGAACGATTCTATCACCGGCACCGTTCCGGCCGCGGCGTGCGACGAAGCGCATCGGAACGCACGGACACCGCGCCGCTCAAGGCGTACACCGTCATCAAGCTGCAACGAAAGTGTCACATAATCATGAATGCCGCATCGCGCACAGGAATTCCAATGTACACGCCCCGCTCGCCGCTATCCTACCCGCCCGAACACTTCCTCAACCGCGAACTGACCCTGCTGCAGTTCCAGCGCCGCGTGCTCGCCCAGGCCGCCGATGCCACCGTTCCGCTGCTCGAGCGCCTGCGCTTCCTGTGCATCGTGTCGAGCAACCTCGACGAGTTCTTCGAGATCCGCGTCTCCGGCATCAAGGAGCAGATCCGCATCGGCAGCCGCAAGTCGGGCGAGGACGGCATCGCGCCGGCCGAACTGCTCGAGCGCGTCAGCGACGAGGTGCACGAGATCATTTCGGAGCAGTACGAACTGCTCAACGACGACATCCTCCCCGCGCTCGAAAAGGAAGGCGTGGTGTTCCTGCGCCGCAGCCTGTGGACGGAGGCGCAGCGCGCCTGGATCCACGACTACTTCATGCGCGAGGTGATGCCGGTGCTGACGCCGATCGGCCTCGACCCCGCCCACCCCTTCCCGCGCGTGCTCAACAAGAGCCTGAACTTCGCCGTCGAACTCGAGGGCCGCGATGCCTTCGGCCGCGACTCGGGGGCCGCGATCGTTCAGGCGCCGCGCGCGCTGCCGCGGGTGATCCGGCTGCCGCGCGAACTGTGCGCCCAGGAATACACCTACGTGTTCCTGTCCTCGGTGCTGCACGCCCACGTCGGCGAGCTGTTCACCGGCATGAACGTGCTCGGCTGCTATCAGTTCCGCGTCACCCGCAACTCCGACCTGTTCGTCGACGAGGAAGAGGTCAAGGACCTGCGCGCCTCGCTCAAGGGCGAACTGCAACAGCGCCACTTCGGCGACGCCGTGCGCCTGGAGGTTGCGGACAACTGCTCGGACGAGATGGCGAGCTTCCTGCTGCAGCACTTTCACCTGACGCCCGACGACTTGTACCGCACGCCGGGCATCGTCAACCTGGTGCGCCTGATGCAGGTGCCCGACTGGGTCGAGCGGCCCGATCTCAAATACACGCCCTTCGTTCCCGGCCTGCCCAAGGCGCTCGACAAGCGCCGCCAGATCTTCACTGCGATCCGCAGCGGCGACATCCTGCTCCACCACCCCTTCCAGAGCTTCGGCCCGGTGATCGAGCTGCTGCGTGCGGCCGCGGACGATCCCAAGGTGCTGGCGATCAAGATGACCGTGTATCGCACCGGCACCGACTCGGTGCTGATGGAGCACCTCGCCCGCGCCGCGCAGAAGGGCAAGGAGGTGACCGTCGTGCTGGAGCTGATGGCGCGCTTCGACGAGGAAGCCAACATCACCCTCGCCAACCGCCTGGAAGAAGTCGGCGCGCACGTCGTGTACGGCGTGTTCGGCTACAAGACCCACGCCAAGCTGCTGATGATCGTGCGCCGCGAGGACGACGGCCTGCGCCGCTACGTGCACATGGGCACCGGCAACTACCACCCGCGCACCACCCGCTTCTACACCGACTTCGGCCTGCTGACCTGCAACCAGGAGATCGGCGAGGACGTCGCCGCGGTGTTCAAGCAGCTGACCGGGCTGGGCACCGCCACCGAACTGCGCCACCTGTGGCAAGCACCGTTCACCCTGCAGCCCAACGTGGTCGCAGCCATCCGTCGCGAGGCGGAAATCGCCCGCGAGGGGCGGCGCGGCCGCGTGATCGCGAAGATGAATGCGCTGCTCGAACCGGAAACCATCGAGGCGCTATACGAGGCCTCGCAGGCCGGGGTCGAGATCGACCTGATCGTGCGCGGCCCCTGCGCGCTGCGCCCGGGGGTACCGGGTCTGTCCGACAACATCCGCGTGCGCTCGGTGGTCGGCCGCTTCCTCGAGCACCACCGCATCTTCCACTTCCATGCCGACGGCGAAGACCGGATGTACCTGTCGAGCGCGGACTGGATGGACCGCAACTTCTTCCGCCGCATCGAGATCGCCTTCCCGGTGCTCGACCCGCGCCTCAAGCGCCGCGTCATGAAGGAAGGCCTGCGCCCCTACCTCGGCGACAACTGCCAGGCCTGGGACATGCAGTCGGATGGCAAGTACCGCCGCAAGCACCCGCGCAGCATCCGCCGGGCGGCGCAGCTGATCCTGCTGAAGGAACTGGCGGCGAGCAGCTGAAGCCCCTGCCCCGCGGCCACGAAACAGCGGCGGCGCCCTCGGGGCGCCGCCGACTCGAATCGCGCCGGCGGGCGAGTGCCTACTTGCGCTGCGCGTCGATCACGCCCGACACCTCGCGGATCAGCGTGATCGCGCGCTGCACCTGCTTGATGCCGCCGACTTCCATCGTGAAGCGCATGTAGGCGGTGCCCTTCTTGGTCAGGGTATTGACCGCGATCACGTTGAGCTTCTCGCGCGACAGCACTTCCGAGATGTCGCGCAGCAGGCCCTGGCGGTCGCTCGCCTGCACGCTGATGTCGACCTGGTAGAGCGCGCTGCGGTTGTCATGCGCCTTCTCGCCCCACTCGGCGGGGATCACGCGCTCGGGATGCTTACGCGCCAGTTCCTGGAAGTCGGCGCAATCCACGCGGTGGATCGAGATGCCGCGACCGCGGGTCACGAAGCCCTCGATCGCATCCGGCGGCGCCGGCTTGCAGCAGCGCGACAGCGAGGTCATCAGCTTGCCGACGCCGACGATGAGGATCTTGTCCTGGTTGTCACCCGAGCGGCTGCGGCTGACCACGAACTCCGGCTGCACCTCGGCCGCCGGTTCCGGCGCATGGCCCTCGCGCAGCGCGGTCTGCACCGCGCGCGGCCCGACCTCGCCGCGCCCCGCGGCCAGGTACAGTGCTTCGGCGTTCTTGAAGCCGAGGCGCTCGGCCAGGCCGTCGATGTTGGCCTGGCCGTGGCCGTCGCGCTGCATCTCCTTGGTGACGAAGCTGCGCCCGCGATTCAGCAGTTCCTCTTCGTCGAGCTGGGCGAAGTACTGCTTGATCTTGGTGCGCGCACGCGAGGTCGCGACGTAGCCCTGGCGCGAATCGAGCCAGTCGCGCGAGGGCCCGCCTTCCTTGGCGGCGACGATCTCCACCGTCTGTCCGCTGTCGAGCCGGGTGTTGAGCGGCACCAGATGCCCATCGACCTTGGCGCCACGGCAGTGATGGCCGAGGTCGGTATGCAGGCGGTAGGCGAAGTCCACCGGCGTGGCGCCGCGCGGCAGGTCCACCACCTTGCCTTGCGGCGTCAGCACGTAGAGCGTGTCGTCGAGCGACGCACGCTTGAACTGCTCCATCCAGTGCGCCGAGTCGGTGACCTCGTCCCGCCACGACAGCAGGTTGCGCAGCAGCGCGATCTTCTCGTCGTAGTCGCCGCCGTCCTTCGCGCCTTCCTTGTAGCGCCAGTGCGCCGCGACCCCGAGCTCGGCGTGCTTGTGCATGTCGAAGGTGCGGATCTGCACCTCCAGCGCACGCCCGTCGCCCGCCAGCACCGCGGTATGCAGCGACTGGTAGTTGTTGCCCTTGGGCTTGGTGATGTAGTCGTCGAACTCCTGCTGGATCGGCTGCCACATCTGGTGGACGATGCCGAGCACCGTGTAGCAGTCCTTGATCTCGGGCACCAGCACGCGCAGCGCGCGGATGTCGAAGACCTGCGAGAAGTCGAGCCGCTTCTTCCGCATCTTGTTGTAGATGCTGTAGATGTGCTTGGCCCGTCCGGTGATGTCGGCCTCGATGCCGACCGCGGCGAGCTCGCGCTTCAGGCGCTCGATCGCGTCGTGGATGAACTGCTCGCGCTCGACGCGACGCTCGTCGAGCATCTTGGCGATGCGCTTGTAGGTCTCGGGCTCGATGAAGCGGAAGGACAGGTCCTCCAGCTCCCACTTGATCTGCCACACGCCCAGCCGGTTGGCGAGCGGCGCGTAGATGTCCAGGCTCTCGCGCGCCACATCGACGCGGCCCTCGCCCGGCAGCTCGGTGTAGTAGCGCAGGGTCTGGGTGCGCGAGGCCAGCCGCACCAGCACGACGCGGATGTCCTCCACCATCGCCAGCAGCATCTTGCGCAGCACCTCGGTCTGCGCGCGGATCTCCGGGGCCGAGGTGGTCGCGGTGAGACGGGTGAGCACGCGCAGGCCGTTGAGCTTGTGCAGGCCGCGAACCAGCCCGGCGACGGCGGCGCCGAAACGCGTGCCGATCTCCTCGTTCGGATCGTCGAGTTCGTCCCACACCGCGAACAGCAGCGCGGCGAGCCGCGTTTCGGCGTCCATGCGCAGCGAGGCGACGATCAGCGCCGCGCCCAGTGCGTGCGTCCAGGTCGATTCGCCTGTGCCGAGGACCTTGCCCTCGTACAGGTCGGCGATCCAGTCCAGGGCCTGCTCGATGCGCGCGCGCTCCTGCGGCTCCAGGCCGGCGGCGAGCAGGTCGATCGGGGGCGCGGTATCGCCCGGGGCGATGGCATGAGTGACGGAAACCATGGCTGCAATTATCCCACATCGGGCAGTCGCTCGATGCGGGCATCCGTCACCGCCGCGCGGTCGGCTGCGTGCGCCGGCGTTCCGCCACCACGTCCGCCCTGTGCGATGATCCCCGCACATCGCCGCCCATCCTGCCCCGCCACGCCGACTCCATCGACATCCAATGCTAGGCTTCGTCCGCCGCCTCCTGGGCCTCACGCCGACCGCCCCCGAAGTACCCGCCGAGCAATGGCGGCGGGTCGAGCGCACCCTGCCCTTCCTCGCCCGCTTACGGCCGGAAGAGCGCCAGCGCCTGCGCGAGATGGCGCTCGAGTTCCTGCGCCGCAAGGAATTCCACGGCGCACAGGGCCTGCAGCTCGACGACGACGTGCTGCTCGCGATCGCGCTGCAGGCCTGCCTGCCCGTCCTCAACATCGGCCTGCAGGCCTACGACGGCTGGGTCGGGGTCGTGGTCTACCCCGGTGACTTCGTGATTCCCCGCCGCACCGTGGATGAGGCCGGCGTGCTCCACGAGTACGACGACGAGGTGCTCGGCGAGGCCTGGGAGGGCGGGCCGGTGCTGATCGCGTGGTTCGACGAGGCGGATGGCCCCTCTGGGGTGAACGTGGTGATCCACGAGTTCGCGCACAAGCTCGACATGGAGAACGGCGGCGTCGACGGCCTGCCCCGCCTGCGCCCGGGCATGTCCCGCCAGGCCTGGGCCGAGGCCTTCGGCCGCGCCTACGAGGACTTCTGCGCCGAGGTCGACAGCGGCGTCGACACGGAAATCGATCCCTATGCAGCCGAACACCCGGCGGAGTTCTTCGCCGTGGTCTCCGAGGTGTTCTTCGAGGCGCCCGACCTGCTCAAGCGGCGCTTTCCCCAGGTCCATGCGCAGCTGAGCCTGCTCTACGGCCTCGACCTCGCCGCCCGGCCCCCAGCGGATCCGTTCTCCGACGAGGCCCCTTCACCCTCTCCGGGAGCGCCCTCATGAGCGAGCGCAGGCGCCTGCTGATCGTCTTCCACACCCAGAGCGGCAACACCGGACGGCTCGCCGATGCGGTGGTGAACGGCGCGCACCGCGTCGACGACGTCGACACCGTGATGAAGCGCGCCTTCGATGCCGGCACCGCGGACCTGCTCGCCTGCGACGGCCTGCTGCTCGGCACCCCGGAAAATTTCGGCTACATGTCGGGCGCACTCAAGGATTTCTTCGACCGCAGCTATTACCCCTGCGAGGGCAGGCTCACCGGCCTGCCCTACGCGGTGTTCGTCAGCGCCGGCAACGACGGCACCGGCGCGGTGCGCGAGATCGGCCGCATCGCCCGCGGCTATGGCTGGAAGGAAGTCGCCGAGGCACTGATCGTCCGCAAGGGGATCACGCCCGCAGACCTTCTGCACGCGGAGGAGCTCGGCGAGGGCTTCGCCGCCGGGCTGGCGATGGGTGTGTTCTGAGCCCGCTTGCATTTCGCGCAAGCCTGTTTCACAAAATGGAAACGAACGGGATTGGCAGACGCTACCGACCTGGCCTAAGCTGCAAGTGCTTCTTTCGCTCGAATGCATCGCGTCCGCAGCCGCGGACGAACCGATTGAAATCGAAAGGGAGATCTTTTATGGCCATTACCTGGATTCTGGTTGCCAACGCCAGCCTGGCAAAGTTGTACGAGAACATGGGTCCCAACAAGGGACTGAAGCTGGTCAGGGAACTGATCCATCCGGAAAGCAGGCAAAAGAACGGCGAGCTCGTTTCCGACCGCTCGGGCGCCATGGCGGCGACCGGGGCAGGAGGCGGATCGATGCAGCCGCAGACGATGCCGAAGCAGCACGAAGCCAAAGTATTCGCACAGGAGATCGCCCAGGCGCTCTACCAGGGCCGCACCAGCAACGCGTTCAAGCGCGCCATCGTGGTCGCCCCGCCCGCCTTCATGGGTCTGCTCAATGCGGTCATCGACGGCCCGACCGCGCAACTGATCACCGACCGCTTCGAAAAGGACTACACCAAGACACCCGAGAACGAACTCGGCGAACGACTCGGCTCCACGATCTTTCTCTGACCCGGGAGGACCTTTCGCAAGTGTTTCAGACCTGCCCTGACACTCGCCGAAGGCCGGATGGCCAGACGCAAAGGAGGACGTGTTTGAACGTAGCGCAGAGGATTGGACTGACCTGCTGAACGCAACACCAGATCAAGGATATCGTCTCCACTCGCGAGACCGGAGCGCCGGAAGGCGGCTCCAAAGAAAACGGGGCGCTGTGCGCCCCGTGCCCTTTTCAGGGCTTCAATCTCGGGCCGTTTCCGGCCTGCCATCGGCGAGAGCCCAGCGTCCAAGCACCCGATAGTGCGCGCCATCCGCGGAACGCTCGGATGCGACCAGCACGAAGCTCGCCACCGGCCAGCGCAGCGGCGGCGCCTCGGCGTGCCCGGGCGAACGCAAGGCATTGCGGACCAGGGTCACGTGCGGATTGAACGCACGCGCGTCGAGCTCGAACCCGGCTGCGCGCAGGCGCGCGGAAAGCTCCGCGGCCAGCGCCTGCAAGGGCGGCGGGACCGTCTCGCAGCCCGACCACAGGACACGGTGACCGTGCCAGCCACCCACCCGGTCAAGCTCGAGTGCGAAACGCTCACCGCGTACCGCGCCCGCGACCTCTTCGAGCACTTCCAGCCGCGCCGTGGCGACATCGCCCAGGAAGGCGAGGGTCATGTGAACCGTGTCGCGCCGCATCAGCCGCCCGCCGCATTCGGCCCGCAGGGCGCGTCCGCGCGCATGCAGGGCCGCCGCGGTGGCGGCATCGGGCCACAGCGCGAAAAAGGCGCGCATCCGCTCCGCCGGCATCGGACCCGATCGCAGCGCGGCGGGCGGACGCGCGTTCACGCCGCGCGCGCGAGCATCGCCACCACCTGGGCGGCGATGCCCTCGCCGCGCCCGGTGAAGCCGAGCTTCTCGGTGGTCTTGCCCTTGATGTTGATCGCAGCAGGATCCATCGCCAGGTCGGCGGCGATGTTGGCCACCATCGCCGGCGCATGGGGCAGCACGCGAGGCGCCTTGCAGATCACGGTCGCATCGATGTTGACCACCTGCCAGCCCGCCGCGCGCACGCGGGCGAAGGCCTCGCGCAGCAGCACGCGGCTGTCGGCGCCGGCATGGGCGGGATCGGTGTCGGGGAACAGGCGGCCGATGTCGCCCAGTCCGGCGGCGCCCAGCAGTGCGTCGGTGAGCGCGTGCAGCAGCACGTCGGCGTCGGAATGGCCGAGCAGGCCGTGCGCGAAGGGAATGCGGACGCCACCGACGATCAGCGGACGGCCGGGGACCAGGGCGTGCACGTCGAAGCCCTGGCCGATGCGGAACGGAAAACTCATCTGTCGTGTCCCTGGCGATGTTTGAGGATCCACTCGGCCAGATGCAGGTCGAGCGGATAGGTGACCTTGAGGTTGGTCGCGTCGCCCTGCACCAGGCGCGGACGCAGGCCGGCAGCCTCGATCGCGCTCGCCTCGTCGGTGACGTCCTTGGCGTGCTCGAGCGCGCGGCGCAGCATCACGTAGCGGAACATCTGCGGCGTCTGCGCCTGCCACAGGCTGTCGCGCGGCACCGTCTGGAGCACATGGCGGCGCTCGTCGGCGCGCTTGAGGGTGTCGGCGACCGGGACGGCGAGCAGACCGCCGACCTCGTCGTGCGCCAGCTCGCGCACCAGCGCCTCGATGTGCCAGTGCGCCAGGCACGGACGCGCCGCGTCATGGACGAGGATCCAGTCGGTCTGCGCCACCTCGCCGGCGATCGCGCGCAGGCCGCCGAGCACGCTGTCGGCCCGGGTGGCGCCACCGCAGAACAGCGGCCGCAGCTTGGGGCCGAGCATCGACCAGTCGTGCCGCGCCCACTCGGCATCGTCCACCGAAAGCACGACGAAGACCTGGTCGATCTCCGGCGCCGCGCACAGCACCGCCAGCGCATGGTGGATCAGCGGCCGCCCGAGCAGCGGCAGGTACTGCTTGGGTCGTGCCGCGCCCATGCGCGAGCCGCTTCCGGCCGCGGGCACGATGGCGAAATGTCGGGGCTGGAAGTTGTGCATGGGCGGCATTCTATCCGGGCACGGCCGGTGTGCGCCGCCTGCACGCCGGCGGCGAAGGCCTATAATGAATTCGTTCCCCGACAGGCTCCGTTTCGAGGCAAACCGATGGCGCTGGCTTCCATTCGTCCTCCGGCCGTGGCCGGGCAGTTCTACCCCGGCGACGACCGCGTGCTGCGCACGCAGCTCGCCGAGATGCTGAGCACCGCGGTCGCGCTCGAAGACGCGCCGACGCCCAAGGCGATCGTCGTGCCGCACGCCGGGTACATGTATTCCGGCCCGGTGGCCGCGAGTGCGTATTCGCTGCTCGCACCGATGCGCCACATCGTCCGCAGGGTGGTGATGCTGGGCCCGACCCACCGCGTGGCGATCCGCGGCTTCGCCCTGCCCGCGGCGCAGGTGTTCGCAACTCCGCTCGGCGAGGTGCCGCTGTCGCGCGCCGACTGGATGGCCCTGCAGGCGCGTGACGACGTCATGGTGGACGACCGTCCGCACGCCCTCGAGCACTGCCTCGAGGTACAGCTTCCCTTCCTGCAGATGACCCTGGAGCGCTTCGAGATCGTCCCGGTGCTGGTCGGCGACGCCCCGGCACAGGCGGTCGCAAGCCTGATCGAGCAGCTGTGGGGCGGCCCGGAGACGCTGATCCTGATCAGCTCGGACCTGTCCCACTACCTGAGCTATCGCGAGGCGCAATGGTCCGACCGCGCGACCGTGGAGCAGGTCCTCGAGCTGCGCCCCGGGCTGGATCACGAGCAGGCCTGCGGCGCGACGCCGATCAACGGCCTGCTGATCGCCGCCCGCGACCACCACCTGCGGCCGCACCTGCTCGACCTGCGCAATTCCGGCGATACCGCGGGCGATCGCTCGCGGGTCGTCGGCTACACCAGCATCGCCTTCTGTGAAGCGGAACCCTCCAACCATGCCCGACACTGAGCTCGGCCCCATCCTGCTCGGCCTCGCCCGCCGGGCGATCGCCCACCGCCTCGGTCGCGGTCCCGCACCGACGATCCCCGACGACCCGCGCCTGCGCGAGAAGGGCGCCACCTTCGTCACGTTGACCATGGACGGCGAACTGCGCGGCTGCATCGGCAGCCTGCGACGCTCGCGCGCACTTGGGGAGGACGTGATCCACAACGCGGTCGCCGCGGCGATGGAAGATCCGCGCTTTCCGCCGCTGTCCGCGGCCGAGTTCGACGCGGTGACGGTCGAGGTTTCGCTGCTGTCCGAGCCCGAGTTCCTCGATTTCTCCGGCGAGCAGGCGCTGCTCGCCCAGCTGCGCCCCGGCGACGACGGCCTGATCATCTTCTCCGGCTGCCGCAGCGCGACCTTCCTGCCCCAGGTGTGGGAGCAGCTGCCCGAACCGCAGCAGTTCCTCGCCGCGCTCAAGCACAAGGCCGGCCTGCCGACCAACCGCGAGGTGGCCGGGCTGATGGCCGCGCGTTACCACGTGCGGAAATGGAAGGAGACCGAGGCGGAGGCGTCATGACATCCATCGCTGCGCCCATCGCCGACATCGGCAGCCGCCATCCCGCGCGCTACTGGCACCGCCTCGACGATGGCCGCTACCAGTGCGACCTGTGCCCGCGCCTGTGCAAGCTGCACCCTGGCCAGCGCGGCGCCTGCTTCGTGCGCATGCGCGAAGGCGACGACATGCTGCTGACCACCTACGGGCGCAGCTCGGGCTTCTGCATCGACCCGGTCGAGAAGAAGCCGCTCAACCACTTCTACCCCGGCAGCAAGGTTTTCTCCTTCGGCACCGCGGGCTGCAACCTGGCGTGCAAGTTCTGCCAGAACTGGGACATCTCCAAATCGCGCGACCTCGACACGCTGATGGACCAGGCCTCGCCGCAGGAGATCGTCGACACCGCGTTGCACTGGGGCTGCCACAGCGTCGCCTTCACCTACAACGACCCGGTGATCTTCGCCGAGTACGCGATGGACGTCGCCGACCTGTGCCGCGAACGCGGCCTGAAGACCGTGGCGGTGACCGCCGGCTACATCTCCGAATGCGCGCGCACTGACTTCTTCTCTCGCATGGACGCGGCCAACGTCGACCTCAAGGGCTTCACCGACGACTTCTACGTCAAGCTGTGCGGCGCCCACCTGCAGCCGGTGCTCGACACCCTGGTCTGGCTGCAGCACGAGACCGAGGTCTGGGTGGAGCTCACCACCCTGCTCATCCCCGGACACAACGACTCGGACGCCGAGATCGCCGCGCTGTCCGCCTGGGTGCGCAAGGAGCTGGGGGCGGACGTGCCGCTGCACTTCAGCGCCTTCCATCCCGACTTCAAGATGGCCGACGTCCCGCCGACGCCGCCCGCGACGCTGAGCCGCGCACGCCGGATCGCGCTCGATGCCGGCCTGCACCATGTCTATACCGGCAACGTCCATGACACCGAAGGCGACACCACGCACTGCGCGCGCTGCGGCGAAACCCTGATCGTGCGCGACTGGTACGAGATCCGCCGCTACCGGCTGAACGCCGACGGCGCCTGCCCGAACTGCGGCGCGCACCTGGCGGGTCGGTTCGGCGCGGTGGGCGCCGCGGTCGACGACGCCTTCGGCGCGCGCCGCATTCCGGTCGCCATCCATCGCCAGGCGGGCGGAGACCGGCCGCAGCCCTGAAGCGCTGCGCGCGCCGTTTCAGATCAGTCGCGGAAGCGGACCCACGCCTCGAGCGGCTCGCGCTCGGTCCGCAGGCCGTTTTCCGGTGCGTCCGGGTCGGCGTAGCCGAGTGACATGCCGCAGATCAGCGTCTCGCTGTCCGGAATGCCGAGCTCCTGGCGGATGATGCGATGGAACTGGATCAGCGCGACCTGCGGGCAGGTGTCGAGGCCGCGCGCCTTTGCCGCCAGCATCACGTTCTGCAGGAACATGCCGTAATCGAGCCAGGAGCCCTGCTCCATCACGCGATCCACGGTGAAGATCAGCCCCACCGGCGCATCGAAGAAGCGGTAGTTGCGCGCGAACTGCTCGTGCATGCGCTTCGCGTCGCCCTTCTGGATGCCCAGCAGGCCGTAGAGCTGCATGCCCACCTTGCGCCGGCGGTCGATGTAGGGCGAGACCCACTGCTTCGGGTAGTACTGGTAGGGATCCGAGTGCGTCGCCGCCTCCTCCGGATCGTCGAAGGCCGCGAGCAGGCGTTCGCTGACCCGGGCCTTGGTTTCCCCGCTCAGCGCCCACGCCTTCCACGGCTGGATGTTGGTGCCCGAGGGCGCACGGGCCGCCACGGAGAGGATCTCGGCGACCGTTTCCCGCGCCACCGGCTGCGGCAGGAACGCGCGGCAGGAGTAGCGGCTGGTGATGACCTCATCGACTGTGGACTGGCGGGACGTCGTCATGTTCGAACCTTTCTGTCTGGGCCGGCTGCAGCGGCAGCCGACCGATGTGGGGGCGTCGAATGGTCGGTCGATGTGACGTTAACGTCAACGCCGCGAGACGAAACAAGCCCGCATGAGCGGCCAGCCGCTCTCCTATAATCGAGACCTTCGAACGCCGGACAGGCGCGCTTGTCTCCTGTGTCCGGCCGCGCTTTCCTCCCGCCCCATGCCCACTTCGCTCGATTCGCTACTCGCCCGGCTCGCCACCCAGAAGCCGCCCAAGCCCGGTGCCCGCCTCGACCTCGATGCCCTCGCCGGCTCCGCCGACGCGCTCGCCATCGCCCAGCTCGCCGCCCGCGGCCGCATGCTGGTGGTGATCACCGCCAACCCGCTCGACGCCCAGCGCCTGCAGGAAGAAATCGCCTGGGTCGCGCCCGGCCTGCGCGCGCACCTGCTGCCCGACTGGGAGACCCTGCCCTACGACAACTTCTCCCCCCACCAGGACCTGATCTCGGAGCGACTGTCCACGCTCTATGCGATCTCCCGCGGCGAGACCGACCTGGTGCTGGTGCCGGCCTCGACCGCGCTCTACCGCATGGCGCCACCCGCCTACCTCGCCGCCTACACCTTCTTCCTCAAGCAGGGCGAGAAGCTCGACGTCGAGCAGTTCAAGGCGCAGATGGCGCTCGCCGGCTACGCCCACGTGACGCAGGTGGTGAGCCCGGGCGAATTTTCGGTGCGCGGCGGGCTGGTCGACCTGTTCCCGATGGGTTCGCCGCTGCCCTTCCGCATCGACCTCTTCGACGACGAGGTCGAGAGCATCAAGACCTTCGACCCCGACACCCAGCGCACGGTGTATCCGACCAAGGAGATCCGCCTGCTGCCGGCGCGCGAGTTCCCGCTCGACGACAAGGGGCGCACGCGCTTTCGCAGCCGCTTCCGCGAGACCTTCGAGGGCGACCCGACACGGGCCTCGATCTATAAGGACGTCTCCAACGGCATCGCCCCGGCCGGCATCGAGTACTACCTGCCGCTGTTCTTCGACGACACCGCCACGCTGCTCGACTACCTGCCCGCCGAGACGCCGGTGCTGCTGCACCGCGACGTGCCGGCGGCGATCGCGGAGTTCTGGAAGGACACCCGCTCGCGCCACGACCTGCTCAAGGGCGATCGCACCCGGCCGGTTCTGGCGCCCGAGCAGCTCTTCCTGACCGACGAGGCCTTCTTCGTCGCGCTGAAGAACCTCCCGCGGCTGGCGATCGGCACCGAAGCCACCGGTGAGACCGCCGATGCCCTTGCCCTGCCCCCGCCCGAGGTCGCAGTCGAGCGCAAGGCCAGCGACCCGCTGCACAAGCTCAAGGCCTTCCTCGACGGCTTCGATGGTCGCGTGCTCCTGCTGTCGGATTCGCCCGGCCGGCGCGAGACCATGGCCGAGTTCTTCGCCGAATACGGCGTCAAGCCCGAGGTCAGCGCCGATTTCGGCGCCTTCCTGGATTCGGACGCGCGGCTCGCGCTCGGCGTCGCGCCGCTCGCGCGCGGCTTCGTGCTGCCCGCGGCGAAGCTGGCGGTGCTCACCGAGACCGAGCTCTACGCCGCCACCGCCCGCAGCCGCGCCCGCCGCGACGCGCGCAAGGCCGCCACCATGGAGGGCTGGCTGCGCGACCTGTCGGAACTCAAGATCGGCGACCCGGTGGTGCACGTCTCGCACGGCATCGGTCGCTACCTCGGCCTCATCCACATGAATCTCGGCGAGGGCGACACCGAGTTCCTGCACCTGGAATACAACGGCGGCGACAAGCTCTACGTGCCGGTGTCGCAGCTGCACGTCATCACCCGCTATGCCGGCGCCGACCCGGAAGCGGTCGACCTGCACCGCCTCGGCTCCGGCCAGTGGGAAAAGGCCAAGAAGAAGGCCGCGATGCAGGTGCGCGACACCGCCGCCGAGTTGCTCGCGCTCTACGCCCAGCGTGCCGCGCGACCGGGCCATCGCTTCGACTTCAAGCAGCACGACCTCGAAGCCTTCGCGGAAGGCTTCGGCTTCGAGACCACGCCCGACCAGCAAGCGGCCATCGACGCGGTGGTGACCGACATGAAGTCCGGTCGCCCGATGGACCGCCTGGTGTGCGGCGACGTCGGCTTCGGCAAGACCGAGGTCGCGCTGCGCGCCGCCTTCATCGCGGTGGCCGACGGCAAGCAGGTGGTGGTGCTGTGCCCGACCACGCTGCTCGCCGAGCAGCACTACCAGACCTTCGCCGACCGCTTCACCGACTGGCCGATCAGGATCGCCGAGCTGTCGCGCTTCAAGTCCGCCAAGGAGCAGGCCGAGGCCCTGCAGCAACTCTCCGAAGGCAAGGTCGACATCATCATCGGCACCCATCGTCTGCTGCAGAAGGACGTGGTGTTCAAGCGCCTCGGCCTGGTGATCATCGACGAGGAGCATCGCTTCGGCGTACGCCAGAAGGAGGCCTTGAAGCAGTTGCGCTCCGAGGTCGACATCCTGACGCTCACCGCCACCCCGATCCCGCGCACGCTGGGCCTGGCGATGGAGGGCCTGCGCGAGTTTTCGGTGATCGCCACGCCGCCGCAGAAGCGCCTGTCGATCAAGACCTTCGTGCAGCCCTCCAGCCGCGGCGTGATCCGCGAGGCGGTGCTGCGCGAGTTCAAGCGCGGCGGCCAGGTGTACTTCCTGCACAACGAGGTCGACACCATCGACAACATGCGTAACGACCTCGAGGAGCTGCTGCCCGAGGCGCGCATCGTCGTCGGCCACGGCCAGCTGCCGGAGCGCGAGCTCGAGCGCGTGATGCGCGACTTCACCCAGCAGCGCGCCAACCTGCTGCTGTGCACCACGATCATCGAGACCGGCATCAACATCCCCACCGCCAACACCATCATCATCAACCGCGCCGACCGCTTCGGCCTCGCACAGCTGCACCAGTTGCGCGGCCGCGTCGGGCGCAGCCACCACCAGGCCTACGCCTACCTGCTCACCATGCCCGGTGCCAAGCCCACCGCGCAGGCGCAAAAAAGGCTGGAAGCGATTGCGATGATGGAAGACCTCGGCTCCGGCTTCTACCTGGCGATGCACGACCTCGAGATCCGTGGCGCCGGCGAGGTGCTGGGCGAGAACCAGTCGGGCGAGATCCAACAGGTCGGCTTCAGCCTGTACACCGAGATGTTGAAGCGCGCGGTCAAGGACCTGCAGGCCGGCAAGGAGCCCGACCTGTCGCAGCCGCTGGAGGTCGTGTCCGAGATCAACCTGCACACCCCGGCCCTGCTGCCCACCGACTACTGCCCCGACGTGCAGGAGCGCCTGACCCTGTACAAGCGCTTGGCCAACTGCGACACCGAGGACGATCTGCGCGCCCTGCAGGAAGAACTGATCGACCGCTTCGGCGAACTGCCTGCGCAGACCGCCGCGCTGATCGAGACCCACCGCCTGCGCATGCTGGTCAAGGACTACGGGGTGAACAAGCTGGATGCCTCCGACGCGCAGATCAGCGTGCAGTTCGCCAAGGACGCGCCGATCGACCCGGTCAAGGTGATCTTCCTGATCCAGAAGGACCGCAGCACCAAGATGGCCGGCCCCGAGAAGCTGGTGCGCCGCGCCAGCCTGCCCAACCTCAAGGAGCGGGTGAAGGCGGTGAGGGACCTGCTCGACGCGGTGAAGGCATAAGCAACGGACGCCGACCATGCTCATCAACTGTACCGCCTACCAGCACGGCCGCAAGCTCGCCGACATCCCGGTCGAGGACATCAGCGACTACCTGCAGCAGCCCGACACCTTCGTCTGGGTCGCGCTCAAGGACGCGACAGCGGAAGAGCTGGCGGTGATGAAGGAGGAGTTCGGCCTGCACGAGCTCGCCGTCGAGGACGCCAACCACGGTCACCAGCGCCCCAAGGTCGAGGAATACGACGACGAGCTCTTCGTGGTCATGCACCTGATCGAGGAGCGCGAGGGCAAGCTCGAGGTCGGCGAGGTGCATGTCTTCGTCGGCGCCAACTACATCCTGTCGGTGCGCAACAACAGCGCGCGCGATTTCCTCGGCGTGCGTGCGCGTTGCGAGCGCGAGCCGAAGATGCTCGCCAAGGGCGCCGGCTACGTGCTCTACGCGCTGATGGACGCGGTGGTCGACCGCTACTTCCCGCTTATCGAAAAGCTGGAGAACGAGGTCGAGGCGCTCGAGGAGCGCATTTTCACCAAGGGCGCGGGCAACACCAATATCCGCCGCCTGTACCGCCTCAAGCGCAAGGTCACCGTGCTCAAGCACGCCGTCCTGCCACTGATGGAAGCCGCCGGCAAGCTGCACAGCGGGCGTGTGCCCGAGGTCTGCGCCAAGAGCCGGCACTATTTCCGCGACGTGTATGACCACCTGACGCGCATCAACGCCTCGCTCGACAGCATCCGCGAAACCATCGGCACGGCGATCCAGGTCAACATCTCGCTGGTCACCATCGACCAGACCGAAGTCAGCAAGCGCCTGGCGGCCTGGGCCGGCATCTTCGCGGTCGCCACCGCCTTCGCCGGCATCTGGGGCATGAACTTCAGCCATATGCCCGAGCTGGAATGGGAGTACGGCTATTTCGTCGGCCTCGGCGTCATCGTCGGCGCCAGTGCCTTCCTGTGGTGGCGTTTCCGCAAAGCCAGGTGGCTTTGAGCCGCAAGGCGACTCACCCGCGACACTCGCCTACAATCCGGCTTACGCCCGTAGAGCGGACAAGCCCATGAACTTCTTCGACGATCTGGCACGCAGCCTCGAACGTAATCGCATTACCCGCCGCCAGGCGATGTGGCTGATCGGGGCCGGGGCGGCGGCGGGCCTCTCCGGCTGCGCGACCTCGCCCGTCACCGGCGAAACCATCCTGGTCGGCATGAGCGAGGCCCAGGAGAAACAGGCCGACGCCCAGGTCGCGCCGCACCAGTTCTCGCAGGACCTCGGCGCCATCCAGGACGAGGCGGTGAACCGCTACGTCGCCGGGGTGGGCCAGCGCATGGGCGCACTCACCCATCGCCCGCAGATGCCCTACTCGTACCGGGTGCTCAACGCCAACTACGTCAACGCCTACACCTTCCCCGGCGGGGCGATGGGCGTCACCCGCGGCATCCTCGCCGACCTCGACGACGAGGCCCAGCTCGCCGCCCTGCTCGGCCACGAGCTCGGCCACGTCAACGCCCGCCACGCCGCCCAGCGCCAGGGCCAGAACCTGATCGCACAGGCGGCGCTCGCCGGCCTCAACGTGGCGGCGCAGAACGCCGACTGGGGCGGGCTGATGAACATCGGCGGGCAGATCGGCGCCAGCGCGCTGCTCGCGAGCTACTCGCGCGAGCACGAGCGCGAAGCCGACGCCCTCGGCCAGGAATACCTCGTCAAGGCCGGCTACCCGGCCACCGGCATGGTGCGCCTGCACCAGCTGCTGGTCGCCGAGGAAAAGACCGCGCCCTCGCTGCTGCAGACCATGTTCTCCACTCACCCGATGAGCAGCGAGCGCATGCAGGCCGCCCAGGCCGCCGCCGATTCGCGCTACCGCATCAGCAACAGCCTCGATGCGCGCCGCGAGCGCTTCATGGACAGTACCGCCAGCCTGCGCCGCATCCGCCCCACCATCGAGGCCTGCAAGAACGGCGAGACCGCGATGGCGGCCAAGCAATACGCCAAGGCCCAGGCCGAATTCCAGACCGCGCTGGCGAAAACTCCCCGCGACTACGCCAGCAACCTGCGCATGGCGCAGTGCCTGCAGGCCCAGGGCCAGACCGCGCGTGCCGTCTCCTACGCCGACAGCGCGCGCGAGATCTACCCGCAGGAAGCGCAGGCCTACAAGCTCGCCGGCGTGCTCGCCCTGCAGCAGCGTGACGCCGGCCGCGCCTTCCAGCACCTCGACCGCTTCGACCGCCTGCTGCCGGGCGACGCCGGCATCACCTTCCTCAAGGGCGTCTCGCTCGAAGGCATGGGTGATCGTCGCGCCGCCGCCCAGCACTACGCGGCCTATCTGCGCCAGAGCCAGCAGGGCAACGCCGCGCAGTATTCCTACAACCGGCTCAAGGCCTGGGGCGTGGTGAAATAGCGTGCGCCGCGCGTAATCGCCGGCGCAGCCGGCAAGCCCTTACGCCGGCTGCGAAACCGCCAGCTTCAGGCCGAAGCCCAGGAACACCACGCCGGTGAGCCGGTCGAGCACGGCGACCACCGATGGCTTCTGCAGGAAGTGCACCGAGCGCCGGGTGAGCGCGATCAGCAGCACGAACCACAGCAGCGACATCGCCACGTGGATCGAGGCGAGCAGGAAGCTGAAGCTCGCGACCTCGACTCCGGCCGGCACGAACTGCGGCAGCAGGGTCAGGTAGAAGATGCCGACCTTGGGGTTGAGCGCATTGGTCAGGAAGCCCTTGGCGAAGGCCGAACCGGCGGTCTCGCCGTGCGCCGCGCCCACGGGCGCATCGGCGCGTTCTCCACGGCTGCGCAACAGCAGCACGCCCTGCCACACCAGATAGGCCGCGCCGAGAAACTTCACCGCGGTAAAGAGCGTGCCGGAGGCCGCCAGCAGCGCCCCCAGCCCGGTCGCCACCACCGCACCCCACAGCAGGCACCCGGCCGCGATGCCGAAGGCCGCGCTCAGGCCGCGCCGGGCACCTGCCGGAATCGACATGCGCAGCACGAGCGCGGTGTCGATACCGGGCGTGGCCGCGAGCACGATGGCCGCCAGGGTGAAGGCTAGGAGACTCTGCGCGACGGTCATGATGTTCGGGGTCGGGTGTGAAGCGCCGGCGCGGAGTATAGCCCCGGCCGCAGGCTCAAGGCTGCGCCGCCCCCTGCGCGTCGCGAATCTCGCGATGGCGGAAGCAGTCCGCGACATGGTCATTCACCATGCCCACCGCCTCCATGAAGGCGTAGCACACCGTCGGCCCGACGAAGCGAAAGCCGAGGCGCTTCAGCTCGCGACTCATCGCCTGCGAC
The DNA here is from genome assembly GCF_029223545.1 of Thauera sp. GDN1. Classification (NCBI taxonomy): domain Bacteria; kingdom Pseudomonadati; phylum Pseudomonadota; class Betaproteobacteria; order Rhodocyclales; family Zoogloeaceae; genus Thauera; species Thauera sp. GDN1. Next base: position 2,112,589 of record NZ_CP097870.1, on the reverse strand, counting down.
TCGGCCGTCTCGGCCGGCACATCGGCCAGCGTCGCGCGTGCGCCGTCGCGCGGCGCTCCATCCACGAAGCGCCAGATCAAGGCATCGAGCGACCCGAAGCGCTCGCGCACCTGAAGCGTCGCGCGCGCATTGGCGATCGCCGCCTCGATCTTCAGCCGGTTGCGAACGATGCCCGGGTCGGCGAGCAGGCGCGCCACGTCCTCGTCCGTGTAGCGCGCGACACGCTCGGCGTCGAAGCCGTCGAAGGCCCGCCGGTAGTTCTCGCGCTTCCTCAGGATGGTGATCCAGCTCAGCCCCGCCTGCGCCCCTTCCAGCACCAGCATCTCGAACAGGTGGCGGTCGTCATGGTGGGGCACGCCCCACTCGGTGTCGTGATAGGCGACGTACAGCGGATCGTCGCCGCACCAGGCGCAGCGCTGGGGCATCGTCAGGCCGCCACGCTCGCCCGCGCCCGGTGCAGCTTCCTGTAGCTGTCGATCAGGCGCTGGTGCCGGTCGAGCCCTTCCAGCTTGATGCTGGTCGGCGTCAGCCCGTGGAAGCGCACGCTGCCATCCACCGACCCCAGCACCGCGTCCATCCGCTCGTTGCCGAACATGCGGCGGAGATTGGCCTCGTAGTCGTCCAGTTCGAGTTCCTCGTCCAGCACCACCTCAAGCACCACGTTCAGGGCCTGATAGAACAGCACGCGATCGACCGTGTTCTCGTTGTACTGGAGGAAGGCTTCGACGCGCTCCTTCGCCTCTTCGAACTGCTGCAGAGCGAGGTTGATCAGCAGCTTCAACTCCAGAATCGTCAGCTGCCCCCACACCGTATTCTCGTCGAACTCGATGCCGATCAGGGTGATGATGTCCGTGTAATCGTCGAGCTCGCTCTCTTCCAGGCGTTCGAGCAGCGCTTCCAGGCCCTCGTCGTCGAGGCGGTGCAGGTTCAGGATGTCTTCGCGGAAGCCGAGCGCCTTGTTGGTGTTGTCCCAGATCAGGTCCTCCACCGGATAGACCTCGGAATAGCCCGGGACCAGGATGCGGCAGGCGATTGCGCCGAGCTGGTCATGCACCGCCATGTACACCTCCTTGCCCATGTCCGCGAGGATGCCGAACAGGGTCGCGGCCTCGTCGGCGTTGGAATTCTCGCCGTGACCGGAGAAATCCCACTCGACGAAATCGTGATCGGCCCTGGCGCTGAAGAAGCGCCACGACACCACGCCGCTGGAATCGATGAAGTGCTCGACGTAGTTGTGCGGGTCGGTGACGACCGCCGTCTCGAAGGTGGGCGGCGGCAGGTCGTTCAGGCCCTCGAAGCTGCGCCCCTGCAGCAATTCGGTCAGGCTGCGCTCCAGCGCCACCTCCATGCTGGGGTGGGCGCCGAAGGAGGCGAACACGCCGCCCGTGCGCGGGTTCATCAGGGTGACACACATCACCGGATACACCCCGCCCAGCGACGCATCCTTCACCAGTACCGGGAAACCCTGACTTTCCAGCCCTTCGATGCCGGCCACGATGCCCGGATACTTCGCCAGCACTTCCTGCGGCACGTCTGGCAGCGCGATTTCACCTTCGATGATTTCGCGCTTCACCGCGCGCTCGAAGATCTCCGAAAGGCATTGCACCTGTGTTTCCGCCAGCGTATTGCCGGCACTCATGCCGTTGCTGAGGAACAGGTTGTCGGTGAGGTTGGTGGGGAAATACACCACCTCGCCGTCGGACTGGCGCACATAGGGCAGCGCGCAGATGCCACGTTCGATATTGCCGGAGTTGGTGTCGTACAAGTGCGAGCCGCGCAACTCGCCATCGGGGTCGTAGATCTCCAGGCAGTACTCGTCGAGAATTCCGGCCGGCAGCGCATCTCCCGGGCCGGGCTTGAACCAGCGCTCGTTCGGGTAATGCACGAAGGGCGCGTTGGCGATGTCCTCGCCCCAGAACTGGTCGTTGTAGAAATGGTTGAAGTTCAGACGCTCGATGTATTCGCCCAATGCCGACGCCAGGGCGCTTTCCTTGCTCGCGCCCTTGCCATTGGTGAAGCACATCGGCGAATGCGCATCGCGGATATGCAGCGACCACACGTTGGGAACGAGATTTCGCCACGACGCGATCTCGATCTTGATGCCAAGGTCCGCCAGCACCTTCGACATGTTGGCGATCGTCTGTTCCAGCGGCAGATCCTTGCCGAGGATGTAGGTGTGGGCGTCCGGATCCGGATTCAGCGTCAGCAAGGCCTGGGCATCGGCGTCCAGGTTCTCCACTTCCTCGATCACGAACTCGGGCCCCGTCTGCACGACCTTCTTGACCGTGCACCGCTCGACGGAGCGCAGGATGCCCTGGCGGTCCTTGGCGGAGATATCCTCCGGTAGCTCGATCTGAATCTTGAAGATCTGCTTGTAGCGGTTCTCCGGATCGACGATGTTGTTCTGCGACAGCCGGATGTTGTCGGTGGGAATGTCGCGCGTTTCGCAGTACAGCTTCACGAAGTAGGCCGCGCACAAGGCCGACGAAGCCAGGAAGTAATCGAACGGCCCCGGCGCCGAGCCGTCGCCCTTGTAGCGGATGGGCTGATCGGCGATGACCGTGAAGTCGTCGAACTTGGCTTCGAGACGAAGCTTGTCGAGAAAATTGACCTTGATTTCCATGAGGGAATGCAGACGTGGCGCTGAAAATGAATTGGGCGCCATTATCGTCGTTTTCCCGGTCGCAGAACCGCGCGGCTCCGACTGATGTCGCTGCGGCCCCTCGACCCCATTGCAGGCTTCAGCTCCCCAGACCTCATTGCCGTCGGGCTCGGTCCGGCGACACGTCAGGCCGCGCGAATCCACTCCGCGATCGTCGCCGCCGTCGGAATCCGTCCCGAAGAAACGAGCTTCTCGTTGATCACCAGGCCCGGCGTCTTCAGGACGTCGTAGGCGACGATCTGGCCCATGTCCGTGATCTTGGTGACTTCCGCCTCCACGCCGGTGGCGGCGAGCGCCTCGTGCACGATTTCTTCCAGCTTGCGGCAGTTGGCGCAGCCGGGACCGAGAACCTTGATGCTGAGCATGATCAGACTCCTTTGAGTGAAGAGGCAGTCGCACGGCGGCTGGCGACCGCCAGCAGCACCGCGAGCACGGCGATGAAGCCCGCCAGGTAGAGCGCGAGCGCGAACAGCGAGGCGCCGTCGATCCAGGCACCGTAGATGAGACCCGCGGCTGCACTGAACAGCGCGACCAGGCCGACGTAGGTGAAGGTCTTCCTGCGGCCGATGATCGCCGAGATGATCAGGATGCTCTGCAGCGACAGCTCGGGGTCGGACATCAGGTAGGCGAGCAGCGGGCCGCGGTGCATGCCGAGCTCGAGGAACATCTTGGCGATCGGCACCTCGACCAGGGTCGGGAAGTACATGAACACGCCGAACACCACGCCCGCCAGGTTGCCGGTGAGCGAGTTGGTGCCGGCCAGCATCTCGATCCATTCCGGGTGAATCAGCACCCGGATCATGCCGACCACGAACACGCCCACCACCAGCAGCGGAAAGATCTGCTTCACGAATCGCCACGACTCCCACAGCCAGTCGCGCAGTTCCTCCTCGTTCAGATGGTGGCGCACGATGAAGTGCAGCACGGAGAGTGCGACGGCCACGCCGAAGAACTTGCCGGTCAGGCCGACGCGCAGCCCGCCTTCTACCGGCTGCACCGACAGCGCAGCCACCAGCAGGGTCGCCGCGATCAGCGCCAGGCTGATCCAGGTCCATGCGTTGGCGCCGTCGGCGATGTTCTCCAGCCCACGCCAGGCGGCAAAGCCGATCGCGCCGAGCAGCCCGATCAGCACCACGCCCTGCACCGACACGCCCTCCTCGCCCCTGGCGGCGTCGTAGGGCACCAGGCGGTCGAGCGCGGCCTGCCAGCCTTGCGCGTCACCGAGCGGCAGCTCGAAATTGAGGTAGGTCCCGGTCAGCACGTCGAGCTTCAGCGTCCCCGCGAGCAAGAGCGCCACCCACACGAACAGGAACACCAGCGCCATGCGCCCCATCCCGGCACCCTGCGCACCGAAGGCCGTGTCCGTTGCGCGGTCGTGCGCGGCATCGTCGCTGCGGAAGATCAGCGCCATGATCAGGCCGATGCCGATCCCGAAGGTCAGCGAGAGCAGAAAGCGCGCGACCGCGAGATCGGGACCGATGATGCCGCCGGTGTAGACCAGTGCCAGGATGTTGGCCGCCGGCGCGAAGAACAGGAAGGTGATCGCAGGTCCGAGGCCGGCGCCCTTCTTGTAGATCCCGGCGAAGAGCGGAACGATGGTGCACGAGCACACCGCCAGCAAGGACCCGGCGGCAGCGGCAGCGGGGTACGACACCGCCTTGCTGGAGTTGCGACCGAGAAAGCGGGTGACGGTCTCCTTGGGGATCAGCGCCGACATCGCGCCGGCGATGAAGAAGGCCGGCAGCAGGCACAGCAGCACGTGGGCCGCGAGATAGGCGGCCAGATTGCCCAGCCCGCCGTGGAAGACCGGGAGAACCGCAGAAAGCAGGGTGTCCATGATGCGAACTCCGGCGAGAAAGGAGAAATCCTGCTGCCAAGCCTGAACCTGACCAAAGCTAGTGGAGAGTCTGTTCGACTACAAGCCATCTATCAATGAAGACGTTCGTGCGACGAAAAGGATGCAGGCGCGGACGGACGCCGAAGTCGCAGAAAGACCTTCCGGAGCTCCCCGAACCACAGGACGGTGCTGGCCATGGCGAGGCAGACGAGCCATTGCTCCGCCGACAGCGGCACCGTCCCGAACGCGCGGTTGAGCAGCTCGACATGCACGACCGCCCCCTGCAGGAGCGCGGATAGGCCGACCGCCGCCCACAGCCAGGGATTGGCGAAGGGCCGATGGAATGCGCTGCTTGTCGCAGAGCGCGCATTGAAGCAGTTGAACAGCTGGGCGAACACCAGCACCGTGAAGCCGGCCGTGCGGGCGGTTCCGATCTCGTACGTGCCCTGGATCAGCCCGCCGGGCAGGAACAGGTCGATCGTCAGCAAGGTGGCAACTGCCATCACCAGGCCCATCTGCACGACCCCGACCCACATCCGCGCGTCGATGACGCGTTCATCCGTCCGCCGTGGCGGGCGGGCCATCACGTCGTCGGCGTGCGGATCGACGCCCATCGCCATCGCCGGCCACGAGTCGGTGAGCAGATTGATCCAGAGGATCTGTGTCGCCAACAACGGCAATACCAGCGTCGCGCCGCCCGTCTGCAGGCCGATCACACCGGCGCCGACCACGCCGAGGAAGATCGTCAGCACCTCGCCCATGTTGGACGACAGCAGGTAGCGCAGGAACTTCTCGATGTTGTCGAAGATGCCGCGCCCCTCGCGCACAGCCGCGACGATGGTGGCGAAGTTGTCGTCGGCGAGGATCATCTTCGCGGCCTCCTTCGTCACCTCGGTGCCGGTGCGCCCCATCGCCACGCCGATGTCGGCCGACTTCAGTGCCGGCGCATCATTGACGCCGTCCCCGGTCATCGCGACGACGTGCCCGTCGGCCTGCAACGCATCGACGATACGCAATTTGTGCGCGGGCGCGACGCGGGCAAAGACGGACGTCGTCCTGACCGCCTCGGCAAATGCCGCGTCGTCCATCGCATCGATCTCGACGCCCGAGATCGCCTTCGCACCCGGGTGGGTGATGCCGAGATCGGCCGCGATGCGCGCCGCGGTGCGCGGATGATCGCCGGTGATCATGATCACGCGGATGCCCGCGCGCAACGCGTCGCCGATCGCCTGCTTCGCCTCCCCACGTGGCGGATCGATGATGCCGACCGTACCGACGAAGATCAGCCCCTGCTCCAGCGCCTCCCCGGCCTGCGCATCCTCGCCCGCGGCGAGTGGCCGATAGGCGACCGCCAGGGTGCGCAGGGCTGCATCGGACATTGCATCCACATCGGCCAGCAGACGGCTTCGGGTCTCGTCGTCGAGCGCCACGACATCGAGCCCGATCCGGGCCTGCGTACAGCGCCCCAGCAGCACATCCGGCGCGCCCTTGGCGATCACCACGAGGGTATCGTCGCGCTCGTGGTCGATTGCGATCACCGACATCATCTTGCGTTCGGACGTGAACGGCACTTCCGCGACGCGCTCGAAGCGGCGGTAGCGGCGCTCGTGCACGCCGAGCTTGCGCTCGGCGACGAGAAAGGCTGCCTCGGTCGGATCGCCCTGGATCTGCCAGGTGCCGTCCTCGGTCTGGCTCAGATCCGCATTACCGGCAAGGCTGCCGCCGGAAAGCACGACGACATGCTCGGCATGCAACGGGCCCTGCGACAGCGCCTCACCCGCCTGATGAACCTCGCCCTCGGGCGCATAACCGACACCGCTGACCTCGGTGGTACCCGACAGCGTGGCGACGCGCACGATCGTCATCTCGGACCGCGTCAGGGTGCCGGTCTTGTCCGAGCAGATCACCGAGGCCGACCCGAGCGCCTCGACCGAGGACAGCCGCTTCACGATCGCATTGCGCGCTGCCATGCGTTGCACGCCAATCGCGAGCACGATCGACAGGACCGCAGGCAGCCCCTCCGGCACCGCCGCGACGGCAAGCGACACACCGAGCAGCAGCACGTCGAGCAGGTCGCGTGCGCTGCGGATCTCGAACTCCAGCACCACCGACGCCACCACGATGAGCGCGATGATGAGCACCGCCGCGCCGAGCATGCGACCGATCCGCGCCATCTCGCGCTGCAGCGGGGTCGGATCTTCCTCGGTGCGCTCGAGCAAGGCCGCGATCGCGCCCATCTGCGTGTCCATGCCGGTCGCGGTGACCAAGGCGAGGCCGCTGCCCCGCACGACCCCCGTGCCCTTGAACACCATGTTGCGCTGATCGGCCACGGGCACTGTGCTGGCCAGCGTTGCCGCGTCCTTGAGCACCGGTTCGCTCTCGCCGGTCAGCGACGCCTCCTGTACGAACAGCGTCGCCGCGCGCACGAGGCGGGCATCGGCACCGACGGCATCCCCTTCGGCCAGCACCAGCAGGTCGCCGCACACCAGCTCAGTGCTCGGAATGCGCTGCAGATGACCATCACGGATGACGCTGACGATCACCTCGCTGAGCTTCGCCAATGCGGCAGCCGCATTCTCTGCCCGCGCCTCCTGCACGAAGCCCAGGATCGCGTTGAGCGCGACGATCACTGCGATCGCGATCGCGTCGAATGGCCAGCCCGCCTGCCCCTCGATCTCCCACACCACGAGCGTGACGACGATCGCGCCCAGCAGCAGGTAGATCAGCGGGTCGTGGAACTGCGCCAGCAGGCGCTTCCATGCCGGCGCCGGGGGCAGGCTGCGCAGCGCGTTGCGACCGCCCCGTGCAAGTCGCTGCTCGACCTCGGCCGAGCCCAGGCCATTCTCGCAGTCCGTGCGCAAGGCCGCCGCGATCTCGACGACGCCGAGCTGGCTGGCATCAGTGCAGGTGCATTCCCGGGCCATGATCGAGTGGGTTCTCCAGCGTCAGCGGGGACCATCGCACCCTTGTCGCTCGCCGCCAGCGAACCTTCCCGTCGGCGTAGGGCGCCTCACAATGATGACGCAGCGGGGACGGAATGGATGCACGAACTAGCCGGACTTCAGGCGGGGGGTGGCCTCGGCACGAAGCAACACACGGCGCCGGTCTCGTCGAGCTGTACCTGGCAGGACCGCAGCAATTGCGCTCGCAGCCGCTGCCGTGCGCGCTGAATGCGCGACTTTGCCCCGGGCAGCGACAAGCCCTTCAGCGCTGCGAAACACCCCTGGGTCATCCCGCCGAGATCGCAGAGTTCGATGGCTTCGCGATCCTCGTCAGCAAGCTCGCGCAGCACCCTCGGCAGGCAGGCCGACAACCCGTCGACCGCCGCGAGTTCGAACACGGGCGCCGCCAGATCTTCCGGCAGCGGCTCGCTGCTACGCGCCCCCCGTGCACGGTCGACGACGACGTTGCGCGCCACCTCGAACAGCCAGGCGCGCGGATTGTTCACCGCGCAGAAGCGCTCACCCTGGCGCAAGGCCTTGAGGAAAAGATCGTGCAGCACATCCTCAGCCTCCGACGGCGGGCGGACGTGGTGGCGCAGGTAGCGCAGCAGCTCGGCTTCGTGTGCCGACCAGGCGGAGAGCAGGCAGGGGACCGTCACCTTGGAGCGCTCACTTCGGGGCAATGGTTGTTGATCGTTCGCCAAGGAAAGCGGGGGCTGGGCCGTCGAGGTCAGATCGACGCCTGATTCACCCGCTTCGACAGTTCCCCGGCGCTCTCCTTGCGTTCACTGTAGCGGTCGACGAGGTGGGAGGCGATGTCGCGCGTGAGCAGGGTGAATTTCACCAGCTCCTCCATCACATCGACAACGCGGTCGTAATAGGCCGAGGGCTTCATGCGGTCGTGGTCGTCGAACTCGAGAAACGCCTTGGCCACGGAGGACTGGTTGGGGATGGTCAGCATGCGCATCCAGCGTCCGAGCACGCGCATCTGGTTGACCGCGTTGAAGGACTGCGAGCCGCCGCACACCTGCATCACCGCCAGCGTCTTGCCCTGGGTCGGACGCACGGCGCCCACCGACAGCGGAATCCAGTCGATCTGCGTCTTCATGATGCCGGTCATCGCGCCGTGGCGCTCGGGCGAGCACCACACCATGCCCTCGGCCCACTGCGTGAGCTCGCGCAGCTCGACCACCTTGGGGTGGCTGTCTGGCGCGTCGTCCGGCAGCGGCAGGCCGCTCGGGTTGAAGATCCGCGTCTCGGCGCCCATGGCGCGCAGCAGGCGGGCGGCCTCCTCGGCCAGCAGGCGGCTGAAGGAGCGCGCGCGCAGCGAGCCGTAGAGCAGCGCGATGCGCGGCGGATGGGTCGATGGCTGCATGGCGCGCAATTGCGCGGGATCGGGCACGCGGAACAGCGCGGGGTCGATGTTGGGCAGATCGGTGGCTTGCATACGCTGAGCGGACTCAGACACGACGCCCCTCCGCATCGACCACCTGCTCGCCGTCCTCCTTGGCGAAGGCGCCGCGCTGCGGCTGCGGCAGGATGTCCAGCACGACCTCCGAGGGCCGGCACAGGCGCGTGCCGAGCGGGGTGACGACGATCGGGCGGTTGATCAGGATGGGGTGCGCCATCATGGCGTCGACCAGCTCCTCGTCACTCTTGGCCGGGTCGGCGAGGCCGAGCTCGGTGAAGCGCGCCTCCTTCGCTCGCATGATGCCGCGCACGCCGAGGCCCGCTGCGGCGATCAGCTCGACGAGCCGTTCGCGGCTCGGCGGGGTCTTGAGGTATTCGATGACGGTCGGCTCTTCGCCGCTGTTGCGGATCATCGCGAGCGTGTTGCGCGAAGTGCCGCAGCGCGGGTTGTGGTAGATCGTGATGTCGCTCATCAGCGTGCCTCCTCTTTCATGACGCCCTGCCCTGCCGGGATGGCGGCGGGGACGAACCAGTGTCGCGTGCGGTTGACAATGGCCACCAGCGACAGCATCACCGGCACCTCCACCAGCACGCCGACCACGGTCGCCAGCGCCGCGCCCGAATTCAGGCCGAACAGCGAGATCGCCACCGCCACCGCCAGCTCGAAGAAGTTCGAGGTGCCGATCAGGCACGCCGGGCCGGCCACGTTGTGCGGCAGCTTCAGCGCCTTTGCGGCGACATAGGCGATCAGGAAGATGCCGTAGCTCTGCACGATCAGCGGCACCGCGATCATCGCGATCACCAGCGGCTGCTCGACCAGGGTGCGCGCCTGGAAACCGAACAGCAGCACCACGGTGGCGATCAGGCCGACGATGGACCACGGCTTCAGGCGCGCGACGAAATCGCCCACCGCCGTCGACGAACGGCGCTCCAGCGCATGCCGCGTCGCCATGCCGACCGCAAGCGGCAGCACGACGTAGAGCACGGTCGACAGCAGCAGCGTCTCCCACGGCACGGTGATGTCGGTGACGCCGAGCAGGAAGGCGGCGATCGGGGCGAAGGCGAAGATCATGATGATGTCGTTCACCGACACCTGCACCAGGGTGTAGTTGGCGTCACCCTTCACCAGCTGGCTCCACACGAAGACCATCGCGGTGCACGGCGCCACCCCGAGCAGGATCATGCCGGCGATGTATTCGCTGGCCGAAGCCGGATCGACCCAGGGCGCGAACACATAGTGGAAGAACAGCACGCCCAGCGCCGCCATCGTGAACGGCTTGATCAGCCAGTTCACCACCAGGGTGAGGATCAGGCCCTGCGGCTTCTTGCCGACGTCCTTCACCGCGTGCCAGTCGATCTGGATCATCATCGGGTAGATCATCACCCAGATGAACACCGCCACCACCAGGTTGACCTGCGCGAACTCGAGGCCGGCGATGGACTGGAAAGCGCCCGGCGCGACCAGCCCCAGGCCGACGCCGGCGAGGATCCCCAGCCCGACCCAAACCGTCAGATAGCGTTCGAACAGCCCCATCTCAGGCCTCCGCCGGCGTCTTGCCGATATGGTCGATCTCGTGCTTGATGGCCAGGCGGTCGAGCCTGGCCAGCGGCAGGCTCAGCAACAGGCGCAGCCGGTTCGCAATCTGATGCTGGACCTGGCTGAAGGCGTCGAGCTGGCGCTGCTCGCTGCCCTCGACCTTGACCGGATCGGCGAAGCCCCAGTGCGCGGTCAGCGGCTGACCGGGCCATACCGGACACACCTCGCCAGCGGTCTGGTCGCACACGGTGAACACGAAGTCCATCTGCGGCGCGTCGGGGCGCGCGAACTCTTCCCAGCTCTTGCTGCGCAGCGCGCTGGTGTCGTAACCCTGCCCCTGAAGCACCTTCAGCGTCAGCGGATGCACCGCGCCGCTGGGCTGGCTGCCGGCGCTGAAGGCGCGGAAGCGGCCCTTGCCGAGCTGGTTGAGCACGACCTCGGCGATGATGCTGCGCGCCGAGTTGGCCGAGCACAGGAAGAGCACGTTGTAGATCTTGTCGGACATGGGAGACTCCTTTGTCGTTATGAGCCCGATCGGGCGCTCGTTCAGTTCAGCAGTTCAGTCCCGAAGCGCAGGCGTCGACGCCGCACAGCTCGGGCATGCCACCACAGCATTCTTCGGTGAGGTAGGCGATCAGCTCGCGCATCAGCGCCATGTTGGCGCGGTAGCGCTGGAAGCGGCCTTCCTGCTCCGCCGACACCAGGCCGGCATGCGCCAGGGTCTTGAGGTGGAAGGACAGGTTGGTGGGCGGGATGTCGAGCGCGGTCGACAGCTCGCCTGCCACCATGCCTGCGGGGCCGACGCGCACCAGCAGGCGAAAGACGTCCAGACGGATGCCCGAGGACAGCGCTTCGAAGATCGGCAGTGCAGCGTTCTTTTCCATGTTCGTTCTCCAGGCCGTCGGCTCAGGGTGCGGAGCCGACGGCGTCGTGACGCGCCAGCGGCAAGGCCAGCGTCGCCAGCCAGCACAGCAGCAACATCACGGCCGAACCGACGAGCGCGTAAGACAACCCGCCCCACTGGTACAGCAGCCCCGACAGCAACGTGCCGATGAAGCGGCCGAGCGCGTTGGCGGCGTAGTAGAAGCCGACGTCCTCGGCCGCCTTCTCCGAGCCGGCATAGGCCAGCACCAGGTAGGAGTGCACCGAGGAGTTGACCGCGAATGCAAAACCGAACAGTCCGAGCCCGCCGACCACCACCCATTCCAGATTCGGTGCCTGCAGCCACACCGCGACCGCGAGCGCAGCCGGGATCAGCGCGAGCAAGGCCGACCACAGGCGCGCGGCCGGCACTTCACGGCTCAGGCCGTCGGCGCTGCGGCGCACGATGTGCGGCGCCAGCGCCTGCACCAGGCCGTAGGCGATGGTCCATACGGCGAGGAAGGTGCCGACCATGGTGAAGGTCCACCCCGCCGAATACAGGAACACCGGCACCCCGACCACGAACCATACGTCGCGCGCGCCGAACAGTACCACCCGCGCGGCGGCCAGCGCGTTGATGCCAGGGTTCTTGGCGAACAGCTCGCGCACCGACTTCGAGGCCTTTTTCTTCCCCATCATCGGCGGCAGCGAGGCGACAACGCCGATCAGCACCAGCGCCAGCAGCCCCGCCATCGCCCACAGCGCGCCGCGAAAGCCCAGGGTTTCCAGCAGCAGGCCGCCAAGGAAGAAGCCGATGCCCTTCATCGCATTCTTGCTGCCGGTGAACCACGCCACCCACTTGAAGAGCTGGCCCTGGCTTCCACCGTGAGCCTGCTCCTTCGCCTCGGCCTGGACCTGGGCCTGAGTGAGCTTGATCGCCGACTTGCTCGCGGTCTTGGTCAGGTCCTTGGCCACGCCGCAGATGCCCTGCGCCACCACCACCCACGCCACCGCCATCGCCGCCGTCCACCCGGGGTCCAGGAGCGAAAGCAGCACGAAGCCGATGATCTGCGTCACCAGGCCAACCGTGAGCATGCGCGCGATGCCGTAGTGCGTCGCCAGCCAGCCGCCCACCAGGTTCGCCAGCACGCCCGCCGCCTCGTACAGCAGGAACAGGAAGGCGAGCGTGAACGGCGAGTAGCCCAGCCGGTAGAAGTGCAGCAGCACCAGCATGCGCAGCGCGCCGTCGGTGAGCGTGAAGCCCCAGTAGGCGGCGGTGACGATGGCGTAGTTGCGCGCGGCGTGTTGCATGGTCTTCAGATGCCTGCGCTTTCCATGTGGCAGGCGAGGTCCACCATGCGGCAGGCGTAGCCCATCTCGTTGTCGTACCAGGCATAGACCTTGAGCAGCGTGCCGTCGGTGACCATGGTGGACAGCGCATCGACGATCGAACTGCGGGTATCGCGGGCGTAATCCACGCTCACCAGCGGGCGCTCCTCGTAGCCGAGGATGCCGGCAAGTTCGCCTTCCGCTGCCGCCTTGAACAACGCGTTCACTTCCTCCACCGTGGTCGCGCGCTGCAACTCGAACACGCAGTCGGTCAGCGAGGCGTTCAACACCGGCGCGCGCACGGCGTGGCCGTTTAGCTTGCCCTTGAGCTCGGGGTAGATCAGCGCGATCGCGGTGGCGCTGCCGGTGGTCGTCGGCGCCAGGCTCATCAGCGAGCTGCGCGCGCGGCGCAGGTCCTTGTGGGGCGCGTCTACCACCAGGTTGGTGTTGGTCGGATCGTGGATGGTGGTGATCTGGCCGTGGCGGATGCCCAGGTTCTCATGCACCACCTTCACCACCGGCGCGAGGCAGTTCGTGGTGCACGAGGCCGCGGTGACGATGCGGTCGCGCGCCGGGTCATAGAGCTCGTGGTTGATGCCGACCACGATGTTGAGCACGCCGCCGGTCTTGACCGGCGCGGCGACGATCACGCGCTTGGCCCCGCGGTCGAGATGGCCCTGCAGGGTCTCGGGCGTCAGGAACTTGCCGGTGCATTCCAGCACCACGTCCACACCCAGTTCGCCCCAGGGGATCTCGGCGGCGGTGGCGTGCGACGAGAACGACAGCTTGCGGTCGTCGATGCGGATCGTGTCCTCGCCCTCGGCGCGGATGTCGGCGCGCCACTTGCCCTGCACGCTGTCGAAGGCGAGCAGATGTGCCGTCGCCGCCGCGCCACCCTTAAGCTCATTGAGATGCACGACCTCCAGCCGGTTACCTGCGCGCGGATCGTCCGCCTGCCGCTCGGCCGCGCCCATCGCCGCCCGCAGCGCCAGCCGCCCGATGCGGCCCATGCCGTTGATCCCAACTCTCATGTCACGCCCCAACAAGGTGATATTTTTAGAAGTATTGAATTATAGAGCGCAAAATGTGAAGGAAAGATGAAGATGACGTGACGACACCGCTGCACCAGGCCGATCCAGGCGGCCTCGTCCACGCCCCGCTCTACTACACTGACGAAACTGCCGAACCCACATTTCGAACCGATGACATTTCCCATTCACGCGCTGACACGGCGCTTCGTCAGCCTCCTGCTGGTGTTTGGTCTCGGTTCGCCAGCGCTTGCCGACGAGGACTTCAAGCTCGCACACCAGGAGGTCACGCACGGCGTCCACGCCCTGATCGGCCCCACGGGCCCACGGAGCTACGAGAATCACGGTTTGAATGCGAACTTCGGGATCATCGACACCACCGGCGGCGCGGTGCTGATCGACAGCGGCGCATCGCAGCAAGGCGCCCGCCTGCTCGAAGCCGAGGCGTTCCGGCTGACCGGCAAGCCGGTACGCTGGGTCATCAACACCGGCGCCCAGGATCACCGCTGGTTGGGCAATGGGCATTTCCGCGATCGCGGCGTCCAGGTAATCGCTCACGCACTCACCGTCGCGACGCAGCAACGCAATGCCCGGGCGCAACTCGACAGCCTGCGCCCGGTGCTCAAGGAGCGGCTCGATGGCACCGAAGCGGTCACCGCCGACCGCCCTCTCGAAGGCGCACACACGAGGCTGAATCTCGGCGGCCGGCAGATCGAGATCCGTTACTTCGCCGATGCCCACTTCCCGGGCGATGTGGTCGTCTGGCTGCCGGAGGAGCGCATCCTCTTCGCCGGCGATCACGTCTACGTGGAGCGCCTGCTCGGGATCCTGCCGCAGAGCAACGCCGAGACCTGGCTTGCGGCCTTCGAGGCGCTCGCGGCGCTCGGTCCGCGACGGATCGTCCCGGGTCATGGCTCCGTAAGCGATCTGGCCAGGGCACGGGCCGACACCGGCGACTACCTCGCCTTCATCGTCAATGGCGTCAGGCCGCTCGCTGGCGACATGGTGGGTGTCGACGAGGCGGTCGCGCAGCTGGGCGACGCGACCCAGTTCGCGCGCCTCGCCAACTACGGCGAGCTCCATCGAGGCAATGTGAGCCGCGCCTACCTGCGCCTCGAAGCCGCGCAATAGGGACGAACATGGACGCGGGCGATTTCAGTTTCACCAGACAGGTCGGCGCGCGCCGGGTCGCGGAGGCGATCAACCGCGCCTGCGACTGCCGCAGCCTCGATCCGGAACGTCTGCGCCTGCAACTCGAGGCAGAGCCCAGCCTGTTCGGGCTGGCCGCAGAGATCGGACGCAGCCGTCCGCACCTGTTCTCGGCAACCGCCGTGTTCATCGCGCCCGAAACGCTCCGGTCGATGGCAGACATGATCGCCGCGATCGAATCGGTCCTCGCCCTGCCCGCCTATCAGGCCACGGCGCTCGATCGCGCGCCACCGATCGCCCGTATCGACCACGGGCCGAGATCTGTCTTCATGGGGTTCGACTTCCACCTGGGCGAAGCCGGCCCTCAGCTCATCGAGATCAACACCAATGCCGGCGGCGCCGTGCTCAACGGTGTCCTGGCGCGTGCGCAGAGGGCCTGCTGCGAACAGATCCGGCCCTTCCTGCGACCTACCGCCGAGCTCGAGGCGCTCGACCAGCGCTGGGTGGACGACTTCCTGGCCGAATGGTCGCTGCAGGGGCGCAGCGGCAGGCCCGCCCGTGTCGCCATCGTCGACGAGCATCCCGCTGCACAGTACCTGTACCCCGAGTTCCTGCTCTTTCGCCACCTGTTCCGCAACGCCGGCATCGAGGCCGTGATCTGCGACCCCGCCGAGCTCTCATTCGAATCGGGCCGCCTGATGCATGGCGGCGTACCGATCGATCTGGTCTACAACCGCCTGACCGATTTCTACCTCCAGACCGGGGCCTTGGCCCCCCTGCGCACTGCCTACGAGACGGGTGCGATCGTGCTCACCCCGCACCCGCGTGCCCATGCGCTGTATGCGGACAAGCGCAATCTCAGCGTGCTGAGCGATGCCGCGCGGCTTGCGGAGCTCGGCGTCCCGCAGCCCCTCATCGACCGCCTGCTCGCCGGCATTCCCCGCACGGTCGAGGTCACGCCAGCGCGTGCGGACGCCTTGTGGGCGGCCCGGCGCAGCCTGTTCTTCAAACCCTTCGCGGGTTTCGGCAGTCGCGCGACCTACCGCGGGGACAAGCTCACGCAGCGTGTCTGGCAGGAGATTCTCGCCGGCGGCTACGTGGCGCAGAGCCTCGCCCTCCCCTCGGAGCGACGGGTCGCGCTCGACGGACAGAGCAGCGACCTGAAGCTCGATGTCCGTGCCTATGCCTACGCAGGCGCCATCCGCCTGGTCGCGGCGCGGCTGTACAGGGGACAGACGACCAACTTCCGCACGCCCGGCGGGGGCTTTGCGCCGGTGTTCGTGGCCGGCACGAACGATCTCGCCACAGGAAGGAAGGGCGCTGCCGCATGAACCGCCGTCATGACGAAGTCCGCATCACGGGCACGTTGGCGCAGGCTGACGGGCGGATGATGGGCGGCAGCGTGCAGTTGGCCCCGGACTTCATCAAACACTGCCCGGTGCCACCGTCAGGCCGCGCGAACTCGGCGACCGCCTGCCGATCACAGGGCACAGTTCGAACACACGCACATCATCCGCCCGGACCGGTCCTCCGCCAGCGCTGCAGCGCCGCGCCTGCGGCCCCGCGCCGTGAATGCAAGGAAACCGAACCGCATAGCCCGCCTCCGACAGACAGACGACGCGCCCATGATCACGCTCACCGACTTTTCCGACCCGATGGAGATCGCGCGGTGGACACCGGTCGACGATGTCGTGATGGGCGGCAGATCGCGCAGTCGCCTCGCCTTCGACCCGGCAGGCCATGCCGTCTTTTCGGGTCACGTCTCGTTCGAGAACAACGGCGGCTTCGCATCCGTGCGCCGCGCACCCGACACACTGGGCAGAGCGCACGTGATCGCCTACCTGCTCGAGGTGTACGGGGACGGCAAGGCGTACAAGTTCAACCTGCGCACCGACGCCCGCTTCGACGGGATCAATTACCAGTGCCGATTCACCCCGCCTGCCGGGGCCTGGACGACGTGCCGACTGTCCTGCGCCGATTTCCTGCCGAGCCGGCGCGGCCGCGTCGTGGCCGGCGCGCCACCGCTCGACCCTGCCTGCGTCCGCCAGGCCGGCCTGATGATCGCCGACGGGCAGGACGGTCCATTCGCACTCGCGATCCGGGCGATCGGGATCGAGACTTCAGACTGACCACACGCCAGGAGCCCCCATGCCCAGACCCATTCCTAGACCCCTGCTCGCAAGCCTGCTCGCCTTGATTGCCCTCGGCCTCCCCGTGCCCTCCTCGGCATCCTCGGGCGCCGGCGCCGAACCCCTGACCACGATCGCCGCGCTGGACGTGCCGCGCTACATGGGCGAATGGTTCGAGATCGCGCGCTACGCGAACCGCTTCCAGCGCAAATGCGTCGGCGATACCCGTGCCGAATACAGCCTCAAGGAGAACGGCCGGCTGCGGGTGGTCAACCGCTGCCGCGAGGAGGACGGAAGCGTCTCCGAGGCCGTGGGCGAAGCCCGCCAGATCGGCGGCCCGACCTCGCCGCGGCTCGAAGTGCGCTTCGCGCCCGCCTGGCTCTCGTTCATCCCGGCGGTGTGGGGCGACTACTGGATCGTCGACCTCGACCCGGCCTACGGACTGGTCGCGATCAGCGAGCCGACGCGGACCTACCTGTGGGTGCTGTCGCGAAGCCCGCGGGTCGCCCCGGCGGACTACGAGGCGCTGCTTCAGCGCCTGCGCGCCAAGGGTTTCGACACCGACAAGCTGCTCAGGGCCGTGCACACCGGCGCATGAGGCCGGCGCCCCGCGGCCTGCGGGGCTGAACCCCACGGCCGCAGCCAAATCCGCAAGGACAGCGCCCAGCGCGGGCGTTACAATTGCGAGCTTTCCAGGCCGCAACCGGAGCCCCCAGCAATGCCGCTCACCCAGACCGAAAACCTCAACGTCCTCGCCTTCGACCACATGCCCTCCCCCGAGGAGATCAAGGCGCGCGTGCCGCTCACCGAGCGCGCGGCGGCTTCGGTGGTCGCGGGCCGCAAGGCGGTGATGGACATCCTCGACCGCAAGGACCCGCGCGTGTTCGTGGTGGTCGGGCCGTGCTCGATCCACGATCCGGTGGCCGGTCTGGACTATGCGCGCCGGCTCAAGAAGCTGGCCGACGAGGTCTCCGACACGCTGCTGCTGGTGATGCGCGTCTATTTCGAGAAGCCGCGCACCTCGACCGGCTGGAAGGGCTTCATCAACGATCCGTTCATGGACGACTCCTTCCGCATCGACGTCGGCATGGAGTGCGCGCGCAAGTTCCTGCTCGACGTGTGCGAGATCGGCCTGCCCACCGCCACCGAGGCGCTCGACCCGATCGCGCCGCAGTACTACGGCGACCTCATCGCCTGGACCGCGATCGGTGCCCGCACCTCGGAATCGCAGACCCACCGCGAGATGGCCTCGGGCCTGTCCACCCCGGTCGGCTTCAAGAACGCCACCGACGGCGACATGGACGTGGCGATCAACGCCATCATCTCGGCAGCCAGCCCGCACAGCTTCCTCGGCATCAACAGCCAGGGCCAGTCGGCGGTCACCCGCACGCGTGGCAACCCTTATGGCCACGTGGTGCTGCGCGGCGGCGGCGGCCGTCCGAACTACGACACGGTGTCGATCTCGCTCGCCGAGCAGGCGCTGGCCAAGGCCAAGCTGCCCAGGAACATCGTCGTCGATTGCTCGCACGCCAACTCGTGGAAGAAGCCCGAGTACCAGCCGCTGGTGATGAAGGACGTGATGCACCAGATCCGCGAGGGTAACCAGTCGGTGGTCGGCCTGATGATCGAGAGCAACATCGAGGCCGGCAACCAGCCGATTCCGGCCGACCTGTCGCAGCTCAAGTACGGCTGCTCGGTGACCGACGCCTGCGTGGGCTGGGACACCACCGAGGAGATGATCCGCAACGCCGCCGCCCTGCTGCGCGACGTGCTGCCCCGTGCGGAGCGGCGCGCATGAACCTGGTCGTGCTGGCCGCCGACGTCGACAGCGTCGCGCTGAAGAACGTCGCCAAGCTCACCGAGACGCGCGAGATCGAGCAGATCACCACGCGCTCCTTCCGCCTCCTGGGCGCCAAGCCCCACGAAGCGCTGGTCGCCACCTGCGCCGCGGGCGGGCTCGATCACGTGTGGTTGCCCGAGGGCCGCAAGCTGAGCGACTTCGGCCTCTTCGTCACCGACATGGACTCGACCCTGATCAACATCGAGTGCATCGACGAGATCGCCGACATGCAGGGCCTCAAGCGCGAGGTGGCGGCGATCACCGAGGCGGCGATGCAGGGCGAGATCGATTTTCGCGAATCGCTGACGCGGCGCGTGAGCTTGCTGGCCGGACTGCCGGAAAGCGCGCTCGCCGAGGTCTTCGACCACCGCCTGCAGCTCAACCCTGGCGCCGAGCGCCTGCTGCAGGGCCTGCAGCGCGCGGGCATCCGCAGCATGCTGGTGTCGGGCGGCTTCACCTTCTTCACCGAACGCCTCAAGGCCAGTCTCGGCTTCGACTACGCCTTCGCCAACGAACTCGAGGTCATCGACGGCAAGCTCACCGGCAAGGTGATGGGGGACATCGTCGACGGCGAGGCCAAGGCCGCGCATCTGCAGCGCGTGCGCGACGAACTCGGCCTCAAGCCGGAGCAGGTGATCGCGGCCGGAGACGGCGCCAACGACATTCCGATGCTGCGCGCGGCCGGTTTCGGCGTCGCCTTCCACGCCAAGCCGGTCCTGCGCGACGTAGCGCACTGCTGCCTGGATCACAGCGGGCTGGACGGGATCCTCGACATCTTCGGCTAGAGGGCGGCGACCAACGACTCCTCCAGACGGCCGGCGCTCATGCGCAGCACGCGCCCGCAACGGCGCGCCAGCGACTCGTCGTGGGTGACCAGGATCAGGGTCGTGCCCGCCTCGCGGTTGAGCGAGAACATCAGCTCGATGATCGCCTTGCCGGTCTCGGCGTCGAGGTTGCCGGTCGGTTCGTCGGCGAGCAGCACGCGCGGATCGGGCGCGAACGCACGCGCCAGCGCGACGCGCTGCTGCTCGCCGCCCGAGAGGTGCTTCGGATAATGGCGCAGCCGACTGCCGAGGCCGACGCGCTCCAGCCACTGGGTTGCGACCGCGCGCGCATCGGCGGCGCCCGCCAGTTCCAGCGGCAGCATCACGTTCTCCAGTGCAGTGAGCGCAGGCAAAAGCTGGAAGGACTGGAACACGAAGCCGATCGACTCGCCGCGCAGCGCCGCGCGCGCATCCTCGTCGAGGCCGAACAGATCGGTGCCCTGTAGCCGCACAGCACCCCGACTGGGAACATCGAGGCCGGCGAGCAATCCCAGCAGGGTCGATTTTCCCGACCCGGACGCGCCGACGATCGCCACCGACTCGCCCGCGCCCACCGCAAACCGGATGTCCTGCAGAATCTGCAGCTCGCCCTGGCCGTCGGCCAGCGTGACCTGCTTGCACAGGCCATCGACCTCGATGACCGGACTGGAGAGCTCAATGCCGCTGCGTTTCATCATTCCCTTCGTGTTCATGTTCTTCTTCGCCGCCCTCGCCCGCGCCGACACCATCCTGGTTTGGGGCGACAGCCTGTCGGCGGGCTATGGACTGCAGAAGGGCCAGGAATGGCCCGCCCTGTTGCAGACGCGTCTGCAGGCCGAAGGGTTCCGCCATGTGGTCGTCAACGGCAGTGTATCCGGCGAGACCTCGTCGGGTGGCAGGACGCGCCTGCCCGACGCGCTCGCCGAGCATGCGCCCAGGGTGGTGATCCTGGAGCTGGGCGCCAACGACGGCCTGCGCGGCCTGCAGCCCGGGCTGCTCGCCGACAACCTCAAGGCGATGGTCGCCGCGGCGAACGGCGCCGGCGCCCGTGTGCTGCTGGTCGGCATGCACATGCCGCCGAACTACGGCCCGGCCTACACCCGCCGCTTCAGCGCGGTGTATCGCGAGCTGGCCGAGCGCGAGGACCTGCCGCTGGTGCCCTTCCTGATGGAGGGCTTCGCCGACCGCCCCGAGATGTTCCTCGCCGACGGCATCCACCCGACGGCGGAGGCGCAGGGGCTGATCCTCGACAATGTATGGGTCGAGCTGAAGCCGCTGCTCGCCGCAGAAGGTGCGAAGTCGGCGCGCAAGTAAGCCCGGGCGCGCAATCCGGCTGCAGCCATCGCGGCTGCCGCCGCGCCCACAGGAAACGCGCCTGGGCCTGCGCTCAGGCGACCACCACGCGCGCCGGACCGGGCTGCATCGCGCCGACCACCGTGCCGGCCTCGCCCTGGAACTCGCGGATCGCGGCCTGCACCGCCTCGACCGTCTCCGCTGCGCAGGCGATCAGCAGGCCGCCCGAGGTCTGCGGATCGGTGACCAGCTTGCGCTGCCACTCCGGCGCATCCGCCGGCAGCTCGACCTCCGCGCCGTAGCTCGCCCAGTTGCGCGTCGACGCGCCGGTGGCGACACCGTCCTGCACCAGCGCGCGCGCCTCGTCGATCACCGGCAGCGCATCGAAGCGCACCGTACCGGTCAGACCGGCGCCGCGGCACATCTCGAGCAGGTGGCCGGCGAGGCCGAAGCCGGTGACGTCGGTCACCGCATGCACGCCGTCGATGTCGGCGAGCTTCGCGCCGACGCGGTTGAGCGTCGTGGTCCAGCGGATCATCTGCGCGTAGCCATCGGTCGACAAGCGGCCCTTCTTGAGCCCCGCCGACAGGATGCCGATGCCGAGCGGCTTGGTCAGGATCAGCACGTCGCCCGCCTTGGCGCCGGCGTTGGTGCGCACGCGGGCGGGGTCGACCACGCCCAGGCCGACGAGGCCGTAGATCGGCTCGAGCACGTCGATCGAGTGCCCGCCGGCGACCGGGATGCCGGCCTCGCGGCAGACCTCGGCGCCACCCTTGAGGATCTCGCCGATGACCTCGGGCGGCAGCTTGTCGAGCGGCATGCCGACGATGGCCAGCGCCATGATCGGCGTACCGCCCATCGCATAGACGTCGGACAGCGCGTTGGTGGCGGCGATGCGGCCGAAGTCGCGCGGGTTGTCCACGATCGGGGTGAAGAAGTCGGTGGTGGCGACGACGGCCTGGCGCTCGTTGAGCTTGTACACCGCGGCGTCGTCGGCGGTGTCGGTACCGACCAGCAGCTCGGGCGGCACGAGGCCGGCGGGCATGGTGGCCAGCAGATCGGAGAGCACGCCGGGGGCGATTTTGCAGCCGCAGCCGCCGCCGTGGGAGAATTCGGTCAGTCTGATTTCGTTCATGTTTCCGAGGGAGAAAAGCGACACGCGGCGCAAGTTGGCGCCGCGTGTCGTGTCAACATCATGCAAAAAGGCGTCGCGACCGTAGCACAGCTGTCCGGCTTTGACGAGATCATCGACGCGCGCACGCCCGCCGAGTTCGCCGAGGACCACATCCCGGGCGCGATCAACCTGCCGGTGCTCGACAACGAGCAGCGCGTCATCGTCGGCACCATGTACAAGCAGCAGTCGGCCTTCGACGCGCGCCGGCTGGGCGGCGCGCTGGTGGCGGCCAACATCTCGCGCCACATGCTCGAGGTGCTGAAGGACCGGCCGAAGAACTGGCGCCCGCTGATCTACTGCTGGCGCGGCGGCCAGCGCAGCGGCTCGTTCACCACCTGGCTGCGCATGGTGGGCTGGGACGCCTGCCAGCTCGAGGGGGGCTACAAGGCCTTCCGCCACCTGGTGATCGCCGAGATCGAACGCATCGTGCCCACCCTCGACCTGCGCATCGTGTGCGGACCCACCGGCAGCGCCAAGACGCGCGTGCTCGAGGCGCTCGCCGCGCAGGGCGCGCAGGTGCTCGACCTGGAGGATCTCGCCGCGCACAAGGGTTCGGTGCTGGGGGCACTGCCCGACCGTCCGCAGCCGGCGCAGAAGCACTTCGAGACCCAGCTGTGGGCGCGCCTGCGCACGCTGGATCCCGCGCGCCCGGTGTATGTCGAGGCCGAAAGCCGCAAGATCGGCCTCGTCTTCGTGCCCGAGCCGCTGATCATGGCGATGCGGCGCTCGCCCTGCGTCATGATCGACGCCAGCCGCGACGCGCGCCTGGAATTCCTGGTGCGCGATTACGCCTACCTCGGCGACGACGTCGCCGCGCTGCAGGACAAGCTCCACCGCCTGCGCGAGCACCAGAGCCACGAAACGCTCGCGCGCTGGAAGACGCTCGCCGCCGAGCATGCGCTACCCGAGCTCTTCGGCGAGCTGATCGACCTGCACTACGACCCGCTGTATCGCCGCTCGCAGAACGGCAACTACGCCGCCTACGCCGACGCCCCGCAGGTCGTCACCGACGACCTCAGCGAGTCGGGCATCGGGCGCCTTGCCGCCGCCATCCTGGCGCTGGAAGCGGCCTCCGCCGGCACGCCCGCCGCGACGAGCTGAGCGCGCGACCGGGTAGCGCGACGGCTCAGGGCAGGCGGGCCATGGCGTCGCCCTTCACCGCACACACGCGCTGCACCACCGCCGGGCGCGGCACGGCAACCTCACCCTGCTCGAAGGCGAGCGGCGTCCAGCCCGTGGGCAGACGCGCAAGCAGTTCGCCGGGCTGGAGCAGGAAGGCCGGGCTCGAGGGCTTGCCGAAGCGCTCGTTGCCGAGCATGAAGGTCTCGTAGATCAGCACGCCGCCCGGCGCCAGCAACGCCAGCAGCGCATCGAAGCGCGGCCGATGCAGATAGTTGGTGACGACCACCGCGTCATAGCGCTCGCCGGCGAGCGGCCAGCTCTCCCCCTCCAGATCCAGTTCGCGCACCCGCACGCCGTCCACGCCCCGCAGTGCGGCGAGCGCCGCCGGGTCGCGATCGACCGCATCGACCTGCATGCCCAGCCCGGCGAGCCAGCGGGCATGGCGGCCGCTGCCGCAGGCGTAATCGAGCACCCGCGCCCCCGGGACGAGCAGCGACGCGAAGCGCACGACCCAGGCGGACGGCGCGGGCAGCGCCTGGTGGGAGGCGTCGGACGCGTTCAGCGCGGACACGGGTGGAACGGAGGGAGTGGCGGGCATGGCAGTGGCCTCAGTTGCGGGATTTCGGCGGCGGGCGGAGAGCCTTCCCGGCAAGGGTGTGGATCGGGTTCGCCCCCACCGGCCCCGGAGCTGGACCGCATTTTATGCGCGGCAATCCCGCCATGGGCGTACGCTTGTCCTTTAGCGTCGACCACTGGCCTAAAATGATGGCATCGCGCGACGGCGCCGGCCGGCGCCAGGTGGCCAGTCGTTAGAAATTAACGGAAATGCTATAAATAGCACGCATGCAGATTGTGCACTGCAGTATAATTTTGATTTGATCCAGTAGACTGACGCGCCTCGTCGCGCTCTGCTGGCCGTACCGAATTCAACTAGCCAGTCGGGTTCCAATCATGAAAGACAAGCACTACCTCACTCCGCTTCTGGAACCGCGCTCCGTCGGCATCATCGGCGCCAGCGAACGCGAAGCCTCGCTCGGCGACGTGCTGATGCGCAACATGCTCAGCGCCGGCTACAAGGGCAAGCTGTTCGCGATCAACCCCAAGCACGACAAGGTGCACGGGGTGACCTGCTACAAGTCGGTCGAGGACGTGCCGCAGCGTCTCGACCTGGTGGTGATCGCGGTGCGCGCCGAGAAGGCCCCCGCCATCGTCGATGCCTGCGGCCGCGCCGGCGTCAAGGCCGCGATCCTGCTGTCCTCGGGTTTCTCCGAGGCCGGTCCGCGCGGCGCGCTGCTCGAGCGCCAGGTCATCGAGGCCGCCCACCGCCACCGCATCCGCCTGCTCGGCCCCAACTGCCTGGGCATCATGCGCCCGCAGCTCGGCGTCAACGCCACCTTCGCCCACGCCAGTGCGCTCAAGGGCAGCATCGGCCTGATCTCGCAATCGGGCGCGCTGTGCGCAGCCATCCTCGACTGGGCCAAGCCGAACAACGTCGGCTTCTCGGCGGTGGTGTCGCTGGGCTCCTCGTCCGACATCGACTTCGGCGAGGTGCTCGAATACATGATCTCGGACCCGCGTACCGAGAGCATCTTCCTCTACGTCGAAGGCATCCGCGACGCCCGTCGCTTCATGAGCGCGCTGCGCGGCGCAGCGCGCGTCAAGCCGGTGCTGCTGATCAAGGCGGGCCGCCACCCCAACGCCTCGCGCGCGATCCTTTCGCACAGCGGCGCGCCCCTGGGTGACGACGCGGTGTTCGATGCCGCGCTGCGCCGGTCCGGCGTGATCCGCCTGTACAACATGGGCCAGCTGTTCGCCGCCGCCAACGCGCTGTTCTCGCACTTCCGTCCGCGCGGCAACCGCCTGGCCATCATCACCAACGGCGGCGGACCGGGCGTCATGGCCGCCGACCGCGCCTCCGACATCGGCATCCCGCTCGCCGAGCTCTCCGAAGGCACGATCGAGAAGCTCAATGCGGTGCTGCCCAGCGGCTGGTCGCACAGCAACCCGATCGACATCCTCGGCGACGCCGATCCCGAGCGCTACCAGAAGGCCCTGCGCGCGGTGCTCGACGGCCCCAACGTCGACGGCGTGATGGTGATGCTGACGCCGCAGGCCATGAGCAACCCCACCGGCGTGGCCGAGGCGGTGATCGAGCTCGAGAAGACCGCCGACAAGCCGGTGGTCACCTGCTGGATGGGCGAGGAGCTGGTCAAGGAGGCACGGCAGAAGTTCAACCTCGCCGGCATCCCCAACTTCCGCACGCCCGAGCCGGCGGTCGAGCTCTTCAGCCACATCTCGGCCTACTACCAGAACCAGAAGCTGCTGATGCAGACCCCGGCCTCGCTGTCGCACCTGCCGCCGCCTTCGGTCGAGAGCGCGCGCCTGGTGATCGAGATGGCGCTGTCCGAGCGCCGCAAGAAACTCAACGAGATGGAGTCGAAGGCGCTGCTGGCCGCCTTCCGCATCCCGATCGCGCAGACCGTCATCGCCCGCTCGGCCGCCGAAGCCATGGTGCTGTCGGCCGAGATCGGCCTGCCGGTGGTGATGAAGATCGACTCGCCGAGCATCGTGCACAAGTCGGACGTCGGCGGCGTGCGCCTGAACATCCGCAGCCTGGCCGCGGTGCGCTCGACCTACCAGGAGATCCTGGACGAGGTGAAGCGCGTGCAGCCCGACGCGGTCATCAACGGCATCGCGATCGAGCCGATGATCCAGAAGCGCAATGGCCGCGAGCTTGTGGTCGGCGTCAAGCGCGATCCGGTGTTCGGCCCGGCGATCACCTTCGGCGAGGGCGGCAACCAGGTCGAGGCCAACAGCGACATCGCCGTCGCCCTGCCGCCGCTCAACAGTTTCCTGGTGGCGGACATGATCCGCTCCACCCACATCGCCACCCGCCTCGGCGAGTTCCGCAACATGCCGGCGGTGGACATGAACGCGCTCGAGCTGGTGCTGCTGCGCATCTCCGAGATGGTCTGCGAGCTGCCGTGGATCACCGGGATGGAGATCAACCCGCTGATCGTGGACGAGAACGGCGTGGTCGCGGTGGATGCCAGCATCACGGTGGATAACGTCTCGCCGACCGCGGACCGCTACGACCACATGGCGATCCACCCGTATCCGTCGCACCTGATCAACACGTGGACGGTGCCCGACGGCACCACGGTGACGATCCGCCCGATCAAGCCGGAAGATGCCGAGCTCGAGGTCGACTTCGTGCGCCGGCTGTCGGCCGAGACCAAGTACTACCGCTTCATGAACACCATGCGCGAGCTGCCGCCCGCGATGGTGGCGCGCCTGACCCAGATCGACTACGACCGCGAGATGGCCTTCGTCGCCACCCTCGACGTGGACGGCGTCGAGAACGAGATCGGCGTGTGTCGCTACGCGGTGAACCCGGACGGCGAATCCTGCGAGTTCGCGGTGGTGGTGGCCGACGACTGGCAGCACCGCGGGCTGGCGCGCA
Organism: Thauera sp. GDN1; assembly: GCF_029223545.1. Lineage (NCBI taxonomy): Bacteria > Pseudomonadati > Pseudomonadota > Betaproteobacteria > Rhodocyclales > Zoogloeaceae > Thauera > Thauera sp. GDN1. Next base: position 2,086,010 of record NZ_CP097870.1, on the reverse strand, counting down.
AGCTGATGGGCGTGCTGATCGAGACCGCGCGCAGCCGTGGCATCCAGTACATGACCGGAGTCTTCCTCGCCAACAACGAGCGCATGCTCAAGTTCGTGCAGAAGCTCGGCTTCGTGCTCAGCAACGACCCCGAGGACAGCTCGGTCAAGCTGGGCGTGCTCACGCTGCAGGACTGAGCGATGCCGGCGACGATCGAACACATCGACTTCCATGGCCTGCCCGCCCTGCGCCTGCGCACCGCGGGCGGTGCCGCGGCCGTGGTCAGCCTGTACGGTGCGCAGGTGCTGTCGTGGTCGCCGCCCGGCGGCGGCGAGCGCCTGTACCTGAGCCCGCAGGCCGTCTTCGACGGCAGGACGCCGATCCGCGGCGGCATTCCGGTCTGCTTCCCGCAGTTCGCCGATCTCGGTACGCTGCCGGCGCACGGCTTCGCCCGCACCGCCACCTGGTCGGTGGTCACCGAGCGCACCGGGGCCGATTTCGCGCTGCTGACGCTGGCGCTGAGCGACGACGCGACCACGCGCGCGGCCTGGCCCCACCCCTTCCGTGCCGAGCTCGGCATCCTGATCGAGGACAGCCGCCTCGATCTGGAGCTGGAAGTCGAGAACACCGGTGATCAGGCGCTGGCGTTCACCGCCGCGCTGCACACCTATCTCGCGGTGCGCGAGGTCGAGGAGTCCCGTCTCGAAGGCCTGCACGGCTTCGAGTACCGCGACAAGCTCGACGCCAACCGCATCAAGCGCGACAGCGGCGACGTGCTGCTGATCGAGGCCGAGACCGATCGCGTCTATCACGACGTCAAGCGCCCCCTGCTGCTGCGCGAATACGACCGCAGCCTGGGGATCAACGCCGACGGCTTCCCGGACGTGGTGGTGTGGAACCCCTGGGTCGAGCGCAGCGCCGCGATCGCCGACCTCCCCGACGACGCCTTCCGCCGCATGCTGTGCGTGGAAGCCGCCGCCGCGCATGAACCGGTGCGCCTGCCCGCCGGCGAAACCTGGTGGGGACGGCAGACGCTGGTGGCGCTGTAGCCCGAGCGCAGGACCATCGCGGCTGCCGCCGCTCCCACAGGCGCTCCCACAGGCGCCTCCCAGAGCCGCTCCGACAGCCGCCTCCGACAGCCGCCCCGACAGCCGCCTTCCACGGCCGCCTACGTCAGGCGCGCCCAGACAGCAGCCGCCGACAGGCGCCCCCGACAGACGCCTCCCGATCGGCCGCACGCTCAGTGGCGGCGCCCGCTGTGGGAGCGGCGGCAGCCGCGATTGCGTTCCGCCCCCGCCGCCTCCGTCCCGACGCGGGTTGATCTCGCCACGCGGCATGCTGCACTATCCGGCCCTTCCCTTTCGCAACACCGCCTCATCCTCATGCTCCCCCCGATCGAACATCGCATCGCCGAAGAGCTCGGCGTCTCGCCGCGCCAGGTCATCGCCGCCGTCCAGCTCCTCGACGACGGCGCCACCGTGCCCTTCATCGCCCGCTACCGCAAGGAAGTGACCGGCGGCCTCGACGACACCCAGCTGCGCAACCTCGAAGAGCGCCTCGGCTACCTGCGCGAGCTCGAGGATCGCCGCGCCACCGTGCTGGCCTCGATCGAGGAACAGGGCAAGCTCACTGCCGAGCTGCGCGCCGAGGTCGAGCACGCCGACACCAAGCAGCGCCTGGAAGACCTCTACCTGCCCTACAAGCCCAAGCGCCGCACCAAGGCGCAGATCGCGCGCGAAGCCGGCATCGGCCCGCTCGCCGAGGCGCTGCTGGCCGACCCGATGCTGACGCCCGAGGCCGAAGCAGCGAAATACCTCAACGCCGAGGCCGGCTTCGCCGACACCAAGGCGGTGCTCGACGGCGCGCGCCAGATCCTGATGGAGCACTTCGCCGAGGACGCCGCGCTGCTCGGCGAGCTGCGCAGCTACCTGCACGAGCACGGCCAGGTGCGCTCGGCGGTGATCGAGGGCAAGGAGAACGAAGGCGCGAAGTTCCGCGACTGGTTCGACTTCGCCGAGCCGATCGCCACCATGCCCTCGCACCGCGCGCTGGCGCTGCTGCGCGGGCGCAACGAGGGCGTGCTGCGCCTGACGCTGGATGTGGACCGCCCCGACCCCGACGCGCCGCATCCCTGCGAGGGCCGCATCGCCGTGCGCTTCGGCATCCGCAACCAGGGCCGCCCGGCCGACCGCTGGCTCGCCGAGACCGCGCGCTGGGCGTGGAGCGTGAAGATCTCGATCCATCTCGAGCTCGAGCTGATGAGCGAGCTGCGCGAGCGCGCCGAGGAAGAGGCGATCCGCGTGTTCGCGCGCAACCTCAAGGACCTGCTGCTCGCCGCGCCTGCCGGCACGCGCGCCACGATCGGCCTCGATCCCGGCATCCGCACGGGCGTCAAGGTCGCGGTCGTCGACGCCACCGGCAAGCTGGTGGATACCGCCACCGTCTACCCCTTCGAGCCGCGCCGCGACCGCGAGTCCTCGATCGCCACCATCGCCGCGCTGGCGAAGAAGCACGCCGTCGAGCTGATCGCGATCGGCAACGGCACGGCCTCGCGCGAAACCGACGCGCTGGCGGCCGAGCTGATCAAGCGCCATCCCGAACTGCAGCTGACCAAGGTCATGGTGTCCGAGGCCGGCGCATCGGTGTATTCGGCGTCCGAGCTGGCGGCGAAGGAGTTCCCCGACGTGGACGTCAGCCTGCGGGGCGCGGTGTCGATCGCCCGCCGCCTGCAGGACCCGCTCGCCGAGCTGGTCAAGATCGATCCCAAGTCGATCGGCGTCGGCCAGTACCAGCACGACGTCAACCAGGGCCGCCTGGCGAAGAGCCTGGACGCGGTGGTCGAAGACTGCGTGAACGCGGTCGGGGTGGATGTGAACACCGCCTCGGCGCCGCTGCTGGCGCGCATCTCGGGGCTCAACGCCACCCTCGCCGGCAACATCGTCGAGCACCGCAACGCCAAGGGCCCGTTCCGCAGCCGCGATGCGCTGAAGGACGTGCCGCGCCTCGGCCCCAAGACCTTCGAGCAGGCCGCGGGCTTCCTGCGCATCCCGAGCGGCGACAACCCGCTCGACGCCTCCTCGGTGCACCCGGAGGCCTACCCGGTGGTCGAGCGCATCCTCGCCCGGGTGCAGAAGAGCGTGCGCGAGCTGATGGGCAACGGCAGCTTCCTGAAGTCGCTGAAGCCGGTCGAGTTCACCGACGAGCGCTTCGGCCTGCCCACTGTGCAGGACATCCTCGCCGAGCTCGAGAAGCCCGGCCGCGACCCGCGCCCCGAGTTCCGCACCGCCAGCTTCCGCGACGGCGTGGAGACGCTGAAGGACCTGCAGCCGGGCATGCTGCTCGAGGGCGTGGTCACCAACGTCACCAACTTCGGCGCCTTCGTGGACATCGGCGTGCATCAGGACGGCCTGGTGCACATCTCCGCGCTGTCGAACACCTTCGTCAAGGACCCGCACAGCGTGGTCAAGGCCGGCCAGGTGGTGAAGGTCAAGGTGCTCGAGGTCGACATTCCGCGTAGCCGTATCGCGCTGACCATGCGCCTGGGCGACGAGCCCCCGCGCCGCGAGGGCGGTGCGCGCAACGAGGCCCGCGGCCCGCAGCCTGCCCGCGACGGCAACCGCGACCGCCGGCCGGCCGACGGCGCCCGGGGCAAGGGCAAGCCCGCCGTGCGGAACAGCCCGCCCGCCGGCGGCAACGCCCTGGCGGAAGCCTTCGCCCGTGCCCGCGGAGGGAAGTGAGCCATGCCCCCGACGATCTACGGCATCAAGAACTGCGACACCATGAAGAAGACCTTCGCCTGGTTCGAAGGCGCCGGTGTCGCCTACGGTTTCCATGATTACAAGAAGGCCGGCATCGATGCGGCCACGCTGGCGCGCTGGTGCGACACGCTCGGCTGGGAGGCGCTGGTCAACAAGCGCGGCACCACCTGGCGCAAGCTCGCGCCCGAGCAGCAGGCCGTCGCCGACCGCGCCGCCGCCATCGCGCTGATGCAGGCCCAGCCCAGCCTGATCCGCCGCCCGGTGATCGACTTCGGCGCGGGCGGACTCGTTGTCGGCTTCGACCCCGAGGCCTTCGCCGCCCGTACCGCATAGCGCCACCGCCCCATCTGGAACGAAAACGAATGAGCGACACCCTTCCCACCAGTTACGTCCAGCGCTTCCTGCTGGAAGATCTCGACATCCGCGGCGCCGTGGTGCGCCTGACCGACGTCTGGCAGGCCATGCAGGCCGGGCGCGACTACCCGCAGGTGGTGGCGCGCCTGCTCGGCGAGATGAGTGCGGTGTCGGCGGTGATCGCCGGCAACCTCAAGCAGCCCGGCCGCCTGACCTTCCAGATCACCGGCCACGGTCCGGTGAGCCTGCTCGTCGTCGACTGCGCCGAGACGCTGAACCTGCGCGGCTACGCCAAGGCCGACTCCGTACCGACCGGCAGCACCCTGGGCGAGCTCGTCGGCGACGGCCGCCTGCAGCTCTCGCTCGACATCGAGGGCCTGGACCAGCCCTACCAGAGCCTGGTGCCGCTCGAGGGCGACAGCATCGGCGAGGTCTTCGAGCACTATCTGGCGCAGTCCGAACAGCAGCCCGCCGGCCTGTGGCTGGCCTGCAGCCCGCAGGCTGCGGTCGCGCTCTTCGTGCAGAAGCTGCCCGGCGCCGACCTCAAGGACCTCGACGGCTGGTCGCGCGTGCAACAGCTCGCCCACACGGTGCGCGACGACGAGCTGCTCGGCCTGGATGCCGCGGAAATCCTGCGCCGCCTGTTCGCGGAGGAGAACGTGCGCCTGTTCGACGCCCGCGCGGTCACCCACGACTGGCCGGCGGATCCCGAGAAGGTGGCGGGCATGCTGCGCGCGCTCGGCGAGGACGAGGTGCGTGCGATCCTGGCCGAACACGGCGAGATCGTGGTGCACGACGACCTCTCCAACCACAGCTACCACTTCGACGCGGTCGACGTGGACGCGCTGTTCCGGCCGCCGACGCTGCATTGATCGTCCGCGCGGACGGCCTGGTCCATGCGCCTCGCGTGACGGTCGCCGCCCTTGCCCGATCGCCCGTCGATCAGTACACTTCCTTGATTTTGAAGACCCTTCCGCCCATGTCCGCCAACGCGTCCGCACGCCCGATCGAGTTCCGCAACACGACGCTTGGCGCAACCCTCGCCGTGATCCAGGCCGCCGAACCCACGACGCTGGCCGATGCGATGCACAAGATGCTCGGCGGCATGCCGGACTTCTTCAACGGCGAGACGGTGATCCTCGATTTCGGCGCGGTCGCCAGCATGCCCGAACGCATCGACTGGCCCGGGCTGCAGTCGCTGCTGCGGCGCTATCGCCTGCAGCCGATCGGCGTCATCCGCCTGCCCGAAGCGCATCACGAGTCCGCCCGTCGCGCCGGCCTCGCGTTGATCGATCCCGCACAGCTGGCTGCCCAGCCGCCGGCCGAAGCCCGTGCCAGACCCGTCGCTGCCACCGCTCCGGCCCCGGCGCCCGCCGCGCCGGAGCGCGCGCCGGCACCCCCGCCCGCCCCCGCAGCAGCAACGCCGACGATGTTCGTCGACCGCCCGCTGCGCTCGGGCCAGCAGGTCTATGCACGCGGCACCGACCTGGTGCTGCTCGGCGGCGTCAGCCCCGGCGCGGAAGTCATCGCCGACGGCAGCATCCACTGCTACGGCCCGCTGCGCGGCCGCGCGATCGCCGGCGCCCAGGGCGACCACGGCGCACGCATCATGGCCAGCAACTTCGGCCCCGAGCTCGTTTCCATCGCCGGTGTGTATCGCACCTTCGATCGCGGCATCCCGGAAGCCTACGCCGGCAAGCCTACCCAGGTGCGCCTGAACGGCACCGACCACACGCTCAACATCGACGTGCTGCAGCTCGACTGAGCCAGCCATACAGCATCAACAAGGGGAAACCGTGAAAGTCATCGTCGTAACCTCCGGCAAGGGCGGTGTGGGCAAGACCACCACCAGTGCGGCCTTCGCCTCCGGCCTCGCCCTGCGCGGCTTCAAGACCGCGGTCATCGACTTCGACGTCGGCCTGCGCAACCTCGACCTGATCATGGGCTGCGAACGCCGCGTCGTGTATGACCTGGTGAACGTGGTCAATGGCGAAGCCCGCCTGAACCAGGCGCTGATCAAGGACAAGCACTGCGAGAACCTCTTCGTCCTCCCCGCCTCGCAGACCCGCGACAAGGACGCGCTGACCGAGGAAGGCGTGCAGAAGGTGCTCGACGAACTCGAGCACATGGCCTTCGACTACGTGGTGTGCGACTCCCCCGCCGGCATCGAGCGCGGCGCGGTGATGGCGCTGACCTTCGCCGACGAGGCGATCGTCACCACCAACCCGGAAGTGTCGTCGGTGCGCGACTCCGACCGCATCCTCGGCATCCTGCAGAGCAAATCCAAGCGCGCGCGCGACGGCGGCGAGCCGGTCAAGGAGCATCTGCTGATCACCCGCTACTCGCCCAAGCGCGTGGACGACGGCGAGATGCTGTCGTACAAGGACGTGCAGGAACTGCTGCGCGTGCCGCTGATCGGCGTGATCCCCGAGTCCGAATCGGTGCTGCACGCGTCCAACCAGGGCACGCCGGCGATCCACCTCAAGGGCACCGACGTCGCCGAGGCCTATGCCGACGTGGTAAGCCGCTTCCTCGGCGAGGACCGCCCGCTGCGCTTCGTCAACTACGAGAAACCCGGCCTGATCAAGCGCCTGTTCGGAGGGAAGTGACATGTCCTTCCTGTCCAAACTGTTCGGCGAGAAGAAGAAGACCGCGGAGATCGCCAAGAACCGCCTGTCGCTGCTGATCGCCCACGAACGCGCGGGCGGAAGCCCGACGGCGGATTTCCTGCCGGCGCTTCAGCGCGAGCTGATCGAGGTCATCTCGAAATACGTCGCGGTCAACCCCGACGACATCAAGGTCCAGCTCGACAAGCAGGACAACTTCGAGGTGCTCGAGGTCAACATCGTGCTCCCCGAGCAGAAGCCCTGACTTTCCGGAAGCACTGACGCCCGACCGGCACCGCGCCCGGCGCCTCGCACCTCACGCCTGGCGCTCCCCGGCATTCACCGGGATCCAGAAGCGGAACACGCTACCTTCGCCGGGCGTCGAGCGCACCGTGATGCCGCCGCCCATCAGCTCGGCGAGTTCGCGACATAGCGCGAGGCCCAGCCCGGCGCCGCCGTGCTGCCGGGTTTCGAACGCATCCGCCTGGCGGAAACGCTCGAAGATCAGTTCATGCTGGCTCGGATCGATCCCGCAGCCGGTGTCGCTGACCTCGAACACGCAGTCGCTCCCTTCCCGCCCCGCCTCGACGCTGACCCGCCCGTGGTCGGTGAACTTCAAGGCGTTGTGCACCAGGTTGTTCAGCACCTGCGTCACCCGCGTGCGATCGCAATGCAGCGTGAAGGCATCCCTGGCCGAGTACACGAGTTCGACCCCCTTGCCCAGCGCGATCGGCCGGTAGGTCGAGCACACGTCCTCGACCACCGTCTTCAGCTCCACGTCGGCGGGCCGCAGACGCATCTCGCCCGCCTCCACCCGCGCCATGTCCAGGATGGAGTTCAGCAGCGCGAGCAGATGCTGGCTGTTCTCCACGATCACTTTCGCGAAACCGCGGTTGTCCTCGCTCTCCTGCGTCTCCGTCAACAGCTCGGCATAGGCGATGACGCCATTGAGCGGCGTGCGCAGTTCATGCGACACCGCGGCGAGGAACTCGGTCTTGAGCCGGTTGGCCGATTCCGCACGCGTCTTCAGGTCGTGCAGCCTGGCCGAAATGCGGCGCTGGCGCTGCAGCAGGCCGATTGCCAGCACGCTGAAGGCGACGATCACCGCACTCATGCCGGCCCCGAACGCGAGGTAGCCCTCGCGCCGCGAGCGCCATTCTGCGAGCGCCTCCTCGCGCTCGACACCCACCAGCACGACCAGGGGCAGGTCGCGCACCTTGCGGTAGCTCACCGAGCGCACCAAACCATCGACCACGCTGGCCCCCGAGTAGTAGCCCGCCAGCGACTCCGCCAGGCTGCGGAACAGCGGCCCCTGGGACAGGTCCTGCCCGATCGCGGTGGACTCTCCCGCACGACGCGCGCGCACCACGCCATCGAGGCCGACCAGGGTGACGACGCCCCGCTTTCCGATATTCACCTCGTTGTAGAAGCTGACGAAATAGAAGGGATCGACCGAGATCACCGCCACCCCGCCGAAGCTGCCGTCCGGGCGATTGATCCTGCGCGTCAGCTGGATCGACCACTTTCCGGTGGCGCGCCCCAGGACCGGCTTGCTGACGAAGACCTGCCCGGTGTCGGCCTCCTTGTGCACCCGGAAATGCTCGCGATCCTTCAGGTCGACACGGGCGAAGTCCGCCAGATTGGACTTGTGGTAGATGCCCTCGGCGTTGATGATCCCGACCTGGTTGAACAGGCTGTTGACGATCATGCCCTGCCTGACCGCCGATCCGATGTCGAGCGCGTCGCCGATCGCCTCGTACTGGAACTTCACGAACAGCAGCGCCTGATCCACGCTGGCCAGCGTACGGATGGTGTGCTCCTCGAACACCCGGGCCAGGCTCATGGTGCGTTGCCGGATCAGTTCCTCCTCGGCGGCGGCCTCGGAGGAGATCTTCAGGCTGACCGCGGTCCACAGGCTCACGATCAGCACCAGGCCGATCGCGGCGATCGACCACAGCGACCAGCGTCCGTCCGCGAACGACTCCTCGACGTACGCGGCGTTGCCGCGAGCGACCTCCGTGCCCTGCGACACCCTCGTGCCAGCCTCGTTCCGTTCGTTCGCGGCAGTCCCTGCAGAAGTCATCACGTTTCTCGATCAGTACGACGGTTCGCATCATATGGGCTTCGTCCATCAGCGGCCGTGGCATTTGCAACATCGGGACTGCCTTGTCACGAGCGGATCCGTGTGTGATGGATCACGCTCGCCGCTCGTCGCTCATTGCGTAAGTTTACCTTGAGCACGAGAATTCCAACACCAGTCTGCTGGCTGCAGACACCACCCACTCCATCCCCGCCGCCATGGACCTGTCCGACCTGACCCCGCACCCCGGCATCGCAGACGCACCCCACCACGGCCCCGTTTCGCGCCCGCACAAGGCGGGAAGATCGCACTGCCACGATCGCCCCCACGGACGCGCGCAGGCAAAGGAACTCAGCGCGGCCTATCTGCAGATGTTCCGCATCAGCAGCGACCTCAAGGCGCTGATCATGGAGCGCAACCGGGCACTGAAAGCGGTGCGTGCGGCACAGCGGCAGGCCATGCGCCATCTCGTCCTCGTCGCCGCGCAGCGGGAAGCCGGCGGTCTCGAACATTGCCTGCGCGTGGGGGCGATCTCCGCGCTGCTGGCAAGGATGCTGGGCAAGCCCGAGACCTGGTGCGACATGCTGTGCGAGGCTGCGGCCGCACACGACATCGGCAACCTGGCCGTCCCGGACGCGATCCTGCACAAGAAAGGACCGCTGACGGCGCGCGAATGGGCGGTGGTGCGCGACCACCCGATCGCCGGCGCAAGGCTGCTCGACAGCGCGCACAACCCGATCCAGCAGCTGGCGGCACAGGTCGCCCTCAATCACCATGAAAAATGGGATGGCAGCGGCTACCCGGCACGCCGCCAGGGCGACAACATTCCATCGGCGGCACGAATCGTCGCGGTCGCCGATTTCGTCGACTCCCTCGCCCTCGAGGCCCATGGCCGCAACGGCGTGGATGAGGAGCGCATCTTCGCCCTTTTGCGCCTTGCCAGTGGCGCGCAGTTCGACCCCCGGGTAGTCCGCGCGATGTGCAAGCTGCGTCCCCGACTGGCGCAGATCCGGGCGCTCGCGGCCGCGAACCGGAGCGCCTTTCCCGGCGAGGACGAAGCCTGCTCGTGGTGGCGCCAGATCGATCTGCCCGTCCGGGCGACGGTTCGCTCGCCGGAACGGGAGGCGAGAACGGCAGCCGCTCAGCGCGGGTGACCCGGCATCGGCCAGAAGCTCGGACGGCTTTGCTCGGGCGCCATGCGCCACACCTCGAACGCATCGACGAGTCCGAGGATCTGCATGGCCGTGAACGGCTTGATCACGTAGCCGTCGGCACCGAGCGCGCGCGCCTGCTCGCTCGTGCGCGGGTCGTTGTCGGCGGTGAGCATGACCACGACCGGGGCCGCCGGCTGCCCATTCCCCTTGAGCAGCGCGCACAGTTCGAGACCCTTTTGTCGCCCACCGGGTAGTCCGATGTCGAGCAGGACGACGTCGGGCATACGCTCGGCGACCTGGCCCAGAGCTTCTTCCGCGTCGGATGCGAGCCGCACGCTGCAGCCCTGTCTGGCCAGGATCAGCCGCAGCAACTCCCGAATTTCGGGAGCGTCATCGACCACCAGCACGGAAAGTTCCTGCCGATCGAGCTCTGAAGCCATGGCCATCTCCTTCGCACATGGGGTACCGCAGGCCATTGTCCGCCTTCATGCAGTATTTAACGGGCCGAGTGTCCACGCGTCGCTAGAATCCCGGCGTACGGATCGCCCCCATACGGATGCCTGATTTCGAAGGGACATTCGAAGGCATGATGCCGTAACATTACGCCGTTCCGATCGAAACCCGCAACCGTATCCCGAAAGCATGAAACGAATCATTCTCGTCGTCGAAGATCAACCCGAAATCCGCAAGCTGATCTGCATGACCATGGACTACGACGGGTTCGAGGTCCACGAGGCGGACAATGGCGAAGCCGCACTGAAGCTGATCACGGCACTGCGCCCGAACATCGTCCTGCTCGACGTGATGATGCCGGGCAAGCTCGACGGTTTTCAGGTCTGCGAGCGCGTGCGCGCCGATCCCGAGCTCGCCGACACGCCGATCGTGATGCTCACCGCGCGCGGCCAGCAGGCCGACATCGAGGCCGGGCGGCGGGCGGGGTGCTCGGCCTATCTGACCAAACCGTTCAGCCCGCTGCAACTGATCGAAACCGTCGAACGCCTCACCGGCACCACGCTGAGCTGAGCGCCTCGCAACACGATGCCCATGCCGTCGCCCCACCGCCGTGGAATCCTGCGGGCAGGATGTGCCGCGCTGCTCGCGCTCGGCCTTCCTCCCCGCGCCTTCGGCAAGGCGGCGCCGGTGCTGATCGGACTGGACGCGGAGTTCTCCGACCGCAACAGCACCGCGGACGACGGGATACGTCTGGGGATGCAGACCGCGATCGACGACATCAACGCCGGGGGTGGCGTGCTCGGGGGGCGACCGCTGCAGCTCGTGACCACCGACAACCGCAGCGTGCCGGCGCGCGGCCTCGCCAACGTGGAGTACCTGGCGGCCCTGCCCGACATGACGGCCTACCTGTGCAGCAGGTTCTCCCTGGTGGCGCTCGAGCAGTTGGCCCGCATCCATGACCTGCAGCTGCCGCTGCTCGCAGCCGGTTCGGCGGCCGATTCAATCGTCGACAACCATCGTTCGCCAAACTACGCCTTTCGTCTCGGTCTGCGCGACAGCATCGCCATCGAGGCCCTGCTGAAGGCGATCGCAGCCCGCGGCTTGCGCAGGATCGGGCTCATGCTCCCCGCCACGGCCTGGGGGCGGAGCTGCCTGTTCTTCGCCGAACGCCAGTTCGCCCGCGACCGGGGACGTGCGCTGGAGATGGTGGGCGTCGAATGGCATCGCTGGGGCAGCGAGCGGCTGATCGACGAAAGCTATCGAAGCCTGCACGCCAAGGGTGCGCAAGCCGTCCTGCTGGTCGCCAACGAGCACGAGGGGGCCGCCCTGGTGAAGTCCCTTGCGCAGATGCAGGTCGCCGACCGCCGGCCGATGTTCAGCCACTGGGGCATCACCGGTGGCGATTTCCCCGAGCTATGTGGCCCCGCCCTCGCGGAGGTGGATCTGGAAGTCGTGCAATCATTCAGCTTCGCCCGCGCGCAGGGTCCCCGCGGCGCACGCCTGGCACAGCTTGCGGCTGCGCATTTCGGTGTGGACGATCCACTCCAGGTGCCCTCGGCGACCACCATCGGCCCTGCGTACGACCTGGTGCATCTGCTCGCGCTCGCCATCGACCAGGCCGGCAGCACGCAGCGGCCGGCGATCCACGCAGCCCTCGAGAGCCTGCCCGCATACTCGGGCGTGGTCCGCCGCTTCGCCCCGGCGTTCACGCCCACCCGCCACGAGGCACTCGACATCGATGATGCGTTGATGTGCCGCTTCGACCCGAACGGCCGCCTCGTCCCCGGCAGGTTCAGGAGCTGATCGCCTTGGCCCTGACGCCATTCACCCGCTCCGGACGCTGGAAGCGCGCCGGCCTCGCTACCCGCATCACCATGCTGTCGGCACTGCTGACGGCGGTGGTCATGGTGCCGGTGCTGATCCTGTCCTACGCAGCGCTGCATTCGCTGATGCGCGACAAGATCGAGGCCAATCTGCGCGAATCGGCCACCGTGGCCCGTCTCGCCTTCGAGGCGCAGCTCGATGCACTCGTCGACAAGATCGCTTCCGCCTCGAAGCAGACGATCTTCAGCGACGCGCTGGCCGACTCCGGGGCGCGCAGTCAGTACACCCTGCCGATCCTGCAGGACATCTGCGACGCCTCACCCAAAATCACCGCGCTCGTGCTCACCGATTTCCGCGGACAGCTGCTCGAGGAGGGCTGCGACCGCGAACAGCGCTGGCATGCCGAGCAAGGTCTGCAATTGCAGCGGATCATCGAGGAGGGACGCTTGACCCTCACCCTGGCCCACCCGGATCACGCGCTGCACCTGAACCTGGCTGCACCGATCGTCTTTCTCCCGAGCGGCAGTTTCGAAGGCGCGCTCGTGGCCGATCTCGATCTCGAGTCCATGTTCGCGGCAGCGACGAAGGCAGTCGATGGACGCTACGCCTTTCGCCTGAAACGAACCGACGCGGGAGCAGGAAGCGGCGGCGCCGGCGAAGGCGACGAACTCGCCCATCTGGCCCCCCTGTTCGCCATCTCCGGCTGGAATCTACCGCTCGCCATCGAAGTCGCCATCGACCGCCAGCTCGCCAACCGCCCGATCTACTGGCTGATGGCCGCCTTCCTCGCCATCGGCGTCGGCATCTTCGCCCTGATCGCCTGGCAGAGTCGTCGCCTCGCTCTGATCGTCGCCGCACCGCTCAACGAACTCGAGCACACCGCAGCCCGGGTCGCAGCCGGCGAGCTCGACGCGCTGCCGGTGGTGGCCGAGATCCCTGGCGATGGGGACCGCTTCCGGCTGCTCACGGCCACGGTGTATCGCATGATCGCCGCGCTCCGCGACACCCAGCGCCAGCTCGCCGCTACACTCGAGGCGCGCACCATCGAGGTCGCGCACTCGGAACGCGAACGCGTGCTCAAGGAACAGGCGCTGGCGTCGACGGAAAGCGGCGTGCTGATCCTGCGCCAGGCCGATGACGGCCAGCGCGTGCACTACGCCAATCCCGCCTTCCTCCACATCACCGGCTTCGCCGCCGCCGCGGTGCTCGGTGCGCGCTGGCCCGCGGAGGTCTTTCCGGGCAGTGCCGGGGCGGCGATCGAGGCCGAACGTGCGCCCGGCGAGGCGGTGCTGTTGGCGCATCGGCGCGCCGATGGCAGCGAGGCGTTCATCGAGGTCTCGGTCTCGCGCGTGATGGTCGAGGACACGGCGCAGGCGCCGCACGCCATCGTCCTGGTCACCGACGTCACCCGGCGCCACGAGGCCAGCCTCGCCATCGCCCTGCGCGACCGGGCGCTGCAGGCGGTGCAGAACGGCATCGTCATCACCGACCTGCAGCAGCCGGACAACCCGATCATCTATGTCAACCACGCCTTCGAGAACATCACCGGCTACTGCTTCGCCGAGGTGGCCGGCAGGAATCCGCGCCTGCTCCATCGCGACGACCGCGAGCAGCCCGAGATCGCCCAGCTGGACGAGGCGGTGGCCACCCGCCAGCCTTGTTCGGTGACGCTGCGCAACTACCGCAAGGACGGCACCCTGTACTGGAACGAGCTGTCCATTTCACCCCTGGCCAATCCGCTCAGCGGCGAGGTGACGCACTACGTGGGCGTGCAGAGCGACATCACCGAGCGGCGTCGGACCGAGGATCTGCTGCTCGAGTGGTTGTCGCGTTTCGACGCCGTGTTCACCCTCAGCCCCGACCCGCTGATCTGTTTCGACAAGGACGGACGGCTCAGCTATGTCAACGCCGCCGCCGAACGCAGCTTCGGCACCAGCATCGGCGCACTCACGGGGATCACGCTCGCCGAATTCGGCGAGCATGTCCACGGCCTGCTCGAGAACGGCCACGGTCTGCTCCACCTTCCCGATCCCGCGCCCAATCCGGCCAGGAGCGGAGAAGACCTGGCCCAGGACTGCCTGCTGCGCCTCGCCCGGCCCAAGCCCTGCATGCTGCGCCAGACCTACCGCTACTGCGGCGCGAGCTCGGCCTCGCTGGTGCTCTATTACCGCGACGTCACCCGCGAAGCCGAACTCGACCGCATGAAGAGCGAGTTCCTGTCGACCGCGGCCCATGAACTGCGCACCCCGATGTCGAGCATCATGGGCTTCTCCGAACTGCTGATGATGCGCAGATACGACGAGGCCAAGACCCGGGAAGTGCTCGCCACGATCAACAGCCAGGCCCACCGCCTCACCGACCTGCTGACCGACCTGCTCGACCTCGCCCGAATCGAGGCAAGGCGCGCGGAGAGCTTCCGCTTCGACGACATGCCGCTGCGCCAGGCGATCGACGAAGCGCTTGCCGCCTTCCTGATCCCGGACCACACCCATCGGCTGGTGCTCGAACTGCCGGCGGAGCTGCCGACGATCCGCATGGACCGCGCGAAGTTCCAGCAGGCGCTGCTCAACCTGCTCTCCAACGCCTGCAAGTTCTCTCCCGGCGGGGGCGACATCGAACTCGCCGTCCACAGCGCGCATCCGGAGGGGCTGGGCTTCATCGGTGTGGCGGTGCGCGACCAAGGCATGGGCATGGATGCCGAGGAATGCAGCCACGCCTTCGAACGCTTCTATCGTAGCGATCGCTCGGGCCACATCCCCGGCACCGGCCTCGGCCTGCCGCTGGTCAAGGAGATCATGAAGGTTCACGGCGGCAGCGTGACCCTGGAAAGCGTTCCCAAGGTCGGGACCTGCGTTACCCTATGGTTCCCGCTCACCCCCGCACACACCGAAGACATGCGAGCCGCCCCCCCCGACATCCAGACCACCCCGTCCGCCTGATCCCGCATGGAAGCCCCTTCACCCCCTCCGGCCAACGATCTCGACCAGTCCCAGCTGCTGCGCTACGTGCAGGACATGCACCAGTTGCGCAAGCAACGGGAGCAGGCCTACCAGCGGCTCGCACATGCGCATCGGATCACCCTGTCGAAGCTGGCCCTCGCTGCCGAGTACAAGGACGGCGACACCGGCGCGCACATCGAGCGCATCGGCGCCCTGTCCGGCGCGATTGCGAAGGCGCTCGGACAGCCGGCCGAGTGGTGCGAACTGATCGCCCAGTCGGCACCGATGCACGACGTCGGCAAGATCGGCATCCCGGACGACATCCTCAAGAAGCCCGGTCCGCTGACAACCGACGAGCGCAGGATCATGGAAACCCACTCGCTGATCGGCGCCCAGATCCTCGGCGGCACCGACGTTCCCGTGCTGCGGATGGCCGCCGAGATCGCCCTCGGCCACCATGAGCGCTGGAATGGCACCGGCTATCCATCCGGGCTCCGTGCGCTGGAGATCCCGCTGTGCGCACGCATCGTTGCGGTCGCGGACTTCCTCGATGCGCTGATGATGGACCGCTGCTACCGCCCGGCACTCGGCGAGGATGAGGTGTTGGCCCTGATCAAGGCCGGCCGCGGCTCGCACTTCGACCCCGCCATCGTCGATGTCGCGGTCACGCTCTTTCCCCAGCTCGTGGCGCTGCGGAAACGGATCGACCAGCGCACGGCTGCGGAGCAACTCGACGGTGCCGCCGCCACCCCCTCCCAATAGACCAGGTATCCCGAACTCATGGACAGGCCGAGCACCGCAAGCGACCAACCCCGGGCCCTCGTGGTCGAGGACGATCCGCTGTACGCGACCTTCTACCGCGAGACGCTGCTCTCGGCGGTGCCCGGGATCAGCATAGCGAGCGCGGAGAACGGCTATGACGCCCTGCTCTACCTGGCGCAGAACTGGCCCGACCTCGTCATCCTCGACCTGCACATGCCGGGCTTCGACGGTTTCGAGTTTCTCGACATCGTCAAGCGCAAGTACGGCCTGGTCGAGGTGCCGATCCTGGTCGTCAGCGCGGCCAGCCACGAGAGCATGCGCCCGCTGCTCAATCTGCCGCAGGTCCACGTGTTCACCAAGCCCTTGCGGCCGGCGCTGCTGAAGAAACTCATCCGGCAGATCCTTCCGGAAGCCGGCGCCACGCCTTCCAAGCCGGCGCCCTCGGGCTTCGACGCCCCCTCCTTCGAGGCTTTCGTCGGCCCCGACTGGCAATTGCAGCGCGAGATCGCGCGCCAGTTCTACGAACTCGCCCCCGACCGCATCGCCAGGCTCGAGCTCGCCTCGCGCACCCTCGACCATCGCGACCTGCAGGCCTGGTGCCAGACCCTGACCGGCACCGCGGCCATGATCGGCGCCGACAGGCTCGACGAGTGCCTCGGGCGGCTTCAGCGCGCCCTCGATCGCCGGGACATCCACGCCATCCGTGCCGAAGTCGCCGCGACCACCGACGAGCTGCGCCACCTTTCGATCATTCTGGATCACGAGTTCGACCTCGACGATGCGAATCGATGACAACGGCCTCAGCCGGTTGGCCAACGCCGTAATCCTTCGGTAAATTGACGAAGCGCAGCGAAATCTTGACCTCGCGCGGGTCGCGATGCAGACTGGTTGCCAGCTCGACGGGCCCGCGCCGCAACGGCCGTCGGCTCGTCGTAGAGCCCACCTGAACTTCGGCGACCCAAATCGTCAAGACGGGCGTGCAAGCCCTCGATTCCCATGACCAATATTGTCGAAGACCCGGCATCGGCCACGACCGATGCGCAGCACCCGGAGTGGATGCCGGCGAGCGATCGCAAGCAGCTCCTGGAAAATCGGCGCCTCAACCTGATCATGCTGACGGGCGCACGCGGAACCAAGAACCGGCTCGCCCAACTGGCCGGCACCTCGGGCAGCCGCATCAGCCTGATGACCTCGGCACGCAAGCCGGTGTCGGACCCGTTCGCCGTCGCGATCGAGGACGGGCTGGGTCTGGTACGCGGCTGGCTGGATCAGCTACGCAGCGAAGGCGAGGTCCCCGAAGCGGTATGGCGAAGCCTGCGTGCCGACGGCGCCGCAGCGCCCGCCCAGCAGGCTCCGTCGGAGCAACGCGGGCAGGAATTCCGTCCGGCAGGCGGCGCGCAGGTACCGGCCGCGCGAACGACCGCCCACCGCCTGTTCGACAAGACCGCGGGGACCAGCGGCCCGATTGCCGAGGCGCTGGCCAAGACCATCCTCAACCTGTCCGCCGCCGACAAGCTCTCCGAGGAGAAGGCGTTCCAGCTGCTCGGCGAGCTGATCGCGGAAACGCAGCGGCTCGACTGAGCGCGCCGCTATCGTTCACTCCGGCCGTGCCACGGCGGAGATGACGAGCGGATGGTGGTGCCCGGGACGGGGGTCGAACCCGTAAGCCTTGAGGCGGCGGATTTTAAGTCCGCTGCGTTTACCAGTTTCGCCACCCGGGCAGCGGCGCGCATTGTACCGCGGCGGCGCCGCGAACACGCAGCGATGGCCGCAATCAGCCCGGGATGCGACAATTGGCGCGACTCATCCAGCCCGCACCCGAATGCCATGATCGTCCTCGACCTGTCCTGCGCCAACGAACACCGCTTCGAAGGGTGGTTCGCGTCCAGCGCGGCGTTCGAGGCCCAGCTGGCGCGCGGCCTGGTGAGCTGCCCGGTGTGCAATGGCACCGAAGTCCGCCGCCTGCCGAGCGCGCCCTACGTGCAGACGCGCAGCACGCCCGCGGCCGAGGCGCCATCCGGCCGCCCCTCGGTCGCTTCCCCGCAGACTGCGGCCGCGATCGCCGCATCGCCCTCACCCGCCCCGGGCACAGCCACGCCCGCAGCCGTTGCGGAGCTGCTCGGCGCACTGCGCCGGATGGCGAAGGCTGCGGAGGACGTGGGCGAGCGTCTGCCCGAGGAGGCGCGCCGCATCCATCATGGCGAAGCCGAGGCGCGCGACATCCGCGGCGCGGCCTCGCGCGACGAGATCGAGGAACTACTCGAGGAAGGCATCATGGTGCTGCCGGTGCCGCCGCTCGACGACGAACTGCACTGATCGCTGCAGCGCTCAGGTTCGCGCCACGATCAGGGGCACGAGCATCTCGTCGGCGCTGAGCCCACCGTGCACGCCGATCATCTCGTGCTGGGTCTCTCCCTCTACGTGATCGACGATCGTCCAGCCGGGCTCCATGAGCAGCACGTGGGTGCCGACGCGTTCGCGCAGCCGCGGATTCCGACTACCGGGGCCAAGCAGGCCGGAGTTCAGCACGGACTCGCCCGATACCACCACCGCCTTGCCCGCGAGTGCGTCGCCAGCCCAGGATTCGAACTCGCCCGCGGCGCCCTCCCTGAGCTTGCAGAAGGCGAGGCGACGCTCGCCGAACAGGGCCGCGGCCAGCATGCGCGCGACCTCGCCGTCGGGCGGCAGGTCCACGCAACGCGACGGATCCGCATCGGTGAAGCCATGGTCGGCGGTGACCACGATGCGCACGTCGCGCCCGGCAAGCGCACGCTGCAGGCGCACGAACAGGTCGTCGAGGCGACCGAAGCAGGTCCTGGTCGCGGCCGAGCGGCTGCCGTAGGCATGGCTCAGGGCGTCGAAACTGGCGTAATAGGCGTGGATGAGACCGCCGCTCCCGGCAAGCGCGTCGGCCATCGCGACGATGGCGGCGCCAAGTCCCTCCATCCCCTCGTAAGGCTCGATATGGGCGCCGCGGGCGTGGTGCAGGGAAAAGCGCGAGAACGCGATCTCTGCCGGGGAAACCACATTCACCGGCCGACAGGCATGGTGGAACATGGACGGCGCCGGACACAGCCTGGGCAGCAGGCGGAAGGCATCGAGCGCCGGGCCAGCGCGCTGCATCAGCGGCAGCGGCGCGATCACGCCGCCGAAGCGGTGATCGTGGATGAACCAGCCGTTGAGCCCATGGACGGCCGGCGCCACGCCGGTCAGCAGGGTCGTGACCGCGCTCGCGGTCGTGCTCGGGCATACCGAGGTCAGCGCACGCCGACGCGCGGCATGCAGCGCCGAGCCCTGCCCCTCGCTGGCGAGAAAGCGGTCCCCGAGTCCGTCGATGACCAGCAGCACGACCAGCGCCCGTTCGCCCGCAGCCACCTCGGCGAACGGCCAGGCCGCGCCGGGATCGTGCAACCAGTGGCGCAGGCTGCTGGCGAGGCCGTACAGGCCGTCGGCACCGTAATCGGGAAGGACCGTGCCTGTGGGGAGCGGAAAGCGGATATCGAGCATGGTGGGCTGCACGAACCGCGCTGCAGCGCCGGGCGGCGCTAGAAACAGCACGGTGAACGGAAAAGCCGGATGCGCACATTGTACGCATCCGGCTTCATGTTCTGGAGCGGGAAACGAGTCTCGAACTCGCGACCTCAACCTTGGCAAGGTTGCGCTCTACCAACTGAGCTATTCCCGCTTTGACGACAGGGCGCGAAATATAGCAACTTCCGCACCGCATCGCAACTACTTCAAAACCACTTTACTTCTGGAGGCGCGACTCGGAATCGAACCGGGGTACACGGCTTTGCAGGCCGCTGCATAACCACTCTGCCATCGCGCCACGACCGTTTCGGCCGGTTGCTCCGCTACCGCTGGAGCCTCCGGGCCAGGCATTCGCCTGACCTGCGAATTCTTGGAGCGGGAAACGAGTCTCGAACTCGCGACCTCAACCTTGGCAAGGTTGCGCTCTACCAACTGAGCTATTCCCGCTCGGGAAAGACCGCCATTATAGGCAAGAATTTTCGGGTGTCAACTTTTTTGATTATTTTCCGATCTTTCCCTGCAACAGCGGCATCGCACGATGCAGGTAGTAACCCATCGACCACAGCGTGAGCGCGGCGGCGACGTAGATCAGGATGTTGCCGAGGATGCGCAGGTCCACCCCGTACAGTGGCGCATTGAACAGCAGCAGCGGGATCGCGACCATCTGCGCGGCGGTCTTGAGCTTGCCGACATAGGCAACCGCCACGCTCGCCGACTGGCCGACCCGCGCCATCCACTCGCGCAGCGCGGAAATCGTGATCTCGCGGCCGATGATGACCACCGCGATCAGCGCATCGACGCGGGAAAGCTGGACGAGCAGGATCAGCGCGGCGGCCACCATCAGCTTGTCCGCGACCGGATCGAGGAAGGCGCCGAAGGCCGAGGTCTGCCCGAGCGCGCGCGCCAGATAGCCGTCGAACCAGTCGGTGACCGCCGCCGCGATGAAGATCAGCGTGGCGACCAGGTTCTTGGTCGCCATCGGCATGATCGCGTCAGGCAGGTAGAAGATGCCGACGAAGATCGGGATCAGGACGATGCGCGCCCAGGTCAGCGCATTCGGGATATTGAGCGGCATGCCGTTGCGCATCTCGCATGAATTCGGGAAAGCCGAGTATATATCCGCTCGCGCCTCCCGACCCGCACAGATGGTGCAGACAGGCCGGAAGGCTGTCTGTAACATCACGGTTCGACTGCGATCCATACCGCATCCTCCCGCCTCCTCCCCGTTCTACTTCCCCGCTTGCCCTCCGCGATGCACGACATCCTGCAATCGGCCGCCTGGACCGCCCTGTCGTCCCGGCGCGACGCCCTCCTCTCGACCACGCTGCGCGAACTGTTCCACACCGATCCGCTGCGTGGCCGGCACATGCAGGCGAGCGCCTGCGGGCTGACGCTGGACTACTCGAAGAACCTGCTGTGCGCGGACAGCCTGGGCTTGCTGCTGAAGCTCGCCGACGAGGCCGGACTGCAGGGGGCCATCGCCGCCATGTTCACGGGCGAGCGCATCAACACCACCGAGGAGCGCGCGGTGCTGCACGTGGCCCTGCGCTGCCCCCCGGAGACGCGCTGGCTGGTCGATGGCGTGGATGTCGGCGCGGAGGTGCATGCGGTACGCCGGCGCATGGCCGCCTTCGCCGCCCGGGTGCGTGCAGGAGAGTGGCGCGGCTGGCGCGGCGACGCGATCACCGACGTGGTCAACATCGGCATCGGCGGCTCGGACCTCGGCCCGGCGATGGTGTGCGAGGCGCTGAAGGACGAGATCCATCCAGGCCTGCGCATGCATTTCGTGTCGAACGTGGACGGCGTGCACATCGGCGACGTGCTGCGCCGCTGCCGGCCCGAGACGACGCTCTTCATCGTCGCCTCGAAGACCTTCACCACCCAGGAAACCCTGGCCAACGCCCGCACCGCCCGCGCCTGGCTGCTCGCGCATGCCGGCGACGAGGGCGCGATCGCCCGTCATTTCGTCGCGGTGTCGACCAGCGCCGCCGCGGTGCGCAGCTTCGGTATCGACACCGAGAACATGTTCGGCTTCTGGGACTGGGTCGGCGGGCGCTTCTCGCTGTGGAGCGCCATCGGCCTGCCGATCATTCTCGCGCTCGGGGCGGAGCGCTTCGACGCACTGCTCGCCGGCGCGCACGCGATGGACGAGCATTTCCGCTCCACGCCATTCGCTACCAACCTGCCGGTGCTCATGGCCCTGATCGGCATCTGGAACGTCGATTTCCTCGACGCCCCCAGTCAGCTGATCGCCCCCTACCACCAGCGCCTGCATCGCCTGCCCGCCTACCTGCAGCAGCTCGACATGGAGTCGAACGGCAAGTCGGTGCGCCACGACGGCAGCCCGGTGCCTTGCCGCACCAGCCCGATCCTGTGGGGCGAACAGGGCATCAACGGCCAGCATGCCTACTTCCAGCTCGTGCACCAGGGCACCCAGCGGGTGGCGGTGGATTTCATCGGCGTGCTCGACGCCGGGCGCGAGGACGAGCGCCTGCACCGCATTGCCTTTGCCAACCTGATCGCCCAGGCCGAGGCGTTGATGCGCGGCCGCAGCGCCGACGAGGCCGAAGCCGAGATGCGCGCCGCCGGCCTGCCCGAGGCCCGCATCCGCGCCCTGCTGCCGCACCGCATCTTCCCCGGCAACCGCCCGAGCAACACCCTGCTGCTCGAACGCCTGGACGCCTTCACCCTCGGCGCGCTGATCGCGGCCTACGAGCACCGCACCTTCGTCCAGGGCGTGATCTGGGGCGTCAACAGCTTCGACCAGTGGGGCGTGGAACTCGGCAAGCAGCTCGCCGCGCGCGTGCTGGACGAACTCGACCCGCAGG
This sequence comes from Thauera sp. GDN1, assembly GCF_029223545.1. NCBI lineage: Bacteria > Pseudomonadati > Pseudomonadota > Betaproteobacteria > Rhodocyclales > Zoogloeaceae > Thauera > Thauera sp. GDN1. The sequence continues at coordinate 2,063,742 of NZ_CP097870.1, read as the reverse complement.
CAGCCCCCGTCGCCGAAGGCGTGCACGACAGCAGCACGCAGGGGCTGATCGAACGCTACCGCGCAGCGCAGCGCGAGGACTCGCTCAGGGCTTGAGCGCCACCCAGCCCGGGTGATCGTATTCGCGGCCGTAGAAGTTCAGGGTTTCGACCACGCGCAGGAAACCCAGGCGCTTGCCCGCCACGCGCGGGGCGGTGCGCATCAGCCCCGCGCCGTCGCCGATGTCGCCCAGCGTCCATTGCAGATGCCGCCCGGCGCGACTGTGGAAGTCGCGTCCGGCAGTGATCGCAGCGAGCTGGCGGTCGATCTCGGCGGCGAGCGCCACATAGTCCGCTTCCGCCATCGGCTGGGTCGCGTCGGCGCGCAGGCGGTCATCGACCGTATCGCGCAGCGCGCTCATCGCCGTGCGCAGCGCCTCGTCGGTCGGACGTGGCAGCTGATCGGCGGGCGACTGCAATTTCGGCGACGTACGCGCATCAGCGTCGGCAAGCGCCGGCACCGGGCCGGCGATGAGAGCGGCGAACGCCAGCGAGGCGGCAACAAGGGTGGAACGCATGCGGGGTCTCCGGACGGAAAATCGTACGGACCCCATGCTAGTCCCGCGCACGCCAGCCGGCATTGAAGTGGATCAAGCACGGGCGGATGCGTGGATCGTTCGCTGCCAACGGAACTTTATTGCTGCACCGCATCCCTTAAACTCCGTCCCGTCTTCGTGGCTGCATCGAGCGCGACACTGCTTGCCCCGGAATCACAGTTTCCAGCCGCGCATGCTCGCACCGCCACCCGACCGCACACACAACGCCAAAAATGGACTCAACGATGCCCCGAACGAAGTTCGCCACCCGTCTCGCCCTCGCCGCCCTGTCCGTCCTCATCCTCGCCGGCTGTTCCAGCGAAGTCGCCGACACTCATCCCGAGCAGCCCGTCACCAAGCGCCGGGAAGCCTTCAAGGCGATCCTGCGCAGCTTCGAACCGATGGGCACGATGCTCAAGGACAAGCGCTACGACGCCGACGCCTTCGCGCGGCTGGCGGACGAGTTCGGTCGCCTGCGCGACGCGCCGTGGTCGCACTTCGGCGCCGACACCAACTACCCCCCGACCAAGGCCAAGCCGGCCGTATGGGAGAAGCCCGCGGAATTCGATCAGCGCCGCCAGGCGTTCGCCACCGCCTCCGAGCGCCTGCTCGCCGCAGCGGCTGAACGCAACGAGGCCGCCGTGCGTACCGCCTATGCGGCCGCGCAGGACAGCTGCAAGGCCTGCCACCGCGACTTCCGCAAATAGGCGACTACGCTCTTCAGCCTGCGGGCGTGGCGAAGCGCGCGCCCTGCCAACTGCCGCGGCGGGCCAGTTCGGCGCTCAGCCGGGGCGCCAGCTCGGACAGGCGCATGTTCCATTGCGGCGCCAGCTTCAGGGTCGGCGGCACCTCGCTGCCCAGGCGCTGCAGCAGGATGTCGGGCGACAGGCGCTCCACGAAGTCGGCCAGCAGGCCGATGTAGCTCTCCTCGTCCAGCAGCGGAACGCTGGCCGGGTCGCGTTGCCAGTCGCGCGCCATCGCCGTCCCGCGCACGAGCTGCAGCTGGTGCAGCTTGAGCGCCTTGAGCGGCAAGGCCGACAGCCGCGCGGCGCCGTCGAGCATCGACTCCCGCGTCTCACCCGGCAGTCCGAGGATCAAGTGCGCCGTCACCGCCAGCCCGCGTGCCGCCGCGCGCTCGATCGCGTCGACGCTGCAGGCGAAGTCGTGGCCGCGATTCACGCGCTGCAGCACCGCGTCGTCACAGGACTCGATACCGATCTCGAGCTCGATGATGTGGCTGGCGGCGAGCTCGGCGAGATAGTCGAGCACGGTGTCGGGCAGGCAGTCCGGCCGCGTGCCGATCGCCAGCCCGCTGATCCGCGGATGCGACAGCGCCTCCTCGTAGCAGGCGCGCAGACGCGCGAACTCGCCATAGGTATTGCTGTAGCTCTGGAAATAGGCGATGAAATGCCGCGTTCCCGGATAGCGCCGGTCAAGAAAACCAAGTCCGGTGTCGATCTGGGCGTGGATGCCGTCGCGGCGATCGAGATAGCCCGGGGTGAAGCCGGCGTTGTTGCAGAAGGTGCAGCCACCGGCGCCGAGCGCGCCGTCGCGATTGGGGCAGGTGAAGCCCGCCGCCACCGAGACCTTCTGCACGCGCCCGCCATGTTGCCGCCGGACATGATCGTTCCAGGCGTTGTAGCGCCGCGCGCCGAAGGGCGATCCCGACGCCTCCGCCAAGGAGGTCGCGGATGGATGGTCGGATGGGCGGTCGGGGCGGACGAGCATGGTGGTCGGGCTGCGATGCGATGAATGCGGCGAAGGGCACGCAGTGTGCCCGACCGGAGCGCAACCGCCTTGACCCGGCGCAAACGTGGCTCAGCACGCCCACCTGAGGCAGGCGAATGGACCCCACGCGGCGAGACACCCGGCTGGCGCCGCACTGCAGACGGGGAAAAAGGCGAAGCGGGCCGGAGAGTTCCATCGCGCCGACACTGCCGGGGGCAAGACCGTTGAGGGGGGACGATCACGCAGCGTTCGCGACTCGACCCTGCTTCGCACATGGATCTTTAAGCAAAGGCCATGCCAGCCATTCCTACCCCCGCAGACAAGCCACTTCTGCTCCGCGCCCGGGCGCCATCCACTGCCATCGGCTGCCGGGTTGGACTTTTCTCTGCCAATCCGGCAGTCATGGCAGCCGCCCGCTCCGGGCGCGATCGCGGCGCCCGATCAGGGCTCCTTCACCCCCGGTGTCGCGCCGTCGGTCGCCGACCCGGCACGCCCCTCCACCAGCCCCAGTTCGCGAAGCCGGCGATAGAGGGTGCGCTCGCTGATGCCGAGCCGGCGGGCGAGTTCGCGACGGCTGCCGCGATGGGTGCGCACCGCACGCAGCAGCGCCTGGCGCTGCACCTCCTCGAGGTCGAACGGCTCGCCCTTCACCACGGCGCGGCCCGGCTGCCCGGCCATCGGACCGGAATCCTCGCAGCCGCCTAACTCCGGGTGCAGGATCTCCTCGGGCAGATGCTCGGGTCCGATGAGCTCGCCGTCGCACATCAGGCTGGCGCGTTCGAGCACGTTGCGCAGCTCGCGCACGTTGCCCGGGAAGGGATAGGCGCACAGCAGTCGCAGCGCCGCCGGCGACAGCGCCAGGCGACGCTTGGGCGCCACGCGTTCGAGCAGGGAGTCGATCAGCAGCGGCAGGTCGCCCTCGCGCTCGCGCAGGGGCGGCACGGCGATCGGGAAGGTGTTGATGCGGAAGTAGAGATCCTGGCGGAAGCCGCCCTCGGCGATCATGCGCTTGAGCGGGCGGTGGGTGGCCGAAACCAGGCGGATGTCGGCGCGGCGCAGCTCGGTCGACCCCACGCGCCGATAGGTGCCGGTCTCCAGCAGGCGCAGCAGCTTGACCTGCATTGCGAGCGGGATGTCGCCGACCTCGTCGAGGAACAGCGTGCCGCCGCTGGCCGCCTCGATCAGCCCGGGCTTGCGCGCGGTGGCGCCGGTGAAGGCACCGCGCTCGTGGCCGAAGACCTCGCTCTCGAACAGGGTCTCGGGCAGTCCGGAGCAATCGACCACCACGAAGGGCCCCTCCGCACGCCGGCTCGCTTCATGCACGGCGGTGGCGAGCAGTTCCTTGCCGGTGCCGGACTCGCCCTGCAGCAGCACGCTCGCGTCCGAGGGCGCCACGCGCGCGATCAGCTCGAGCATGTGCTGGAAGGCGGGCGAGCGCCCGATCAGGCCGCGATGGTCCGACACCCCACGAGCGACGTGCATCGGCTCCATCTTCTCGATGAACCATGCGATCTCCCCGCTCGCGTCGCGCACCGGGGAGAGCTCGATGTTCACATACTCCTTGCCGCGCGGCGTGTGATGCAGATGCAGCACGCGCTCGCGCTGGCCCGAAGCCAGGCTGCGCGCCAGCGGGCAGGACTCGCCCGCACGGTCGCACGGCACGCTGTAGTGGTGGCTGACGTCGTAACAGGTGCGCCCCACCACGTTGCGCCCGTCCGGCCACGACGCCCGGTAGGCGGCATTGGCGGCGATGATCCGGTAGTCGCGGTCGCACAGGATGTGGGGCTCGGACAGGGTCTCGAGAAAGGACACCAGCTCGGGCAAGGGGCGCGTATCGGGCGGCATGATCTGTCACCAATGGCGGACGTTCTGCCAGCAGTCTGTCGTGCTGACAGCACGCTCGTCAATGGCCTTGTCCAAGCCATTCGGAATCACCCGGCTCCCGGGCGACCCCGGCACTGGCCAGCAGCGCGGCGCGGCAGCCCGCAGTCGGATTTGCGCCGCGCCCGCCGTAGCACATGGCTACAACATGGCACGCCGATTGCGTCAGCTGCGTCACGGCCGATTTCGACCACGCCCCACGCGCTGCAACACAGCCCCTCCCATCCCGCACGCCGATCGCGACGACGCGCTGCATTCCCGCCTACCGACTCCCGAAGGACGCCACCATGAAGAAAACCCTCCTCGCCCTCGCCATTGCCCTCGGCTCCACCGCAGCGCTCGCCGACAAGCCCGAAGTCACCGTGGTCCTCAACGCCCAGAGTCCGATGACCCAGGGCATGGCCATGGTGCTGGCCAACCAGATGCAGGAACAGGGCGCACAGGTCGACATCCTGCTGTGCGATCACGCCGGCGACCTCGCACTCAAGGGTGCCGGCGGCGAAGCGCTCAAGCCCAACAACGTGACACCGGCGCAGTTGCTCGATGGCGCGCTGAAGAAGGGAGCCACCGCCTCGGTGTGCGCGCTCTACCTGCCCAACAGCGGCAAGAAGCCCGAAGACCTGAAGGACGGCATCAAGCCGGCCAAGCCGGCCGACATGGGCGCCGCCCTGCTGGAGACGAACCGCAAGGTCATCGGATTCTGATCAAACCCTCTATTGCAACTTTGTTGCTATAGAGGGCGCCTCACCCTAGAATGCGGCGATGTCCTGCGCCGCATCCGCGCCCCGGCCCCGCGCCGGGCCGCGTGCTTTCCTCCTGTCCCTTCCGCACCCCCGCCGACTCGCCCACGGCATCCGCGATGGTCACGCGCATGCCGGCCGGGCGCTGCTGCTCGTATTGGTGCTCGCGCTGCTCGCTCTGCAGATCGAGGTGCACGCGCACACCCTGTCCCACCTCCGCGGGCCAACCCAGGCCCTCGCGGACACGGTGGCGAACGGCGCGTCGCCTGGCGCAGAAGAAGAGCGCCAGGCCGACGCCGTCTGCCTCGAATGCCTGGCGCTCGCCGCGCTCGATCTTCCTGCGGCCGCGCCGAAGTCCTTCAGCTTCGACGACCACGGCGCCGCGTCCCCGCCCGTCGCCCTCCCTCCGGCCGCGTCGGCCTGCAGCCCACTGCGGCCGCGCTGCCGCGCGCCGCCCTCATCGGCCCTTCGCCACATCGCCCACTGAAACCGTCGGGTCCGTGACCCGGCATGCATGACGTCGTCCCGCCCGGTGCGCTTGCCCGGACGAAGGACGGCCCTTGCCTTGCGCAAACCAAACACGAAGGAAGAACACCGATGTCCAGGCTTCAAACCACCCCCACCCCGCTCATGCTGAGCCTCGCCCTCGCTTTCGGGCCCGCCGTCGCGTACGCGGACGACACCGCGCTTGCCCCGGTCACGGTCTCGGCCAGCGCGCTCGCGCTCGGCAGCGATCAGATGAGCACCCCGGTCAGCGTGCTCGCCGGCGACGAACTCGTGCGCCGTCGTGCCGCCACGCTCGGCGAGACGCTGGCCGGCGAACCCGGCATCGCCGCCAGCCACTTCGGCGCTGGCGCCAGCCGGCCCATCATCCGCGGCATGGATGGTCCGCGCGTCAAGCTGCTGTCGGACGGCAGCGAGATCATGGACGCATCCACGATCAGCCCCGACCACGCAGTGGCGCTCGAACCGATACTGAGCGAACAGATCGAGGTGCTGCGCGGCCCGTCCGCGCTGGCCTATGGCGGCGGCGCGATCGGCGGCGTGGTGAATGTGCTCGACAAGCGCGTCCCCACCGCGGTCCCCGAACGCGGGGTCGAAGGCAGCGTGGAACTGCGCGCCGACAGTGTCGCGAATGGCGTCGCCGGCGCGTTCGAAGTCACCGCGGGCAGCGGCAACCTCGCCTTCCACGCCGAAGGGCTCAAGCGCGACGCGCGCGACTACCGTGTCGGCAGCGGCTGGGACCACAGCCGGGTCGACGGCAGCCACAACCAGACCGAGACCAGCAGCCTCGGCGTGTCATGGGTGGGCGCACGCGGCTATCTCGGCCTCGCCTATACCCGTCAACAGAACGAGTACGGGCTACCCGGGCACAGCGATGAATACGAGGCCTGCCACCCGGACGGCGACCGTCTGCATTGCGGCCTCCACGGCGAGGAAGACGGGCACGAGCATGAACACGACGAACACGGCGCCACCCCGTACGTGAAGCTCGACAGCGAACGCTGGGACCTGCGCGGCGAACTGCTGGAGCCCTTCGCCGGCTTCACCCGCGCCCGCCTGCGCGCGTCCTACACCGATTACGGCCACGACGAGATCGAGCAGGACGAAGGGATCGACAGCGTCGGCACCCGGTTCCGCAGCAAGGCCAGCGATGCCCGCGTCGAACTCGAACATGCGCCGCTCGGCGGCTGGCGCGGCGTGATGGGCCTGCAGACGGGCCGCCGCGACTTCCACGCCGATGGCGACGAAGCCTATGTGCCCCCCACCGTGACGATCAAGCACGCGGCCTTCGTGATCGAGGAATACACCCTGGCCGACTGGCGCTTCGAAGCCGGCCTGCGTCACGAATGGCAGGACATCGAAGTTGACAGCAGCACCCAGCGCGACCGCAACCACCATGGCAACTCCGTGTCGCTGGGCGCGGTGTGGGACTTCGCCCCGCAGTACAGCCTGGGCATGACGCTGTCCCGCACCCGGCGCCTGCCGACGGCCGAGGAGCTCTATGCGCGCGGCCTGCACATGGCGACCAGCACCTGGGAACGCGGCACCCCCGAGCTGAAGGCGGAAACGGCCAACAACGTCGACCTGACGCTGCGCAAGCTCGCCGGTCCCACCACCTTCTCCGTCAGCGTGTTCCACAACCGCATCGACGACTACATCCACGCCCGCACGCTCGACGCCTACGAGGACTTCCAGCTCATCGAGTACGCCCAGCGCGACGCCAGCTTCACCGGCATCGAGGGCGCCATCCGCCAGCAGCTCGACGCCACCTTCGGCCTGACCCTGTTCGGCGACTACGTGCGCGCCAAGCTCGAGGCCGGCGACGGCGACCGCGACCTGCCGCGCATCCCGGCACATCGCGTCGGCCTGCGGCTGGATGCCAAATGGAACGCCTGGCGTGCCGAGGCCGAGGTCTATCGCGTCGGTCGCCAGGACGATATCGCCGAGTTCGAGCTTGAGACGCCAGGCTACAACATGGTCAGTGTCGGCCTGAGCTACGGCGGCCTCTACAAGGGCACGCCCTGGCAGCTCTACGTCAAGGGCAACAACCTCGGCAACCAGCTGGCCTACGCGCACACCTCGTTCATCAAGAACGCTGCGCCGCTCGATGGCCGCAACCTCACGGTCGGCGTGAAGCTCGCGTTCTGAGCAGGGGCGAGTGGCGGATGATCAAGGTCGCGCCGCCACTCGCGAGCTGACATGAATGCCACAGTCGGTGACGCATGGCAGCGCACAACCCGTCGAGGCAGGACTGAGGATCACCGAAGAGTACTTCCTTTCCACTGATTTTATTTAACTTTATTCGGCACTCTGGACATTGCCCGGCGATGGCACGTAGTTTGCTGCGCTCACTCCCATTGATAGGCCCTCTCGGCAAGGACGACGCATGCACGCCAACGCTTCCGCCACCTCGACCGCTACGACGTCGCATCACGTACGGCTGGCGCATTTCCCGGTCGCCCTGTTCTCCACCGTGATGGGCATTGCGGGCCTCACTATCGCCTGGCTCAAGGCCCATCACACCGGCGGCGTGCCGGTCGAGATCGGCGTCGCGCTGCGCTGGCTGGCGAGCGCGCTGTACCTGTTCCTGCTGCTGATGTACGGCGCCAAGCTGCTGCGACACCCCGAGGCGGTGAAGGCCGACCGCGCCCATCCGATACGCCTGAACTTCTTCCCCGCCATCTCCATCGGCCTGCTGCTGCTGTCGATCGGCTGGGCGCAGGATGCCCCGGCCGGCGCGCGATGGATGTGGGGCATCGGTGCCGCGGTGCATCTCATTTTCACGCTGTTCGCCATGAGCAGCTGGATCCATCACACCCACTACGACATCAAGCACGCCAACCCGGCCTGGTTCATCCCGGTCGTGGGCAACATCATCGTGCCGATCGCCACCTTCGAGATGAGTGCCCGCAGCGGCCAGGTGTTCTACGCGGGACTATCATGGCTGATGCTCGCGGTACTGAGCGGCGTCGTCGCGCTGCTGGCCTTCAAGACCCTGCTCGCCGCCAGCCGAAAACAGATCTGCGTACCCGAGTGAGCGCTGCACCCCGCCACGAGCCGACATGAGCAGCGCCCCCATGCCCCAGGCAGACATCCGGTCCTTCTTCGACGCGGCCACCAATACCGTCACCCACGTCGTGTCCGACCCCGCGACGGCGCGCGCCGCGATCATCGACAGCGTGCTCGACTACGATCCAAAGTCGGGGCGCACCTCGCGCGCCTCCGCCGACGCAGTCATCGCCTACGTGCGTCAAGCGGGGCTGCACGTGGACTGGGTGCTCGAGACCCACGCCCACGCCGACCACCTGTCGGCTGCGCCCTATCTGAAGCGACAGCTCGGCGGCAGGATCGCCATCGGCGTGCACATCCGCCAGGTGCAGGCCGTGTTCAAGGACGTCTTCAACGCCAGGGACATGAACAGCGATGGCGCCGAGTTCGACCACCTGTTCGAGGACGGCGAGCGCTTCCGCATCGGCGAGCTCGAGGTCGAGGTGATGCATACGCCCGGCCACACGCCGGCCTGCCTGACCTACGTCGTCGGCCAGGACGCCTTCGTCGGCGACACCCTGTTCATGCCCGACTACGGCACCGCGCGCTGCGACTTCCCCGGCGGGGACGCGGCCACGCTGTTCCGCTCGATCCGCAAGCTGCTATCGCTACCGCCCGAGACACGCCTGCACCTGTGCCACGACTATCCGCCCGACGACCGCGCGCCGGTGTGGGAAACCACGGTGGCCGAGCAGCGGGCGAAGAACATCCACGTCCATGACGGGGTGGCCGAGGCCGACTTCGTAGCCATGCGCACCGCGCGCGACCGCACGCTCGCCATGCCGACGCTGATCCTGCCGGCGATCCAGGTCAATGTGCGTGCCGGCAATCTGCCGCCGGCGGAGGACAACGGCGTCCGTTACCTGAAGATCCCGATCGACCTGCTGTAAGAGCGGCGCCCTGCGAGGTCGCGACCAGCCAAGACTTTGCCAACCAGATCTCGCGGGCAGTCTGGGCACGGCGAGACGAAGCCCTGACGACCGGAATCGCACGCTTTACCGGATGAGCTTCCCCTATCCCGCTGGGCTTTGTGACCACGGTCACAAAGCCCAGTCGAGCTTATGGCTATTTCAGAAAGTGCTCATATGATTTAACAAAGAGCACAAATGCAGAGGCCGTGAATCGAGCACCGCACCCACCCCGGGAAGGAGACGAACATGTCGCACATGCCTGAACACCCCGCCGCATCGCCCTCGACCGCGCCGCTCGCCCCGGCCGTATCGTCGGTGGACGCCGGACGCCGCCGCCTGCTGTTCGGGGCTTCCGTGCTGCCGGTCGTCGCCGGCACCAGCCTGACGGTCGGTGCAGCGCCCGCGCGGGCGGCACTGAAGACCTCCGCGCGCATCGTCATCGCCGGCAGCGGCCTGGGTGGACTTGCCGCGGCCAGCCGGCTCGCACGCGAGCTCGACGGCGCCCGGATCACGATCGTGGACCGCAAGGAGATCCACAACTACCAGCCCGGCTACACCCTGGTCGCCACCGGGATATGGCCGGTCGAGAAGGTCAGCGACCGCAATGCCGACCTGATCCCCGGGGGCGTGGAGTGGGTCAGGGAAATGGTCGCCGAGTTCGATCCCGAGGCCAACGCGGTCGTCACCGACAGCGGGCGTCGCATCGAATACGACTACCTGATCGTCGCCACCGGCCTGCAGATCGACTTCGGCCAGATCGAGGGCATGGACGTCGCGGCCATCGGCAGCAACGGCCTGGGTTGCGTCTATCCGAGCCCGCAGGCCGCCGAAGCCACCTGGCGGGCGATGGACGCGTACCGCCAGAAAGGCGGCAAGGCGCTGATGACCCTGCCCGCGACGCCGCTCAAGTGCGCCGGCGCGCCGCTGAAGATGACCTTCATGGTCGTGGACCGCCTCCGCCAGGCGGGCACGCGCGAGCGGTCGCAGGTGGAGTTCCACTCGGCGCTCGACAACATCTTCAGCGTGCCACGCATCAACCAGGAGGTGCTCGCACGCTGGGAGAAGCTGGGCGTGCCGGTCACCTTCAACAGCAAGCTGGTGGCGATCGACATCGGCGCCCGCCGCGCCACCTTCGCCAGTCCCGAGGGCGAACGCAGCGCGCTCGACTACGACTTCATCCACGTCGTGCCGCCGATGCGTGCGCCCGACGTGGTGAAGAACAGCCCGCTGTCGTGGAAGGAAGGCGGCTTTGCCGCGGGCGGCTGGCTCGAGGTGGACAAGGAGACCCTGCGCCACCGCCGCTTCCCCAACGTGTTCGGGATCGGCGACATCAACGGCACGCCCAAGGGCAAGACCGCGGCGACGGTGAAGAAGAGCACCCCGCTGGTGGTGAACAACCTGCTCGACGTCATCGCCGGCCGCGAGCCCACGCAGAAGTTCGACGGCTACACCTCGTGCCCGCTGCTGCTGCGCGAGGGCGCCGCGCTGCTGGTCGAGTTCGACTACGAGAACCGCCTCATCCCCTCGCTGCCGATGATCGATCCGCTGCAGGACAGCTACTTCGCCTGGGTCATGAAATACCGCCTGCTCAAGCCCGCCTACATGGCGGTGGCCAAGGGCCGGGTCTGAGGGAGGAAACGACATGTACGAGATCTGGCTGACCCTGAACATCCTTTTCGAACTCGCCCTGCAGTACTTGCCGGCGGTGGTCGGCACCGCGGTGCTGTGGGTGGCGTTGATGGGCCTCGCGGCGAGCCGCGGCAACGCGGGCTGGGGCAAGGCGCTGAAGCCGGCACTGGTGATCTTCGTGGTGGTGACCGCCATCACCTTCTTCATCACCCCCGCAATGACCAAGTCCTCCTTCGCCAACATGGGCTACTGGGTGGACTGGGGCAATCTCTTCCTCTATGCCGCCGGCTTCGGCGGTGTCGCCGCAGCGCTCGTCTGGCCCCTCGCCGCGATGATGCGCCGCGCCGGCTGAGCTGCACCATCAGGCGTCGCTGCGTCCATCGCGGCGCCGCGACCGTTCTCCGGTCACCCGGGGGCCGTGCCCCATCGCGCCCCAGGGCGCCTGCCGCCGCCAACGGTGTAGCTACGCGGGCGACGCAAGCCGCGATGGGCGCGCTCCGTCAGCGTCGGCTGCGGTAGACTCCGCCCCTGACCGGCGTGTCACACGCCCCCTTGAACACCGGCGCGGAGGCCCGCATCGCACGCCTCCCCAGCCCGATCCCACCGGAGACCCCGATGAGCCTGCTCGCCCAACTGAAGAAGGATTCCCTGCTTGCCCGCAAGGCCGCCGACGGCGTGCGCGCCACCCTGCTGTCCACGCTGATCGCCGAGGCCGAGATGGTGGGCAAGAATGCCGGCAACCGCGAGAGCACCGACGACGAGGTCCAGCAGACGATCCGCAAGTTCCTGAAGAACAACCAGGAAGCCGTGGCGGTGATCAAGGACGCCGACCGCCTCGCCGTGCTGGCGCAGGAATCGACGATCCTGACGTCCTACCTGCCGCCGATGGCGAGCGAGGCCGAGGTGAAGGCCTTCATCGCCGAGACCGTCGCCGGCCTGGCCGAGCGCTCGCCCAAGCAGATGGGCGCCGTCATGGGCGCGCTGAAGGCAAAGTACGGCAGCAGCTTCGACGCCAAGCAGGCCAACGCCTGGGTGAAGGAAGCGCTCGCCGGCTGAGCGAAGCTGGGGGGCGCGATCGCTCTCCGCCCCCCCGTGGGGGCGGGCTTGCCCGCGAACTGCCGGCGTTTCAGCGCAGCGCGGCGTGGATTTGCTCGGCGAGCTTGCGGCTGACCCCCTCGACCCGGCACAGGTCCTCCACCGTCGCCTCGCGCACGCCGTCCAGCCCGCCGAAGGCGGCCAACAGGTTGCGGCGGCGTGAGGGGCCGACGCCGGGGATGTCCTCGAGCTTGGAGCCCACCCGCGCCTTGCCGCGCTTGGCCCGGTGACCGGTGATGGCGAAGCGGTGGGCCTCGTCGCGGATCTCGACGATCAGGTGCAGCGCCGCCGACTCGCCGCCGAGCGCCAGGCCCTCGCGACCGTCTGGGAAGATCAGGGTCTCCAGCCCCGCCTTGCGCCCTTCGCCTTTCGCCACGCCCACCATCGCCACAGATTCCAGGCCGACCTCGGCGAGGATCTCGCGCGCCGCGCTGACCTGGCCCTTGCCGCCGTCGATCAGGATCAGGTCGGGGCATACGCCCTCGCCGGCCGCGACCTTGCCGTAGCGCCGCTCGAGCGCCTGGCGCATCGCGGCGAAGTCGTCGCCCGGGGTGATGCCGGTGATGTTGTAGCGCCGATACTCGGCGCGCTTCATCGCCCCGGCCTCGCACACCACGCAGGAGGCCACCGTGGCCTCGCCCATGGTGTGGCTGATGTCGAAGCACTCGATGCGTTGCGGCGCATCGTCCATGCCGAGCGCCTCGCGCAGGGCCTCCAGGCGCTGCTCGATGCGGCCGGTGTCGCGCGCGCGCGCCTGGATGGCGAGGCGGGCGTTCTTCTCGGCCATCTCCATCCACGCCTTTTCCGCCTCGAAGCGCGGCGACACCACGCCCGGCGGGCGCTCGGTGATCTCGGCGAGCGTCTCCCTGACCGCTTCGGGCGGCAGGTTCACCAGGATGCGTGCCGGGATCGGGTGCTGGCTGTAGTGCTGCTCGACGAAGGCGAGCAGGCTGTCCATCGCCCCCGAAACCGCCGCGCCGCTGGGGAACTGCGGACGGTCGCCGAGGTGGCGGCCGCCGCGCACCATGGCGATGTTCACGCAGGTGAGGCCGTCGGCCTCGATCGCCGCGAGGATGTCGACGTCCTCGTCCTTGCGGCTGTCGACGAACTGCTTGTGCAGCACGGCCTGCAGCACCCGTACCTGATCGCGGCAGGCAGCGGCCTCCTCGAAGGCGAGGCGCTCGGCGGCCGCCTGCATGCGGTTCGTGAGATCGTCGATGACCTCGCTGGCCTGGCCGTCGAGGAAGCGGGTGGCGAGCCTGACGTCGGCGGCGTAGGCCGCGGGTTCGACCAGGCCGACGCAGGGCGCGGTGCAGCGCTTGATCTGGTGCAGCAGGCAGGGGCGCGAGCGGTTGGCGAAGACGGTGTTCTCGCAGGTGCGCAGCTGGAAGGTCTTCTGCAGCAGGTGGATGCTCTCGCGCACCGCCCAGGCGTTCGGAAACGGTCCGAAGTAGCGCGCGCCCTTGGTGAAGGCGCCGCGGTGGTAGGCCAGGCGCGGGAATTCGTCGGCGGAGAGCTCGATGTAGGGGTAGGTCTTGTCGTCGCGGAACAGGATGTTGTAGCGCGGCGCCAGGCTCTTGATGAGGTTGTTCTCGAGGATCAGGGCCTCGGCCTCGGAACGCGTGGCGGTGATGTCCACACGCAGCACCTGGGCGACCATCATCGCGATGCGCGGGCTGGAGACGGTCTTCTGGAAGTAGCTGGACACCCGGCGCTTGAGATTCTTGGCCTTGCCGACGTAGAGCACCTTGTCGTCGGCGCCGATCATGCGATAGACGCCGGGCTCCTCGGTGAGGGTGCGCAGGAAGGGCTTGGGGTCGAAGGCGTTAGAGGACGTCGGATCGGTCATGAGTGATGATGCAGAATAGGGCTTGAAACCATCTATGCCTCCGAGCGGACACGGGGCATTCCTTCCATGGGCTGCGGAACTCGCTCGCTACGCTCACTCAGACAGTCCTCGCCCATTCCAGGAACGCCCCGCATCCACTCCAGCGCAGTTCATGCTCCACGGTCCGTAGGAAACGTCCTGTCGATTATCCGTGCTTATGGAGGACCTCGGTGCGCTGCTCGCCGATGGTGGCGGCGGTCATGGTGGGTGCGGCGCTGCTGTCGTCGGGGATGGCGGCGACGCGGTCGCGGGCGTGGACATAGGCGGCATGGAGTTCGAGCGCGAAGGGGTCGGCGAGCCAGGCTGGCTGCGGGGCGGAAGGCACGATCGCGGCGAGCCTTGCGAGATTGTCCGGATCGGGCGCGGGCGCCCAGCGGTCGAGCAGTTCGACGGCGAGGTCCGGGCGGTTGCACACCAGCAGCATGTCGCAGCCGGCGGCGTACGCGGCTTTCGCACGACCAACGATGTCGCCGGCGACGCGGGCGCCTTCCATGTTGAGGTCGTCGCTGAAGATCACGCCCTGGAAGCCGAGGCGGTCGCGCAGCACGTCCTTGAGCCAGAAGGGCGAGAAGCCGGCGGGCTGGGGCTCGGAGCTGGGGTCGGCGTTGGGGTAGATCACGTGCGCGGGCATCACCCCGGCGAGCTGGCGGCCGAGACGGTGGCGGTAGGGGGCGATGTCCTCGTTCCACACGGTGTCGAAGTCGCGTTCATCCACCGGCACGTCGTGGTGCGAGTCGGCCTCGACGAAGCCGTGACCGGGGAAGTGCTTGCCGACCGCGCCCATGCCCGCCTCCGCCATGCCGGCGACCAGTGCCTGGGCGAGTGCGGCGACGGTCTGCGGGTCGCGGTGGAAGGCGCGGTTGCCGATCGCGCGGCAGCAGCCGTAGTCGAGATCCAGCACCGGGGCGAAGCTGAGGTCGACGCCGTGCGCGCGCAGTTCAGAAGCGAGCACGAAGCCGGTGGCACGCGCCACGTCGAGCGCGGCGAGGTGATCCTGCTCCCACAGCGTGCCCAGGCTGCGCATCGACGGCAGGCGGGTGAAGCCGTCGGTGCGGAAGCGCTGCACCCTACCGCCTTCGTGGTCGACCGCGATGATCAGCGCCGGATCGCGCAGCGCACGGATGTCGGCCGTGAGCGCGCGGAGTTGATCGGAGCCGGTGAAGTTGCGCGCGAACAGGATCACGCCGCCGACCAGCGGGTCGAGCAGGCGCTCGCGCTCCTCGTCGGTCAGCGCGGTGCCGGCGACATCGATCATGACGGGGCCGCGGGGGCGCTTGGTGCTTGGGTTCATGTTGGAGATCTCGCTTTCAGAACGAGCGTTGAATCACCGCAATTTTCGCGGCGAATGAAGCCGCTAATCACCACAGCGCTCGATCAGTGCGAACGCGACGATGTGCTCGTCCTCGTCGCTGATGCTGAGGTGGGCGCGCAGCCCGTTGTCGCGCATGTGCGCCGCGAGACGCTCGTCATAGTGGTATTCGGGCTTGCCGCGCGCGTCGTGGCCGACGGCAACCGCGTGCAGCGTGGCCGGCACGGCGACGCCCGTACCGAGGGCCTTGCCGAAGGCTTCCTTGGCGGCGAAGCGCTTGGCGAGGAAACGCGCCTGGTCGCGATGGGCACGCCAGCCCTCGACCTCGCTCGCCGCCAGGATGCGCAGCGCGAAGCGCTCGCCGTGACGCTCGAGCGCCTCGCGCATGCGCCGCAGTTGCACGAGATCCGTGCCGATGCCGTGGATCATGCCTCGCCCTGCCCCGCTCCCTGGCCGCCGCTCATCGCCTGCGTTCCGTGCCCGCGCTGCTCAGGCCGCCTGCACCGCTTCGCGCATCAGGCGCTTCATCTCGGCCACCGCCGCGCGCAGGCCGACGAAGACCGCACGGCTGACGATCGAGTGCCCGATGTGCAGCTCGCGGATGCCGTGCAGGCGGGCGATCGGTTCGACGTTGTAGTAGTTGAGCGCGTGGCCGGCGTTGAAGCGCATGCCCAGGCTGCGCACCACTTCACCCGCCGTGCGGATCTTGTCCAGCTCGGCGAGCACCGCCGGCGCCTCGGCGTCGCGGCCGGCGGCGTGAAAGGCGTGGGCGTAGGGGCCGGTGTGGATCTCGCACACGCGCGCGCCGATGCGGGCGGCGGCTTCGATCTGTGCGGGCTCGGCGTCGATGAACACGCTGGTGACGATACCGGCGTCGGCCAGGCGGGCGATCACGTCCTGCAGGCGCGCCTCCTGCGACAGCACGTCGAGCCCGCCCTCGGTGGTGATCTCGTGGCGGCCCTCGGGCACCAGCATCGCCATCTGCGGCCTGGTGCGGCAGGCGATCGCGACCATCTCGTCGGTGGCCGCCATCTCGAGGTTGAGCTTGACCTGGGTGAGCTCGGCCAGCCGGCGCACGTCCTCGTCGCCGATGTGGCGGCGGTCCTCGCGCAGGTGGATGGTGATGCCGTCGGCGCCACCGAGGTGGGCCTCCACCGCGGCCCACACCGGATCGGGCTCCCAGGTGCGGCGCGCCTGGCGCAGCGTGGCGACGTGGTCGATGTTGACGCCGAGTTCGATCATCAGAGCTCCTGCAGTTCCTTGAGCACCCGGCGCGACTGCAAGGGCTGGCCGCCCAGGGTGTGGTTGATCAGCATGCGCAGCAACTGCTTGGACTGGGCCAGCGTCTCCGCGCGCGCGAAGTCGTCGGCCGCCATGTCAAGCAGGGTCTGGCCGGACACGAGGGGCTGGTCGCCGAGCGCGACCGCATCGGCCGCGACGCCCTGCCCCGCCATTTCATCTTCCAGCGTTTCCAGCCTGACCGGGCCGCGTTCGATTATATAAAGGTAGCGCCCGTCGGGCCGCACCGGCTGGCCGCTGTCCGCCTCATGATCGAGTCCGGCCTCGTAGCCGAGATCCTGCAGCAGGGCGAGTTCGAAGCGGCGCAGGATGGGCGACTCGGGCTCGCCGCGACCGAGTGCGCGCACCGCCCCGGCGTAGGCATCGAAGAGGCGCGGATGGGCGTCCTCGCGCGCGGTCAGGCGCACCAGCAGTTCGTTGAGGTAGTAGCCGCAGATCAGCGCGCGCCCGGTCAGCAGCGGCTGGCCGCCCTGCCACTCGGCGCGCACCAGGGTCTTGACCTCGCCGCCGCCCGACCAGTCCATCCACAGCGGCTGGAAGGCCATCAGCACGCCGCGCAGCTGCGAATGCGGACGGCGCGCGCCCTTGGCGACCAAGGCGACCCGGCCGTGGTCGCGCGAGAACACCTCGACGATCAGGCTGGTCTCGCGCCAGGGATAGGTGTGCAGCACCCATGCGGGCTGCTGCTCGACGCGCTGCTTGGCTCCCGCCATGACCCGGCGTCCGGATTACTCGTAGCCGAGGCTCTTCAGCGCGCGCTCGTCGTCTGCCCAGCCGCTCTTGACCTTGACCCAGACCTCGAGGAAGACCTTGCCGTCGAAGAGCTTCTCGAGCTCGACGCGGGCCTCGGAGGAGATGCGTTTCAACTTCTCGCCGCCCTTGCCGATCACCATCGACTTGTGGCCCGGCTTGTCGACGATCACCGCGGCATGGATGCGGCGCAGGTTGCCCTCGACCTCGAACTTCTCGATCTCGACCGCGATGCCGTAGGGCAGCTCGTCGCCGAGCAGGCGGAAGAGCTTCTCGCGCAGGAATTCGGAGGCGAGGAAACGCTCGCTGCGGTCGGTGATCTCGTCTTCCTCGAACATCGGCGCGGCGACCGGCAGCAGCGGGGTGGCGGCCTTGACCAGTTCCTCGACGTTGCGCCCCTTCTCCGCCGACAAGGGCACGATCTCGGTGAAGTCGCGCACCTGGCGCACCTGGTCGATGAAGGGCAGCAGGCGCGACTTGTCCTTCAACTGGTCGACCTTGTTGATCACCAGGATGAGCTTCGAAGACTCGGGAATCACCGCCAGCACCTTGCGATCGTCGTCGGTGAAGCGGCCGGCCTCGATGACGAAGAACACCAGGTCGACGTCGGCCAGCACCTGCGATACGGTGCGGTTCATCGAGCGGTTGAGCGCGTTGCGGTGATGCGTCTGGAAGCCCGGGGTGTCGACGAACACGAACTGCACGCCCGGCTCGGTGAGGATGCCGGTGACGCGGTGGCGAGTGGTCTGCGCCTTGCTGGAGACGATGCTGATCTTCTGCCCGATCAGGCGGTTGAGCAGCGTGGACTTGCCGACGTTGGGGCGGCCGACGATGGCGACGAAGCCGGCGCGGAAGCCGTCCGCCTCGTGCTCGCTGCCCGGCACGTCGTCGTGTTCGGGCATGGAAGGGATTTCGCTCATTTCTTTCTCACTGCGGCGAGCGCGAGCTCGGCCGACTGCTGTTCCGCGATCCGCCGGCTGGGGCCGCGCCCCAGCGTGCGCACGCCGAGTTTGGGGATGTCGCAGGCGACCTCGAATTCCTGCGCATGGGCTTCGCCCAGCGCCTGCACCATGGTGTAGGTCGGCACCGGCATCCTGCGCCCCTGCAGCCACTCCTGCAAGGCGGTCTTGGGATCCTTGCTCGGCTTGCGTGGATCGACCTCGGCGAGCAGCGGCACGTAGAGACGGTCGATGACCGCCTTCGCGGCGCCGAAGCCGGCATCGAGGAAGACCGCGGCGAACACCGCCTCCAGCGCATCGGCCAGGATCGAGGGTCGCCGGCTGCCGCCGGATTTCAGCTCGCCCTCGCCCAGCCGCAGGCAGTCGCCGAGCTCGAGCCCGAGCGCGATGCGGTGCAGGGCATCCTGCCGCACCAGCGAGGCGCGCACCCGCGACAGCTCGCCCTCGCGCAGTTCGCCGAAGCGCTCGAAGAGCGCGATCGACATCACGCAGTTGAGGATGGAGTCGCCGAGAAACTCGAAGCGCTCGTTGTTCGGCTGGCCGAAGCTGCGGTGCGTCAAAGCCTCCTGCAGCAGGCGCGCGTCGATGAAGACGTGCCCGATCCGGGTCTGGAGCTGGTCGACCGTCATCGGGTCAGCGTTGCTCGGTGCTCGGGTGCAGGTCGAAGAGCAGGCTGACGTTGGCGATCAGTGGCACGCTGCGGCTGTACTCGACCTCGATCACCGTCCGCGTGCCCGTGCGGTCGATGACCAGATCCGCCCCCTTCACGCTCGAGACGTCGTCGATCTGACCGCGGCGATCGAAGCTGCGGCGCAGCTCCAGCACCGGGGTCCCGTTGTCCGCCTCTTCGGCCAGGATGCCGATGATGCGCTTGACCGACATGTATTCGTTGATCACCGGCACGGTCCGAAAACCGACGACCAGCACGAATGCCGCCAGGGCGCCGACGACGAGTACGCCGAGCAGGCTCAGGCCGCGTTGGGATTTGATGCGCATGCGTGTCCCCCGATCTCAGTGAAAGCCGCCGATCCGCTTCATGTCGCCGAAGTTGAACCAGATGAAGAAGGCGCGACCGACGATGTTCTCTTCGGGCACGAATCCCCACACCCGGCTGTCGCTGCTCGCGTCGCGATTGTCGCCGAGGACGAAGTAATGCCCGTCGGGCACCGTACAGCTCACGCCGGAGTGGGTGTAAGTGCAGTTTTCACGCTGGGGGAAATTCAGCACCTGCGGCACGAAGGCCGGCGCGTCGCGCTCGATCAGCACCGAGTGCTCGACCTCGCCGAGCTTCTCGGTGAATTGCGGCGAGTAATACAGGCGGTCGGGGTGCAGGTAGGTGCCCGCTTCCGCGATCGGCACCGACTGGCCGTTGATGGTGAGGCGCTTGTCGATGTACTCGACGCGATCACCCGGCAGGCCGACCACGCGCTTGATGTAGTCCATCGACGGGTCCGCCGGGTAGCGGAACACCATCACGTCGCCGCGCTGGGGGTCATTGACGTCGATGATCTTGGCGTTGATCACCGGCAGGCGGATGCCGTAGGTCCACTTGTTGACCAGGATGAAGTCGCCCACGAGCAGGGTCGGGATCATCGAGCCGGAGGGGATCTTGAACGGCTCGACGACGAAGGAGCGCAGGCCGAACACGATCAGGATGACCGGAAAGAAGCTCGCGCCGTACTCCACCCACCACGGACTGGGCGCACCGGCCGGGCGCAGCTTGCGCGCGTGAAAGCGGTCGTAGAACCACAGCACGCCGGTGGCGATCAGCAGCAGGAACAGGGTCAGGGCGAAATTCATGCGGTATCCGTCGTCGGCCGGCCCCTCACAGCGGGCCGGCGGGTTCGATCACTTGCCTTCGTCGGTGCGCAGCACGGCGAGGAAGGCTTCCTGCGGGATCTCGACGTTGCCGACCTGCTTCATGCGCTTCTTGCCTTCCTTCTGCTTCTCGAGCAGCTTCTTCTTGCGCGAGATGTCGCCGCCGTAGCACTTGGCGAGCACGTTCTTGCGCAGCGCCTTGATCGTCTCGCGGGCGATGATGTGCGCACCGATCGCCGCCTGCACCGGCACGTCGAACATCTGGCGCGGGATCAGCCCGCGCAGTTTGCTCGCCAGCTCGCGGCCGCGGTACTGCGCGCTGGCGCGGTGCACGATCACCGACAGCGCATCGACCTTCTCGCCGCCCACCATCAGGTCGAGCTTGACCAGATCGGCCGTGCGGTATTCCTTGAAGTCGTAGTCCAGCGAGGCATAGCCGCGGGACACCGACTTGAGCTTGTCGAAGAAGTCCATCACCACTTCGTTCATCGGCAGCTCGTAGATCAGCTGCACCTGGCGGCCGTGGTAGCGCATGTCGATCTGGCTGCCACGCTTCTGGTTGCACAGCGTGATCACCGGGCCGACATAGTCCTGCGGCAGGAAGATGGTCGCGGTGATGATCGGCTCGCGGATCTCCTGGTACTTGCCGGGGTCGGGCAGCTTGGCCGGGTTCTCGATGCGGATGATCGAGCCGTCGTTGAGCACGACCTCGTACACCACCGTCGGCGCGGTGGTGATCAGGTCCATGTCGAACTCGCGCTCCAGGCGCTCCTGCACGATGTCCATGTGAAGCAGGCCGAGGAAGCCGCAGCGGAAGCCGAAGCCCAGCGCCTGCGAGACTTCCGGCTCGAACTGCAGCGAGGCGTCGTTCAGGCGCAGCTTCTCGAGCGAGTCGCGGAGCTGGTCGTACTCGGAGGATTCGACCGGATACAGGCCGGCGAACACCTGCGGCTTGATTTCCTTGAAGCCAGGCAGCGCCTCGGCCGCGGGGCGGTTGGCGAGCGTCACCGTGTCGCCCACCTTGGCGGCTTCGATTTCCTTGATGCCGGCGATGATGAAGCCCACCTCGCCCGCACGCAGTTGCTCGCGCGCCACCGAGCGCGGCGTGAACACACCGACCTGGTCGCACGGATACTGCAGGCCGTTCGACATCAGCAGGATGCGGTCCTTGGGCTTGAGCACCCCATCGACCACGCGCACCAGCATCACCACGCCGACGTAGTTGTCGAACCACGAGTCGATGATCAGCGCCTTCAGCGGCCCTTCGGGCTCGCCCTTGGGCGGCGGGATACGGGCAACGATGGCCTCGAGCACGTCCTCGACGCCCAGGCCGGTCTTGGCCGAGCACAGGATGGCCTCGGAGGCATCGACGCCGATCACGTCCTCGATCTCGCCACGGGCGTTGTCGGGGTCGGCTGCAGGCAGGTCGATCTTGTTCAGCACCGGCACCACCTCGACGTCGAGGTCGAGCGCGGTGTAGCAGTTGGCCACGGTCTGCGCCTCGACGCCCTGCGAGGCGTCGACCACCAGCAGCGCGCCCTCGCAGGCGGCCAGCGAGCGGCTGACCTCGTAGGAGAAGTCGACGTGTCCCGGGGTGTCGATCAGGTTCAGGTTGTAGACCTGCCCATCCTTCGCCTTGTAGTGCAGGGCCGCGGTCTGCGCCTTGATCGTGATGCCGCGCTCGCGCTCGATGTCCATCGAGTCGAGCACCTGCTCCTCCATCTCGCGCTCGGACAGGCCGCCGCAGAAGTGGATGAGTCGGTCGGCCAGGGTCGATTTACCGTGGTCGATGTGGGCAATGATGGAGAAGTTTCGGATGTGATTCATGCGAAACGAAAAGGGTGCCTTGCAGCACCCGTTTCGGAAAGAGTTCGGGGGTTCGGAGCCAGGGGTGGCCAGACCACCCCATCTGCGTCAAGCCCGTGATTCTAGCGGAAAACCACTGCAATAAGCGCGCACGGCCGCTTCGTCGAGGTGGTAGTGGCATAGTTCCTGATCGCCATGCAGCAGCACGGGCACCAGTTCGTCCCAGCGCGCTTCCAGCTCGGGATGCAGGTCGACATCGACGACCTCGATCTCCCAGCCGTGTTCGGCGGCGATCGGCTGCAGCGCCTCGACCAGGTCGTGGCACAGGTGGCACCACTCCCGGCTCATCACCGTGAAGCGCTTTCCGGCACCGGCTTCGCACTTCGCGCGCGTTCCGTCGCTCGTCGTCTTGCCGCTCATTTCGCCGCTCACTTGGCCGCCCGCAAGCTGACGTAGGACGTGGCATCGGCACGGCGGACCAGCAGCGTCACCTGTTGTCCCGGCGCGAGCTCCACAGCGATGCGCTCGAAATCCTCGACCTTGTCGAGCATGAGCTGCCGGCCACCGACCACAATCGCCAGCACGATGTCGCCCGGCACGATCTCGGCGCGAGCGGCGGCGCCATCGGCACGCTGCACCACCAGGCCGCGCTCGACGCCGCGCTCCCGGCGCTGCGCCGGGGTGGGCAGCGCGAGTTCCAGGCCCAGCCGGTTCGATGCTGCGGCGGCACCGACCGCGCGGCTCGCCTCCGGTTCGGCCTCCGGATCCTGCCACTCGCCGACGGCTACGCTCAGCTTGCGTACTGCGCCGCCGCGGTAGATCTCCACCGCGACCCGGGAGCCCGGCTGCGCGGCGGCGACGATGCGCGGCAGGTCGGCGGAATTCTCCACCGCACGGTCGTTGAAGCGCACGATCACGTCGCCCTGCTCGATGCCCGCCTGCGCCGCCGGACCGTCGGCCTCGACCGAACTCACCAGCGCCCCCGCCGCGCGCGGCAGGCCGAAGCTGTCGGCGAGGTCGCGCGTGACCTCCTGGATCGCGACGCCGATCCGGCCGCGCTCGACCCGGCCCTTGATGCGCAACTGCTGCTGCACGTCCATCGCGACGTCGATCGGGATCGCGAACGACAGCCCCATGAATCCGCCGGTGCGACTGTAGATCTGCGAGTTGATGCCGATCACCTCGCCCCGCAGGTTGAACAGCGGCCCGCCCGAGTTGCCCGGATTGATGGCGACATCGGTCTGGATGAATGGTACGAAATTCTCGTCCGGGAGACTGCGCCCCATGGCGCTGACGATGCCTGCCGTCACCGATTGCTCGAAGCCGAAGGGCGAACCGATCGCCAGCACCCATTCGCCCACCTTCAGCGCCTCGGGATTGCCCAGCACGACATGCGGCAGCCCGCTGGCCTCGATGCGGATCAGGGCGACGTCGCTGCGCGCGTCGGCACCGATCACCACCGCGTCGAACTCGCGCTTGTCGGCCAGGCGGACCTTGATCTCGTCAGCCTCCTCGACCACGTGCGCATTGGTCAGGATGTAGCCGTCCGCGCTGATGATGAAGCCCGAACCCAGCGACTGGTCATCCGGATCCGGCCCCGGATACTCGGGGGTGCGCGGGATGAACTTGCGGAAGAAGTCGAACATCGGGTCCGACTCGTCCAGCTCCGGAATCTGGAACGGTTGCCGCGCCGGTGTCCGGCGCGCCTGGGAGGCGCTGATGTTCACCACCGCCCTTCCCTGACGCTCGGCCAGCTCGGTGAAGTCGGGGAGCGTCACCGTGGCGGCATGGGCAGCGGACGCGATCACGCATGCCCACAGCAAGCCGACCAGGGCGATCAGGTAAGCACTCGCGGGCACGCGCCGGGCCGTCAGGGAGGAAATCATCGAAGGGTTTGAAGTGATTGCACGCATGCGCCCTCGGGCGCGAGTTCCATGCGCAGGCGATGCCGCCAGTTGCGGCTGCGCGGGAGCGCCCTGTTGATCGACCACGCCAGGGCAAGACCCGCGACCCCGCCGACGAGGCCGTAGAGATCCGCCCGCCCGTCGCCGCCCAGCAGGCTGCCGACCGCCGCCCCCGCCAGCAGCAGCACGGTGGCCAGCCCATACGCCGCGAGTGCCGCGGTCAGCGGCGCTCCGTCCGGAATGCTGATCACGACCTGATCGCCGGGCTTGACCGGAAAGCTCAGCGGCAAGGCGAAGACCTTCTCCGCTCCGCCGAAGGCATGGGCAAGCTGCATCGAGCGGCAGCCGCCCGGTTCATCGCAACGCCCGCATCCGCCGGCGACATCCGCAAGTTCGAGCCAGGCCACATCGTTCTCGACCCGCAGGATGCGCGCGCGCGCCTGCATCACCGCTCCACCGCGCGGATGTTGTCGCCGATCAGGCGTACCGCGCGCTCCGGCGCCTCACCGAGCGCGGTGACCAGGTGGCCGTTCACCGTGCGCTTGAAGATGTTGATCGCGCCGTTCGAGACCGGCCCCAGCCCGATCGCCGAGCCCTTGCCCACCGGCTCGATGAACACCGAGATCGCCGCCAGCCCGTCGCTGAACACCATGTGCACCGCCTGGCCGCGCTCGCGCCCCAGCGGCCGGCGCATCACCGAACTCAGGCTGTAGCCGGGGAGCGGCTCGGCCAGCACCCAGCCCACGTCATCCTCGGGCATGGCACTGCCGCGCGCATTCACCACGCGCCAGCCCTCGCCGGGCTCGAAGCGCGACTCC
The DNA here is from genome assembly GCF_029223545.1 of Thauera sp. GDN1. Classification (NCBI taxonomy): domain Bacteria; kingdom Pseudomonadati; phylum Pseudomonadota; class Betaproteobacteria; order Rhodocyclales; family Zoogloeaceae; genus Thauera; species Thauera sp. GDN1. The sequence continues at coordinate 2,039,082 of NZ_CP097870.1, read as the reverse complement.
AGCAGTTCGGCGTCGACGTCGCCGCCGATGCGCACGTCGCTGAAGCTGAACTGCTCGATCAGGCCGCCCTTCTCGTCCATCATCCGCGCTTTGAGCAGCAGGCCGGTCTGCATTTCGGCCCACAACGTATGGCCATAGCGGAGATCGTCCTTCGGCTCCAGCACCAGTTCCTGCGCCTCGAAGCCCGCGACCCGGCTGATACCGCCCTTGCGGATGCGATAGCTCTCGGCCAGGCCGCTCAGCGATGCCGGCAGGCGCGCCGGGAAAGCCCTTCGGCCACCCGCTTCGTCGATGATGACGGTACGTTCGTCCGGCAGCACGCACTGCACTTCATTGCCGCGCCGGATCACCTCGCGCGGGCTGCCGTCGAGCACTTCCAGCCGCTCGTGCTCGCCGCTGGCATCGACCCGATGCGCGATGCGCGAGGTCTCGACATGCCCGCCCGACTGATAGACGAAGGTGCCCACGTAATTGAGCCGCTGCCCGGCCGAGGAGATCCGGCCAAGCCAGGACAGGGGATCGGAAGGCACTTCGGCAAAGGCAGGGCCCTGCGCCAGCAAGGCACAGAGCCCCAGCGCTGCAGCGAAAAACCTCATCGGCCGATACCCTGACGCTGATCAGACACCGTGCGAACGTACTGCACGCCCGCCGGCAGTGGACCACCGCGCGACAGGCCCTGGTGGGCGAACACGTATTCGCGCAGGACATCCTCGTTGCCCGGCTGGGCGACCGGGCGCACCGGCGCGGTGGCGCTCACCACCTTCACTGCGGGCGCCCCAGCCAGCACCTGCGGCGCCGGGGCCTCCTGCTTGTACAGCGTGGCCGCGACCAGACCGACCGCAGCGACCCCCATGACCGATGCAGCGATCGGCATCAGGGACTGCCACACTTGCCGCGTCGCCGAGGCCGGCGCGGCGCGCGGCGCGAGCACCGTCGGCTCGGCATCCAGATTGGCCATCACGCGGGAGACGAAATCGTCCGAACCCTCACGGTCGCCGCGCAACACATCGCCGATCAGGCAGTAGGCTTCCCAGTCCCGCCTCAAGTCCGGGTCGCGCCTGAGGCCGTCGAAGACCATGCGCGTTGCCTGTTCGTCGAGATCACCGTCGAGCAGCGCCGACACTTTGTCCTTCATGCTTGCCACCTACCAACGTTTGTCCGGGGCCGTATCGAGCAAGGGCCGCAGACGTTCTGCAATCGCTTCGCGCGCACGGAAGATCCGCGAACGCACCGTGCCAATCGGGCATTCCATGATGTTGGCGATCTCCTCGTAGCTCAGGCCTTCGAGTTCGCGCAACATGATGGCGGTTCTCAGTTCCTCGGGCAGCGCAGCCATCGCTTCATCGACGGTTTCTCCGATCTGTCGCGTCATCATCAGGCGCTCTGGCGTGTTGATGTCACGCAACTGATCGCCGTCCTCGAAAGTCTCCGCCTCTTCCGAATCGAAACTGGTCGAGGTCGGCGCCCTGCGCCCTTGGGATACAAGGTAGTTCTTCGCCGTATTGATGCCGATACGGTACAACCACGTGTAAAACGCACTATCTCCGCGGAACGAACCGAGTGCGCGGTAGGCCTTGATGAAGGTCTCCTGCGCAACGTCCTCGACTTCTGCGGAGTCGCGGATCAGCCTGGATAGCAAGCGATTCAGCTTGCGCTGGTACTTGGATACCAGCAGACCGAATGCCTGCTTGTCGCCGCGCTGGACGCGCTCGACGAGTTGCTGATCGATTTCACGATCGCTCATGGGATCTGGGTTCTTCCGGATATTCAAAAATCAAGACACCCGGATTATAAGCGACCGGCCGCAGCCACGACCGAAATCGAAGACACTCAAGAGACACGGGACCCCTGAAATAGTTCAGGGGGCGCCCCTGTCACGACGTGCTATATTCCCCCGCGTTCCTTCCGACACGTCAGGGCGACATCTTGCTGAAACAGTACGACGTACTCATCCTTGGCAGCGGCACGGCCGGCCAATCCATGGCGCTGCGCCTCGCCGACCATCTGCGCGTTGCCCTCGTGACCAAGCGCGAGCTCGCCGACAGCGCGAGCAACTGGGCGCAGGGAGGGATCGCGGCGGTGCTCGACACCGCCGACAGCGTGGAAGCCCACATCCAGGACACCTTCGTCGCCGGTGCCGGCCTGTGCAATCCGGAATCGACCCGCTTCGTGGTCGAGAACGGAAAGCACGCCATCGAATGGCTGATCGACCGTGGCGTTCCCTTCACCCGCGAGGCGGACTCCCAGCTCGGGTATCACCTGACCCGCGAAGGCGGACACTCGCATCGCCGCATCATCCACGCCGCCGACGCCACCGGCGCCGCGGTGCAGACCACGCTCGGCGAGCATGTGCGCAACCACCCGAACATCGACATCTTCGAACACCACATCGCGGTCGATCTGGTGATCGGCGACAAGATCGGCCAGCCCGGCGCAGGTTGCCTGGGCGCCTACGTGCTCGACATCGAGGCCGACAAGGTCGTCACCTTCGCCGCGCGCAACACCGTGCTCGCCACCGGTGGCACCGGCAAGGTCTATCTGTATACGACCAACCCAGACGTCGCGACCGGCGACGGCGTGGCGATGGCCTGGCGGGCGGGCTGCCGGGTCGGCAACATGGAGTTCATCCAGTTCCACCCGACCTGCCTCTACCACCCGCAGGCCAAATCCTTCCTGATTTCCGAAGCCGTCCGCGGCGAGGGCGGGCTGCTGAAGCTGCCTGACGGCACCCGCTTCATGCCCGAGCACGACCCGCGCGAGGAACTCGCCCCACGCGACGTCGTCGCCCGCGCGATCGACTTCGAGATGAAGAAGCGCGGCCTCGACTGCGTCTACCTCGACATCAGCCACAAGCCTGCCGACTGGCTGCGCGGCCACTTCCCGAACATCTACGCGCGCTGCCTGGAACTGGGCATCGACATCACCCGGGAGCCGATCCCGGTGGTGCCGGCGGCGCACTATTCCTGCGGCGGCATCGTCACCGACCTCGCCGCGCGCACCGACGTGCCCGGACTCTATTCGGTGGGCGAATCGGCCTTCACCGGCCTGCACGGCGCCAACCGCCTGGCGAGCAACTCGCTGCTGGAGTGCCTGGTATTCGGCGAGGCCGCAGCGCGCGACATCCTCGCCAAACCGCGCCAGACCGCCCCGGTGCTGCCCGACTGGGACGAGAGCCGGGTGACCGACGCCGACGAGGAAGTGGTCATCTCGCACAACTGGGCCGAGCTGCGGCGGGCGATGTGGGATTACGTCGGCATCGTGCGCACCACCAAGCGCCTGCGCCGTGCGCAGCACCGTATCCGCCTGCTGGCGCGCGAGATCCACGAGTTCTACTCGAACTTCCGGGTCAGCAACGACCTCATCGAGCTGCGCAACCTGGTGGTGACCGCCGACCTGATCGTGCGCTGCGCGCTCAAGCGCAAGGAAAGCCGCGGCCTGCACCATTCGAGCGACTACCCCGATACCCTCGTTCGCGCGCGCGACACCATCCTGCGCCCCCCGGCCAGGAGCGGGAAGGCACGCTGAGCCATCGCGAGCGGCGCGCGCTGCCCGGCAGCGAGCGCCCGACCTGAACGCTCAGCCGGGCTGGTCCGCCGCGTCAGCAGCACGGTCGGCACGGTGGCGCAGCCAGATGCGCAGCCGGCGCCAGTCGTCTCCGTCATGCGGTTCTTGAAAATCGCGTTGCTGCACGTTGGACGCCAGCAGCATCATGCCGGCCGGAACGCGCGCCCGAACAGCTGTCGCACCTGAGATATTTTCCAGCACCTGCAGGCTGAACCATACCGCCCGCGGCAGCACGACCGCCGAATGGGGACGGATGCGGCAGAGGACGCCCTGTTCCGCGCCTGCGGCGAACACCTCGACCAGCCCGTCTTCCTCCAGCCAGAGTATGAGGCCGTCCTTGGCCTGCTCCGCGCGCAGCGCGCGCAGCGCCGACAGCGCCAGCGCGGCCCAGGCCAGCACCGCGCCCAGCGAGCGCGCGAGCGACACCTCATCGCCCGCGGCAAACGCATGCAGCGCGGGGACATGAAAAAGCGCCAGTGCGGCCGCAACATGCGCGACCAGCACCGACGCCATCAGGATTCGGGACGGCTGCAGCCTCAGTTCAACCGGAAACCGCATGCCACGCCCGGGAGAGCGGGATCAGACGCGACGGAAAACCAGCGTGCCGTTGGTACCGCCGAAGCCGAAGTTGTTCTTCAGCGCCACGTCGATCTTCATCTCGCGCGCCACGTTGGCGCAGTAGTCCAGATCGCACTCTGGATCCTGTTCGAAGATGTTGATCGTCGGCGGCGAGATCTGGTTGTGCACCGCGAGGACGGTGAACACCGACTCAAGGCCGCCGGCGCCACCGAGCAGGTGCCCGGTCATCGACTTGGTGGAGTTCACCACCAGCTTGCGGGCGTTGTCCTCACCGAAGGCGAGCTTGATCGCATCGGTCTCGTTCTTGTCGCCGAGCGGCGTGGAGGTGCCGTGGGCATTCAGGTAATGCACCTGATCCGGATTCACGCCGGCGTTCTTGAGCGCGTTGAGCATGCTGCGCCGCGGGCCATCGGTGTTCGGGGCGGTCATGTGATAGGCGTCGCCGCTCATGCCGAAGCCGGACAGCTCGGCGTAGATCTTGGCGCCGCGCCTGACCGCGTGCTCGTACTCCTCGATCACCATCACGCCGGCGCCCTCGCCGAGCACGAAGCCGTCGCGATCCTTGTCCCACGGACGGCTGGCGGTCGCCGGATCGTCGTTGCGGGTGGACAGCGCCTTGGCGGACGCGAAGCCGCCGATGGCCAGGTTGGTGACGGTCGACTCGGCGCCACCGCACACCATCACGTCGGCATCGCCGTATTCGATCATGCGCGCGCTCATACCGATCGCATGGAGTCCGGTGGTGCAGGCGGTTACCACCGCCAGGTTGGGGCCCTTCATGCCGAACATGATCGACAGGTTGCCGGAGATCATGTTGATGATCGTGCCGGGAATGAAGAAGGGCGAAATCTTGCGCGGGCCGCCGCCGAGGAAATCGTCGTGCGTTTCCTCGATCATCGGCAGGCCGCCGATGCCGGAGCCGATATTGACGCCGATGCGGTCGGCGTTGGCTTCGGTCACTTCGATGCCGGAGTCGCGGATGGCCTGGATGCCCGCCGCCATGCCGTAGTGGATGAAGACATCCATGCGGCGCGCTTCCTTGGCGGAGAGGTATTCGGCAACGTCGAAGCCCTTGACCTCGCCGGCGATGCGGGCGGCGAAATTGCTTGCGTCGAAACGCGTGATCGGACCAATGCCGCTCTTGCCAGCGATCAGGTTTTCCCAGGCTTCGGGAACAGTATTGCCGACCGGCGAGATCACGCCGAGACCGGTGACGACGACTCTACGACGCGACACGGGCGACTCCGTCTAAATCATTGAAAAAATGAAGCCTGCCCGGATGCCGCAGGAAACTGCAGGCGCCGGACAGGGTACGCTGGAACAGCGCGGGATGCTTACTTCTTGAGGTGGGCGTTGACGTAGTCGATCGCCTGCTGGACGGTGGTGATCTTCTCGGCCTCTTCGTCCGGGATCTCGCACTCGAACTCTTCTTCCAGCGCCATGACCAGTTCCACGGTGTCCAGCGAATCCGCGCCCAGATCATCGACGAACGAAGACTCGGTCTTGATCTCCGATTCGTTCACGCCAAGTTGCTCAGCGACGATCTTCTTGACGCGCTGTTCGATGTTCTCCATGAACCAACTCCTTCCTGAGGGTGACAGGTGAATGTAAAAAGCCGGCGTATTCTACCAAAACGCCGCGGAACCGCTATCCCGACGCAAATCAGGACATGTACATGCCGCCATTGACGTGCAGGGTGGTCCCAGTCACGTAGGCGGCAGCGGGGGAAGCGAGGAACGCCACGGCGCCGGCGATTTCTTCCGGACGGCCGAGGCGACCCAGCGCGATGTTGCCGAGCAGGGCGTCGCGCGCCGCTTCGGGCAGCGCACGCGTCATGTCGGTGTCGATGAAACCGGGAGCGACACAGTTCACGGTGATGTTGCGGCTGCCCAGCTCGCGCGCCAGCGCGCGCGTCATGCCCGCCACGCCCGCCTTGGCGGCCGCGTAGTTGGCCTGGCCCGGGTTGCCGGAACTGGCCACCACCGAGGTGATGTTGATGATGCGGCCGTTGCGCGCCTTCATCATGCCGCGCATGACCAGCTTGCTCATGCGGAAGACCGCGCGCAGGTTGGTGTCGAGCACCACATCCCACTCCTCGTCCTTCATGCGCATGGCGAGGTTGTCGCGGGTGATGCCGGCGTTGTTCACCAGGACGCCGATCGCACCGAAGCGCTTCTCGACCTCGCCGACCAGCGCCTCGCAGGCAGCGGCGTCGGTGACGTCGAGCGCCAGGCCGGCACCCTTGATGCCGGCCTCGGCGAGCGCCTTGTCGATGTCGGCGGCGCCGGACTCCGAGGTCGCGGTACCGACCACGGTCGCACCCAGGCGACCCAGTTCCAGCGCCACGGCACGACCGATGCCGCGCGATGCTCCGGTGACCAGCGCGACCTGCCCTTCGAGCGAAAAACTCATGTCTTACCTCACTGCCGCAATGGCTTGTTCGAGACTGGCGGCGTCGTGCGCCGAGCCGCCTTCGACGTCCTTGGCGATGCGCTTGGTCATGCCGGCCAGCACCTTGCCCGGGCCGCATTCGATGACGGGGCTCATGCCGCGCGCGGCCATCGCCTGCACCAGCTCGATCCAGCGCACCGGCGAGAAGGCCTGGCGCACCAGCGCGTCGCGGATCTTCTCGGGATCGTCATACACGGCGACGTCGACGTTGTTGATGACCTCGATCTCCGGCTTGACGATGCTCACCCCGGCGAGGCGCTCGGCAAGACGCTCGGCCGCCGGACGCATCAGCGCGCAGTGGAAGGGAGCGGACACCGGCAGCAGCACCGCACGCTTGGCACCCTTGGCCTTGGCGATCTCGCTCGCGCGCTCGACCGCGGCCTTGGCGCCGGCGATCACGATCTGGCCGGGCGCGTTCAGGTTCGCGGCCTCGACCACGTCGCCCTGCGCCGCCTCGGCACAAGCTTCGCGCACCGCATCGGCCTCCAGGCCCATCACCGCAGCCATGGCGCCCTCGCCCGCCGGCACCGCTTCCTGCATCGCCTGCGCGCGGAAGCGCACCAGCGGCACGGCGTCCTTGAAGGCCATCGCGCCCGCGGCGACCAGCGCGGAGTACTCGCCCAGGCTGTGGCCGGCGACCATGGCCGGCTTCGGACCTCCCGCAGCCAGCCAGGCGCGGTAAGCCGCCACGCCTGCGGCCAGCATCAACGGCTGGGTGTTGACGGTGAGCGCGAGACGTTCGGCGGGGCCGTCATTGACCATCGCCCACAGGTCTTCGCCCAGCGCGTCCGAGGCCTCGGCGAAGGTGTCACGAATCACGGCCGACTCGCCGTAGGCGGCCATCATGCCGACCGACTGCGAACCCTGGCCAGGAAAAACCAGCGCAAATGCCATGCTGTTCTCCGCTTTGTCAGAAAAGATCTGGAATCAGAAATCGATCAGGGCCGCGCCCCAGGTGAAGCCGCCGCCGACGCCTTCGACGATGACGCGCTGCCCTTCGCGCAGCTTGCCGCTGCGGACCGCCTCGTCGAGAGCGAGCGGAATCGACGCCGCCGAGGTATTGCCGTGGTGATCGAGCGTGGTGATCACCCGCTCCATCGGCAAGCCGAGGCGCTTGGCCGTGGCCTGGATGATGCGGATGTTGGCCTGGTGCGGAATCAGCCAGTCCACGCTGTCGGCCGGGACGCCGGCCTGGTCGAGCACTTCCTGTGCGACCTCGCCGAGCACCTTGACCGCAAACTTGAACACCGCCTGGCCGTCCATGCGCAGGAAGGGATCGCCGATCACCTGGCCCGAGGCCACGCCGCCGGGCACGCACAGGATGGGGTGATGGCTGCCGTCCGCATGCAGCGCGGCGGCGCGGATGCCGGGACGCTCCGAGGCTTCGAGCACGACTGCACCGGCGCCGTCGCCGAACAGCACGCAGGTCGCGCGATCCGACCAGTCGAGGATGCGCGAGAACACTTCGGCGCCGATGACCAGCGCGCGCTTGTGGCTGCCCGAACGGATGAACTTCTCCGCCACCGTCAGCGCATACACGAAGCCGCTGCACACCGCCTGCACGTCGAAGGCCGGCCCGCCGTTGCGGATGCCGAGCTTGGACTGCACCAGCGCGGCGGTACTGGGGAAGATGTAGTCGGGCGTGGAGGTGGCGACGATGATGAGGTCGATGTCATCGGCCTCGCAGCCCGCCGCCTCGATCGCACGCTCGGCGGCGACGCGCGCCAGATCGCTGGCGCCGACGTCGGCGGCGGCGAGATGGCGGCTGCGGATGCCGGAGCGGCTGACGATCCATTCGTCCGAGGTATCGATCCCGCGCGCCACCAGGTCGTCGTTGCTGACTGGGTCGCCCGGCAGGCAGCTTCCGGTTCCCGCGATCCGTGCGTAGATCATGCCTTCACCTCGTTCATGCTGGCCATTCGTTCGGTAATGCGCTCGATCAGCCGGTTGGACGCCGCCTCGGCCGCACGCGAAAGCGCGTTCCCGAAGGCCACCGCATCGGCCGAGCCATGGCTCTTGAGGACCACGCCGCGCAAGCCGAGCAGCGGCGCCCCGTTGTACAGCCGGTGATCGACGCGCTGCTTGAAGCGCTTGAGCACCGGCAGGGCGACGACCGCCATCAGCCGCGTCAGCAGCGAGCGCTTGAACTCCTGCTTGAGGAAGGCACCGATCATCTGCGCCAGACCTTCCGAGGTCTTGAGCGCGACGTTGCCGACGAAACCGTCGCAGACGACGACGTCGACCGTGCCCTCGTAGATGTCGTTGCCCTCGACGTTACCGTAGAAGTTGAGACCGCTGTTGCGCAGCAACTCCCCCGCTTCCTTGACGACGTCGTTGCCCTTGATGACTTCTTCGCCGATGTTGAGCAGGCCGACCGACGGGCGCTCGGTGTGCTCGATCGCGGCGACGAGCATGGCGCCCATCACCCCGAACTGGAGCAGGTGTTCGGCGCTGCAATCGACGTTGGCACCGAGGTCGAGCACATAGGTGTGCCCCTTCATCGACGGCAGCACGGTGGCGATCGCGGGACGGTCGATCCCGGGCAGGGTCTTGAGCACGAAGCGCGAAATCGCCATCAGCGCGCCGGTATTCCCCGCCGAAACGGCGGCCGCAGCCTCGCCCGACTTGACCAGGTCGATCGCGACCCGCATCGAGGAGTCTTTCTTGTTGCGCATGGCGATCGCAGGCGGATCGTCCATGGCCACGACTTCGCTCGCCGCATGCAGGCGCAGGCGCGCGCCGAATTCGGCTGCCGCGTTGCCGAGCAGGGGTTGAATCGCTTCCGCGCGCCCGACGAGGATCGCACTCGCGTCGGCGTGCGTACGCAAAAAGGACAGCGTGGCAGGCACGGTCACGGCTGGGCCGTGATCGCCACCCATGCAGTCGATCGCAATGGTGACACCCATCGGCATCCTGCGTGATTTCTGGTTTTCGAGGTCGGAAAAAAGGCGGCGCAGGCGCATTGCGCCTTGCGCCGCCCTGATCTTCACGGGCCGCAGTATTACTCGCCCTTGGCCTTCAGCACCTTCTTGCCACGGTAGAAACCGTTGGGGCTGATGTGGTGACGCAGGTGGACTTCACCCGTGGTCGGCTCGACGGCCAGCGCCGGGCCGGTGAGGAAGTCGTGGGCACGGTGCATGCCACGCTTGGAGGGGGACTTCTTGTTCTGTTGAACGGCCATGAGTAAGACTCCTAAAACAAATATCGCGCCTATTTCGCGCTGTGACTGCCTCGCAGCGACGCCAGCGCAGCGAAAGGCGATTCTTCGGACACCCCGCCTTGCGGCTTTGGTGCCTCACAAACCTGGTGTCGCGGAGCGATCGGCAGTGCCAGAAGCACCTCGTCCTCGAGCAAGGCGAGCACGTCGAGCTCGCCGTCGATCTCGATCGCGTCGACCTCGTCGTCTTCGAGCTCGTCTTCCGGAATCGGCTGCCCGCTCCTGACCGGCTGCAGCAGCGTGTCGATCCGCAGCGGCCACTCCAGCCCGCCCAGACAACGCTGGCAGCGCAGGTCGAGCGTACCCTCGACCTGAAGACGCAGCCTCGGCTCCGAGCCTGCTGCACCCTCGACCATGAAACCCTCGAGCCGCCACCGCACGCTGCCATCCGAAGACGCGAGCGCATCGGACAGACGCAGCAAATCCGCCGCTACGAGCACCCCTTCGACCGAACGGGACTCTGCGGCAAACCGGAACGGGTCCGATACGACTCTGGACGGAACGCCTTGTTGCGACATAAGCCGCGCATGATATTATTTTTTCGAGTCGCGTGTAAAGCCTTCAATTGGCTTGAAAACGGACCCGCGCGCACCACCGAGCCTCCCTCCCCAGCCCGAACGCATCCCAACTGATGAAAGTCGTCCTCGCCTCGACCTCGGCCTACCGCAAGATGCTGCTCGAGCGCCTGCACCTACCCTTCGAGACCGATCGCCCCGAAACCGACGAAACCCCGCTGCCCGGCGAGGCGCCTGCGGCGATCGCCGAGCGCCTGGCCGCGGAGAAGGCGCGCGCCGTCGCCGCGCGCTGGCCGGACGCACTGGTCATCGGCAGCGACCAGGTCGCCTATCTCGGAGACGAGATCTTCGGCAAACCCGGCACCGAGGCGCGTGCGATCGCCCAGCTGCAGCGCATGCGCGGACAGACAGTGGTGTTCCACACCGCACTGGCGCTGCTGAACACCCGCAGCGGCCACCTGCAGGTCGAGGGCATTCCCACCCGTGTACGCTTCCGCGATCTCAGCGACGAAGAGATCCGCCGCTACGTCGCCAAGGAACGCCCGCTGGACTGCGCCGGCAGCGCCAAATCCGAGGGCCTCGGCATCACCCTCCTCGACGCCATGCCGGGCGAGGACCCGACCGCACTGATCGGCCTGCCGCTGATCGCGCTGTCGCGCATGCTGCGCGCCGAAGGCCTGCAACTGCCGTGACCTGGTCCGCGGATCACCACCTTCCCGGCCGCTGACGCGTCTGCCTGAAGACGACACCAACAACAAATCCGGAACCGCACACATGCAGCACGACAAGCGCGGCACGCTCTACCTGATCCCGGTCGCGCTCGGCGAAGCCACGCCCTGGGCGGCCTTCCTGCCCACCCAGGCGCAGGCTATCGCGGCAGGACTGCGCCGCTTCGTGGTCGAGACCGCGCGCGCCGCACGCGCGCACCTGAAGCAACTCGACTACCCGCACCCGCTGCGCGAGACCGACATCCGCGAACTGCCCGAGGACGGCCCCGGCGCGATGGCCGCGCTCGACACCCTGCTCGCGCCCGCGCTCGCCGGCGAAGACATCGGACTCATGTCGGACGCCGGCTGCCCGGCGGTGGCCGACCCCGGCGCCCGCCTGGTGGCGCGCGCGCACGCCCTCGGGATCCGCGTCGCACCCCTGGTCGGACCGTCCTCGATCCTGCTCGGCCTGATGGGCTCGGGGCTCAACGGCCAGAGCTTCGCCTTCCACGGTTACCTGCCGGTGAGCGAAGGCGAACGCGATACCGCACTGCGCGCGCTCGAGGACGAATCGCGCAGGCTCGGACGGACGCAGATCTTCATCGAGACGCCCTACCGCAACGAACGCATGCTCGAGGCCCTGCTCAAGTTGCTCAAGCCGGACACCCGGCTATGCGTGGCCTGCGAGCTCAACACCGCGAACGAAACCCTGCTCACCCGCAGCGTACGCGACTGGCGCAAGGCCGAGCGCCCGGCCCTGGCCAAGCGCCCCGCCCTGTTCCTGCTGCTGGCCTGAGGCCCGGCTCAGGCGTTCGCCAGCAACCAGCGCGCCAGCTCGCCCGGCGTATGCACGCAGGCGAGCGGCGACTCGGCCTCGAGCGCCGACACCGGATGCGCGCCGAAGCTGACCGCCAGCCCGGCGGTGCGCGCGTTCTTCGCCATCTGCAGGTCGTGCGTGGTGTCGCCGATCATCAGCGTGCGCTCGGGCACCGTGCCCAGCTCCTCCATCAGCTCCTCGAGCATCGCCGGGTGCGGCTTGGAGAAGCATTCGTCGGCGCAACGCGTGGCATGGAAATACGCCCCCAGCCCGGAATGGCCGAGCGCGCGATTCAGCCCGAGCCGGCTCTTGCCGGTCGCCACCGCGAGCAGGTGTCCGCGCTCGGCGAGCGCATCGATCATCGCGCTCACGCCGTCGAACAGCGTCAGCTCGTGATCCGACGACAGGTAGTGATGGCGGTAGCGCTCGACCATGCGCGGATAGGCCGACTCGTCCAGATTCGGCACCGCGTGACGCAGTGCATCACCCAGGCCGAGGCCGATGACGTAGCGCGCCCGCTCCTCCGGCGGCTCGGCCAGCCCGAGGTCGCGCGCTGCGGCCTGCATCGCGCGCACGATCGCGCCCGCCGAGTCCATCAGCGTGCCGTCCCAGTCGAACACGATCAGGTCGAAACGCTCAGCCATGTCTTTTCTCCCCGGCGTCGAGCCGGTCGATGAAGGATTGCAGGTCTTCCGGCAGCGGCGACGCGAAGGCCAGCGTCTCGCCGGTCAGCGGGTGAGCGAAGCTCAGCTGCGCCGCATGCAGGAACATGCGCTTCAGCCCCTCGCCTTCCAGGCGCTTGTTGAGCGCGAAATCGCCGTACTTGTCGTCACCGCACAGCGGAAAGCCGAGGTGGGTCAGATGCACGCGGATCTGATGGGTGCGGCCGGTCTTCAGTTCCACCTCGAGCAGGCTGTATTCGCGCCAGCGCCTGACCAGGCGCACGATGCTGTGCGCCGGCTTGCCGTCCTCGCTCACACGCACCCGGCGTTCGCCGTCCGGGGTCAGGAATTTGTGCAGCGCCGCCTTGACGTGCTGCAGCGGGTTCGACCAGCGCCCCGGCACCAGGGTGAGGTAGCGCTTCTCCACCCTGCCTTCGCGCATCATGTCGTGCAGCACGGTCAGCGCCGAACGCTTCTTGGCGACGATCAGCAGACCCGAGGTCTCGCGGTCGAGGCGATGCGCAAGCTCGAGCATGCGCGCGTCCGGGCGCTGCGCGCGCAGCTGCTCGATCACGCCGTAGCTGACGCCGCTGCCGCCGTGCACCGCCTTGCCCGAAGGCTTGTCGATGACCAGGATCGCATCGTCCTCATAGACGACCGGCAGCGCCTTGCCCACCGGCGCCGGCGCGCTGCGCGTGGGCTCGGCCACCCGGATCGGCGGAATGCGCACCTCGTCGCCTTCTTCCAGGCGGTAGGTTTGCTGCACCCGCCGGCCGTTGACCCGCACCTCGCCGCTGCGCAGGATGCGATAGACGTGGCTTTTCGGCACCCCCTTGGCGATGCGCATCAGGTAGTTGTCGATGCGCTGCCCGGCCGCGGCCTCGTCGATGCGCTCGTGCCGGACTGCAATGGCTTTGCCTTCAATGATCGTCATGAAATATACTTCTGCGCGGTTAAACCGGTCGCGGCCAGCCAAGTGCGGCACGTCGAACAATCCGTCAGGTCGAAACACCTGCTCCGGAGGACGCGCGCAGACTGCTGGCAAAGAGCCCTGAAGAGCGCTCCCGGTTCAACCGTTGCCCGCCATCCAAGGCCGAAAAGGCGCCGATGGTAACGCAACAGACCCCCTTCGACATACCCATCCAGCCCACGGGTTGGATTTTGATGCGCAAGCCACATACGCAGGATCAAATGCTCCGGCCCGAAGCCCACACGGCACGCCGGGCGGGAGCAAGAGAATTTCGACCAGCCGACCCATCACAGCCCGACAAACCCACCGGATGAAAGCAGCAGTCCTACCCAATCGCTCCTGATCCCGGAAAGCGCGATGGTGCGCGCCGTTCGTCCTGCCCGTGTGACTTCTCGCGGGAGAACGATCCAAATGAAGCGCATGCTTTTCAATGCGACGCAGGCCGAAGAACTGCGCGTCGCGATCGTGGACGGTCAGAAACTGATCGACCTCGATATCGAATCGGCCGCCAAGGAAGAACGCAAGAGCAACATCTACAAGGCGGTCATCACCCGCATCGAGCCCAGCCTCGAAGCGGCTTTCGTCGACTATGGCGCGGACCGTCACGGCTTCCTGCCGTTCAAGGAAATCTCCCGCTCCTACTTCCAGCCTGGCGTTGACGCCAGCAAGGCCTCCATCAAGGAAGCGCTGAAGGAAGGCCAGGAGCTGATCGTCCAGGTCGAGAAGGACGAGCGCGGCAACAAGGGCGCGGCGCTGACGACCTACATCTCGCTCGCCGGCCGCTACCTCGTGCTGATGCCGAACAATCCGCGCGGCGGTGGCGTCTCGCGTCGCGTCGAGGGTGACGAGCGCGCCGAACTGCGCGATGCGATGGACCAGCTCGACGTGCCGCAGGGCATGAGCATGATCGCGCGCACGGCCGCGATCGGCCGCAGCGCCGAAGAGCTGCAGTGGGACCTGAACTATCTGCTGCAGCTGTGGACGGCGATCGAAGGCGCGGCCCAGGGCCAGTCCGGTGCGTTCCTGATCTATCAGGAAGGCAGCCTGGTGATCCGCGCCATCCGCGATTACTTCCAGCCCGACATCGGCGAGATCCTGATCGACACCGACGACATCTACGAGCAGGCGCGCCAGTTCATGGCCCACGTCATGCCCGGCAACGTGTCGCGGGTGAAGCGCTACAGCGACGACGTGCCGCTGTTCTCGCGCTTCCAGATCGAGCACCAGATCGAGTCGGCCTACTCGCGCCAGGTGAACCTGCCCTCGGGCGGCGCCGTGGTCATCGACCACACCGAAGCCCTGGTGTCGATCGACGTCAACTCGGGCCGCGCCACCAAAGGCTCGGACATCGAGGAAACCGCCTTCCGCACCAACTGCGAGGCCGCCGACGAGATCGCCCGCCAGCTCCGCCTGCGCGACCTCGGCGGCCTGATCGTCATCGACTTCATCGACATGGAGTCGGCCAAGAACCAGCGCGAGGTCGAGAACCGCCTGCGCGACGCGCTGCGCCATGACCGCGCCCGCGTGCAGACCGGCAAGATCAGCCGCTTCGGCCTGCTCGAGCTGTCGCGCCAGCGCCTGCGCCCGGCGCTCGCCGAGACCAGCTACATCACCTGCCCGCGCTGCAACGGTACCGGCCACATCCGCAGCACCGAATCGTCCGCGCTGCACATCGTCCGCATCCTCGAAGAAGAGGCGATGAAGGACAACACCGGCGCGGTGCATCTGCAGGTGCCGGTCGACGTCGCCACCTTCCTGCTCAACGAGAAGCGCGTCGATATCGCCCGCATCGAGATGCGCCACAAGGTTCAGCTCATCATCGTGCCGAACCGCCACCTCGAAACGCCTGCGCACGAGATCATCCGCCTGCGCCACGACCAGCTCAACGCCGAGGACATCGCGCTGGCCAGCTACCAGATGGTGCAGAAGCCGGCCGAGGACGACGCCCGTCTGCCGTCCAAGGCCAACGAGCGCCCGGCGCGCCCCGAGGCTGCGGTCAAGGGCATCGCCCCCGCCCAGCCCGCCCCGGTCGCCGCACCCGAGGCTGCCCCCGCTCCGACCCCGGCCCCGGCGGCCCCGGCTGCGAAGGGCCTGTTCGCCCGCATCCTGAGCTGGTTCGGCGGCAGCAAGCCCGAGGCCGCACCGGCACCGGCGGCAGTCGTCGAGGAAACGCCCAAGCGCGAACAGCGCGGCCGTGGCGAGCGCAGCGGCGAAGCCCGGCGCGGCAACGGCAACCGCGGGCGTCGCGGCGAGCGTGGCGATCGTGAAGCCGACACCCAGCAGCAGGCCGGTCGCGGCGCACGCCCCGAGCGTGGCGAGCGTGCCGAAGGCGGCGAAAAGCCGCAGCGCGCCGCGGGCGAGCGTCCGGAGCGTGCCGAACGCGCGGAACGCGGCGAACGCCCCGAGGGCGGTCGTGGTCGTGGCCGCAACCAGCGCGGCAATCGCGCCGAGGAAGCCGGCGAACGCATCGAGAAGCCGGTCGAGGAACGCGCCGCAGCCGAAGAGGAACTGCTGAAGGCCGGTGCAGCGGGAGCCGCTGTCGTGGTGGCCACCGCCGCCGCTGTCGGCGAAGCCGGGGCTGCGGAAGCAGGTGCCACTACCGAAACCGCTGGCGAGGAAGGTGCGCCGACCGAGAAGCGTCGTCGCCGTGGCCGCGGCCGTGGCCGTCGCGCGGGCGAAGGCCAGGCCGCAGCGACCACCGACATGGAAGCGGGTGAAACCGGCGAGGAAGCGCGCGACGAGGATCTGACCCAGACCGCGGCCGATGCTGGCGCCGGCGAAGTCGCCGCACCCGAAGCCATCCAGCTCGCCGTCGAGACGTCAGCGGAAACCTCCGCAGCCGAGCTGCCGGTCGTCGCCTCTGCACCCGAGGCGGTGGAAGCCGCTCCGGCAGAGGCCATCGAGCAGGCGCTCGCGCCCTTGCCGGTCGCGACCGAGAGCAGCGTTGCCGAGACCGAATCCGTGCAGGCAGCGGTCGAAGCGCCCGCCGAGCCCGCGCTTGCGGCGATCGTCGAGGCCGTCGAAGCGTTCGAAACCGCGGTGAGCCTCACCGAGGCGGAAGCGGTCGAAACCACCGCCGCCCCGGTCGAGAGCGAGGCGGAAGCAGGCAGCGCGGCCGCTTCGGCGGCAACGAGCGAGACCCTTGCGGCCGCAGCGGAACCGGCTGTCGAGGCCGCGCCCGCCATCGCGCCGGCTCAGGAAACCGCAGGTGAAACCAGGCCCGAGCAGGCGCCGAGCGCACCGATCATCGTCTCCGCCCAGGACACGGGCAGCGACCTGATCAAGATCGAGACCGATCCGACGAAGCTCGCGCAGTTCAGCACCGGCGCCGTCGAGCCGCCGGCGCGCCTCGGCCGCAAGCCGCGGCCCGCCGCGGTGATCGCCGAAGAGCCGCTGCAGCAGGTCGAGACCCGCAAGTAAGACGCGGCGTCACCGATGAGAAAGGCCATCCCTCGGGATGGCCTTTCTCGTTTCCGCAGTATGTAGCGGCGTCCCCGGAAAACCGGGTCCTACGCCCGCACCGACACCGTTTCCAGCAAGCCCCGAACGCCGTGCTCGCACATGTCGAGCACCAGATCGAAGCCGCGCGGGCCACCGTAATAGGGATCCGGCACTTCATCCTCGAACTGCCCCGAGCCGTCGAACGCCATGAACAGGCGCAGGCGCGGCTGGTACACAGGCGGACACAGCCGCCGCATGGATTCCAGATGCCCGCGATCCATCGCCAGCAACAGGTCGAATTCCTGGAAATCGCGCACCTCCAGCTTGCGTGCGCGCAGCCCGGACAGATCGTAGCCGCGCAGCCTGGCCGCCTTCTGCGTGCGCGGATCGGGCGCCTCGCCGACGTGGTAACCATGCGTCCCGGCGGAATCGACCTCGACCCGATCGCCCAGCCCTGCGGTCGCGATCAGATGGCGCGCCACGCCTTCCGCGGTGGGCGACCTGCAGATGTTTCCGGTGCACACGAACAGGACTCTCGTCATCTTCCCTCTCCCCTGATCATCAGACACTGCCGTGCTGGTCTGCGCCAAACGCGCGCTGACGAAGCTTGAACAACTCGTCGCGCGCTGCAGCGGCCTTTTCGAACTCCAGATTGCGGGCGTGTTCCTGCATCTCCTTTTCCAGGCGCTTGATCGCCCGCGCCAGCGCCTTCTCGTCCATCACCGCATAGTCGGCGCCCTTCTCGGCCACGCGCGCCACGTCGCGCCTGGCCCCATCCGCATCATAGACCCCGTCGATGATGTCCTTGATGCGCTTCGTCACCGACTTCGGCACGATGCCGTTGGCCTCGTTGAAGGCGATCTGCTTCTGGCGGCGGCGCTCGGTCTCGCCGATCGCCGCCTTCATCGAATCGGTGATGCGGTCGGCGTAGAGGATGGCAGTGCCGTGCAGGTGGCGCGCGGCGCGGCCGATGGTCTGGATCAGCGAACGCTCCGAGCGCAGGAAGCCCTCCTTGTCCGCATCCAGGATCGCCACCAGCGACACCTCGGGAATGTCCAGGCCCTCGCGCAGCAGGTTGATGCCCACCAGCACGTCGAACTCGCCCAGGCGCAGGTCGCGGATGATCTCCACCCGCTCGACGGTGTCGATGTCCGAGTGCAGGTAGCGCACGCGGATGCCGTTGTCGGCCAAATAGTCGGTCAGGTCCTCGGCCATGCGCTTGGTGAGCACGGTGACCAGCACGCGCTCGTTCACCGCCAGGCGCTTCTTGATCTCGCCGAGCAGGTCATCCACCTGCGTCATCGCCGGGCGCACCTCGACCAGCGGGTCGATCAGGCCGGTCGGGCGCACCACCTGTTCCACCACCTGGCCCTGGTGCTCCTCCTCGTACTTCGCCGGCGTGGCGGAGACGAACACGGTCTGCGGCATCAGGCGCTCGAACTCGTCGAACTTGAGCGGCCGGTTGTCCAGCGCGGAGGGCAGGCGGAAGCCGTAGCCGACCAGGTTCTCCTTGCGCGAGCGGTCGCCCTTGTACATGCCGCCGACCTGGCCGATGGCGACGTGCGACTCGTCGATGAACAGCAGCGCGTCCTGCGGCAGGTAGTCGATCAGGGTCGGCGGCGGCTCGCCCGGACCGCGACCCGACAGATGGCGCGAGTAGTTCTCGATGCCCTTGCAGAAGCCCATCTCGTTCAACATCTCGAGGTCGAAGCGGGTGCGCTGCTCGATGCGCTGCGCCTCCACCAGCTTGCCCTCGCGCTGGAAGAAGGCGATGCGCTCCTTCAGCTCTTCCTTGATCGCCTCGATCGCCTGCAGCACGGTGGCGCGCGGGGTGACGTAGTGGCTGGACGGATACACGGTGAAGCGCGCCAGCTTGTGCTTCAGATGCCCGGTGAGCGGATCGAACAGCGTCAGGTGCTCGATCTCGTCGTCGAACATCTCGATGCGCACCGCGAGCTCGGCGTTTTCCGCGGGGAAGACATCGATCACGTCGCCGCGCACGCGGAAGGTGCCGCGGCGGAAGTCGATGTCGGCGCGGGTGTACTGCATCGCCACCAGGCGCTGGATGAGGTCGCGGTGCGCCATGCGCTCGCCCTCGCGCAGGTGCAGGATCATGGCGTGGTAGTCGACCGGGTCGCCGATGCCGTAAATGCACGACACCGTCGCCACGATCACCACGTCGCGGCGCTCCATCAGGCTCTTCGTCGCCGACAGCCGCATCTGCTCGATGTGCTCGTTGATCGACGAATCCTTCTCGATGAAGAGGTCGCGCGAGGGCACGTAGGCCTCGGGCTGGTAGTAGTCGTAGTAGCTGACGAAATACTCGACCGCGTTCTCGGGCAGGAACTCCTTGAACTCGGCGTAGAGCTGCGCAGCGAGTGTCTTGTTCGGCGCCAGCACCAGCGCCGGCCGCCCCATGCGGGCGATGACGTTGGCCATGGTGTAGGTCTTGCCCGAGCCGGTCACGCCGAGCAGGGTCTGGTACATCAGGCCGTCCTCCAACCCTTCGCACAGCAGGCGGATCGCCTCGGGCTGGTCGCCGGCGGGCGGAAAAGGCTGGTGCAGGCGGAAGGGGCTGCCCTCGAAGGAGATCACCGTCCCGCCTTGCTGCGGTGCATCGTTTGCGCCGCTATTGCCTTGACTCGTCATGCTAAAATTCCTGTTCCATTCCGGTGCGTCGCCACACGGCGGCACCGGACGAAAACGTCGATTATTTCCCAAATCGCGTGACAAGGCACGGCGCAAGTCCGTTCCCGCCACGCGCATCTACCGCTGCCCTACTGGAACGACTGGAGTCCTCATGTCCGCTTCGATCTTCGCCGCCGTCGAGATGGCGCCCCGTGACCCGATCCTTGGCCTGAACGAGGCCTTCGCCGCCGACACCCGCGCCGAGAAGGTCAACCTCGGCGTCGGCGTGTACTACGACGACAACGGCAAGATCCCGCTGCTCGCCGCCGTCCGCGCCGCCGAGAAGGCCCGCCTCGAAGCCATGCCGCCGCGCGGCTACCAGCCGATCGAAGGTCCCGCCGCCTACAACAACGCGGTCCAGGGCCTCCTGTTCGGCAAGGACTCGCAGCTCGCCACCAGCGGCCAGACCGTCACCATCGAGGCCCTCGGCGGCACCGGCGCGCTCAAGGTCGGCGCCGACTACCTCAAGCGCCTGGTGCCCGGCGCCACGGTGTACATCTCCGACCCGAGCTGGGAGAACCACCGCGCGCTGTTCGAGTCCGCCGGCTTCCCGGTCGAGAACTACCCCTACTACGACGCCGCCACCCGCGGCGTGAACTTCGCCGGCATGAAGGCCAAGCTCGACAGCCTGCAACCGGGCTCGATCATCGTCCTGCACGCGTGCTGCCACAACCCGACCGGCGCCGACCTGTCGGACGCGCAGTGGGACGAAGTGGTCGCCGTGTGCCGCGAGCGTGGCCTGATCCCCTTCCTCGACATGGCCTACCAGGGCTTCGCCGAGGGCATCGACGCCGACGCCGTCGCCGTCCGCGCCCTGTCGTCCAGCGGCCTGCAGTTCTTCGTGTCGAGCTCGTTCTCGAAGAGCTTCTCGCTCTACGGCGAGCGCGTCGGCGCGCTGTCCATCGTCACCGCCAGCAAGGAAGAAGCCGGCCGTGTGCTGTCGCAGGTCAAGCGCGTGATCCGCACCAACTACTCCAACCCGCCGATCCACGGTGGCGCCATCGTCGCTGCGGTGCTGAGCTCGTCCGAGCTGCGCCAGATGTGGGAAGACGAGCTGGGCGGCATGCGCGAGCGCATCCGCGCCATGCGCACCGGCCTGGTCGAGCAGCTCAAGGCCGAAGGCGTGGCGCAGGACTTCTCCTTCGTGATCAAGCAGCGCGGCATGTTCTCCTACACCGGCCTCACCGCCACCCAGGTCGAGAAGCTGAAGTCGGACTTCGGCATCTACGCCGTGTCGACCGGCCGCATCTGCCTGGCCGCGCTCAACTCCAAGAACATCGGCTACGTCGCCAAGGCGATCGCGCAGGTGGTCAAGGGCTGAGTCTCTTCCCGCGTCCGGGCGCAGGCGGCGGTCCTCAAAAAATTGCCGCCTTCGCCTTGACGCAAGCGCGTTCCCTGCCTAGAATGCGCGCCTCTGTTCCCCGATAGCTCAGTCGGTAGAGCGCCGGACTGTTAATCCGTAGGTCCCTGGTTCGAGCCCAGGTCGGGGAGCCAAGTTTCAGGACTTGGTGTTTCTCCAAGGAACAGCGAGTCGCAGCATGCGCTGCAAAAAGGTAATTCCCCGATAGCTCAGTCGGTAGAGCGCCGGACTGTTAATCCGTAGGTCCCTGGTTCGAGCCCAGGTCGGGGAGCCAAAACACGAAAAAGCCAATCCTTCGGGGTTGGCTTTTTCCGTTTGCCGGTCGGCTCCGCGTGGAGCCGAGTGCCTGCGCACAGCTCCGGTTCCCGTAGAAGGACGCGGCAATCGCGAATGCCGTCCGACGAGACCGCCCGCCTCCCCCGCCCCCTCCGCCTCAGTCGCACCGATAAACATCGGCCTCGGCAGGCAGGCGGGCCACCAGCCGGTCGAACACCAGCCTGATGCGCGCCGCGACCGGGCCACGCTGAGGCCGGTACACCGACAGGCTCCACGGCTCGGGTCGCAACTCCGGCAGCACCTCGACCAGGCGCCCCGCACGCAGGTGGGGCTGGGCGAGGAAGGCCGTCAGCTGGCCGAAGCCGATTCCCGCCACCACCGCGTCGGCCTCGGCCCGCGTGTCGTCGGTCGCAAAGGCTGGGGCGCGCGGCAGCCATTGCTGGCCGCGGGCGAGGAACCAGGCCCAGGGCTTGCCGGTGTTGGGGTCGATGGCGACGGTGCAGGGCCGCTCGGCCAGCTCCTGCAGGCTCCGCGGCGCCCCGCAGCGCGCAATCAGGGCGGGCGAAGCGACGATGTGGAACGGCACCTGCACCACCGCCCTGGCAACGAAACGACTGTCGCGCAGCGAGCCCAGGCGGATGCCGATGTCGATCTGCTCATCGACCACGTCGGCGAACTGGTCCGACAGGCGCAGGTCGAGTTGCAGGCCGGGGTGTTCGGCACAGAGCTCGCCAAGGACGGGCGCCAGCCAGCCGCGCTCGAGCCCGCGCGGCGCGGTGATGCGCACAAGCCCGGCCAGGGCCTCCTGCCGCACCTCGCTGCGCGCGCTGAACAGCGCATCCACGCCCTGCAGGCCGAGCCGCGCGCGCGCTGCGAACTGCTCGCCGAATTCGGTGATACGGGTGTGGCGCGTGTTGCGGTGGAACAGCAGCTCCCCGACGTGGGCTTCGAGCTCCTTCACCGCCCGCGTCACCGCCTGCGGCGACACCCCGAGCCGCGTCGCCGCCTCCTTGAAGTTGCGCGCCTCCGCCGCGGCGCAGAAGATCCTCAGCATTTCCAGACGGTTCAGCATTGCACGCCCCCGGCGCATGACGATCCCGCCATTATTCCATTCAACGGAATTCTGAAATCAAAAAGCATTCATTCCTTGGATCAATCACATTTGGAATACTGCACCCTGTCGCGCGCCTGCCGCGCCGTACCGTTCTGGAGTCTTCCTGCCATGACCATCAAATCCCGCGCCGCCGTCGCCTTCGGGCCGAACCAACCGCTGCAGATCGTCGAAGTGGACGTCGAGCCGCCCAGGAAGGGCGAAGTCCTGGTACGCATCGTCGCCAGCGGCGTGTGCCACACCGACGCCTACACTCTGTCCGGCGACGACCCCGAAGGCGTGTTCCCGGCCATCCTCGGCCACGAAGGCGGCGGCATCGTCGAAGCCGTGGGCGAAGGCGTGACCTCGCTGGAAGTCGGCGACCATGTGATCCCGCTGTACACCGCCGAATGCCGCGAGTGCAAGTTCTGCAAGTCGGGCAAGACCAACCTGTGCCAGGCGGTGCGCGCCACCCAGGGCAAGGGCCTGATGCCCGACGGCACCAGCCGCTTCTCCTACCAGGGCCAGCCGATCTACCACTACATGGGCACCTCGACCTTCTCCGAATACACCGTCGTGCCGGAGATCTCGCTCGCCAAGATCGACAAGGACGCGCCGCTGGACAAGGTCTGCCTGCTCGGCTGCGGCGTCACCACCGGCATCGGTGCGGTGCTCAACACCGCCAAGGTGGAAGAAGGCGCCACCGTCGCCATCTTCGGCCTCGGCGGCATCGGCCTGGCGGCGATCATCGGCGCCAAGATGGCAAAGGCTTCGCGCATCATCGCCGTCGACATCAACCCGGGGAAGTTCGACATCGCGAAGAAGCTGGGCGCGACCGACTTCGTCAATTCCAAGGACTACGACAAGCCGATCCAGGACGTGATCGTCGAGCTGACCGACGGCGGCGTGGATTACTCCTTCGAGTGCGTGGGCAACGTCAAGCTGATGCGCGCCGCGCTCGAGTGCTGCCACAAGGGCTGGGGCGAATCGACCATCATCGGCGTGGCCGGGGCCGGGCAGGAGATCAGCACCCGCCCCTTCCAGCTCGTGACCGGCCGTGTGTGGCGCGGCAGCGCCTTCGGCGGCGTCAAGGGCCGCACCGAGCTGCCGAGCTACGTGCACAAGGCGCAGAAGGGCGAGATCCCGCTCGACGACTTCATCACCCACACGATGCCGCTCGAGGACATCAACAAGGCCTTCGACCTGATGCACGAGGGCAAGAGCATCCGCACCGTCATCCATTTCTGATCACGGAGGCCGCCCATGAGTCTCGAAACACTCGGCACCCAGCGCTGCTTCGGCGGCTGGCTGCAGCGCCTGCGCCACCGCTCGAGCACGGTGGATTGCGACATGACTTTCGCCGTCTATCTGCCACCCCAGGCCGAAAGCGGTGAAAAACTGCCGGTACTGTACTGGCTGTCCGGCCTCACCTGCACCGACGAGAACTTCATGCAGAAGGCGGGAGCCCAGCGTCTGGCGGCGGAGCTCGGCCTGATCCTCGTCGCCCCCGACACCAGCCCGCGGGGGCCGGACGTCCCGGGCGACCCGGACGGCGCCTGGGACTTCGGCCACGGCGCGGGCTTCTACGTCAACGCCACCCGGGCCCCGTGGGCGCGCCATTACCGCATGCACGACTACGTGGTGCACGAACTGCCGGCCCTGATCGAAGCCCACTTCCCCGCCTCCGACCGGCGCGGCATCAGCGGCCATTCGATGGGCGGCCACGGCGCGCTGGTGTGCGCGCTGCGCAATCCGGGCCGCTACCGGTCGGTGTCGGCCTTCGCCCCCATCGTCAATCCGATGCGCTGCCCCTGGGGCGAGAAGGCCCTGTCGCACTACCTGGGCGAGGACCGCGAGCACTGGCGGCAATGGGACGCCTGCGCACTGCTTGCCGAGGCCACCGAACGCCTGCCGCTGCTGGTCGATCAGGGCGACAAGGACGGCTTCCTGGTCGAGCAGCTCAAGCCCGAGGCGCTGCAGGCCGCGGCCGACGCCGCCGGCCATCCGCTGACGCTGCGCATGCAGCCCGGCTACGACCACAGCTACTACTTCATCGCCAGCTTCATCGACGACCACCTGCGCCATCACGCGCAGGCACTCGCCGATCGGTAGCGAGGCGGAAGCCGCTCCCCGATCGGGGGCCGTGCACAACTTGCGCGCTTCGGCACTGGACTCGCGCCGGATCGAACGTAGCCCGTTAGAATCGAAGGCCAGCACCGCACCCGATCACGTGGGAGGCGTTCCATGAAGCTCAGCCGGATCCAGGCGCACTCGCTGCCGCTTGTCACCTGCCTGGTCGTGGCGGGGTGCTCGAGCGCGCGCATGGACAGCCAGTGGCTCGACCGAAGCTTCCACGACGGCCTGGCAGCCGGCGCGCGCGTGTTCGTCGCCTGCGAGACCGCAGTCGACAGCCTGCGCCGGCTGTGCGAAGACGCGTGGACCGAACGCATGCGCGCCGAGGGCATCGCGGTGGTGCGCAGCTATGGCGCCGCCACCCTCCCCGCGGACGCCGGCAACGACCCGGCGCGGATCGACGATGCCGCGCGTGCGACCGGGGCGAGCGCGGTGGTACGCATGAAGCTCGCACAGGGCAGCCATGCGGTGTTCCAGCCCGGCCCGCAGGTCGGATTCGGCATCGGTGGCGGCAGCGGCGGTTTCAGCTTCGGCGGCATCGGCGTCTCGCTGCCGATCGGCGGCGGTGGCGTGAGCCAGCGCCAGGAGATGTCCTCCAGCACCACGCTGACCGATCTCGGGCGCGGCACGGTGGTATGGGCGGGCAGCGCGCGCACCGAAGTCGATGGCGACGCCGGCGCGCAGGTATCGGCACTGACCAGGGTCACCGTCGAGGCGATGAAGGAAGCCGGAGTGATCCGCTGACATGAGCCTGCGCGTCGTCCTGCTGATCCTCGTCCTCGCCGCCCTCCTCGCCTCGGGCGTGGCCCCCCACGACCGCGGCGTGTGGTGGGCGGAGGTGATGCCGGTGCTGATCGCACTGCCGATCCTCGTCCTCACCGCGCGGCGTTTCCCGCTCACCCCGCTCACCTACGGCCTGATCGCCTTCTTCGCGCTGATCCTGATCCTGGGCGGCACCTACACCTATGCGCGCGTGCCGATCGGCTTCGTGGTGCAGGACTGGTTCGATCTCGCGCGCAACCCCTACGATCGCTTCGGCCATTTCTTCCAGGGCGTGACCCCGGCCATCCTCGGCCGCGAGCTGCTGCTGCGCACCTCGCCGCTGCGCCCCGGCAAGTGGCTGTTCGCGCTGCTCTCGCTGAGCTGCCTCGGCATCAGCGCGCTGTACGAACTGATCGAGTGGGCGTCGGCCGTATTCTGGGGCGGCGGTGCGGTGGAGTTCCTCGGCACCCAGGGCGACCCGTGGGACGCCCAGGCCGACATGCTGATGGCGCTGCTGGGGGCGATGCTGGTGCAGTTGCTGCTCGCCGGCACACACGACCGCCAGCTGGCGCGACTGACGCGGACGAAGGTCTCGCGATAGGGGCTGTGCGCTGGGTCGGCGCTGCCCGAACGCGGGGTACCGCAGGCGCCGAGTCCGATCGGCGTGCAGGTGACCCGGGTCGGCACCGACGGAAGCCACCTGCCCGCAGAGGAACATCGATCGTCGTCACCACCGGCACGAAATCGGCGCGTGCTGGTCTACTTTTCCACGGTGTGCCCGTGACCGGGCGTAACCGTGATGAAGAGGAGAACCGGGACACAAGGAGACGATCATGCATGTGCATAAGCTTCCCAAGATGCTGTACTCCTACAGCGAAGGCTGGTCCGACCTGATCAGCATCCACCCGTCGGTGACGAGGATGTTCACGATGTTCGTGATGCCGATGTCGCTGATTCCGCCGGCCATGTTCCTGTACTCGATGTACGTGACGCCCGGCGCCATCTTCCCCGCTGCGGTGCCACAGATCACCGGCTTCGAGGCCACCCTGCTGTTCGTCTGCTTCTACGCCGCGCAGCTGGTGATGGTGCCGCTGATGGCCTCGGTCATCCAGCAGCTCGGCGATGTCGCGAACGCACGCCCCGACTATCACGACGCCTTCATGCTCGCCGCGGTGGCACCGGCACCCTTGTGGCTGTGCGCGCTGGCACTGTTCGTGCCGTCGGCCTGGTTCGCCGTCGCGGCGATGGCCGTGGCCTGGGTGGCTTCGGCAGCGCTCATCTATCACGGCATCGAACCGCTGTTCAAGCTCGAAGACCATTCGCGCTCGCGGCTGCTGGGCAGCTTCGTGCTCACCACCGGCGTCGTCGCCTGGCTGGCGCTGATGGTGGTGCTCGCCCTGCTGCTGAGCATGATCGTCGGCCTGCGCTGAGGCCTTCACCGGCGGCGCCCGCCCTGCGGGGCGGGCGCCGGCTACACCCCGTGCCGCCGCCGATGCTGGCGCGAGCCGGCCGAGCCGTCGCCGTCGGCGTGGGCGTTGCGCGCCGCCGTCATCTCCGCCAGTACGGTGGCGACCTTGTGGTTGAGCGTGCCCTTCGGGATCACGCCCTTGGCGTCCGGCTCGCCAGCCTCGACGCCGGTCAGCACCGTCATCGCCTCGTCCACGGTCTGCACCGCATGGATGTGGAAACGGCCGTCGGCCGCCGCCTGGACCACGTCCTCGCGCAGCATCAGGTGGCGCACGCTGGCGGCGGGGATCACCACGCCATGCGATCCGTCGAGCCCGCGCGCCTTGCACAGGTCGAAGAAACCCTCGATCTTCTCGTTCACGCCGCCGATCACCTGCACCTCGCCGAACTGGTTCACCGAGCCGGTGATCGCGAAGCGCTGGCGGATCGGAATCTGCGTCAGCGCCGACAGCAGCGCGCACAGCTCGGCGAGCGAGGCCGAGTCGCCCTCGACCGGCGCGTAGGACTGCTCGAACACCAGGCTCGCCGACAGCGACAGCGGCTGGTGGCGGGCGTAGCGCGCGGCTAGGAAGGCGGACAGGATCAGCACGCCCTTGGAGTGGATCGCGCCGCCGAGCTCGGTCTCGCGCTCGATGTCGACCACGTCGCCCTCGCCCATGCGCACGGTGGCGGTGATGCGCACCGGATGGCCGAAGTGCTCGCCGGCGAGCTCGATCACTACCAGGCCGTTGATCTGGCCGGCGCGCTCGCCGTCGGTGGAAATCAGCGTCGTGCCTTCGAGGATGGACTCCAGCACCCGCGTGGGATAGCGGTTGGCGCGCCGCGCGCGCGCCGCCAGCGCGTCCTCGACCTCGGCGCGGCCGGTGGCGGCCAGGCCCTTCTGACGGGCGTGGAAATCGGCCTCCCGCATCAGGTCGGAGAGCGCGCGGGTGTTGAGCGACAGGCGGCCGGCGTCCTCGGCCAGGCGCGAGGCCTCCTCGACCAGGCGGGCGACGCCGCAGCGCGCCACCGGCAGCAGCTTCGCGCCGCGCGCGAGCAGCGCCATCAGGCGGGCGTACTCGCATTCGTTCTCGGGGGTGCGCGGCAGGTCGTCGTTGAAGTCGGCGGCGACCTTGAACAGATCGGCGAACTCCGGGTCGTGCTCCATCAGCAGGTAGTAGACCTCGCGGTCGCCGATCAGCACCACCTTCAGCTCGCTCGGCACCGCCTCCGGCTCCAGCGTCAGCGCCCCGCTCCAGCCCTGCGCCTCGGCCGGCGGCTCGATGCGGATCTCGCCCGCGCGCAGGGAGCGCTTGAGGCCTTCCCAGGCGAAGGGCTGCGACAGCAGGCGCTCGGCGTCGAGCACCAGGTAGCCGCCGTTGGCGCGATGCAGCGCGCCGGCACGGATGAGGTTGAAGTGGCTGACCTGGTTGCCCTGCTGCACGATGTGCTCGATGCGGCCGATGAGGTTGCCGTAGCCGGGGTTGTTCTCGAACACCACCGGCGCGCCCTGCGAGGCGGCATGGTCCACCAGCAGCTTGACCTGGTAGCGGTGGTAGCGGGTGTTCTCCTCGGGCTCGGGCGCCTCGTCGTCCTCCTCTTCCAGCATGGTGCCGCGCACCGCGCTGTCGATGACGTCGCGCTCGACCGCATCGAGGAAGGCGAGCACCTCGGGCAGGTCCTCGTGCGCCTCGCGCACCTCGCGCAGCAGGTGGGCCACCGCAGGGCCGAGCACCTCGCGCTCGGCGCGGTCGATCGACTCGCGCACCGACTTTCGCCAGCCGGGGAAGTCGTTGAGCAGATCCTCGAGGCGGTCGCTCCATTCGCCGATGCGCACCTCGATCGCCTTGCGCGCGTCCTCGGGCAGGGCCTCGAAGGCTTCCGGCGACATCGCCTCGCCATCCTTGGTGGGCGCGAACACGAAGCCCTCGGGGGTCTGCAGCAGCGCGATGCCTTCCGCGTTGCAGGCCTGGCCGAGCTCGCGCAGCGCGGCCTCCTCGCGCGCCTTGTGCGCACTCTGCAGGGATTCGACGCGCTCGACGTGGGCATCGCTGTCGAGCGCGGCGCCGAGCGCCGGGCCGAGGTCGCGGATGAAGGTCTGCATGCAGGTCCGCAGCGCACCGCCGCGCCCGGCGGGCAGAGTCAGCAACTTCGGCTTCAGCGCCTCGTCGAAGTTGTGCAGGTAACACAGGTCGGGCGGCACCGCCTCGCGCGCCGCACGCTCGCGCAGCAGACGGAAGGTGGTCGCATGCTTGCCGCTGCCGGCATCGCCGAGCACGAACACGTGGTAGCCGGTATGGCCCATCGCGAGACCGAAGCGGATCGCCTCGACGGCGCGCTCCTGGCCGAGGTCGCCGGCATGATCGACAAGGGATTCGGTGGTTTCGAAGCTGAAACAGGCGGGGTCGCAGCGCTTGCGCAATGCCGTCGCCGGCAGCGGCACGAGATCGGCCATGGAGTTGATCTTTCTTCTGGTGCCGGATCGGCAGGGAGCGCAATGATACACCCCGCCCCGGGGCACGATCAGAAACCCGCCCGCGCGAACCTCGCCTTGCGCCGCGCGGTCCACGAATCGATAATCCCCCAACCCCAACCCGCCGCCGAACATGAAAGTCATCCCGATCCAGCAGGCTGCGTCCGCCATCGCCACGCCCGACATGACGCTGCGCCCGCCCGCCGGCGAACTGCTGTTCGATCGCCGCGGCCGCAGCGTGCGCGATCTGCGCATCTCGGTCACCGACCGCTGCAACTTCCGCTGCGTGTATTGCATGCCGCGCGAGGTCTTCGGCGACGACTACGCCTTCCTGCCCCGGCGCGAACTGCTCAGCTTCGAGGAGATCGTGCGCGTGGCCCGCCTGTTCGTCGCCCGCGGCGTGCGCAAGATCCGCATCACCGGCGGCGAGCCGCTGCTGCGCAAGGATGTCGATCGCCTGATCGGCATGCTGGCCGCGCTCGACGGCGTCGAGATCACGCTCACCACCAACGGCGTGCTGCTGCCCAAGCTGGCGCGCCGGCTCAAGGACGCCGGGCTGCACCGCGTCACCGTCAGTCTGGACGCGCTCGACGACACCCTGTTCCGGCGCATGAACGACGCCGACTACCCGGTCGCCCGCGTGCTGGAAGGCATCGAGGCGGCCCGGGCGGTGGGCCTGGGTCCGATCAAGGTCAACATGGTGGTCAAGCGCGGCACCAACGATTCCGACATCGAGGCCATGGCCGGGCACTTCCGCCACAGCGGCCACATCCTGCGCTTCATCGAATTCATGGACGTCGGCGCTTCCAACGGCTGGAAGATGGACGAGGTGCTGCCCTCGCGCGAGGTCATCGCCCGTATCGACCGCCTGTTCCCGCTCGAACCCATCGATCCCAACTACGAGGGCGAGGTCGCCGAGCGCTGGCGCTACAAGGACGGCGCCGGCGAGATCGGCGTGATCTCCTCGGTCACCCAGGCCTTCTGCTCCACCTGCACCCGCATCCGCCTGTCCACCGAAGGCCAGATCTACACCTGCCTGTTCGCCCAGCACGGTCACGACCTGCGCAGCCTGCTGCGCACCGGTGCCGAGGACGAGGCCCTCGACGCGGCCATCGCCCAGGTCTGGCAGGCGCGCGAGGACCGCTACTCCGAGATCCGCACCGCCGACACCGCCGCGCTGCGCAAGATCGAGATGTCCTACATCGGCGGCTGAACGGCACCCGCGCCGAGCCGTCGCCAGGACGGACGCGGCGCTCGTCGCGGCTTCAGTCGCGCATCGCCTCGAGTTCGAAGCTGAGCAGCACCTCGTCGCCGACCATGCCGCGGTCGACCCCGTAGCTCATGCCCCACTGGCTGCGCAGCAGGCTGGTGCGAGCCGAGACCCCCAGCGTGTGCTTGCGATGGCCGAATGGGTAGGTCGCCGCCTTGTTCAGCGACACCTCCAGCGTCACCGGATGAGTCTGGCCGAGCAGTGTGAGCTTGCCGCTCAGGCGTCCGTCCAGCCGCCCATCGTTCTCCATCAGCAGCTCGAAGGCGGTGGCCTCGAACACGATCTCGGGATGACGGTCGGCATCGAGGAAATCGCTGTCCCGCACGTGCCGGTCGCGCGCCTTGTGGTTGCTGAACACGCTGTCCGCGGCCACCACCACGCGCCCGGATGACAGCGTGCGTGTCGCCTCGTCATAGACGAAGCTGCCGCTGCCCTTCAGGAACATGCCGATCACGTCCGCATAGCCCAGGTGCTCGACCTGGAAACCGATCGAGAAATGATCCGGATCGATCGTGTAGGTGCGTGGCTCGGCCCAGGCCGGGCCCGCACCGACCGCGGCCAGGGCCAGACCCGCGGCCAGCAGCCGGCGCAGGGCGGGAAAAGCGGTGGTTCTTGTGTTCATCGTGTCCTCCTCCTTGGCACTTCGTCGATTGGTCGGGCGTGACTCACCGCACCACCTCATCCGCCGCGCTTTCCCTCGGGGCGGCCGTTCACGTAGCGCCAGCGCACATCGACTGCGAACGACCACGCCAGCAGGCCGAGTGCGGCCGCCAGCAGCACCGCCGCCGACGTCGCATCGACGACCGGCAACAGGCACAGCAGCAGGCTGGCGACCTGCCAAACGCACACCAGCTTGCGCCGGCCGCTTTCGGGCAGCGGACCATCGAGCCAGGGCCACACCCGCATCGCGGCGACGAATCCATAACGCATCGCCCCGATCACCAGCACCCAGCTCCCCGCCTTGCCCATCAACAGCAGATGCGCGCACAGCACCAGGATCAGGAAGGCGTCGAGCTCCATGTCGAAGCGCGCACCGAAGGCACTGGCACAGCGCCAGCGGCGCGCCACCCAACCGTCCACACCATCGAGGGCGAGCGCGATACCCGCCACCACTGCGACCCAGGCCGCATGGTGCTGCGCCCACACCGGTGCCGCGAGCGTTCCGGCCACCAGCGCCACCAGCACCGCCCGCCCCAGCGTGACCCGGTTCGCCGGTCCCAGCGTGGTACGCGGATCGGGCCATCGGCTCAGCACCAGCGCGCACGCCGCCACCAGCACGCCAGCGGCCGCCCACATTGCCCGGCCGGGCAGCGCGACGAACGTCGCACCGAGCGCACACAGGCCGAGCAGCATTCCGAGTGCGGCCAGCAGCTCCAGCACCGCGACCGGCAAGGACCTGCGCCCCGAAGCCAATCCGCCTTCCTCGATCAATCCTCAGCCCTCGCCGCGTTGCCGCCCGGTCCGCAGCCCCGGATCCCGGGCCCCTGCTACCATGTCCGCTTCGATCATCCGCCGCGGCAAAGGGTTCGCACAAGCGCTGCGCGATCCACCACGCGGCGGCGCCGACACTCCGCCGGGCGCGCGGGCACCCCATACGCGCCGGGTTCGATCCGAGGACCACAGGATGGCCGACACCAATCTCGCCTTCTGGACCGTATGCCCCGGCCATGGCGAACTGCGCCCCGCGACCTTGCACCCGCCCGCTGCGGGCGAAGTCCTCGTGCGCAGTCTATACGGCGCGGTCAGCCGCGGCACCGAGAGCCTGGTCTTCCGCGGCGAGGTGCCCGAGAGCGAGTACCAGCGCATGCGTGCGCCCTTCCAGGAGGGCGATTTCCCCGGGCCGGTGAAGTACGGCTACATCAGCGTTGGCGTCGTCGAGGACGGCACCGGGGCCCAAGCCGCCGCGCTGCGCGGCCGCGTGGTGTTCTGCCTGCACCCGCACCAGACGCGCTATGTCGTGCCCGCGCGCGCCGTCATCCCGCTGCCGCCCGGACTGCCGCCGGCGCGCGCGGTGCTCGCCGCAAACATGGAAACCGCGCTCAACGCGTGCTGGGACGGTGCACCGGGAATGGGCGACCGCATCGCCGTCGTCGGCGCCGGCGTGGTGGGCAGCCTGGTCGCGTGGCTGTGCGCGCGCATTCCCGGCGCCGAAGTCGAGCTGATCGACATCGATCCCGGCCGCGCCCGGCTCGCCGACGCCCTCGGCCTCGGCTTCCGCCTGCCCGCGGCCGCCGGCGCGGAATGCGATCTCGTCTTCCACGCCAGCGGCCACCCGGCCGGGTTGGCCACTGCGCTCGAACTCGCCGGACAGGAGGCGACCGTCATCGAGATGAGCTGGTACGGGCGCACGGCGGTGAGCGTGCCGCTCGGCGGCGCCTTCCACGCCCGCCGGCTCGGCATCAAGTCGAGCCAGGTCGGTCACGTCCCGCCGCAGAAGAGCCCGCGGTGGACGTATCGCCGACGCATGGAACTTGCGCTGTCCCTGCTCGTCGATCCCCGGCTCGATGCGCTGATCAGCGGCGAAACCGCTTTCCAGGACCTGCCGGCGCTGATGCAGCGCCTCGCCTTCGAGCCGGCGGGCGCACTGTGCGAACGCATCCGCTACCCGGACGCCGGCACCCGGGACGACCCCACCACGAACTCCGGAGACGATTCATGTACAGCCTGACCGTCCGCGACCACATCATGATCGCCCACAGTTTCCAGGGCGCCATCTTCGGCCCCGCGCAACGCGTGCACGGCGCCACCTACATCGTCGACGCCTGCTTCCAGCGCGGCGAGCTCGACGCCGACGGCCTGGTGGTCGACATCGGCCTCGCCGGCGACACCCTCGAGGCGGTGCTCGCCGGACTCAACTTCCGCAACCTCGATGAAGAGCCGGCCTTCCGCGGCCGCAACACGACCACCGAGTTCATGGCGCGGGAAATCTTCGAGCGCCTGGCGGCGGCGATCCGCGACGGCCGGCTGGGCGGCGGCGCACAGGGCCTGGAGCGCCTGAAGGTCACCCTGCACGAATCGCACATCGCCTGGGCGAGCTACGAGGGCGCGCTGTGATGCAGGCGACGGCAGCCCCGGACCACGCGCTGCGCGCAGCGGCCCGGGCCGCCGGGGAGGACACCGCCCGTCGCGCGGGCGGCGCCTTCGCAAGCCCAGCGGCGTCGAGCGCATGACGCCGCGCCTCGACTTCATCGTGCCGGGCGACCCCGGCCAGCGCACCGGCGGCTATCTGTACGACGCCCACATCGTCGCCGAGCTGCGCCGGCTGGGGTGGACGGTCGATGTGCATGGCCTCCCCGGACGCTTTCCCGAGGACGATGCGGGCGCGCGCGCCGCCCTCGAGCGCACCCTCGCCGCACTGCCCGACGGACGCCAGGTGATCGTCGATGGGCTGGCCCTCGGCGGCCTCCCCGAGGTCGCGATCCGCCACGGCCACCGTCTCGCGCTCGTCGCCCTGGTGCACCACCCGCTCGGCGACGAACGCGGGCTGAGCGTGGCGCGCCGCCACTGCCTGCTCGCCAGCGAGCGCGCCGCGCTTGCGGCCGTCCGCCAGGTGATCACCACCAGCCGCTTCACCGCACGACGGATCGCCGACTTCGGCCTCCAGCCCGCCCGTGTGCGCACGGTCGAACCCGGGGTGACGCCGCTGCCGCTGGCCATGGCCGAGGGCGAGCCGCCCCGGCTGCTGTGCATCGGCACCCTCAGCCCGCGCAAGGGCCAGGACCTGCTGGTGCGCGCCTTGCACCGCGTGTGCGGGCTGTCCTGGCAGTGCGACATCATCGGCAGCCGCACGCGTGATCCGGATTTTGCCCGTGCGCTCGCGGCGCTCGTCACCGAAACCGGTCTCGACGAACGCATCCGGCTCCACGGCGAATGCGACGACGCGCGCCTGCGGGCGGCCTACACCGGCGCCGATCTGTTCGTGCTGCCCTCGCACTACGAGGGCTACGGCATGGTGGTGACCGAGGCGATCTCGGCCGGGCTGCCGGTCCTCACCACCACCGGCGGCGCCCTGGCCGAGACCCTGCCCACGGGCGCCGGGCTCGCCGTCCCGCCCGGCGACGTCGATGCGCTCGCCGACGCGCTGGCCGCCCTGATCAGGGACCGCGGGCGCCGCCACGCCCTGCGCGACGGCGCCCGCAGGGCACGCGCGGCGCTGCGCGACTGGCCGCGCGCCGGCGCCGAGTTCGCCGCCGTGCTGACCGCGCTGGAGCGCTCGCCGTGCTCCACCCCGAGCCGGCCCTGAACGCCCCGCAAGCCCGCACGAGTCATCCGATGAGCCTCAACGATCACGCCCAGCCTCACTCCGATGCCTGCTTCGACGCGAGCTGGCTCGCCCTGCGCAAGGCGGCGGACAGTGCTGCGCGCGCGCAGGAACTGGAGGCGCGCGCCGCCGACTGGCTGTGCCAGCGCCTGGCGGCCGCGCCCGCGGGCCAGGCGCTCCGCCTCATCGACCTGGGTAGCGGCGCCGGCGCCAACCCCTGCCACCTAGCCCCGCGCCTGCCCGGCCCCCAGGCCTGGACCCTGATCGATCACGATGCCGGCCTCCTCGCCCGGGCGCGCGCCGGGTGCGCCGTGTTGCGCGCTGCCGATGGCACAGCGGTCGATGTGATGACGCGCCACCAGGATCTTGCCCGGCTCGATGCACCGACGCTGGCCGGCGCGGACCTCGTCTGTGCGTCGGCCCTGCTCGACCTGGTGGAGGCCGCCTGGCTCGAGCGTCTCGCCGCCGCCTGCGCCGAGACCGGCAGCGCGGTGCTGGTGACCTTGAGCGTGGACGGGACCTGGCGCTTCCTGTCCGGCACCGCGACGAGCGCCGCAGAGGCCTCGCTCGTCAATGCCGACGACGACTTCGTGCGCTCGACCTTCAACGCCCACCAGCGCCGCGACAAGGGCCTGGGCGCCGCGCTCGGCCCGGACGCCGCGCCCGCGCTCGCCGCATGCCTGGAGCGGCGCGGCTTCGAGGTCCGGCTCGCGGCGAGTCCGTGGCGGCTTCGTCTGGCCGAACCCGCACATGCCGCACTCGCCCGCGCGCTGATCGACGGCTGGCGCGACGCCGCCTGTGCCCAGCGCCCGGACGCGCGTGCGCGCATCACGGCGTGGCACGCCCGGCGCATTGCGGACTGCGAGGCCGGCGGCGGTCCTCATGGCGGAGCCGGCGGCAGCACGCTCGAGGTCGGCCACATCGACCTGTTCGCCACCCCGCCCCACCCCGCGCGCTGAACCGGCGCGCACAAGCTCGGATGTCTTCGCCCACCCCCTCACCCACCACGTTGCCCACCTCTTTGCCCACGCCTGCGCAGCCTTCGTCGCGTTCGCCCGCTGCCGCCCCGCGCACCGGCACCCATCCGCCCATGGCCGCGCGCCGACTGAAGCGGGCCTTGCGTCCGGCCGCGAGCCTGGGCCTGCTGGCCGCGATACTGCTCTGGCTCGAGCCGCGAACGCTCGCTGCGGCCTTCTCCGCGCCGGAGCCAGCATGGCTGGCGGCGGCGCTGGCCCTGAGCTTTCCCCAGCTCGCCCTGTCCGCCTGGCGATGGCGGCTCACAGCCGCGCGCCTCGGGTCGCCGCTCCCCTTCGGCGAGGCGCTGCGCGAATACTACGTCGCCACCTTCCTCAACCAGATCCTGCCCGGCGGCGTCATGGGCGACGCCGCGCGCGCCTGGCGCCACGCCCGTCGCCCCCGGACCGAGGCGGAAGGCGGGACACCGGTCGGGATCGCGGCCTGGCATGCGGTCATTATCGAGCGCGCCTCGGGTCAGCTGGCCTTGCTGGCCGTGGTGCTGGCGACGCTGCCCTTTGCGCCCGCACTGCAGGCGGCGGGCGCAAGGCTGTTCGCCTCGTCCGCCGGCGGATCGGGCTCGTCCTTGCCGCTCGCGCTTGCGCTGCTGCCCGTGCTCGTCGGCGTGGCGCTGTGGCGGGGCCGGCGCCAGCTCGTCCGTCTGGGACAGGCGGTTCACCAGGCCTTGCTCGCGCGCGAGGTGCTCCTGCGCCAGCTGCTCGCCTCCTTGCTGATCGTGGCCAGCTATGTCGGCGTCTATCTGTGCTGCATGCGCATGATCGGCATCGACACCCCGGCGGCGACCGCGGCGCCGCTGGTGCCCTGGGTGCTGCTGGCGATGGCGATCCCGCTGTCGGTGGCGGGCTGGGGCATCCGCGAGGGCGCAGCCGCCCTGGTGTGGACGGCCGCCGGCCTCGACCCCGCGCAGGGCGTGGCGATCTCCATCGCCTACGGCGTGGTCGTGCTGCTGTCGAGCCTGCCGGGCGCGCTGCTGCTCCGCCACCCGGTCCGGCGCGCCCCACCCACTGAACGCGCCGCGCCGCGGCCCTAGTGCGCGCCCGTGCCGTCCGCGCCCTGCCCGGCGCTTCGGCGCAGGTCGAGATCGAACAGCATGTCCCCGCCACAGGCAAAAGTCCGCGCGGCCGGACGGATCGCCTCGCCCAGCGTATCGATCGGCGGCAATACCAGGCCGGGCCGACCCGAACCGAACAGCAGCGGCGCCACCATCACATGCAGACGGTCGAGCACACCCGCCTGCAGGAAACGCGACACGGTCACGCCGCCGCCTTCCACCAGCACCCGCCGGTATCCGGCCGCATGCAGCCAGCGCAGCACCGCCGCAGGTTCGAAGCCCCCGTCTGCGCAGGGCAGGACGCAATGCCGGACTTCCTCGGGAGACAACGGCGCGGGACGGACCACGGCAGGCGCCGGGCACGCGGGCACCGGCAAGTCATGCCGGCGCGCCCAAGCGGCGCCGGACGAAGGCATCGCAGCGCCCGTCGCGGCCGGTGCGTCCCCATCGTCCGCGACCAGATGCAGCGTGGGCGCGGCGCCGTCGCAAAAGACGCGCGCCCGCGCCATCGCCCGCCGCCGTGGATCGAGCACCACGCGCAGCGGATTGGCGCCGGGCACATGGCGCACGGTCAGCTGCGGGTCGTCCGCATTCACCGTGCCCACGCCCACCACCACCGCATCGACCAGCGCGCGCAGGCGATGCAGGTGCGTGCGCGCCTCGACGTCGTTGATGTAGTGCGACGCGCCGCTCTCGGTGGCGATGCGCCCGTCAAGGCTCTGCCCGAGCTGGGCGATCACCAGCGGGCCCGCCTGCGCCACCAGCGGCAGGAAGAGGTCGAGCAGCGCGGCCGTGTCCGCGGCCACCCCCGCGGCGCAGCGCCAGGCGCCGCCGGCCTGAATTTCGATCTCGACGCCGTCGACGATGAAACTTGTCGCGCGCCGCGCGGCCCAATCACTCCCATGCGCTTGCAGGATGCAGGCCCAGCCCCAATCTGGTAGAAGTCTTCCCGACATTCATCATTCCTTAAAATACGGTCTGCACCCGCGCAGCTCGCACCGAATGCACATCGCGCGCGGGCGACCGTACTCATCCCGACGGAGAAAAACAAATGCGCCAAGCCGAGCGTGCCCTCTTCGACCTGCGACGCGGACTTCCGGTCCTGCTTCGCCAACCCGCCGGCGACATCGTGATCCAGGCGGTCGAGGGCCTCGATGACGACGCGCTCGCCGCGCTCCAATCCCTGAGCGGCTCGCCCGCGCGGCTGGTGCTCAGCCAGCATCGCATGGCCGCCCTCGGCCACCGCGGCGCCCCCGAGGCGCGCGCGCTCACCCTGTCGCCGCTGCCCTCGGCCCAAACCCTGCGCGATCTCGCGTGGATGCGCGGTGCCACCCTGCCCGCCGGCAGCACCGAAACCCCGGCCACCGCGGCCGAACGCACCGCCCTGCGCCTGCTCGGCCGCGCCCAGCTCGTCCCCGCCGCACTCGCCTGCACCGTGGCCCCCGCGCAAGCCGAGGTCGTGGCCGCCGAGGTGGCCAGCGGCAACCTGCTCGCCGTCGGCGCCGCCGAGGCGCTGCGCTTGTGCGAGACCGGTCCGGGCGCCCTCACCCGCATCAGCGAAGCCCGCGTCCCGCTCGCCGAAGCCGAGAACAGCCGCTTCGTGCTCTTCCGCGAGGCCGACGGCGTGCACGAACACGTGGCGATCGTCATCGGCGACGCCACCCGCTGGCCCGAGGCGGTGCCGGTGCGCCTGCACTCGTCCTGCCTCACCGGCGACCTCTTCGGCAGCCTGCGCTGCGATTGCGGCGAGCAGCTGCGCCGCGGTGTGGCCGCGATCGACGCCCAGGGCGGCGGCATCCTGCTCTACCTGTCGCAGGAGGGCCGCGGCATCGGACTGGCCAACAAGCTGCGCGCCTACGGGCTGCAGGACGAGGGCCTGGACACCATCGACGCCGACCAGGTGATCGGCTTTTCCAAGGACGAACGCGACTTCCGCGTCGCCCACGAGATGCTCGACCAGCTCGGCGTGCAGAAGGTTCTGCTGCTGACCAACAACCCGAGCAAGGTCGAGGCCCTGCAGCACGCGGGCATCAACGTCGTCGCCCGCCAGGCGATCTACGGCGAGGTCACGACCCAGAATCAGCGCTACCTGCGCACCAAGGCCAATCGCCATGGCCACTGGCTGCACGAGCTGCTCTCGGAGCAGGACGAGCCGGCCTCGGCCGAACCCGAGCGCCTGCCAGCGCCGGGCGCCGCCAGCCACCTCTGAGCGTGCCGATCCGGCGGCGACCATGGTGATGCGGGAGCCCGGCGAAGCAGGCAGCGGAGCCCGCCGCACTGCCGCGTCAGCCTCCCGGCGCTGCACGCCCCGCGGCCGCGACCAGGCTTGCAAGCTCGAAATCGCGCGCATCCTCGATGACGCGCGCGAGGGTGCCCGCAAAGTGATCGACCAGACGCGCGCCGAGGACGGCATCGCCGAGGCGGGCGTCGCCGGTCGCGCCGCCCGCGTTCAGGTCCTGCGCCATCCAGCCGAAACCGGCCTCGCCCTCCGGCCCGAGCACGCCCGCCTGCGCGGCCATGTCGCGGCCGATCGACGCGAAGTCGGCGATCGCCTCGGTGCGCACCTTGTGCGGCGCGAGGTGCAGCATCATCGCCGTCTCCAGCGCGCCGCCATGCAGGCCGTGGCGCAGTTCGGCCGCGGGCAGCGCGTCGGGCGGGGGCGCGAAGCGGAAATAGTTCGCGCGCACCACCAGTATCCGGTGCGCCACGCGCAGCTTCAGGGCGGCGAGGTCGACGACGGCCTTGTTGCCGCCATGGCTGTTGAACAGCACCAGGCGCCGGAAACCCGCGCGCGCCACGCTGTCGCCCAGTTCCACCAGGCTCGCGAGCGCGGTCTCTGGGCTCAGGCTCAGCGTTCCCGCGAAGGCACAGTGCTCGAGGCTCAGCCCCACTGCGAGCGGCGGCAGCACGCACAGCGGCAGCCCCGGGCGGAGCTTGGGCAGGGCGGCCTCGAGCAGGCCGAGCGCGATGTCGAGGTCGGTGGACAGCGGCAGATGTTCGCCGTGCTGTTCGATGGCCGCCAGCGGCAGGATCGCGACACCGTCCGCATCGGCAATCCTGGCGATCTGGCGCGGCGTGAGGTCCTGCCACCAGGGCAGAGCAGTTTCGGCAATCATGCTTGCGGTTTCCATGCGAGGCTGTCGACGCCAGCGATCATAGCCTGCCGGCACCGCGGCGAACCGTGGCGCGCACGGGAAGCCGCATGAACCCCGCGCCGCGCTCGCGCCTCGGTCCGCTGGCCGGCGTCGCGCTCGCGTTGGGCGTGCTGAACCTCCTGCTGGCCCACGGCAACGCCTGGCCGACGCTGTGGCCTGCGCTGGAATGGCGGCTCGCGCTCGAGCTCGCGCCCGCGGTGGCGCTGATCGCCGCCTGGGCCGTGGTGCGAACGCGGGTGCCGCGCCGGCTGGAGACCTTGCTCGCGGTCATCGGCACGCTGTGGGTGGTGCTGCACTACCTCGACGTTACCGTGCCCGCCGTGCTCGGGCGCCGCATCAATCTCTACTGGGATGCACCCCACCTGGGCGCGGTCCTCAACATGAGCGGCAGCGCCGGCGCGACGGTCCAGGTGCTCCTGGCGCTGGCCGGCGCCGTCCTGGTGCTCGCCGCCCTGTACCTGATCGTGCGCCGCTGCGTCGCCCTCCTCGCCCGCGGCGCGGAAGGGCGACCCGGGCGCTGGCTGATGCTGGCCTTCGCGGGCGTCACCCTGGTGTTGTGGCTGGCGCAGGCCGTCAGCGGCCGACCGCAGACGCAGCTCTTCGCAGCGCCCGTCACCGCCATGGTGCTCGAACAGCACCGGCTGCTGTCGACAGCCCTTTCGCGCACCGCCGGCGCCGCGCGTCTCGGCCCCGGTCCGAATTTCGCCGGCACGCTCGCCGGGCTGCGCGGCGCGGACGTGCTGATCGTGTTCGCCGAAGCCTACGGTGCGGTGACCCTCGACCGCCCCGAGATCGCCCGCGAACTGGGCGGCCACCGCGCGCGGCTCGCCGCTGCGATCACCGCCAGCGGCCGCCAGGTGGTCTCCGCACGGCTGGTGTCGCCCACCTTCGGCGGCGCCTCCTGGCTCGCCCATGCCAGCCTGCTCTCCGGCCTCGACATGCGCGACCCGGGCGATTACCAGCTGCTGCTCACCACCGACCGCCCCACCCTGGTACGCCACTTCGCGGCCAACGGCTATCGCACCGTCGGCTGGTTGCCGGGGATCCAGCTAGCCTGGCCGGAGGGCGTCTTCTACGGCTTCGAGCGCTACGCCGACGCCGAACGCATCGGCTACCGCGGTCGGCCCTTCGGCTTCTGGCGCATCCCGGACCAGGCCTCGATGGCGCTGATCCATGCGCAGGAATTCGGCGGGGACTTCCAGACCACGTACGACGCGAACTCCGAGTCTGGTACTGGTGCGGCTGCGGGCAAGACAGCCGACGCGGACAAGGCCGACGAGTTGGCCGCATCCGGCCGGCGGACTGCGATCGCTGGCGGCCCCACACGTCCGCCGCGGCTGATCGTGTTTCCGACCGTCACCACGCACGCGCCTTTTCGCGCGCTGCCGCCTTTCCGCGCCGACTGGACGAGCCTGCTCGGCCCCGAGGCCTTCAGCGCCGAGGAGGTGGAGGCGGCCGAAGCGGAGCCGACGAGCTGGTCGAACCCGCTGCCCGCCTACATCGACTCGATGCGCTACCAGTTCGACTGGCTTGGGGACTATCTCGCCCGCCACGCGCCCGCAAACCTGGTGACGATCGTGATCGGCGACCACCAGCCGATCGGCACGGTGAGCGGCCCCGACCAGCCCTGGGACGTGCCGGTGCACGTCATCGCCGACAACCCCGCGCTGCTCGAACGCTTAGAAGCCGCCGGATTCGTCGCCGGACTGCAGCCGCCGGCCACCCCGCTCGGGCCGACCCATGCGCTGACGCCGATCCTGGTCGACGCCTTCGACCGGACCGATTGAAGCCTCGGCCCGGGCGCGCGGATGCGCTCAGCGCGCGACCGGCTTGACCCGGCTCGCCGCCAGTTTCGCGCGCTCGCGCGCCTCGGCGACATCCGCGCCATTGGCCACCGCGACGCCCATGCGGCGCTTGACGAAGGACTCGGGCTTGCCGAACAGGCGCAGGTCGCTGCGCGGCACCGCGAGCGCCTCGGCCACGCCCTCGAAGCGCATCGTCTGCGCATCGACGCCGCCATAGATCACCGCCGACGCCCCCGGCTCGCGCAGCGCGGTATCCACCGGCAGGCCGAGGATGGCGCGCGCATGCAGCTCGAACTCGGAGAAGCGTTGCGAGCACAGCGTGACCAGCCCGGTGTCGTGCGGACGCGGGCTGACCTCCGAGAACCATACCTCGTCGCCCTTCACGAACAGCTCCACGCCGAACACCCCGCGCCCGCCCAGGTTGCCGGTCACCGCCGCGGCGATCTCCTTCGCCCGCGCCAGCGCCGCCGGGCGCATCGCCTGCGGCTGCCAGGACTCGACGTAGTCGCCGGCGACCTGCACGTGGCCGATCGGCTCGCAGAAATACGTCCGGACCTCGCCGCCGGCGTCGCGCGCCCGCACCGTGAGCAGCGTGATCTCGTACTCGAAGTCGACGAAACCCTCGACGATGATGCGGCTCTGCGCCACCCGGCCGCCCTGCATCGCGTAGTCCCAGGCCTTCTTCACGTCCTCCGGCCCGCGCAGCATCGACTGCCCCTTGCCGGAGGACGACATCACCGGCTTGACGATGCACGGATAGCCGATGCCGCCATCGATCGCCGCCTGCAGCTCCTCGAGCGAATCGGCGAAGCGGTAGGGCGAGGTCGGCAGGCCGAGCGCCTCCGCGGCCAGGCGGCGGATGCCTTCCCGGTTCATCGTGAGCTGGGCGGCGCGCGCGGTGGGGATGACCTCGGCCAGCCCGGCGGCCTCGATCTCGGCCAGCATGTCGGTGGCGATGGCCTCGATCTCGGGCACGATCAAGTGCGGGCGCTCACGCTCGACCAGCGCGCGCAGCGCGGCGCCGTCGGTCATCGGGATCACGTGGGCGCGGTGCGCCACCTGGTGGCCGGGTGCGTTCGGATAGCGATCGACCGCAATCACCTCCACACCCAGGCGCTGCAGCGCGATGATGACTTCCTTGCCGAGCTCGCCGGCGCCCAGCAGCATCACGCGCAGGGCGGCCGGCGACAGCGGGGTTCCGAGATTCATCGAGGGTCTCCTTCCGTGCTTGTCGGTACAGCTCAGGTGGATTGTTCCGGCGGGTTGAAGCGGTAGAGCATGGTGTTGCAGCGGGCGCAGGAGATGATACGGCGCTCGTCCTTGCCGTGGGTCAGCCCCTCGTCCTTGAGTTCGGTCGCGTCGCAGGCGTGGCAACGCGCCTCGGTCTGGTTGTTGGCGTAGAGGTAGCCGTTGAGGTCGGGCAGCGATCGCTTCTTCTGCTCCAGGCGGTGGAACTTGCGCAGGATCAGCCAGAAGACGAAGAACACCGCCATGATGAAGAGGATCGGGAAGGGAATCGAGGACATCGGTTCGGGTATCTCGTGAAAAATTTCAAGGTTTCAGGACCATACGGAGGTCCGGCGCGCGCGTCCCTGTTCCCGGTCAAGTCTGGCGGTCGGTCGCCGGCAGCGCGTAATTCGCAGTCGCTTCGCCGCCCTCGATCGCCGGTGCGCCACCGGGCGTGTCGGCATCGTCCTCCTCCAGCTGCACCGACTCGATCTTGCGGAAGTGCGCGGTGATCTTGCGGCTGGAGGTGTGCACGTCCTGCACGTCGCGGCTGGCCTGCTCGATGTGGCGCGCCAGCGCCGCCATGCGTTCATCGAAGCGGCGGAAATCCTTCGCCAGCTTGCCGAGCGCGTCCTGGATGACGTGGATCTGCTTGCGCGTCTCGACGTCCTTCAGCACCGCGCGCGCGGTGTTGAGCACCGCCATCAGCGTCGTGGGCGACACGATCCACACGCGCCTGCCCTGCGCGTAGGCGACGACCTCGGGGTGGTAGGCGTGCAGCTCGGCGAACACCGCTTCGGCGGGCAGGAACATCACCGCGCCGTCCGAGGTGGTGCCGGGCAGGATGTACTTGGACGCGATGGCGTCGACGTGGCGCTTCACGTCGGCGCGGAAGGCCTGCTGCGCGGCGCGGCGGTCGAGTTCGGCCGCCTCGGTGTCGAACATGCGGTGGTAGTTCTCGAGCGGGAACTTGGCATCGACCGCGACCTTGCCGGTGGGGGCCGGCAGGGTCAGCAGGCAGTCGACGCGGGTGTTGTTCGGCAGCACCGCCTGGAAGGCGTAGGCGTCGGGCGGCAGCGCGTTCTGCACCAGGGCCTCGAGCTGGACCTCGCCGAAGGCGCCGCGCGCGCGCTTGTCGCCGAGCAGCTCCTGCAGGCTGACGACGTTGGTGGTGAGGCCGTCGATCTTCTTCTGCGCCTCGTCGATCGTCGCCAGGCGCGCCATCACGCTGGCGAAGGTCTCGTTGGTCTTGCGGAAGCCCTCGTCCAGGCGCTGGTTGACCTGGCCGGACAAGGTGTCGAGGCGGCCGTCGACGCTCTGCGTCAGCGCCTGCATGCCGCGCGACAGCTGCAGCGAGGCGGCGGTGAGGCCACGCTGCAGCAGCTCGCGGTCGGCACGCGCATGCTCGCCGATGCGGTCGGTCTGGCGGCCAAGGCCGTCGTGCAGGTCGCGCAGCAGTTCGCGGTGCTGGGCGGCGAGCTGCTGCTCCATCAGTTCGGAAAGTTCGTCGCCGAGCTGGGTCGTCAGCCGTGTCGTCAGCGCGCGCCCGCTGGTGTAGCTGCGCACCAGCAGCCACGCCAGCAGCACCAGCACCGCGGCCAGCAGGCCGGCGAGCAGCATCTCGGATGGGCTCAGTTGCAGCATGCCCACCCGTCAGCCCAGCGCACGCAGGCTCGCCAGCGGCGGCCGGTTCAGCAGCGCGCGCGTGCCCAGCCAGCCGCCCGCCACGACACCGGCCGCGCCCAGCACCACCGCCACCACGACCGGCAGCAGCGCCGGCACGTAGGCCATGCGGAAGACCTGTTCGGCGAGCACCCAGCCGATCGCGCTCGCGCCGATGCCGGCCAGCACGCCGGCCACCCCGCCGAGCACCAGGAACTCGGCGAACAGCGCCTGGCGCACCTGGCGGTTGCGCGCACCCAGCGTGCGCAGCATGGCGAGCTCGTAGTCGCGCTCGTCGTGCGTCGACTGCAGCGCG
This sequence comes from Thauera sp. GDN1, assembly GCF_029223545.1. Classification (NCBI taxonomy): domain Bacteria; kingdom Pseudomonadati; phylum Pseudomonadota; class Betaproteobacteria; order Rhodocyclales; family Zoogloeaceae; genus Thauera; species Thauera sp. GDN1. The sequence continues at coordinate 1,994,149 of NZ_CP097870.1, read as the reverse complement.
GCGTAGAGCACGACCAGCCCGGCGAGCACCGCGAAGCCGAACACGAACTGCACGATCACGATCAACTTGTCGGTCATCGCCTGCACCTGGGCGATCACCGCGGCGATGTCGATCACGGTGAGGTTGGGGAAGGCGGCGACCAGCCTGGTGGTGAAGTCGTGGCGCTCGGGCGGCAGGTGGAAGCTGGTGATCAGGCTCGCCGGGTAGTTCTCCAGCACGCCCTCGGAAGCGATGAAGAAGAAATTGACCCGCATCGAGTCCCAGTCGAGCTTGCGCACGCTGGTGATCGGCGCCTCGACGCGCCGGCCGGCGATCTCGAAGCTCACACGGTCGCCGACCGCGAGCCCGAAGGTCTGCGCCAGCCCGGCTTCCACCGAGAACTGGGGCACGGTCGCCTCGTCATGCCAGCGTCCGGCCTGCACCTCGTTGCCGGCGGGCAGCGCCGCGCCGTAGGACAGGTTGAACTCGCGCTCGGCGAGCCGGCGCGTGCGCTCGTCCTCGAACTGCGCGGGGACGACGGCCTCGCCGTTGATCGCCACCATGCGGCCGCGGATCATCGGCTGGATCGCCGGCACCGGCAGGCCTTCGGTGGCGAACGCGGCGGCGATGCCCGCGCGCTGGTCGGGCTGGATGTTGATGACGAAGCGGTTGGGCGCGTCCGGTGGCGCCATCCGCCGCCAGTTGTCGAGCAGGTCGGCGCGCACCAGGGTGAGCAGCAGCAGCGCGGTCATGCCGAGGCCGAGCGCGGCGGCCTGGATCACGCTGCTGCCCATGCGCCGGCCGAGCGCGGCGATGCCGTAGCGCCAGCCACCGCCGCGCAGGCTGCCCTGTCCTTTAAGCCGACCGGCCAGGCGCAGCACGCCCCAGGCCGCGAGCGCGAACACGCCGAGTGCGACCGCGAAGCCCGCTGCCACCATCGCCCCCAGGCGCGCATCGGCGGCGATCCAGAAGATCAACCCGAGCAGCGCCGCGAGGCCCAGCGCCCAGGCCGCGCCCGACACCGGCTCGGCGAACTCGAACTCGCGCCGCAGCACGCGCAGCGTGCTGACCTTGCCCAGGCGCAGCAGCTGCGGCAGCACGAAGCCGGCGAGCAGCGCCATGCCGACCACCAGCCCATGCGCCAGCGGCAGCAGCGAGGGCGCGGGCAGCTCGGTGGCGAGGATCTCGCGCAGCCCGCCCGCCAGGCCCCACTGCACGCTCCAGCCGAGCGCGCTGCCGGCGACCGCCGCGGCAAGGCCGAAGATCAGGAACTCGCCGACCACGATCCCGAGCACCTGCGCCTGACGCGCGCCCAGCACCCGCATTACCGCGCAGCCGTCAAGGTGACGCGCCATGAAGCGGCGCGCCGACAGGCCGACCGCGACCGCGGCCAGGATCACCGCGAGCAGCGCCGCCAGGCGCAGGAAACGCTGGGCCTGGTCGAGCGCGGCGCGCACTTCGGGGCGGGCGTTCTCGACCGTTTCCACGCGCTGGCCGCGGCCGAGATTGGCGCGCACCCATTTCTCGTAGCCCTCGACCGCCTGCGGCGTACCGGCGACATGCAGGCGCCAGGTGGCGCGGCTGCCCTCGGCGATCAGGCCGCTGCGCTCGAGATCGGCGAGGTTGAAGATCGCCCGCGGCAGCAGGCTGAAGAAGTTGGCGCCGCGGTCGGACTCGAAGCTGACCATCGCGCCGACGCGGAACTCGACTTCGCCCAACCCGACGGTGTCGCCGACCTTGACGCCGAGCTCGGCGAACAGGCGCTCGTCCAGCCACAGTTCGCCCGCCGCCGGCGCCCGCCCGGCAGGCGCGTCCGGCTGGTTGGGTCCGGGTGCGATGCGGATCGCGCCGCGCAACGGGTAGCCGTCTTCCACCACCTTGACCCCGCCCAAGGCCGCGGTTTCTGCGGTGCTCGCCATGCTGGTGAACAGCACCGTCTTCGCCGTCTGCAGGCCGCGTTCGCGCGCCGCGTCGACGAAGGCCTCCGGCCACGGGCGATCGGCGCGCAGCAGCAGGTCGCCGCCGAGCAGCTGATTGGCCTCGCGGTCGAGCGCGCGCCCGACACGATCGGCAAGGAAGCCGACGCTGGTCAGGCTCGCCACCGCGATCACGATCGCCAGCCCGAGCAGGTGCAGTTCGCCCGCGCGCAGGTCGCGCAGCATCATGCGCAGGGCGAGGCGCAGCGTTCGCATCATCGGCCAGCGCTCACTTCACGCTGCCCAGCAGGCGCTGCACCAGCGCGCACCAGTAGGCGACGCCGGCCGGCATCACCTCGTCGTTGAAGTCGTAGTTGGGGTTGTGCAGCATGCAGCCGCCCTCGCCCGGGCCGTTGCCGATCCACACGTAGGCGCCCGGCTTTTCCTGCAGGAAATAGGCGAAATCCTCCGCGCCCATGCTCGGCCGGCGGTCGGTGAACACCCGGTCCCCACCGACCACGCTACGTGCGGCCTCGGCGCACAGCGCGGCCTCGGCGGCGGTGTTGATGGTCGGGGGATAGCCGCGGCGGAACTCGAAATCGACCTGCACGCCGTGGCTCTGCGCGATGCCCTCGGCCACCTGGCGCAGGCCGCGCTCGAGGCGGTCCCGCACCTCGGCGGAGAAGGTGCGCACCGTGCCGCACAGCTCGGCGCGGTCGGGGATCACGTTGTAGGCCTCGCCGGCGTGGAACTGGGTCACCGACACCACCCCGGCGTCGATCGGGTCGAGCACGCGGCTCACCAGGGTCTGCGCCGCCTGCACGAAGGCCGCGCCCGCCACCACCGGATCCACGCCCAGGTGCGGCATCGCCGCGTGCGCGCCGACGCCGGTGAAGCGGATGTCGAAGCGGTCCGCGCTGGCCATCACCGGGCCGGCGTGGATGGCGAAGCTGCCCGCCTCCATGCCCGGCCAGTTGTGCATGCCGAACACCGCCTCCATCGGGAAGCGCTCGAAGAGGCCGTCGGCAATCATCGCCGGCGCGCCGCCCTCGCCTTCCTCGGCGGGCTGGAAGATCAGATAGACGATGCCGTCGAAGTCACGGCGCGCGGCGAGCGCCTCGGCCGCGCCGAGCAGCATCGTCGTATGACCGTCGTGGCCGCAGGCGTGCATGCAGCCCTGGATGGTGGACTTGTGCGCGAACTCGTTGCGCTCGGTGATCGGCAGCGCGTCCATGTCGGCGCGCAGCCCGATCGCGCGCAGGCCGCGGCGGCCGCGCACCACGCCGACCACGCCGGTGCCGCCGATGCCGCGATGGGTCTCGATGCCCAGCGCCTCCAGATGGCGCGCCACCAGTTCGGCGGTGCGGTGCTCCTCGAAGGCGAGCTCGGGGTGGGCGTGGATGTCGCGGCGGATGGCGGTCAGCTTGTCCTTGAGGGGGCGGACGCTTTCGATGAGGCTCATGGCTGCACCGTGTTGTCGTGTTCTGTGTCGGGGAGGTCGAGTGTATTACAGGCGGGCGGGGGTGGATCCTTCGGCGCCGGGAATCGGGGTGCTGCGGGCGGGCATCTCAGGCACGCCATTGCTGCGGGCGGCTGCAACACGGGCCAGGACGATGGCTTCCTGGCCACGTGCGCTGTCATCGCGACTTCCGTCGCTCCCACAAGCACCCGGATCTGAAGCGCGATGCCGCGCTAAGTTCCCGCCCCTCGGAAGGGCCGGTTCGCCCCGCCCGCGGAAAGTTTTGTGCGGCGGCTCTCGGATCAGGCCTGATAATTGCGCATGACCGAATTCACCGACACCTCCTCCCCGCGCCCCGCGCACACTCCGATCGACACCTTGGCGCAGCCCCCTGCGCCTGATCCCGGCCTGCCCTTCGACGGCCTTCCCCTCTCCGCGGCCATGCTGGACACCCTGCGCCAGCTCGACTACCGGACGATGACCCCGATCCAGGCCGCCAGCCTGCCGCTGGCGCTCGCCGGGCACGATCTCATCGCGCAGGCGAAGACCGGCAGCGGCAAGACCGCGGCCTTCGCCCTGCCGCTGCTCGCCCGGCTCGATGTGCGCAAGCTCGCCGTGCAGGCCATGGTGCTGTGCCCGACCCGCGAGCTCGCCGACCAGGTCACGCAGGAGATCCGCCGCCTGGCGCGCTTCGAGGCCAACATCAAGGTGCTGTCGCTGTGCGGCGGCACGCCGATGCGGCCGCAGCGCGAGAGCCTGGCGCACGGCGCCCATGTCGTGGTCGGCACGCCCGGGCGCATCATGGACCACCTCGAGCGCGGCAGCCTGGCGCTCGACGCCCTCGACACCCTGGTGCTGGACGAGGCCGACCGCATGCTGGACATGGGTTTCCACGACGACATCGCCTTCGTCGCCAGCCGTTGCCCGTCGGCACGCCAGACCCTGCTGTTCTCCGCCACCTACCCCGAGGGCATCGCGCGACTGGCCGCGCGCTTCCTGCGCCAGCCGCGGGAAGTGAAGCTGCTCGAGCAGCACGCCCACGGCAAGATCCGCCAACGCTTCTACGAGGTCGAGCACGCCGCGCGGCTGGAGGCGGTCGGACGGCTGCTGCGCCACTACCGCCCGCTCAGCACGCTGGCCTTCTGCAACACCCGCCAGCAATGCCGCGACCTCGTCGAGCTGCTGCGCGCCCAGGGCTTCGCCGCCCTCGCCCTCAACGGCGAGATGGAGCAGCGCGAGCGCGACCAGGTGCTGATCCAGTTCGCCAACCGCAGCTGCTCGGTGCTGGTCGCCACCGACGTCGCCGCCCGCGGGCTGGACATTGCCCGGCTCGAAGCGGTGATCAACGTCGACGTCACCCCCGATCCGGAAATCCACATCCACCGCATCGGCCGCACCGGCCGCGGCGACGAGGACGGCTGGGCGCTGAACCTGTGCAGCAGCGCGGACAGGCGCCGAGTCGCAGGGATCGCGCAGATGATGGGCTTCGAACCCGAGTGGCACGCGCTCGACGAGATGCAGGACGACGCCCCGCAGCCGCTGCTCGCGCCGATGGTCACCCTGCTGATCCTGGGCGGGCGCAAGGACAAGATCCGCCCCGCGGACGTGCTCGGCGCGCTCACCGGCGAGGCCGGCTTCGCACGCGAGCAGGTCGGCAAGATCACCGTCACCGACCAGCTCACCTATGTCGCCGTCGAGCGTGCGATCGCGCGCGATGCGGTGCGCCGCCTGTCGGCGGGCAAGCTCAAGGGCAGGAAGGTGAAGGTGCGCGCACTCGAGGTCTGAGCTTCGAAACTGAATGCCGCGCGCCGGGTCCCAAGGCGCGCGGGAACGAAGCGCCCGCCGACGCCCCCGCCGCCCCGAGCGGGCTCAACCGGAAGCCGCCCACCTTGAAGCTGTACTACGCCGACCATTTCGTCCTGCCCCTGCCCGAGGGCCATCGCTTTCCGATGGAGAAGTACTCTCGCCTGCGCGCGCGCCTGCTCGAGAGCGGCCTGTTCGCCGATGACGACTTCCGCGTCCCCGCCGCCGCCAGCGACACCGAGATCCTGCGCGCCCACGACGCCGGCTACCTCGCCCGCGTCGCCGGCGGCACGCTCGATGCCGCGGAAGTGCGGCGCATCGGTTTCCCGTGGAGCGCTGCGATGGTCGAGCGCTCGCGGCGCTCGGCCGGGGCCACGCTGGCCGCCTGCCGCAGCGCGCTCGAGCGCGAGGGCGGCAGCGCCTGCGCGGCCAATCTCGCCGGCGGCACGCATCATGCGCACCGCGATTTCGGCTCGGGCTTCTGCGTGTTCAACGACGCCGCCATCGCCGCGCTGGCGATGCGCGCCGAGGGCCGCGCAGGACGCATCGCGATCGTCGATTGCGACGTGCACCAGGGCGACGGCACCGCCACCATCCTCGCCGACACCCCCGAGGTGTTTACCTGCAGCCTGCATGGCGCCAAGAACTTCCCCTTCCGCAAGCAGGTGAGCGACCTCGACGTCGAGCTGCCGGACGACACCGGCGACGAGGCCTACCTCGCCGCGCTCGACGCGGCGCTCGACATTGTCTTCACGCGCGCCCGGCCTGAGCTGGTGATCTACCTCGCCGGCGCGGACCCCTACGCCGGCGACCGCCTCGGCCGCCTCGCGCTGAGCATCGACGGCCTGCGCCTGCGCGACGAACGCGTGCTCGGCGCGTGCAGCGCCGCCGGCGTGCCGGTCGCGGTGGCGATGGCCGGCGGCTACGCGCAGCCGATCGAGGACACGGTGACGATCCACTTCAACACCATCTGCAGCGCGGCGCGGGGCGCCGGTGCGCGCTGAGGGCCGCACCGCTTGCGCCGCATCGAGGAGCCCGGAATGAGGCCGCTGCTGTTCGGCGTGGACTTCACCTCCGCGCCCCGTCGCGCCAAGCCGATCACCGTCGCCCGCGGCCACCTGCAGGAGACACGCGTCGTGCTCGACGGCTTCGAGACCTGCCCGGACTGGCCGGCGTTCGAGGCCCTGCTCGCCCGTCCCGGCCCGTGGATCGGCGCCTTCGACTTCCCCTTCGGCCTTCCCCGCGAGGCGGTCGTCGACCTCGGCTGGCCAGGGGACTGGGCCAGCCTTGTCGGTCACTGCGCGCGGCTCGGCAAACCCGCCTTCCGCGCCGCGCTCGACGCCTATCGCGAATCTCGCCCGGTCGGCCGCCGCTACGCCCACCGCGCCACCGACCTGCCGGCGCGCTCGCACAGTCCGCTGAAGCTGGTCAACCCGCCGGTCGGGCTGATGTTCCTGGAAGGCGCGCCACGCCTGCTCGCCGCCGGCGTGCATGTGCCCGGGATGCATGAGGGCGATCCGCAGCGCATCGCCGTCGAGGCCTATCCCGGCCTGCTCGCGCGCACGATCAGCAGCGTGTCGTACAAGAGCGACGATCGCCGCAAGCAGACCGCGGCGCGACGGAGCGCGCGCCAGCGCCTGGTCCAGGCGCTGCTCGACGGCATCACCCCGGCGCGACTGGGCCTGCAGGCAAGCCCGGCGCAATGCCTGGCACTGGTCGAGGATGGAAGCGGCGATCTGCTCGACGCGACCCTCGCCCTGTTGCAGGCCGCGGCGTGCGCCACGCATGGCGCGCCGCACTACGGGCTGCCGCTCGACATGGATCCGCTCGAGGGCTGGATCGCCGGCTGCCCCACGCCCTGAAGCGGGCACGGCCGTCCAAGAACGCCCCCTCCGCGCGCGCCGGACGCATCGCACCGCGGAGCACGCTTGCACGACCTGGCACGGGAACTGCTTGATCATCGGGCACGCATTCGTTATATGCCCATAAAAATTACACATGCACGCCATCTGATTTTGGGCACAATACGAGCGCGTTTCTGCTTCACCCAAACACCATTCCCGATCACCCCGGAGATCCAGAGCATGAAGAGAACCGTCGTCGCAGTCGCACTGATGAGCATCGGCATGACCGCCGCCCACGCGGAAATGGTCGTCAAGCTGGGCGGGGCCGCCCCGCTGACCGGCAACCAGTCCCACCTGGGCAAGGATCTCGAGAACGGCAGCCGCCTCGCCATCGAGGAGGCCAACGCCAAGGGCATCACCATCGGCGGCAAGAAGGTGAAGTTCGAGCTGATCGGCGAGGACGACCAGGCCGACCCGCGCACCGGCACCACGGTGGCGCAGCGTCTGGTCGATGCGGGCGTCAAGGGGGTGATCGGCCACCTCAACTCGGGCACCTCGATCCCGGCCTCGCGCATCTACGACCAGGCAGGCATTCCGCAGGTGTCGCCGGCGTCGACCAACCCCAAGCTGACCCTGCAGAACTTCAACGGCGTGTTCCGCACCATCGCCAATGACGTGCAGCAGGGCGCCGGCCTGGGCAAGTACGCCACCGGGGCGCTCGGCGCCAAGCGCGTCGCGATCATCGACGACCGCACCGCCTACGGCCAGGGCCTGGCCGACGAGACCGCGAAGGCGGTCAAGGGGTCCGGTGGCGAGGTCGTGGCACGCGAGTTCACCACCGACAAGGCCACCGACTTCAACGCCATCCTGACCAAGATCCGCGCCACCAACCCCGAGGTGATCTTCTACGGCGGCATGGACGCCCAGGCCGGCCCGATGCTGCGCCAGATGAAGCAGCTCGGCATCACCGCCAAGTTCCTCACCGGCGACGGCGGCTGCAGCCCGGAGATGATCAAGCTCGCCGGCGACGGCATGTCGTCGAACGCCTACTGCTCGATGCCCGGCCTGCCGCTCGAGAAGATGCCCGGCGGCGCCGACTTCCGCGAGCGCTACAAGAAGCGCTTCAACGCCGACGTGCAGGTGTATTCGCCCTACGCCTACGACGCCGCGATGGCGATCATCACCGCGATGCAGAAGGCCGATTCGGTCGAGCCGGCCAAGTACCTGGCCGAGCTCAAGAAGAGCGACTTCCCGGGCGTGATCGGCAACGTCTCCTTCGACGCCAACGGCGACATCAAGGAAGGCGCGGTGACGATCTACAACTTCAAGGATGGCGCCTGGGTCCCGCTCTGAGCGTCCTGACCGCCTCCCGCGCCCCCTGAACGGGGCGCGGGAGGCGGTCCCAAGCACTTCGCCCACATCGGCGGACCAGGGATCGGTCCCGCGTCCGCCGCCGGCACACGCTCCCGCGGCCCCCGAAAACAAGAAGGCAGCATGGAAACCCTGATCCAGCAATTCATCAACGGGCTGGTGATCGGCAGCGTCTACGCCCTGATCGCGCTCGGCTACACGATGGTCTACGGCATCCTCGGCCTGATCAACTTCGCCCACGGCGACGTGCTGATGGTGGGCGCGCTGGTCGCGCTGCAGACCATGATGTTCCTGATGGGCATGGCGCCCGGCATGTCGCCGCTGGTGATGCTGGCGATCGCGCTCGCGGTGGCGATGGTGATCTGCATGCTGCTCGGCTTCACGATGGAACGGCTCGCCTATCGACGGCTGCGCAACGCACCGCGCCTGGCGCCGCTGATCACCGCGATCGGCGTGTCCTTCCTGCTGCAGACCCTGGCGATGATCATCTGGGGCCGCAACTACCACACCTTCCCGCAGCTGATCCCGACCACCCCGCTGCAGCCGATTCCCGGCGTGTTCGTGACCCCGGTGCAGATCACCATCGTGGTGGTGTCGGCGCTGCTGATGAGCGGCCTGCTGCTGCTCGTCAATCGCACCCGGATCGGGCGTGCGATGCGCGCTACCGCCGAGAACCACCGCGTCGCCAGCCTGATGGGGGTGGACACCAACGCGGTGATCGCCCTCACCTTCGTGATCGGTGCGGCGCTGGCCGCGGTGGCCGGGGTGATGTTCGCCAGCAACTACGGCATCGCCCACTACGGCATGGGCTTCATGCCGGGGCTCAAGGCCTTCACCGCCGCGGTGCTGGGCGGCATCGGCAACCTCGGCGGCGCCATGCTCGGCGGCGTCGTGCTCGGCCTGGTCGAATCCTTCGGCGCGGGCTACATCGAGCACCTCACCTTCGGCTTCCTCAACTCCTCCTACCAGGACATCTTCGCCTTCATCATCCTCGGCCTGGTGCTGATCTTCCGTCCCACTGGCCTGCTCGGCGAACGCGTGTCGGACCGGGCCTGAGCGAGCGCGCACCATGAACGAACTCGTCGCCGCCGTGCCCTGGCTGGGCAAGCGCAACCCCACCGCCGCGCGCTGGCTGATCATCATCGTCGCCATCGCCGCGCCCTTCATCGCCTGGCAGTTCGGCCGCAGCTGGGTGCGCATCCTCGACTTCGCGCTGCTGTACATGATGCTGGCGCTGGGGCTCAACCTGGTGGTCGGCTTCGCCGGCCTCCTCGACCTCGGCTACATCGCCTTCTACGCGGTGGGCGCCTACACTTTCGCCTTTCTGGCCTCGCCGCACTTCGACGTGCATCTGCCGTTCTGGGTGATCCTGCCGCTGGGCGCCGCCTTCGCCGCGCTCGCGGGCGTGATGCTGGGCTTTCCGGTGCTGCGATTACGCGGGGATTACCTCGCCATCGTGACGCTCGGCTTCGGCGAGATCGTGCGCATCTTCATGCTCAACCTGAACTACCCGGTCAACATCACCAACGGGCCGCAGGGCATCAACATGATCGACCCGATCAGCCTGTTCGGCTGGGACCTGTCGCGCAACATCCGCATCGGCGAGGACTTCACGATCAACTCGCTGTTCCTCTACTACTACTTCTTCCTGGCCGCGGTGGCCGCCTCGATCCTGTTCATCCAGCGCCTGCAGATCTCGCGCATCGGCCGGGCGTGGGCGGCGATGCGCGACGACGAGCTCGCCGCCAAGGCGATCGGCATCAACACCCGCAACATGAAGCTGCTCGCATTCGCCCTCGGCGCCACCTTCGGCGGCGTGGCCGGCGCGCTGTTCGGCGCCTTCCAGGGCTTCGTCAGCCCGGAGAGCTTCAGCCTGATGGAGTCGATCGCGGTGCTGACCATGGTGGTGTTCGGCGGCATGGGCAACATCGCCGGCGCGGTGGTCGGCGCCTTCGTGCTCGCCCTGCTGCCCGAGGTGCTGCGCGACGTCGCGGTGCCGCTGCAGCAGACGCTGTTCGGCCACGTGCTGCTCGACCCCGAGGTGCTGCGCATGCTGCTGCTGTCGCTGGCGATGATCCTGATGATGCTGCTGCGCCCGGCCGGAATGATTCCGGCGCGGGCACGCTACTGCCATGACCGCCACCTAAACCATCACCTGAGCAACACGCTGAAGCGGGAGGCCGCGAAGTGATCACCCTGCTCGAGGCCCGCAGCATCGGCAAGCGCTTCGGCGGCCTGCAGGCGCTCTCCGACGTCTCGCTGACCATCCGCAAGGGCGAGGTCTATGGCCTGATCGGCCCCAACGGCGCCGGCAAGACCACCTTCTTCAACGTGCTCACCGGCGCCTACACGCCCGACGGCGGCGAGTTCGTGTTCAACGGCAGCCTGCTGCCCACCGGCAAGCCGCACAAGGTCGTCGGCCGCGGCATCGCCCGCACCTTCCAGAACATCCGCCTGTTCCGCGACCTCACCGCGCTCGAGAACGTCATGGCCGGCCACCACATCCGCACCCGGGCCGGCGTGTGGGGCGTGCTGCTGCAGAGCCGCTTCACCCGCGAGGAGGAGCGCCTGACTACCGAGCGCGCCTACGAGCTGCTGCGCTATGTCGGCATCGAGCGCTTCGCCGACGTGGTGTCCAAGAACCTGTCCTACGGCGACCAGCGCCGGCTCGAGATCGCGCGCGCGCTCGCCACCGAACCGCAGCTGCTGGCGCTCGACGAACCCGCCGCCGGCATGAACGCCACCGAGACCGGGCAGCTCAAGCAGCTCATCCAGCAGATCCGCAATGACGGCATCACCGTGATGCTGATCGAGCACGACGTGAAGCTGGTGATGGGCCTGTGCGACCGCGTCGCGGTGCTCGACTTCGGCAAGAAGATCGCCGAGGACGTGCCCGCGGTGGTGCAGAAGGACGACGCGGTGATTGCCGCCTACCTGGGCGGAGGCAAGCATGCACACTGAACAAGGCACACCGCTGCTGCGCCTGCAGGGGCTGAAGATCGCCTACGGCGGCATCCAGGCGGTCAAGGGCATCGATCTCGAACTGCTCGCCGGCGAGACCGTGTGCCTGATCGGCGCCAACGGTGCCGGGAAGACGACCACGCTCAACGCCATCGCCGGCGTGCTGCCGATCGCCGGCGGCGACATCGAATACCGCGGCGAGCGCATCAACGCCCTGCCCGCCCACCGCCGCCTGCGCGCCGGCATCGCGCTGGTGCCCGAGGGGCGCGGCATCTTCACCCGCCTGACGGTGGAAGAGAACCTGCGCATGGGCGCCTACAGCCGCAACGACACCGCCGCCATCGAGGCCGACCTGGAGCGCGTCTACACTATGCTGCCGCGCGTCAAGGAACGCCTGCCGCAGGTCGCCGGGACGCTCTCGGGCGGCGAGCAGCAGATGGTGGCGATCGGCCGCGCGCTGTTGTCGCGCCCCCGCCTGCTGCTGCTCGACGAACCCTCCATGGGTCTGGCGCCGCTGGTGGTGGAGAAGATCTTCGAGGTCGTGCAGTCGGTCGCACGAGAGGGCGTGACCATCCTGCTCGTCGAGCAGAACGCCAACCTCGCGCTCGAGTTCGCCCAGCGCGGCTACGTCATGGAGTCGGGACGGATCACGCTCACCGGCACCGGCAGCGCCTTGCTGCAGGACCCGAAGGTGCGCGCGGCCTATCTGGGCGAGGAAGCATAGGCGGTCGCAGGGAAAGCCGATCTCCAACCGGGGAGCGCGCGGGGAGCACACGCGAAGGGAAAGCGCTAACATTGCGCACCTTTTTCCCGCGCCCTCCCCATGCAGAACCTCAAGTACTTCACCTGGTCGATCGGCTTCACCGTGCTCGGCCTCATCGGCGGCTACCTGGTCGACGGCTGGCCGGCCGTCTTCATCGTCGCCGTGCTCGCGGTGCTGGAAACCTCGCTGTCCTTCGACAACGCGGTGGTCAACGCCACCGTGCTGCGCCACATGGACGAGAAGTGGCGCCAGCGCTTCCTGCTGTGGGGCATCCTGATCGCCGTCTTCGGCATGCGCATCGTGTTCCCGCTCGCGATCGTCGGCGTGGTCGCCAACCTCGGGCCGGTGGCGGTGGTCGATCTGGCGCTGTTCAACCCGGACGAGTACGCGCGCATCCTCACCTCGGCACACCACGAGATCGCGGCCTTCGGCGGCGCCTTCCTGATGATGGTGTTCCTCAAGTTCTTCATCGACGTGAACAAGGACACCCACTGGCTCGCCCCGATCGAGGCCCCGCTGACCCAGCTCGGCCGCCTGGAAGCGGCGCAGATCATGTTCACCCTGCTCGCCATCCTCGCCAGTTCGGCCTGGCTCGACGGCGCCGAGCGGCGCATGGAGTTCATCGTTGCCGGCGTGTGGGGGCTGATCGTCTACATCCTCGCCGATGGCATCGGCGCGATCATGGGCGGCGAGGAAGGCGAAGGCGGCAAGGTCGTCGCCAAGACCGGCTTCGCCGGCTTCATGTACCTCGAGCTGCTCGACGCCTCGTTCAGCTTCGACGGCGTCATCGGCGCCTTCGCGCTGACCAACAGCCTGCCGATCATCGCCATCGGCCTCGGCGTCGGCGCCATGTTCGTGCGCTCGTTCACGCTGATGCTGGTCTATCGCGGCACGCTGGAGGCCTACCGCTACCTGGAGCACGGCGCCTTCTGGGCGATCGGCGCGCTGGCGGCGATCATGTTCATAGGCGTGCATGTGCACATCCCCGAGACCATCACCGGCCTGATCGGCGCGGTGCTGATCGGCGCCGCGTTCTGGAGCTCGATCCGCCACAACCGCGCCGCGCTCGCCCGCTGAACGCGGCGCGCACGACCGCCATGCTCGCCCCCGACCAGTTCCTCGCCTTCCTGCTCGCCGCGGTCGTGGTCACCGTCTCGCCCGGCCCGGACAACCTGATGGTGCTGGCGATGGGCATGGCCAGGGGACGCAGCCGCGGCATCGCCTTCGGCCTGGGCTGCGCGCTCGGCTGCCTGAGCCACACCGCGCTCGCGGTGATCGGCGTCAGCGCGCTGATCGCCGCCTCGCCGCCCGCCTTCACCGCGCTGCGGGTCGTCGGCGGGCTCTATCTGCTGTGGCTCGGCATCCAGGCCCTGCGCAGCACCGGCGGCGCGCAGGTCGGCCGCGCCGAGTTCACCGACCAGCCGCTGTCGGCGCTGTTCCTCAAGGGCGTGCTCGCCAACGCCGTCAACCCCAAGGTCGCGCTGTTCTTCATCGCCTTCCTGCCGCAGTTCGTCGTCCCGGCGCAAGGCAGCGTCGGCCTGCAGATGGCGCTGCTGGGCCTGGTATTCACGCTGCAGTCCGCCCTGCTCTTCGGCCTCCTCGGCTACTTCGCCGGCGCCATCGGCCAGTGGCTCCAGCGCAAGCCGCGCGTGGGCCTGTGGCTGGACCGCATCGCCGGCTCGATCTTCGTCGCGCTCGGGCTGAGGCTGATCGTCACCCGCTAGGCGGACCGCGATGCGCGCGGCCTGCACGCCGCGGCGCCGGGTCGCCCGCGCGCGTCAAGGGCAAGCTGATCAGGGCCGGCAGGGGCTTCGCGTAATCCGGCTTTCCGGCGATGGTGCCGAGCGAGGACATCGAAGGGCACGTCTTCGAGTCCGTGAAGCTCACGGAGCACCGGAAGACGCTGGGCGAATTCGAGGGTGCGGACTACGTGCGCGTGCTGACCAAGGCGACGCTGGACAGCGGCGAGGGGTGGAGGCGTATGTGTATGCGCTGGCGGCGGGGGAAGCGGGGGGTGAAGCAGGAGTTCGGCCTGACCCGACGCTCACCATCTGCCTCGACTCGCGATCAACGGCAGCTATGAGGATGCGGTTTCCAATAACGGCAGCCGGCCACCAGGCCGTCTTTCAATTCCCAAGCGTTCCTGTCGCCAGAATGGCAGCTTCGACCACGAACTTGCCGTAGAGCCCGTGCGCGTCGGGATGAGCAGTGCGCAAGCCTGTCGCACGTACGACCTCAAGCAACCGAGAGCGCGGCCTACGCATCACCATCCACCGCTTCACGTTTACCGGCACGAAGATTTTGACGCGGGCAATTCACACCAGCCGGGCGTATGATTCGCACCCGATGTGCGCTGTTTTTCCGCGCCGCAACATGACTCGAAGGATGGTGCGAATTGAAGATTCGCGAGGTCCAGCACCCGGCTCGTGTCGTTCCGCTCGCGTTCCTGATCACGGTCCTGATCGGAACCGGGCTGCTCATGTTGCCGATCGCTCGCGCAGATGCTGTCGCCACGCCTTGGCTTACCGCGCTGTTCACCTCGGTATCGGCGGTATGCGTGACGGGCCTGGTGACGGTCGACACCGGCACCTACTGGTCGTCGTTCGGGCAGTGGGTGATCATGGCGCTGTTCCAGATCGGCGGCTTCGGCATGATGACAGCCGCCACGCTGCTCGGGCTCATGGTCAACCGATCTTTCCGCTTGCGCTCGCGGCTCACCGCGCAGGCTGAAACACACGCCGTCGGTATCGGCGACATCACCAGCGTGGCCAAGCTCGTGCTGATCGTGACCCTGATCGTCGAGCTGTTTGCGGCGCTGACCTTGATGCTGCGTTTGCGCACCGCTTACGAGTTGCCCTGGGGCGATGCCGCCTGGAGCGGACTCTTCCACGCCGTGTCCGCTTTCAACAACGCGGGATTCTCGATCCACGCAGACGGGCTGGTGCGCCATGCGACCGACGTCTTCATCCTTGCCCCCATCATGCTGGCGATCGTGATCGGCGGTCTGGGCTTTCCTGTCCTGCATGACCTACGCCGGAAGTTCGCCAGCCCGCACCGCTGGTCGGTGCACACCAAGCTTACGCTCGTAGGCACGGCCGTGCTGTTGGTAGGCGGCGCGATTCTGCTGCTTGGCTTCGAGTGGTCCAACCCGCGCACGCTCGGCCCCATGGCCGCCGGGGACAAGCTGCTATCGGCGATCTTTGCCTCTGTCTCGGCACGCACCGCTGGCTTCAATGCAATCGACATCGGCGGGCTGACGCACGAAAGCCTCGGATTGCACTACTTCCTGATGTTCATCGGAGGGGGCAGTGCCGGCACGGCCGGCGGCGTCAAGGTGGGCACTGCAATGATCCTGGTGTTGCTGGTCATCGCGGAGATCCGGGGCCGGATGGACACGGAGGCCTTTGGTCGGCGGATCAGCCATTCGGCACAGCGTCAGGCCATCACCGTGCTCGTCCTCAGCAGCGCAGTGGTCGTGGCGGGCACCGTGTTCATCCTGCACACCACGGAGATCGCGACCGACAGGGTAATCTTCGAGGTGATCTCGGCTTTCGCAACCGTCGGCCTGTCTACCGGCATCACTGCCGAACTGCCTGAATCCGCCCAACTGGTGCTGGTCGTGCTGATGTATGTCGGCCGGGTTGGAACGATCACACTGGCCGCATCGCTTGCGCTGGGCGAGCATCGCATGCCGTTCCGCTATCCAGAGGAGCATCCCGTTGTTGGCTAGGCTATTTACAGAGCAGTTCGCCTTCTCGAAGGGCGATAGTGTCGTCGTGATCGGCTTGGGGCGCTTTGGTGGTGCCGTTGCTGACTCCCTGATGCAACTCGGGCACGACGTGATGGGCATCGACCGCGATGCCGAGCCGGTGCATGCATGGGCGGACCTGCTGACCCACGCAGTCCAGGCCGATTCGACCAACGCGATGACCATGCGTCAGCTCGGCGTGGCGGACTTCTCGCACGCCATCGTGGGTATCGGCGGCGATCTGGCCGCGAGCCTGATGACCGTGATGGCGCTGACCGAATTGGAAATTCCGGATATCTGGGTCAAGGCCATGACGCCTGAGCACGGCAAGATCGCCGAGCGCATCGGCGCACATCACGTGGTCTACCCGGAGGCGGACATGGGAGAGCGCGTCGCCCACCTCATCAGCGGGCGAATGATGGACTACATTGAATTCGACGACGGCTTTGCAATCGCCAAGAT
Organism: Thauera sp. GDN1; assembly: GCF_029223545.1. Classification (NCBI taxonomy): domain Bacteria; kingdom Pseudomonadati; phylum Pseudomonadota; class Betaproteobacteria; order Rhodocyclales; family Zoogloeaceae; genus Thauera; species Thauera sp. GDN1. The sequence continues at coordinate 1,977,843 of NZ_CP097870.1, read as the reverse complement.
CCAGGCGCCGCCAGCGACGCACGACCTTTCGCTCGCCGAGTCCTTGGTGCGCGAGCGGTTCGGCGTCACGGTCGTCGGGATCAAGCGCGCGCACGAGGACTTCCAGCACGGCAAGCCGGGTAGCGTCGTGCGGCCCGGCGACCTGCTGATCGTCTCCGGGCCCACCAAGAAGGTGGAAGCCTTTGCCGCCAGTGGTCGCAGACGCTAGCCGGCCAACCCGTTGATGGGAGCAGACCCATAGTCCGACGACCCGTTCCATCATGTCGTCTCCCAAAAGGCCTCCGCGAAATGCTCAACTGGGTCCTGAGTCAATTCAAGCGACAGTCGGCTGAAGATCTCGAGCGGGCGCGAGAACTGGTCAAGGCTGCCGAGCCGCGAGGGGCACACGTGAACCTTGCGAAGGCACGTGAGCTTGCTCGGGCGCTCGGGATCGAAGTGGAGGCTCATGCAAGCGCCGACGAGGTCGTTCACGCAATCAAGCGTTACCTCAGTCATCACGGCGAGTTGTGAGTCTGGCAGTGCGTACCGCTGAATAAAAACCTGGGCGAGCAGCGCTGCGCAACTGCGCCTTGTCTTGAAGGTCGTCTCCGCTTAGAAACCCGCCGCTGCACCATCGAGATGACGAATGTCTCTTCCGGGTCGTTAGGGTGACTTGGGAATTTCGGCAACCGCTCATCCCTTTCGCATATGGCCGAGCGGAATCGAGCGACACCATTGGCCGATACGCGGCAGGTCGACAGCATTCCCTGCCCAGTGTCGACAAGCTCCATCACCCTCTGGGCAGACGCCCCTCCCCGCCTGGTTTATCCTCCACACGGCTCACGGCATTCGTCATGGCCCCCTGTGCCCACCCCTCACCCGACCCAACTCACCCCCATGCGCCATCAAGGACGAATCACCACCTGGAACGACGATAAAGGCTTCGGCTTCATCACGCCCAACGGCGGAGGTGAGCGCGTCTTCGTGCACATCAGCGCGCTGTCCAGCCGGCAGCGCCGGCCGCAGGGGAACGAGCTGGTGACCTACGAGTGCGTCACCGACGGCAAGGGGCGCGCGCAGGCGAAAGCCGTCGCCTTCGTCGGCGAGCGTGCGGTGGCACCGGCTTCTTCCGGGCGCAGCGCGCTGCCCGCGGTGTTTGCGATCGGCTTTCTGGCGTTCGTCGTCCTGAACTGTGCCGCGCTCGGCTGGCTGCTGTCGCCGGCCGGTGCGCGCACGCTTCAGTCGGTGCTCGGCGCCGCCTGAGGGCGGGCCGGCAGCTGCTCGGGCCGGTCGACGTCCATCAGCACGCCCGGATCATCGACCGGGCGCAGCACGAGCTGCGCGCGATGCGCGCTCAGGATGTCGCGGCCGCCATGGTCGCCGGTCAATGCGGACAAGGCCTCGCGCCACTGGCGGGCGAAGCCGACCGGGTGTCCGCGCTGCCCCTGGTACTGCGGGGCGGCAAGGCTGGCGCGGGCGCGCAGCGCGGCGGCGATCGCACGGTGGGTGGACGGCTGGATGAAGGGCATGTCGGCCAGGGCCACGATCCAGCCCGCCGCATCGGCGGTGGCGCGCACGCCCGCGGCGAGGCTGTGCCCCATGCCGCCGTCCGCCTCGGGACAGGCGAGGATCTCGCACCCCGCCTCCACCAGGCGCGCGGCCAGGGGGTGATCGGCCGCACGCAGCACGACCACCACCCGATCGCAGGCCGGGCGCAGATTCGCCGCGGCGGCCAGCGCCATCGTCCGGCCATCGGCCAGCGGGTGCATCAGCTTGTCGCTGCCGAAGCGCCGTCCCCTGCCGGCGGCGAGCAGGATGCCGACGATCTCGCCGCTGCTGGCGCCGCGCACCACCCCGCTCATGGGCAGGCGCCGACCGGCGCGGCTGCGGCCGGTCCGTCCGCCGATGAAGCCGGCGCCGCAACCGCGTGTGCGAAGGGCGTGCCGACGCCATTACGCACCGCGGTCATCTCGGCGAGGATCGCGACCGCGATCTCGGGCGGCGTGCGGCTGCCGATCTGAAGCCCGACTGGGCCATGCAGGCGATCGACTTCGGCCGGCGTGAGGTCGAAATACCGCAGCAGGCGCTCGCGCCGGCGCTGGCTGTTCACCGTGGAGCCGAGCGCGCCGACGTAGAAGGCCGGCGACTTCAGCGCCTCGAGCAGCATCATGTCGTCGAGCTTGGGGTCGTGGGTCAGCGCGACCACCGCGCTGTGCGGGTCGAGTCGGAGTTCCAGCACCGCGTCGTCGGGCATGCCGGGCACGATCGTGGTGCCGGGCACCTGCCACTCGGCCGCATACTCCTCCCGCGGGTCGCAGACGAAGACCTGGTAGTCGAGCGCCTGCGCCATCTGCGCCAGATAGCTGGAGATCTGCCCGGCGCCGACGATCAGCAGGCGCCAGGCCGGGCCGTGGGGCGTGCTCAGCGTCCGCCCGTCCCACTGCACCCGATCGCCCGCCGTGCCGGCCGCGATCCGGTTACCCGCCTCGCCGATCGTGACGCTGCGGCGCACCAGCTCGCCGCGGGCGATGCGTTCGGTCAGGGCCTGCAACGCGGCGACGTCGGGCTGCGGCTCGATCACCAGCTCCATCGTCCCGCCGCAGGGCAGGCCGAAGCGGCGCGCCTCGTCCTGGGTGAGGCCGTAGGCGTGCACGAGCGCTGCGCTCGACATGAACTCGCCGCCCAGCATGCGCTCGATGAGGTCGGTCTCGAGGCAGCCACCGGACACCGAGCCCTGTACCACGCCGTCCGCGCGCAGCGCCATCCACGCGCCCGGCGGGCGCGGCGCCGAGCCCCAGGTGCGCGCCACCGTGACCAGGGCGAAACGCTGCCCCGCCGCGGCCCAGCGGCACGCCGCGTCGAGCACTTGTCGGTCGGTGCTGTGCATGTGCGCCTCCTCAGCCGAGCTGGTCGCGGATCGGCAGGCTGCGGATGCGCTTGCCGGTCGCGGCGTAGATCGCATTGCACAGCGCCGGCGCGACCGGCGGCAGGCCGGGCTCGCCCACGCCGCCGAGTGGCGCATCGAAACCGGTGGGCGTCAGCAGATGGGTGCGGATCTGCTTGGGCGCCCCATCGATGCGGGTCACCGGGTAGTCGTGGAAGTTGCCCTGCACGACGCGTCCGGCCTTGAAGCTGATCTCGCCCTCCGTCGCCAGGCTGATGCCCTGGATCACCGCGCCTTCGAGCTGGGCGCGCACCCGATCGGGGTTGATCACCGCGCCGCAGTCGAAGGCGATGTCCACGCGCGGGATCCTCAGCCTACCCTCGGCATCGACCGCCGCCTCGACCACTACCGCTGCATAGCTGACGAAGCTGCGATGCGCGGCGATGCCCAGGCCGTGGCCTTGCGGCAGGCTGCGGCCCCAGCCCGCTTCGGCCGCCACGCGCTCGATGACGCCGCGCAGGCGCGCGGTGTCGTAGGCGTAGCGCTTCGGGTCCTCACCGTACAGCCACTGGTCGGACACCGAGGCGGGATCGATCACCCGGTCCGGGCCGAGCAGCTCGAGCAGGTAGTCCTTGGGGTCGCGCCCGGCGGCCGCTGCCAGCTCGGCGACAAAGCTCTGGATCGCGAACGCGTGCGGGATGTTGGACACCGAGCGGAACCAGCCGATGCGCGTGTGCGCGGGCGCAGGCGGGTTCTCGACGCGCACGTTGGGGATGGCGAAAGGCATGTCGACCGCGCCCATCGCCAGCTCGAAGGTCCCGGCCTGCTGCGCGTCAGGCACGAAGATCGACTGGATGGTCGGCGCCACCGTGCGGTGCAGCCAGGCCTGCGGCCTGCCACCGGCGTCCAGCGCCGCCTCCAGGCGCGCGACCGAGACCGTGTGCAGGTAGCCGTTGTGCAGGTCGTCCTCGCGGGTGAACGTTAGCTTGACCGGCCGCCCGTCCATCGCCCGCGACAGGATCGCCGCCTCGCTGGCGAAGTCCGGCTTGGACTTGCGCCCGAAGCCGCCCCCGAGCAGCAGCGTGTTCACGATCACCTTGTCGAGCGGCAGGCCGAAGCGCTTGGAGAGGTCGGCACGGATCGCCTCCTGGTTCTGCACGCTGCACCAGACCTCGCACAGGTCCGCGGTGACGCGGGCGGTTGCGGTCGGCGGCTCCATCGGTGCCTGGGCCAGATGCGGGATGTAGTAGCTCGCCTCGACGCGGCGGTCGGCATTGGCCAGCGCGGCATCGACGTCGCCGTTGCTGCGCACCACCTTGCCCGACTGGCGCGAAGCGGCTTCCAGCGCCTCGCGGTAGCGCGCCGAGTCGTAGCCGGCGTTGGGGCCGTCGTCCCATTCGATGTCGAGCAGCCCGCGGCCCTTGATCGCGGCGTAGGTGTTGTCGGCGATCACCGCCAACCCGCCGAGCGGCTGGAAGGCCGAGGGGATCGGCGTTTCCTCGATCGGCACCACCTTCAGCACCCCCGGCACCTGCAGCGCACGGGCGGCGTCGAAACGCCTGAGCCTGCCGCCATAGACCGGCGGACGCGCGATCACCGCGTAGGCCATGCCCTCGATGCGGGCGTCGATGCCATAGACGGCCTTGCCGGTGGTGATGTCGAGGTTGTCGACCAGTGCGACGCCGTCGCGGCCGATGTAGCGGAAATCCGCCGGCTTCTTGAACACCAGCGCGTCCGCGGCCGGCACCGGGCGCAGCGCCGCGGCGCGGGCGAGGTCGCCGAAGCCGATGCGCCGGCCGCTGGCCGCATGCACCACCTCGTGACGCTCGGCGCGCACCTCCGCGACCGTCACCTTCCAGCGCGCCGCCGCCTCCTGCTCGAGCATCTGCCGGGCGGCCGCGCCGATGCGGCGCAGGGCCTGGAAGTGATGGCGCATGCTGCGCGAGCCGTCGGTGTTCTGGTTGCCGAAGCGCGCCTCGTCGCCCGGTGCCTGCAGCACCTTCACCCGCGCCAGCTCGGCCTCGAGCTCGTCGGCCACCACCATCGCCCAGCTGGTGCGCACGCCCTGCCCCATCTCGGCGCGATGGCACAGCAGGCTCACCGTGCCGTCGTCGGCGATGGCGAGGAAGATGCGCGGGTCGTCCTTCAGGCCGCCGCTCATGGCCTCGGCGCCGTACCTGGTTTCCTGCGCGCGCGCGGGGCGGATGCCGGTCGCCAGCACGAAGCTGCCGGCCGCGAGGCCGCGCAGGAAGCCGCGGCGGCTCAGGCTCAGGTTGGCGATCCCACTCATGATGATGGCGCTCATTTCGCGGCTCCCTTGGCCGCTTGCCTGATCGCGGCACGGATGCGCGGGTAGGTGCCGCAGCGGCAGAGGTTGCCGCTCATCGCGGCGTCGATCTCGGCGTCGCTCGGGTCCGGGGTCTTCGCCAGCAGGGCCGCCGCCTGCATGATCTGCCCGCTCTGGCAGTAGCCGCACTGCGCGACGTTGAGTTCGCGCCAGGCTTCCTGCACCGGATGCATGCCGTCGGGCGACAGGCCTTCGATGGTGGTGATCGCCCGCCCTTCGAGCTCGCCCATCGGCAGCAGGCAGGCGCGCGCCGGCTGACCGTCGACCAGCACCGTGCACGTGCCGCACAAGCCCAGGCCGCAGCCGTACTTCGTGCCGGTCAGCCCGGCGAGGTCGCGCAGATACCAGAGCAAGGGCATCTCGGGGTCCCCATCCGCCTGATGGGTGCTGCCATTGACGATGAATTTGGTCATGACTCCTCCTTTGTCTCGTTGCCTGCGATGACCGCCCACATCCCGCCGACGCCGCCAGCATGCAAGGGTGCGCCCGGCGGGCAGGATGACGCCATCGGGTAAACACCTGTGTCGGGCTGGCCGCTCAGGGCCTCATCGACGCCGGTCTACTCCCTCGGGTCGGGAGGGCGGCGCCAGGAACGGATGCGCTCCTCTATTGACGTGCACGTCAACGCAGGGTGGAATGCAGCCTTCTCCAACAGCTTTCCCGCCCGACCAGGTCGAGTCCCCCCAGCCGAAGATGATCGCCACCAGCCCCCCGGTTCAGGATCACCGTATCGACACGCCGGATGGCGTTCTGTTCTGCCGGGTGTGGTCGCCGGCCGTTTCCGGCGCACGCGCGCCCATCGTCCTGCTGCACGACTCGCTGGGCAGCGTCGAGCTGTGGCGCGGCTTTCCGGAGGCCTTGTGCGCGGCGACCGGCCGCCAGGTCGTCGCCTACGACCGCCTCGGCTTCGGCAGGTCCGACGCCCATCCGGCGACGCTGGCGCTGGACTTCATCGCCCGCGAGGCCGAGAACGGTTTCGACACCGTGCTCCGCCACCTCGGCATCGAAGGCTTCATCCTCTTCGGTCACAGCGTCGGCGGCGGCATGGCGGTGAACTGCGCCGCCCACCACGCCGGGACCTGCGTCGGGCTGGTCACCGAGTCGGCGCAGAGCTTTCTCGAGGAGCGGACGGTGAAGGGACTGGAGGAGGCGCGCGAGTTCTTCAAGGATCCGGCCCAGATCGCCCGCCTCGAGCGCTACCACGGCGACAAGGCGCGCTGGGTCCTGGATGCCTGGATCGAGTCCTGGCTGCATCCCGAGTTCGAGACCTGGTCGCTGCGCGAGGTGCTGCCGCAGCTGCGCTGCCCCGCTCTCGCCATTCACGGCATCGAGGACGAATATGGCACCACGCGCCATCCGGAACTGATCGCCGAACTCAGCGGCGGGCCGACGCGGCTCGCCCTGATGCCGGACACCCGCCACGTGCCGCATCGGGAGAAGGAAGCGGAGGTGATCGCGATGGTCGCCGAGTTCGTGCGCGAACTGCCCTGAGCGCTCGCCCGCTCAGCGGCCGGCCTCCGCGCCGCTAGCCCGAGGCTTCCGCTCGCCCGGCGCGTCCATGACCAGGGTCCCCAGCGCCTCGTCGTACCAAGCGATCCAGCCCGCCTCGTACTGGATGCCGGCCTTCAGGATCAGGTGATGGATGCGGCGCTGGCGCGAGGCTTGGGCGCCGGACGGAAAATCGCGCGCCTCGATCGCGCGATAGGCGCGCAGCTTGTCGGCGTGCAGGGCGCGGCGGCGCTCGAGTTCGGGAATCAGGCCGAGCGGGCCGATGACGGCGTCGGCGCGCAGGCGGACGAGGAACTCGTCGCGCAGCTCGGCCAGCGGCGCGGATTCGCCCGCCCAGCGCATCAGCTCCGCCTCGCCCGCCGGCAGCACGCTGTAGCTGCGCTTGCGGCCGCGGCCGGCTTCGGGGTCGGGCTCTGAGCGGATCCAGCCGGCCTTCTCCATGCGCCCGAGCTCGCGGTAGATCTGCTGGTGGGTCGCCTGCCAGAAGTGGCCGATGGACTTGTCGAAGCGCCGCGCCAGCTGGTAGCCGGACGAGGGTTGTTCGAGCAGGGAAGTGAGCAGTGCATGGGCGAGCGACATGGCCCGAGTCTATCCGCGCCGCCTCGCACCATGCAACGCGTTGCATAGTTCGCAGCGATCTTCTACAGTACTGCAACTGGTTGCATAGTCGGACGCCGGCTCCTGGTCTGTCCGCCGGTCCGTGCGTATCTCCCTCCCCTCGCGCGCGCGGGCCGGCCACCCGCTCCGGCGGCCACGCCGGAGACACCCCCGCCGTCGTCCGGCCATGCGACCAGCCCCCATCAAGAATCACCCAGAACGACCGCGAGCGAGACGATGGCTACCTATCCGCACCTGTTCCGTCCCCTGGACCTCGGCTTCACCACCCTGCCCAACCGCTTCCTGATGGGCTCGATGCACGTCGGCCTGGAAGAAGTCGAAGGCGGCTTCGAGCGCATGGCAGCCTTCTACGCCGAGCGCGTGCGCGGCGGCGTGAGCCTGATCGTCACCGGCGGCATCGCCCCCAATGCCGAGGGCCGGCCGTGGAGCGGCGGCGCCACGCTGACCACCTCGGAGGAAGCCGCGCACCACCGCGTGATCACCGACGCGGTGCATCGCGAAGGCGGCAGGATCGCGATGCAGATCCTGCACTTCGGCCGCTACGCCTATCACCCCGAGCTGGTCGCACCCAGCCCGATCCAGGCCCCGATCTCGCCCTTCGTGCCGCGCGAACTGTCCGCGGCGGACGTCGAGCGCACGATCGAGGACTTCGTGCGCTGTGCGGAGCTCGCCCGCGAGGGCGGCTACGACGGCGTCGAGATCATGGGCTCCGAGGGCTACCTGATCAACGAGTTCATCGTCGCCCACACCAACAAGCGCAGCGACGACTGGGGCGGCGCCTACGAGAACCGCATCCGCTTCGCCACCGAGATCGTGCGCCGCACCCGCGAACGCCTCGGGCGCGACTTCATCATCATCTTCCGCCTGTCCCTGCTCGACCTGGTCGAGGACGGCTCGACCTTCGAGGAGGTGGTGCAACTCGCACAGGCGATCGAGGCCGCCGGCGCCACGCTGATCAACAGCGGCATCGGCTGGCACGAGGCGCGCATCCCCACCATCGCCACCTGCGTGCCGCGCGCCGGCTTCGCCTGGGTGACGAAGAAGCTCAGGGACCACATCCGCATCCCGCTGATCGCCACCAACCGCATCAACACGCCCGAGGTCGCCGAGGCCATCCTCGCCGAGGGCAAGGCCGACATGGTGTCGATGGCCCGGCCCTTCCTCGCCGACGCCGAATTCGTGCGCAAGGCTGCCGAGGGCCGCGGCGCCGACATCAACACCTGCATCGCCTGCAACCAGGCCTGCCTCGACCACACCTTCAGCGGCAAGATCACCTCCTGCCTGGTGAATCCGCGCGCCTGCCACGAGACCGAGCTGGTGATCGAGCCCGCCGCCACGCCGCGCACCATCGCGGTGGTCGGCGCCGGCCCGGCGGGCCTGGCCTTCGCGACGACCGCTGCCGAGCGCGGCCACCAGATCACGCTGTTCGAGGCCGGCGAACGCATCGGCGGCCAGTTCAACATCGCCATGCAGATCCCCGGCAAGGAGGAGTTCGCCGAGACCCTGCGCTACTTCGGCCGTCGCATCGAACAGACCGGCGTGACGCTCAGGCTCAACACCCGCGTCTCCGCCGCGGAGCTGGCCGGCCGGTTCGACGAGGTCGTGCTCGCCAGCGGCATCGTGCCGCGCGTGCCGGAGATCGAGGGCGTGGAGCATCCCAAGGTGCTCGGCTACCTCGACGTGCTGCGGGACAGGAAACCGGTCGGCCGCCGAGTCGCCATTCTGGGCGCGGGCGGCATCGGCTTCGACGTCGCGGAATACCTCAGCCACGAGGGCGTGAGCCCCAGCCTGGCGCCGGAAAAGTTCTATGCCGAATGGGGCATCGACGCGAAATACGCCCGCCGTGGTGGCCTGATGCCACCGCAGCTGGACGCCGCCCCGCGCGAGATCGTGCTGCTGCAGCGCAAGGCGAGCAAGGTCGGCGAAGGCCTGGGCAAGACCACCGGCTGGATCCACCGCACCGCACTCAAGAACCGCGGCGTGAAGATGATCCCCGGCGTGAGCTATCGCCGCATCGACGATGCCGGACTGCACGTGACGATAGCCGGCAAGGACGAGGTCTTCCCGGTGGACAACGTGATCCTGTGCACCGGCCAGGAGCCGCAGCGCGAACTGCAGGCCGCGCTGATCGAGGCCGGCATGCGGGTCCATCTGATCGGCGGCGCCGACGTCGCCGCCGAGCTCGACGCCAAGCGCGCGATCAAGCAGGGGATCGAGCTCGCCGCGAGCATCGAGAAGAGCGCCTCCGCCCCGGCCCTGGTCGCCGGCCAGCTCCCCGCCTCCCCCGGCGTCGCCGGCATCCCGCTGCCTCAGTTCGACACGCTGCGCATCGGCCTCGACGGCCAGGTCGCCGTCGTGACCCTGAACCGCCCCGACAAGGCCAACGCACTGAACATGCAGATGTGGCAGGACCTCCGCGCCGCGATGCAGTGGGCGGATCGCACGCCGGCAGTGCGCGTGGCGGTGGTGCATGGCGCGGGCGCCAACTTCTGCGCGGGCATCGACCTGCAGATGATGATGAGCATCCTGCCCACGGTGAAGGACAGCTGCGAGGCGCGGACGCGCGAGAACCTGCGCAACCTGATCCTCGACCTGCAGGACACGCTGAGCAGCCTGGAACGCTGCCGCAAGCCGGTGCTCGCCGCCATCCACGGCGCCTGCGTCGGTGGCGGGGTGGACCTGGTGGCCTGCGCCGACATGCGCTACTGCGCCGCGGACGCGTATTTCTCGGTCAAGGAGATCGACCTCGGCATGGTCGCCGACGTCGGCAGCCTGCAGCGCCTGCCGCGCCTGATCGGCGAGGGCATGGTGCGCGAGCTCGCCTACACCGGTCGCAAGCTCGGCAGCGCGGAAGCTGCGCGCGTCGGCCTGGTCAATCGCGTGTTCGACACGTCCGATGCCTTGATGGAAGGCGTGATGACCGTTGCCCGGCTCATCGCCACCAAATCGCCGCTGGCGATCCGCGGCACCAAGGACACGCTCAACCACGCCCGCGACCACAGCGTAGCCGACGGCTTGGACCGCGTCGCCACCTGGAACGCGGCGATGCTGATGTCCGAGGACCTGCAGGCGGCGATCCGCGCCGGGATCACCAAGCAGCCGGCGAAGTTCAGGGACTGAACGCGGCCGACATCGCGGCTGCCGCCGCTCCCACGGGAACCGGTGTGGCAGCCGGCGCGCGTGCAGCAACGGGCACGCCCGCCACCGCTCCTGCATGGCTCGAGAGCGCCGCAGCCTGCCGTGGGAGCGGCGGAAGCCGCGGACCCGACCCCTCCGCCCCCGCCGCAGCCCCTTGCCGCCGCGCCGCCCGGCGCTACACGCTCAGCTCTTCTTCACGAACTCCGACTTCAGCTTCATCGCGCCGATGCCGTCGATCCTGCAGTCGATGTCGTGGTCGCCCTCGACCAGGCGGATGTTCTTGACCTTGGTGCCGACCTTCACGACCAGCGACGAGCCCTTGACCTTGAGGTCCTTGATCACGGTGACGCTGTCGCCATCCTGCAGCACGTTGCCGTTGGCGTCCTTCCACACCTTCTGCGCCTCGACCGCCTCGGTGGCGGCGTGCTTAGGCCACTCGTGCGCGCATTCCGGACAGACGTAGTTGTCGCCGTCCTCGTAGGTGTATTCGGAGTTGCACGCAGGGCATCTGGGCAGGCTGGTCATCCTGTTTCCTCGTCGTGTTCTTTTCGGGTGGTATCGCGATCACTCGATCGTGAGCGTCATCGCCGGCGGGCGCAGGCCGCGGCGCTTGCGCTCGGCCGCGATCAGCTCGGCGATGTCGGTGTTCTTGTTCTGCAGCGCGAAGGCATCGGCGGACAGGCCGGTGTCGCTGAGCGCGTTGACATTGGTCTGCGCCACGGCCAGCAGGCGGCGGACGACGCCGATGTGGCCGTTGCGCGCGGCCAGCATCAGCGCGGTGGCCTTGTTGGGCGCCGGCGCATTGACGTCGGCGCCGGCGGCGAGCAGCCGGTCGAGAATCGCCTCGCGACCTTCGAACGCGGCGTAATGCAGCGGGGCCCAGCCCTCGTGGTTCACCTGCGCGCCGGCCTCGATCAGCTTCTGCGCCACCGCGTCGTGACCGCGCAGCACCGCGAGCATCAGCGCCGAATCGCCGGCGAGGTTGCGGTAGTCGAGCTTCGGACGGTATTTCAGCAGCGCCCCGACGGTGTCGAGCTGGCCCTCGCGCGCGGCGAGGATCAGCAGCGAGTTGCCCTGCCCGTCGACCGTGTTCGGGTCGATGCCGCGGTCGAGCAGGCCGGCGAGCTGGGAGGTGTCGCCCAGGCTGGCGGCGCCGAGCGCGTCCTCGTAGCTGCCGGCGATGGTGGCGCACGAGAACAGGGTGCTGGCCGCGACCACGGCGGCGGCCAGCACCTTGCGCGACGGCTTGGGCGACGGGCGGCGCGCCGTCGTCATTTCAGGCAGGTCTTTGTACATGGCGGAACAGGCGGAAGAAGTTGTCGGTGGTGGCCTGCTCGATGGCGGCCAGCGGCAGTTCGCGCAGGCGGGCGATTTCCTCGGCCACATGCACGACCCAGCCGGGTTCGTTGGTCCTGCCCCGGTGCGGCACCGGGGCGAGGTAGGGGGAATCGGTCTCGATCAGCAGGCGTTCGAGCGGCACGCGCCGGGCGACCTCCTTGAGATCCTTCGCGTTGCGGAAGGTGACGATGCCCGAGAAGGAGATGTAGAAGCCCTGCTCGAGCGCCGCCTCGGCCACATCCCAGCTCTCGGTGAAGCAGTGCATGACGCCGCCCGCCTCGCCGGCCCGCTCCTCGCGCATCAGGCGCAGGGTGTCGTGCGCCGCGCCGCGGTTGTGGATGACCAGCGGCTTGCCGGTCTCGCGCGCCGCGCGGATGTGGGTGCGGAAGCGCGCGCGCTGCCACTCCGGAGCGTCCTTCTGCCAGTAGTAGTCCAGCCCGGTCTCGCCGATCGCCACCACCTTGGGATGGTCGGCGAGCGCGACCAGGCGCGCCACGTCGGGCTCCTCGACGCCGTCGTTGTCGGGATGCACGCCGACGGTCGCCCACAGGTGGGCGTGGCGCTCGGCCAGGCCGAGCACGCGCGGAAAATCCTCCAGCTTCACGCCGATGCACAGCGCGGTGCCGACGTCGTTGGCGGCCATGGTGGCGAGGATCTCGTCCTCGCGCGCGGCGAGGTCGGGGAAATCGAGGTGGCAGTGTGAATCGACGAACATCCGGGTCCTGCGGGTTGGGGGCGAATCGTGGCGGGTCGAGGAATCAGAGCGTATGCGTGGGCCGGTTCGACCCCAGGTGCCCGGCCAGCACCTGCTCGATGCGGCTGCGCAGCACCTTGCTCGATTCGTCGGCGGAAAAATGCACCCCGATCCCCTGCGTCTTGCCACCCTGGGCGCCGTGCGGGGTGATCCACGCCACCGTGCCGGCCACCGGATGACGCGTCGGGTCGTCCATCAGCTGCAGCAGCATGAAGACCTCGTCGCCGATCCTGTAGGCCTTCGGGGTGGGCACGAAGATGCCGCCGTTGGCGAGGAAGGCCATGTAGGACGCGTAGAGCGCCGACTTGGAGTTGATGTTGAGCGACAGCACGCTCGGGCGGGCGACGGCGGGGCGGGCGGCTTCGGTCATCCTCGGGCTCCGGCAATGGCGCGGGCGTAGCGCATCAGCATGTCTTCGAGCACCAGCCGCAGACTGAGCGGATGGCGCGACACCTTGTGGATCTGGACGAGCTCATTGTAGCAGCCGCTCGCCGCCGCCACGGTCATGCGGCTGGCCAGCGCCGACAGCACGCCCTCCTGCGCCGGAAAGAAGCGCGTCCGGCCGCCCAGGCGCAGTGCGGCGAGATCGCCGACCCAGCGCAGCATCCAGTCGGAGAGCTCGGGCAGGCCGAAGCCGGCCGCGGCGGCCTCCTTGGATTTCAGCCAGGCTTCCCACTGCCCGGCCACGCGCAACGCGTCGGCCGCCTGCAGCCCGCCGATGTCGCGCACGAACCGCGCCAGCAGCGCGCCGCCGCCGGCCTGCGCCAGGCGCTCGGCCGCCAGCGGCATGCCGCCGCCGAGCGCCAGCAGGGTTTGCGTATCGCGGTCGGCCTGCGCCGTCCAGTGCGCGAGCTCGGCCTCGGCGGGGCGGGCGAAATGCCACTGCTGGCAGCGGCTGCGGATGGTGGGCAGCAGCCGGCGCGGCGCCGAGGACACGAGCAGGAAGACGCACCCGGCGGGCGGCTCCTCGAGCAGCTTGAGCAGGGCGTTGGCGGTGAACACGTTCATCGCCTCGGCGGGGTCGAGCACCACCACCCGGCGCGAGCCGTGGTGGCCGGTGATGCTGAGCGCAGCCTGCAGGTCGCGGATCTGCTCGATGACGATCTGCTCGGAGGCGGCCTTGGCGGGGGTCTCGCGCGCGGGCGTCTCGCTCTCGCCCGCCCCTTCGGCGGCGGCGACGAGCTCGGCCGCCGGCACCACGCGGATCAGGTCCGGATGGTTGCCGGTGAGCCGCCACTGGCAGGGTTCGCAATGGTCGCAGGCGTGGCCGTCGGGGCGCGGCGCATCGCACAGCAGGCGGGCGGCGAGCGCCTCGGCCAGCTCGCGCTTGCCCAGCCCGGCGGGGCCGACGAAGAGCAGCGCGTGCGGCAGGCGCTCGCCGAGTTCGACCAGGCGCTGCCAGGTCGGCTGCAGCCAGGCGTGGATCATGAGAAGAAGCGCTCGCGCACGATGCGCTCGATCTCGGCGCGGATGACTTCCGGCGGGCGGTCGGCGTCGATCACGCGCATGCGCTCGGGCGCACGCGTGGCGCGCTCCAGATAGGCCGTCCGCACGCGCACGAAGAAGTCGCGCTGCTCACGCTCGAAGCGATCGGGATCGACGCCGGTCGAGGCCACGCGCGCCGCGGCCACCGCCGGGTCGAGGTCGAACACCAGGGTCAGGTCGGGTTGCAGACCGGGATGGACCCAGGCCTCCAGCGCGTCGAACTTGTCGCGGTCGAGACCGCGGCCGCCGACCTGATAGGCGAAGGTCGCGTCCGAGAAGCGGTCGCACACCACCCAGCGCCCCGCTTCCAGCGCCGGCTCGATGCGCGCGGCGAGATGTTCGCGGCGGGCGGCGAACATCAGCATGGCCTCGGTCTCGAGGTGCATCGGCTCGTGCAGCAGCAGTTCGCGCAGGCGCTCGCCGAGCGCGGTGCCGCCCGGTTCGCGGGTCTGGTCCACATCGATGCCGGCCGCCTGCAGCAAGGCGACGGTGGCGGCGATCTGGCTGCTCTTGCCGGCGCCGTCGATGCCCTCGAAGGTGATGAAGCGGCCGCGTGCGGGTGCGAGCGCCGGCCGGGGTTCAGGATCACCCGCGGACGCGGGGGTGGTCGGATCGGTATGGCGCATGGGAAGGTCTGACAGGGGCCGGACGGGCGGCATCTTGCTCACTGGCCCCCTCCGTTGCGAATGAACTTGTTCACCGCGCGGTTGTGGTCGGCGAGATTCCGGGAGAACTCGCTGCTGCCGTCACCGCGGGCGACGAAATAGAGGAACTCGCTCTTCTCCGGCTGCACCGCGGCACGCAGCGCGGCCTCGCCCGGTATCGCGATCGGGGTCGGCGGCAGGCCGGCGCGCGTGTAGGTGTTCCAGGGATGATCGGTGTCGAGATGGACGCGACGCAGGCGGCCGTCGAAATCCGGCCCCAGGCCGTAGATGACCGACGGGTCGGTCTGCAGGCGCATGCCGATGCGCAGCCGGTTGGCGAACACCGAGGCCACCATCCGGCGGTCCTCCGGGCGACCGGTCTCCTTCTCGATGATCGACGCCAGGATCAGCGCCTCGTAAGGCGAGCCGAGCGGCGTCTCCGGGTCGCGCTCGGCCCAGGCCCGCTCCAGGCGCACATGCATCGCGCCATAGGCGCGCCTGAGCACGCCGAGCGCACCCGAGCGCTTGTCGAACAGATAGGTATCGGGGAAGAACAGGCCTTCGGGATGCTCCTCGCCGGCGCCGATGCGGGCGAGGATCTCGGCGTC
This sequence comes from Thauera sp. GDN1, assembly GCF_029223545.1. Lineage (NCBI taxonomy): Bacteria > Pseudomonadati > Pseudomonadota > Betaproteobacteria > Rhodocyclales > Zoogloeaceae > Thauera > Thauera sp. GDN1. The sequence continues at coordinate 1,962,539 of NZ_CP097870.1, read as the reverse complement.
GCTGAGGCCGGCGGTGTCGGGTTCGAGGTCGGGATGCGACTCCAGCGCCTGGCGCACCTGGCGGAAGGTCCAGCCCTCGGGCAGCAGCAGCTCCCCTTGCGAGACATCGCCGTCCGACAGCTTCAGGATCAGCTGCCAGGGAGTGATGCCGGCATGGACCTCGTAGCTGCCGGCCTTGATGCGATGGGCGCGGCCGCTGACGCGGGCGAACAGCGTGAGCACGCGCGCATCCACCGGCACGCCGGCACGCTCGATCAGGCCCGCGGCCTGGCGCATGCCCACGCCGCGCGGCACGGTGAAATCGACCGCCTCGGCCCGCAGCGCGAGCGGGCGATGCGCGTACCACCACCCTGCTCCGGCGACCAGCGCCGCGGCAAGGATCAGGAACAGCACGAGACGGAGGACAAGACGCTTCATCGGCGCTCGCAATCGACGGAAAATCCCTGCCGGCGCCATGGGCGACCGGGCTGCGGAGGGCGCTTATAATACTTCATCGCACCAACCCCCGAGCCCGAACCCCGATCATGACAGTCTGGACCGAACACCTCGCCCGCCTGGGCGCCACCCTTGGCGAAGCCTCCCTGCACTTCAGCGACGCGGCCAGCGAGGCCCGCGCCGCGACCGAGTCGACCATCGCCGTGCCGCTGCTGCACCTCGGCACGATCCGCTCCGTGGGCCCGGATTCCGCGGTTTTCCTGCACAACCTCGTGTCCAACGAGGTCAGGAAGCTCGAAGCCGACGCCGCGGCTTGGAACAGCTTCAACTCGCCCAAGGGGCGCATGATCGCCAGCTTCCTGATGTGGCCCGAGGCCGAAGGCCATGCGCTGGTGCTGTCGGCCGACATCCTGCCGGCCTTCCTGAAGAAGTTCTCGATGTACGTGCTGCGCAGCAAGGTCAAGCTGTCGGATGCCAGCGCCGACGTGGCCCTGATCGGCGTCGCCGGCCCGGACGCGGGCGCTGCGGTGCAGGCCGCCGGCGCCGAACTGCCCGCCGCGGACATGAAGCAGACCCTGGCCGCCTCCGGCCTGCGCTGCATCCGCCTCGGCGAGACGCGCTACGTGCTCGCCGTGCCGGCGGAGGCCGCGCCGTCCGCCTACGACGCCCTGCTCGCTGCCGGCGCCCAGCGCGCAGGCACCGCTGCCTGGCAATTGACGATGATCCGCGCCGGCCTGCCGCTGATCACCGCGCCGACGCAGGAAGAGTTCGTCGCCCAGATGCTCAACTACGAGCTGATCGGCGGGGTCAATTTCCACAAGGGCTGCTACCCGGGCCAGGAGATCGTGGCCCGCACCCAGTACCTCGGCAAGCTGAAGAAGCGCACCTACCGCGTCGCACTGCCGGCCGGCGTGGCCGCCGCCGCGGGCACGGACCTGTATGCACCGGACTTCGGCGAGCAGTCGGCCGGCAAGCTGGTCAACGTCGCCCCCACCGCCGACGGTGGCGCCGAGGCGCTGGCGGTACTGCAGTCGAGCAGCGCCGAAGCCGGCGACATCCGCCTCGGCACGCCCGACGGCCCGCGCCTGAGCCTGCTCGCCCTGCCCTACGCGCTGAGCTGAACGCCGGAGCGCTGCCGCCATGTGCCTGGTCGTGTTCGCGTGGCGGATGCACCCGCGCTATCCGCTGGTGCTCGCCGCCAACCGCGACGAGTTCCTGAACCGGCCGGCGGCGCCCGCGCACTGGTGGCCCGACGCCCCGGACCTGCTCGCCGGCCGCGATCTCGAAGCCGGCGGCACCTGGATGGGCTTCAGCCGCAGCGGACGCTTCGCCGCGCTGACCAACTACCGCGACCCCAGCCGCCACGTCGCCGGCGCGCCCTCGCGCGGCGCCCTGGTGCGCGGCGCACTGGAAGATCAGCGCGACGCCGCCGCCTGCCTGCACGCGCTGGCGACGCAGGCCGATGCCTACGCCGCGTTCAACCTGCTGGTCGGCGACGGCGAGCGGCTCGGCGTGCTGGAGAGCACGACCGGCACGGTGCGCATGCTGCAGCCGGGCGTATATGGGCTGTCCAACCACCTGCTCGACACGCCCTGGCCCAAGCTGGTGAAGGCGCGCAGCGGCCTTCAGCGCCAGCTTGCCGCCTGCGCGGAGACACCCGCGGCGGAGGGCGCAGCCGGCGAGGACGGGCTGATCGAGTCGCTGCTGCAGCTGATGCGCGACCCCACGCCCGCCGCCGATCCGCATCTGCCCGAGACCGGCGTCAGCCTGGAATGGGAACGCTGGCTGTCCCCCGCCTTCATCCGCGCCCCCGGCTACGGCACGCGCTGCAGCAGCGTGGCCGTGCACGGCGAGGCCGCGGGAACGCGTTTCGTGGAATGGACCTGGGACGCGCACGGCGAGTTGCGCAGCCGCGTCGAGCACCGCTTCAAGCCGGCCTAGATCCGGCGGTGCATGGCGCGGTGCGCGATCCCCGCCTCCATGAACACCGCGCCGTGCTCGACGAAGCCGTGGCAGCGATAGAAGTCGAGCGCATGCACCTGCGCATTCAGCGCCACCTCGCACAGCCCGCGGCGAACCGCTTCCGCGACCAGCGCCTCCAGCACCGCGCCGCCCACGCCCTTGCCGCGCATCGGCGCGAGCACCGCCATGCGCCCGATGTGGCCGTCGGGAAGCAGGCGCCCGGTGGCCACCACCGCACCCGTCCCGTCGCGCGCGATCGCGTGCCGGCTGAGGGGATCGAAGGCGTCGCGCTCGATCTCCTCGGGCACGCCCTGCTCGTGCACGAACACCGTCATGCGCACCGGCATCACCGGCGCCGCGGCCGTCTCCCAGTCGGCGATCTCGATCCGCAGGCCGGGGGCGCAAACCGGCGGCGGGACCTGCGCCCGACCTTCCCGCAGCGGGCTCATTCGACGATCTCCACCGGGGTGCCAACGGGCAGCAGTTCGAACAGCTCGATGATGTCGCGGTTGCGCATGCGCACGCAGCCGTGCGAGCGCGGCGCGCCCATCGGCTGGTCGTCGCCGGTGCCGTGGATGTAGATGTAGCGCCGCATCGAATCGACGTCTCCGCCGCGGTTGCGCCCGGGTTCCTCGCCGCACAGCCACAGGATGCGGGTCAGCACCCAGTCCCGGCCGGGATGAGCGGCAGCGAACGCCGGGTTCCACAGCTCGCCGGTCGGCCGGCGGCCGCGGAACACCGCGCCGTACGGCGCACCGGCGCCGATCCGGGCACGGATGCGGTGGCGTCCGCGCGGCGTGCGGTAGCTGCCGCTCTCCTCGCCCGCCCCGTTGGCCGCGGTCGATACCGGGTAGCGGCGGATGCAGGCGCCGTCCTCGCCGAACAGCGCCAGCACCTGCGCGCCGATGTCCACACGCACCCGCATTCAGGCCACCAGGGTCCTGCCGCGGCGCGCGGCGAAGAAGTTCGACAGCATGCTGCCGCATTCCGCGGCGAGCAGGCCGCCCTCGATGCGGGCGTGGTGGTTGAGGCGCGTCTCGGCGAACAGGTCGAGCACGCTGCCGGCCACGCCGGTCTTCGGGTCGCGGGCGCCGAAGACGACGCGGGCGACGCGCGCGTGCATGATCGCGCCGGTGCACATCACGCACGGCTCCAGGGTCACGTAGAGCTCGCAGCCGGGCAGGCGGTAGTTCCCCAGCCGCGCCGCGGCGTCGCGCAGGGCCATGATCTCGGCGTGGGCGGTGGGGTCGTGGCGGCCGATCGGCTGGTTGAAGCCGCGGCCGACGATCTCGCCGTCGAGCACCACCACCGCGCCCACCGGCACCTCGTCGCAGGCCCCGGCCTGGCGCGCCTGTTCGAGCGCGGCGCGCATGTAGTCTTCGTCGTTCATTGCATCAATCGTGTGCACGGGCCGCCAATTCTAGCCCGAACCGGCGCCGCGTCCCGCATGCCCTGCTCGCCGCCGCCGGCTTGGGCTAGAATCCGCGCGACCTGCCCCCGGCCCAGGGGGCGTTCTCGTTTACGGACTTGCGCATGAACGTCGATCCCACCCTCATCCGCCCCTACGCGCCGCTGGTGCGCCGCATCGAAGCCGAAGCCACCGTGATCGGCGACCAGATCCTGAAGATCGACCACTTCCTCAATCACCGCATCGAGCCCAGCTTCATCACCGAGATGGGCCAGGAGCTCGCCCGCCGCCTGGCGCACTTCGAGCCCACGGTGGTGCTCACCGCCGAGGCCAGCGGCATCGCCCCCGGCCTGGTGGTGGCGCAGGCGCTGAACGTACCGCTGGTGTATGCGAAGAAGTACGCGCCGCAGGTCGAGTCGCCGGCGATCGCGCGCGTGATCCCCTCGCCCACCAAGGGCGGCGAGACCAAGCTGGTGCTGTCGCAGCGCTACATCGTCCCGACCGACCGCGTGGTGATCGTCGACGACTTCCTGTCCAACGGCCGCACCGCGGTCGCGCTGGTGGAGATGGCGCGCGAAGCGGGCGCGACCGTGCTGTGCGCGAGCTTCATCGTCGAGAAGCGCTTCAAGAAGGGCCACGCCAGCATCGAGGCGCTCGACGTCCCGGTGTGCACCCTGGCCCAGGTCGAGGCGCTCGAGAACGGCCGCGCCGTGCTCACCCAGCCCTGAGGCCGCGCCGCGGTTCAGTCGCGCTCGTCGCGCAGATGCCGGCGCAGCGCCGCGGCGCACATCTCCACTGCCTGGCGCGCCTCCGGGAACACCTTGCCGAGCGTGAAGAAGCCATGCACCACGCCCGCGAAGGCGTGGTAGCGCACCTCGCCGCCCTCGGCCGCGACGCGGGCGGCGAAGGCCTCGCAGTCGTCCACCAGGGGATCGAACTCGGCGCCGATCACCAGCATCGGCGGCAGGCCCGCGAGCGAGGCTGCGCGCATCGGCGACGCGCGCCAGTCCTCGGTGTCGCCCGCCGGCAGGTAGCGCTCGAAGAACCACTGCAGGGTCTCGCGATCGAGGAAGAAGCCGTCGGCGTAGCGCTCCCGCGAGGGGCGTTCGCTGCGGATCTCGGTGCTCGGATAGACCAGCATCAGGAAACGCGGCCGGATCGCGGCCTCGCGCAGCGCGAGCGCGGTCACGATGGACAGGTTGCCGCCTGCGCTGTCACCGCCGAGCGCGATCCGCTCCGCATCGATCTCGAGCAGGTCGGCGTTGTCCACCGCCCACTCGAAGGCGAAGCGCGCATCGTCCGGCGCCGCCGGGAACGGGTGCTCGGGCGCGAGCCGATACTCCACCGACAACACCGCGCACCCCGAGTCATTGGCGAGCTCGCGGCACACCACGTCGTAGCTCGCGACGTCGCCGACGCACCAGCCGCCGCCGTGGAAATAGATCAGCAACGGCAGGCGCTCGCCGACATGGCACGCCAGCGGCCGGTAGTAGCGAGCCAGCAGCGCCGTGCCATCCGGCCGCGGCATCGGCACCTCGATGGTGGATGCGACCGCCGGCGCTTCCGGGCGGAAGGCGAACTGCAGCTTCTCGAACGAGTGGCGCGCCTGCGCCGCGGACAGGTGATGAAAGCGCGGCGCACCGACACGGTAGGCCATGTCCAGCAGGGAGCGGGCTTCGGGGGTCAGGGGCATGGGCAGCAGGGGGGACGGGACGAGGCCCGCGCGATGAACTGAATGGGGCGCAATTCTAGCGTTCCTTTGCGGCACGACGCGCACTCCCGCGGCGCGCGCCGTGCCCCCGCGGGCATCGGCCACGCGCCGCTCACCGCGCCCGACGCCGGGCACGGACGGCAGGATTACACTACGGGAACGCAAGAGGAGAACCGTAATGAGCAAGGCCGAAGACCTTCAAGCCCCCGCCACCGACACTGCGCAGACGCCTGCTGCCGGCGCGAAGAAACCACCGCGCAGGAAGCCCGCGAGCCGCCGTGCGCGAGACGGTGACACCGCGCCCGAGCTGAGCCCCGAAGGCATCGAGCACTTCGAGGTCGAGCAGGCCATCGCGGCCGCCGAGAGCTCCAAGCTCGTCGCCGTCTCCGACATCCTCAAGACCGAGACCGGGCGCGACCCCAGGCGCGCGGCACGCGCCCTCGACGCCATCCTCGCCGGCGCCTCGCCCGACGACATCCATGTGCTGCGTCGCGCGCTGATGCGCGCCGACACCGGCACCACCGGCGCCGTCGCCAACCCGGACGACGAGCTCGCGCCCGACTGGCGCCAGGGCGGCTACCCCTATCGCAACCTGATGTCGCGCAAGGCCTACGAGAAGCAGAAGTACCGCCTGCAGGTGGAGCTGCTCAAGCTCCAGGCCTGGGTCAAGGACACCGGCCAGCGCGTCGTGATCCTGTTCGAAGGTCGCGACGCCGCCGGCAAGGGCGGCACCATCAAGCGCTTCATGGAACACCTGAACCCGCGCGGTGCGCGTGTGGTGGCGCTGGAAAAGCCCTCCGAGATGGAGCGCGGCCAGTGGTACTTCCAGCGCTACATCCAGCACCTGCCCACCGCCGGCGAAATCGTGCTCTTCGACCGCTCCTGGTACAACCGCGCCGGGGTGGAGCGCGTGATGGGTTTCTGCACCAACGACGAGTACAACGAGTTCATGCGCCAGGTGCCCGAGTTCGAGCGCAACCTGGTGCGCAGCGGCATCCACCTGATCAAGTTCTGGTTCTCGGTCAGCCGCGAGGAGCAGCGCCGCCGCTTCAAGGAGCGCGAATCGCACCCGCTCAAGCAGTGGAAGCTGTCGCCGATCGACCTCGCCTCGCTGGACAAATGGGACGACTACACCAAGGCCAAGGAGGCGATGTTCTTCTACACCGACACGGCGGATTCGCCATGGACGGTGGTGAAGTCCGATTGCAAGAAGCGCGCGCGCCTCAACGCACTGCGCTACGTGCTGCACAAGCTGCCCTATGCCAACAAGGACATCGAGCGCATCGGCCCGCTCGACCCGCTGCTGGTCGGTCGCGCCAACGTGGTGTATGAGCGCGGCGAGAAGGACGCCGTTCCGCTGCTCTGAACGGCTTCACAGCCGCCACGAAACCTGTTTTTTCGCATCAATTCGCCGGCGCCGGTGACAAGACGTAAGCATGCAGCCGCCGGATGGCGGGGAATTGGCTAGACTGGCGTCATGCCGTCCGCTCGGGGCCGGCAGGACATGCAAGGGGAGAAACGAGATGGCCAAGCTTCGTTCGAAAACCATGACCGTCCTGGCGATGGCCCTGGCCGGTTCGCTGCTCGCAACGCCGGTGCTGGCCGAAAAGCCGCCACATGCCGGCGGAGGCAAGCCCGATCGCGTGCAGAACGATCGCGGACCCGGCGCGAAGGGCGAGCAGCGCAAGAACCAGCAGCGCGTCGACCAGCGCGAACGCGGCAGCGATGTCGACCGGCGCGACGGGCGCGACAACGACCGTGACCGCGACCGCGATCGGGATGGCGACCGTGATCGCGACCGCGATCGTGACCGCGACTACCGCGACGGCTCGCCACGCGCCGGCGCCTACTTCACCGAGCGCCACCGCGAAGTCGTGCGCAGCTACTACGGCGAGCGCTATCGCAGCGGCAGCTGCCCGCCGGGACTCGCCAAGAAGCGCAATGGCTGCATGCCCCCGGGCCTGGCGAAGAAATGGCGGATCGGCTATCCGCTGCCGCGCGACCTGGTCTATTACGATGCCCCCGGTGACATCGTGCTGCGCTTCGGCATGCCGCCCGAAGGCCATCGCTACGTCCGCGTCGCCGCCGACATCCTGCTGATCGCAGTCGGCACCGGCATGGTGGTCGATGCGCTCGAGGATCTGAACCGGTTCTGACCGGCCCCTGTCCGACCACGGCACGGCGCCCGCGGCCATCCCGCCGGCGCCGTTTCCTCATGGAACGCGAACCACCGCGCCCGCGGGCAGTCTATCGGGCAGCCTCGTCCGAACCTCCAGCGGAGATGACCGCAATGATTCGCCACGCCCTTCGACGCACCACCCTCCCCGCGGCCTTCGCCGCCCTCGCCCTGTGCGGCACCGCCGCCTTCGGCCAGGCGCAGACAGACGCCCCTGCCACCTCGACCAGCCGCCCCGGCGCCGAGTCCGCCGCCCTGTTCGATCACGCGCTGCGCCGCCTGCACGCCGACGAGGTCGTTCGCCTCGCCGACCGCTTCGCCGGGCAGCCGGTGCTGGTGGTCAACACCGCCAGCCACTGCGGCTTCACCCGCCAGTTCCGGGAACTCGAGGCGATCCACCAGAAGTACAAGGACCGCGGGCTGAAGGTCGCCGGCTTCCCGTCCGACGACTTCCGCCAGGAGGCCGACGACGAAGCCAAGACCGCCGAGGTCTGCTTCGAGAACTTCGGCGTCACCTTCGACATGTTCGCGCCCATCCCGGTCACCGGCGACAAGGCGCACCCGCTGTTCCGCGAGATCGCGCGCCAGTCCGCGGCGCCGGAGTGGAACTTCCACAAGTACCTGATCGACCGCAACGGCCGCGTCGTCGCAACCTTCCCGAGCCGGGTGAAGCCCGACGCCCCGGAGGTGCAGGCCGCGATCGAAAAGATCCTGTAAGCCCCTGCCCGCGCGGCACGCGGCCGGGCGACAATAGGGCCTTCGCGAACCCGGTGCGGCACGGGCGCGGCCTTGCGCCGCCGGAGCCCGACAGGATTGGAGCAAGGAATGAAGAACTACGATTACATCGCCATCGGCGGCGGCAGCGGTGGCGTGGCCACGGCCCGGCGCGCGGCGGAATACGGCGCCCGTGCGCTGGTGGTGGAAGCGGCGCGCCTGGGCGGCACCTGCGTCAACGTCGGCTGCGTGCCCAAGAAGGTGATGTGGTACGCCTCGAACATCGCGCAGGCGATGCGCGACGCGCCCGGCTACGGCTTCGGCGTGGGTGAGGTCCGTTTCGACTGGAGCACCCTCAAGGCCCGCCGCGACGCGTACATCGCGCGCCTGAACGGCATCTACGGCGGCATGCTGGAGAAGGCCGGCGTCGACGTGGTGCGCGGCTTCGCCCGCTTCGTCGATGCGCACACGATCGAGGTGAACGGCGAGCGCTTCAGCGCCCCGCACATCGTCATCGCCACCGGCGGCCGGCCGCTGGTGCCGGACATTCCGGGAGCCGAACTGGGCATCGACTCCGACGGTTTCTTCGCGCTCGAGGAGCAGCCGCGCCGCGTCGCGGTGGTCGGCGCCGGCTACATCGCGGTCGAGCTGGCGGGCGTGTTCAACGGCCTGGGCAGCGAGGTCAGCATGCTGGTGCGCGGCCCCCACCTCCTGCGCCCCTTCGACGCCATGCTGCGCGACGAACTGATGGCCCAGATGCAGGAGGACGGGGTTAAGCTGCACTTCGGCACCCAGGTGCGCAGCGTCGCCCGCCAGGCCGACGGCGCGCTGCGCGTCGAATGCGACGACGGCAGCACGCTGGAAGTGGACGCGCTGGTATGGGCCACCGGCCGCCGCGCCAACACCGATCGGCTCGATCTCGCTGCTGCGGGTCTCGCCGCCGACGACAAGGGCGTGATCAGCACCGACGCCTTCCAGAACACCGCCGTGCCCGGCATCTACGCCATCGGCGACATCACCGGCCGCGCCGAGCTGACGCCGGTCGCGATCGCTGCCGGCCGCCGCCTGGCCGCACGCCTGTTCCTCGACAGGCCGGACAGCAAGCTCGACTACGACAGCATCCCCACGGTGATCTTCAGCCATCCGCCGATCGGCACCGTGGGCCTGAGCGAGGACGAGGCGCGCCGCCGCCACGCCGACGTCAGGGTGTACAGGACCCGTTTCACCGGCATGTACCACGCCCTCACCGAACATCGCCCCAAGACCTCGATGAAGCTGGTGTGCGTCGGTGCGGACGAGCGCATCGTCGGCGCGCATGTGATCGGCGAAGGCGCGGACGAGATGCTGCAGGGCTTCGCGGTGGCGGTGAAGATGGGCGCGCGCAAGGCGGATTTCGACGACACGATCGCGATCCACCCGACCAGCGCCGAAGAATTCGTCACTCTGCGCTGACAAGGAGCGAGCGATGCCGATGACCTACGAACAGCACCTCGACGAAGTCGCCACCCTGCTCTACGAGCGCTACGACCAGAGCGAAGAGGCGGCCATCAAGCTGGTGATGGCCGCCCAGGCGGACGACTTCTTCAGCGGGCACGACGACGATCCGTCGATCTGCACGCTGGAACGCGCGCAGGCAGACGCCCGCGCGGTTTTCCGCAAGTACGGGAAGGCTTAGGAGCAGCAGCCGTGACCGCCACCGCCACCGCAGCCACCGCCGACGGCGGCAGCTGCGGCCGCGGGCGCACCCACGGCAGCCGGCGCGCCGAGCTGGATGGTGAAGTCGATGACGATGTTGCCCGGCTCGCGCGCAACATAGTTGATGCCGACCTGGTTGCCGTAGCGCTGCTGGATCTGGTTCAGCAGCGGCAGCGGGTCGTGGTCGTTGACGAAGCGCATCACCTCGCCGTCCTCGAGCGACTCGAGCGCACCGAAGATCGCGGCATGGCGGAAGCGCTTGGCGACGCCGCGCGCATCGAAGGGGTGAACAGCATTCTCGAACATCGTGGTCTCTTCCATCGGTTGGGCTCCGGTCTCGTTCTGCGGCCGGAATCGCAGCGTGTGGAGCTTATTTGCTGTCGCACCCCGAATCCTTGAGCAAGAACAAAAACGCCTTTCGCGCTGCTAGAGTGCGCCATATAACCACGGCATGAGCCGGAGGATCCCCATGTTCACGCCCCTCAGACGCTTCCCCGTCATCCTCGCCTTCACCGCCGCGCTCGGCCTGTCTGGCTGCGGCTACAACGACTTCCAGCGTCTGGACGAGCAGACGAAATCGGCCTGGGCCGAGGTCCTGAACCAGTACCAGCGCCGCGCCGACCTGATCCCCAACCTGGTGGAGACGGTCAAGGGCGAGGCGAACTTCGAGCAGGAAACGCTGAGCCGGGTGATCGAGGCGCGGTCGCGCGCGACCGCGATCCAGGTCACGCCGGAGATGCTCGACGACCCACAGGCGATGGAACGCTTCCAGCAGGCCCAGGGCCAGCTCGGCAGCGCGCTGTCGCGCCTGCTCGCGGTGTCGGAGAACTACCCCAACCTGAAGGCCAACCAGGGCTTCCAGGACCTGCGCGTGCAGCTCGAGGGCACGGAAAACCGCGTCACCGTGGCGCGCAACCGCTACATCGAGGCGGTGCAGGAGTACAACGTGCTGGCGCGCAGCTTCCCGACCAATCTCACCGCAATGGTCTTCAGCTACAAGCCCAAGGCGGGCTTCACGGTCGCCAACGAAGCCGAGATCTCCGCACCGCCGCGGGTCGATTTCGGTACTCAGGGCGGCCGTTGAAGCCCCCGATGCGGAACGCCGTGAGCGCGTCCTGCCGCATGGCACGCACTGCCGCTCCGCACGGGTGCTCATCGCGCCCCTTGCCGTCCCCGCTCGGGATCCGCACGCTGCTGATGTGGGTCCTGCTGTGGGCGTCGGCGCTGTTCGCCCCCGTCGTATGCGCCCAGTCCCTGCAGGCCGTGCCGCCGCTCAGCGCCCGGGTCATCGATCGCAGCGCGAGCCTGAGCACCGCCGAGCGCCAGGCGCTGGAAGACAAGCTCGCCGCGTTCGAAGCCGCACAAGGCAGCCAGATCGTCGTCCTGCTGGTGCCGAGCACGCAGCCGGAGGACATCGCCGCCTACGCCTTCCGCGTCGCCGACACCTGGAAGATCGGCCGTCGCGAGGTCGGCGACGGCGTGCTGATCGTGGTGGCCAGGGAAGACCGCAAGGTGCGGATCGAGCTCGCCCGTGCCCTGGAGGGCGCGATCCCCGACCTCGCCGCCTGGCGGATCATCGACGGCGCCATCACCCCCGCCTTCCGCCGCGGCGACTTCGCCGGCGGCCTGAACGCCGGCGTCGACGCGCTGAGCGCGCTGATCCGCGGCGAGGGACTGCCCCTTTCGGCGCCGGAGCGCGCCGCGGATCGCGGCACCAGCCTGGAGGATCTCGGCGCCCTGCTCTTCGTCGGCGTGCCGATGCTCGGCGCGGTGCTGATCGGCCTGTTCGGGCGCAAGCCGGGCTCGCTGCTGACCGGCGGCCTCACCGGCCTCGTGGTCAATGTGCTGACGGCCAGCCTGCTGCTCGCCATCGTCGCGGGCGTGCTGGCGGTGGTGTTCGTGCTCGCCCTCGGGGTCGGCAGTGGCGGTCGTGGCGGACCGCCGCACCGCGGCGGCGGGCCGCTCATCGGCGGCGGCGGTTTCGGCGGCAGCGGGGGGCGCGGTGGCGGCGGCTTCCGCTCGGGCGGCGGCGGCAGCTTCGGCGGCGGCGGCGCATCGGGAGGATGGTGATGAAGCGCCTGCTGCGTTGCCTGCGCCATCTGTGGCTGGATGCCGACGACGCGCGACGCGCCCTCGGCGACGACGCCATCGGTCGCCTCGAAGCCCGCGTCAGCGCCAGCGAACGCACGCACACCGGCCAGATCTGCCTGTGCGTAGAGGCCAGCCTGCCGCCAAGCTACCTGTGGCGCCACCTCGTGCGCGGCGAGACGATCGAGGACGTGGTGCGCGACCGCGCGCTCACGCTGTTCGGCAAACAGCGGGTATGGGACACCGAGTTCAACAACGGCGTCCTCGTCTACCTGCTCCTCGCCGAGCATCGCATCGAGATCGTCGCCGACCGCGCCCTCGCCCGCTGCACCGGCGAGGATCAATGGCGCGCGCTGGTCGAGCGCGTCGCCGCGGCCTGCCGCAACGGACGGATCGAGGAAGGGCTCGGCTCGGCGCTCGATGTCGTGCACACACGACTCGCCGAGCATTTCCCGCGCCCCCCCGAAGACGCCCCCCGACCCAGCGATGGCGGACTGCCGGACCGCCCCCTGATCCGCTGAACAGCGGGCTCGACGAGCGTCGTGGGTCGGGCCGCCAGGGCGGCGTATGCTATCGTATAAAAGGGATCGTGTTCCGCTGCACCGCATCTGCCCGATGAAGGCACGAGCGGCGGACGGCGGGTGCCTTCTCGAATCGAACCAGACAATCAATGAACGCGAGTGGAGAGGACCTTATGGCCAGCAAGCAAGAACAGTTGAACGAACTTCAGAAGAAGAACCTGGAGGCCGCGATGCGGCTGGCTCAGTTGTCCATCGAGAACTCGCAGCGCATCATGGAAATCCAGGTGAACACCGCCAAGCGGCTGTTCGAGGAAGGCGTCGAGAATGCCAAGGCGCTGTCGGCCACCAAGGATCCGAAGGACATGATGGATCTGCGCACGCACTACGCGCAGAGCACCACCGAGCAGATGCTCGCTTGCGCCCGTCAGATCGCCGAGATCACCGCCTCGACGCAGGCCGAATTCGGCAAGCTCATCGGCGAGCAGCTCTCCAGCGGCAGCACCGACATCTTCGAAGCCATGCAGAAGATGTTCAAGGGCATGCCGATCTCCGACCAGAACGCCCTCGGTGCGATGCAGACCGCGATGGACACCACCCGCGCGGCCTTCGAGCAGATGACGCGCGCCTCGACCGAGGCCTTCCAGGCCTTCACCCAGCAGGGCGGTCGCGGCCGTCGCTGAGCCACTGCCGGCTCGATGAGAAACGGCGCCGCAAGGCGCCGTTTGTGCGTTCACGGCACCGCAATCGCACCCTGCGGCACGGCGGTCCCTTCCGGTCCCGCTCAGCCCTGCCCGTCCGCCACGCCCTCGTCCCAGCGCGCCGCAGCCGAATCGTCGGTCTCGCGTGCGTCGACCCAGCGCGCGCCCTCCGGCGTTTCCTCGAGCTTCCAGAACGGCGCCCGCGTCTTCAGGTAGTCCATGATGAACTCGCAGGCGGCGAACGCGTCGCCGCGGTGGCTGCTGGCGACGCCGACGAACACGATGCGGTCGGTCGGCTCGAGCCGCCCGTAGCGGTGGATCACGCGCACGCCGAACAGCGCCCAGCGCGCCTTCGCCTGGTCGACGATCTCCTCGAGCGCGCGCTCGGTCATGCCCGGATAGTGTTCCAGGGTCATCGCATGCACGCCGCTGCCGTCGTTCACGTCGCGCACCAGGCCGACGAAACTCGCGATCGCGCCGACATCGCGCCGGCCCGCGCCGAGCCCGCCGATCTCGGCGCCGACATCGAAATCGGCTTCCTGCACACTCACCTCGGGATGGCGGTCCATGACTCAGCCCCCGGTGACCGGCGGGAAAAACGCGACCTCGTCGCCGGCCGCGACCGGCGCCTCGGCGCCGACCATGCGCTGGTTGAGCGCGGCACGCACGTTGCGCCCTGCATCCAGGGCCTGCCAGCCCTCGCCGCGTTCGGCCAGATGGGCGCGCAGCGCACCGACCGTGCTCACCCCCGCGGGCAGCGCGAACTCCTCGGCCGATCGCCCGACCGCCTCACGCAGGCTCGCAAAGTAGAGGACCTTCACCTTCGTCGTCATCGCTCGAACATCCACAGTCGATTTCCGGAACACATGGCCGCGAAGCGGCTCAGTGCATCAGCTCACCATAGGGCAGGAAGCGCACCGACTCGCCACGCGCGATCGCGGTGCCGGCCGGGATATCGACCAGGCCGTTGGCCCACACGGTCGAATTCAGCGCCGCCGAGCCCTGGTTGGCGAACAGCTCCACCCCACCCTGCGCATTCATGCGCGCGCGCAGGAACTCGCGCCTGCGGTCGGGCTTCGGCCAGTCGAAATCCGCACGCAGCATGATGGAGGTCGGTGCCACCTCGCGCACGCCCTGGGTGGCGAGCAGGAAGGGGCGCACCATCATCAGGAAGGTCACGAAGCTCGACACCGGGTTGCCCGGCAGGCCGATGAAGGCCGCGCCGTGCACATGGCCGTAGGCCAGCGGTTTGCCCGGCTTCATCGCGATCTTCCACATGTCGAGGCTGCCCTCGGCCTCCACCGCCGGCTTGACGTGATCTTCCTCGCCCACCGACACGCCGCCGCTGGTGAGGATCAGGTCGTGGCCGTGCGCGGCGCGGCGCAGCACCTCGCGGGTGGCGTCGAGGCGGTCGGGCACGATGCCGAAGTCCTCGACCTCGCAGCCCAGGTCGGCGAGCAGGCTGCGCAGCATGAAGCGGTTGGAGTTGTAGATGCCGCCCGGCGGCAGCGGCTCGCCCGGCATCACCAGCTCGGAGCCGGTGGAGAACATCGCCACCTTCACCCGGCGCAGCACCGGCAGCTGCGCCAGCCCGATCGAGGCGGCGAGCGCCACCGCCTGTGGCGTCAGGCGCTCGCCCGCGGGCAGGATCAGGTCGCCGACCGCGATGTCCTCGCCCGTCCTGCGCACCGCCTCTCCGACGCGCGGCACGGTGTTGACGATCACGTGCTCGCCGTCGTGCTCGCACAGCTCCTGCATCACCACGGTGTCGGCGCCCGGCGGCAGCGGCGCGCCGGTGAAGATGCGCGCGGCGGTGCCGGGTGCGAGCTCGTGGCCGACGCTGCCGGCCGGAATGCGCTGACTCACCGGCAGACGGGTGCCGGCGGCGGGCACATCGGCCGCGCGCAGCGCGTAGCCGTCCATGCCGGAGTTGTCCATGGGCGGCTGGTCGATGGTGGAGTGCTGGGCCACCGCGAGCACGCGGCCGGCGGCGAACATCGTATCCACCTGCTCGATCTCGCGCACCGGGCGCACGAAGCCGAGCAGCTTGGTGTAGGCCTCGTCGAAGGAAAGCATGTTGGGGTTCATCGGGTCTTCAGATAATCCAGGATGAAGTCGGCAATCGGTGCCGGCTCGTTGAGCGGCAGGCGCGGCAGCGGACAGTCGAGCCTCGCGCCCTCGCCGGCGTCGGTGGCCACCGCGACCACGTGCGGATTCTCCGGCCACAGCGGCGGCTTGCCGTGCGACGGGCGGTGGATCTCGATCTTGGGCACCGCGGCGGCCTTGTAGCCTTCGATCAGCACCAGGTCGCAGGGTTCGAGCAGGCGCAACTGCTCGTCCAGCGTTGGCTCGCGCTCGCCGCGCAGCTCGTGCATCAGCACCCAGCGCTCGTTGGACAGCATCAGCACCTGGGTGGCGCCGGCCTCGCGGTGGCGCCAGGAATCCTTGCCGGGCTTGTCGAGATCGAAGCCGTGGTGCGCATGCTTGATCACCGACACGCGCAGGCCGCGTGCGGTGAACTCGGGGATCAGCTTTTCCACCAGGGTGGTCTTGCCGGAGCCGGACCAGCCGGCGAAACCGAAAACTTTCATCGAAAAGCCGCTTCGGGTTCGGGTTGCGTGACCCGAGAGGATACAACAGAGCGCGCTCAGCCGCCCTGTCGCGGCGGCGGCAGGGATTCGAGGAAGGCCACCGCATCGGCCTCCACGCGGGTGCGGCGCATCGGCGGCAGGCTGCGCCACACCACCTTGCCGTAGGACTTGTCGATCATGCGCGGGTCGCAGATGCACAGCACGCCGCGGTCGCGCTCGGTGCGGATCAGGCGCCCGGCACCCTGCTTCATGTTGATCACCGTCTTCGGGAGCTGGTGATGCACGAAGGGACTCAGGCCCTGCTTCTGCATGTGCTCGACGCGCGCCGCCAGCACCGGATCGTCGGGCGGCGCGAACGGCAGCTTGTCGATCACCACCAGCGACAGCGCATCGCCAGGCACGTCGACGCCTTCCCAGAAGCTCTGGCTCGCCACCAGCACGGCGTTGCCCAGGCGGCGAAAGCGTTCGAGCAGTTCGGTACGCGAGCCCTCGCCCTGCAACAGCACCGGCAGCGCGTCGCCGCTCTGCTGCAACCCATCGAGGATCAGCTCGTGGATCCGGCGCATCGCGCGCAGCGAGGTGCACAGCACGAAGGCGCGCCCGCGCGCGGCGCGGATCAGCGGCAGTGCGACCCGGGCGACACGCTCGGTGTAGTCGGGTGAATTCGGCTCGGGCATGCCGGCGGGCGCGTACAGCAAGGCCTGCTCGGCGTAGTCGAAGGGGCTGCCCCACACCGCGGTGAGCGGCGGCGGGTCCATCCACGCCAGGCCCATCTCCCGGCAGTAGTGGCCGAAGTCGGCCTTGCCGACCGCAAGCGTGGCCGAGGTGAAGATCCACGCCCGCGGATGGCCCTCGAGCTGGCGCTTGAACACGTCCGACACGTGCAGCGGGGTGGCGTTGAGCGCGAGCGACTGGGTGAACACCTCCACCCAGCGGATCACGTCCTTGTCCTCGGGCTTGCGCCAGCTCGCCAGGCGCTCGGCCATCTCCTCGGTGCGGCGCAGGCAGTTGCCCAGGCCCTCGGAGCGCTCGGCCTGGGTGTCGAGCACCGCCTGGAAGTCGGCCAGCGCCTTCTCCAGCGCCTCGACCATGGCATCGAAGTTCTCGCGCTCGGCGGCCTGCGCGGCGGACATCCGCGCGCTCTCGCTGCCGAACACGAGGCGCAGGTCGCGCGCGGCCTTCTCCAGGTTGCGCGTCTGATCGATCATGGGCACGCAGTCGCGCGCCGCGGCCACGGTCTCGGAGCGCGTGTCGCGCGCCAGCTCCAGCACCTGCGCAGTCGATACGCTGTCGCCGAAGAACAGGCTCGCGGTCTCGGGCAGCTGGTGCGCCTCGTCGAAGATCACCGCGTTGCAGGCCGGCAGCAGCTCGCCCATGCCCTCGTCGCGCAGCATCACGTCGGCGAAGAAGAGGTGGTGGTTGACCACCACCACGTCGGCGTCCATCGCGTTGCGCCGCGCCTGCATCACGAAGCACTCCTCCTTGTACGGACAGTCCTGGCCGAGGCAGTTGTCGCGCGTCGAGGTGGCGGCCATCCAGGCTGGCGAATCCTCCCGCACGTCGGTGCATTCGGCCTTGTCCCCGCTCTGCGTGACCTGGGCGAAGCGGCCGATCGCGCGCAGGTCGGCGGCGTCCTGGGCGGTGAGGAAGCGCCCGTCGCGCGCATTGCGCTCGAGGTGGTAATGGCAGACGTAGTTGGCGCGGCCCTTGAGCAGCGCGATCGACACCGGCACCTTGAGCGCGGCCCGAACCGTGGGCAGGTCGCGGTTGAAGAGCTGGTCCTGCAGGGTCTTGGTGCCGGTGGAGATGAT
Source organism: Thauera sp. GDN1 (assembly GCF_029223545.1). Classification (NCBI taxonomy): domain Bacteria; kingdom Pseudomonadati; phylum Pseudomonadota; class Betaproteobacteria; order Rhodocyclales; family Zoogloeaceae; genus Thauera; species Thauera sp. GDN1. The sequence goes on along the minus strand of NZ_CP097870.1, from coordinate 1,944,729 downwards.
GACCTTGCCGCCGGCCAGCAAGGCCGGCACCAGGTAGGCGAAGGTCTTGCCGGTGCCCGTCCCCGCCTCGGCCACCAGCACACGGTTCTCACGCAGCGCCGCGGCGATCTGCTGCGCCATCTCGATCTGCTGCGGACGGGCGCGGAAGCCGGGGATCGCGGCGGCGAGCGGGCCGTCGGCGGCGAAGATCGGGGCGGGGTCGGACATCGACTCGGGGAAACGATGAAAACGCGAGAGTATAGCGCCCACCGGGTCACTACCGCCCGCTTCCGCAAATTCATTTGTCCTAGCACGCGGCATTGCTGGCGCGAGATCTTCACACGCCGGTCACGGAACTGAAATCCACAGCCGGGAGAATCCCGCTTCCCCTTCAGTCACCCGACCCGTGGAGCATCCAATGAGTCAGTTCGACCTCGACGACCTGCCCAGCAACCTTTCCGACAACGAGCACTTCCAGCACGTCGTGGATCGCGTCGTGTCGCGCCGCGGCTTCCTCAAGAGCGGTCTCGGCCTCGGCGCCGCCGCCTTCCTCGCCGCCCCGCTCGCCGCGCAGGCCGCCCAGCACGCCCATCAGCACATGGATGCCGGTTACGGCCACACGGGCGCCCACAAGGCGCCGAAGATCGGCTTCGCGCCGGTCGCGGCCGCGAGCGGCGATGCCATCGTCGTGCCGCCGGGCTACCGCGCGCAGGTCATCGCCCCCTGGGGCGACGCGCTGTTCCCCGACTCGCCGGCGTGGAAGCCGGACGGCACCAACACCGGCGCCGAGCAGGCCCGCCAGATCGGTGACAACCACGACGGCATGCACTTCTTCCCGCTCCATGGCAAGTCGAGCCAGGAAGGCCTGCTGGTGATGAACCACGAGTACTGCAACTACGAATACCTGTTCGGCGCCGAGTTCATGGAGCCGTGGACCGCGGACAAGGTGCTGAAGGCGCAGAACGCGCACGGTGCCTCGGTCATCCACATCCGCCAGCAGCGCAACAAGTGGGAGATCGTGCTCGGCTCGAAGTACAACCGCCGCATCACCGGCAACACGCCGATGCGGATCAGCGGCCCGGCCGCCGGCCATGCGCTGATGAAGACCCAGGCCGACCCCAGCGGCAGCACCGTCCTCGGCATGCTCAACAACTGCGCCAACGGCTTCACGCCCTGGGGCACCTACCTCACCTGCGAAGAGAACTTCAACGGCTACTTCGGCACCACCTCGGGCGTCGATGGCCGCGACGAGTCGATGAAGCGCTATGGCATCAGCGCCCGCGGCACCGTCTACCGCTGGGAAGAGTTCGACGATCGCTTCGATTACGCGAAGGAGCCGAACGAGTCCAACCGCTTCGGCTGGGTGGTGGAGATCGACCCCTTCGACCCCGAGTCGATGCCGGTCAAGCGCACCGCCCTCGGCCGCTTCAAGCACGAGAACTGTGCCTACGCCCTCACCGCCGATCGTCGCGTCGTGGTCTACATGGGCGACGACCAGACCAACGACTACATCTACAAGTTCGTGTCCGACGGCCGTTTCGTGCCGGGCAAGGACGCCGCCAACCGCCACCTGCTCGACCACGGCAAGCTCTACGTCGCGAAGTTCGGCAACGGCGCGAGCGCGGGCGACTTCATGGGCAACGGCGAATGGGTGCTGCTCGACAAGCAGGCCAACCCGGTGCTGGCTGCCGACGCCCGCTTTGCCGACCAGGCCGAGGTGCTGATCAAGACCCGTCTGGCCGCCGACGCGGTGGGCGCGACCAAGATGGACCGCCCGGAATGGATCGCCGTGCATCCGGCCACCAAGGAGGTCTACTGCGCGCTGACCAACAACAGCGGCCGCAGCGCCGCCGCGGTCGATGACGCCAACCCCCGGGCCGCCAACCGCTTCGGCCAGATCGTGCGCTGGCGCGAGGCCGGCAACGACGCCGGCGCGATGAGCTTCGACTGGGATCTGTTCGTGATCGCCGGCAACCCGAACGTGTATGCGGCGGGTGACCTCAACGCCGGCTCGGCGGCCATCGACACCTCGAACACCTTCAACAGCCCCGACGGCATCGGCTTCGACGCCGACGGCCGGCTGTGGATCCAGACCGACGGCAACTTCAGCAACACCGGCGTCTATGCCGGTCAGGGCAACAACCAGATGCTGTGCGCCAGCCCGGAAACCGGCGAGATCCGCCGCTTCCTGGTCGGCCCCGCGGGCTGTGAGATCACCGGCCTGACCTTCACCCCGGACGGCAGGACGATGTTCATCAACGTCCAGCATCCGGGCGAGGTCGGCAGCCACCCGAACCGCCCGGCGGTCCCCGCAGGCACCTCGATGGACGACTACATCGCCGCCAACCCGCTGGCCTTCAGCCGGTGGCCGGACGCCGCCGGCGGCCGCCCGCGCTCGGCGACCGTCATCGTCACCAAGGACGACGGCGGCGTGATCGGCACCTGAGTCTCAGGCGCTTCCCCGGGCCTGCGCAGCGGGCTCGGGGCCCTCGAGCAATCTCACGTGGGCCGACGGCGCCTTGCCGTGCTTGTCCTCGCCGAAATAGAGCGTCATGTGCGGGAACGGAATCTCGATGCCCGCAGCGTCGAAGTGGCGCTTGACCAGGCGGTTGTAGGCCCGGCCGACCGCGAACTGCGAGCCCGCCAGGGTCTTGATCCGCACCCGGACGTTGACCGCGCTGTCCGCCAGGGCGGTGACGCCGTGCACCTCCAGCGTGTCGCCGAGGATCTGTTCGCGCAGCGCCGGGTCCTGCAGCAGTTCGTCGAAGGCCGCGCGCAGGTGCACGATCGCCTCGTCGGTGTCCTCGCGGTAGCCGATGCCGTACTCGCCGACGTGGTAGGCGAAGTCGCGGTTGTAGTTCGATACCGTATCCACCGAGGAGAAGGGCAGCAGGTGATAGGTCCCCGACAGATCGCGCAAGCCCAGCGAGCGGATGGTCATGCGCTCCACGGTGCCGGTGATGCCACCCGCGGTGACGACGTCGCCGACGTCGATCGCGCGCTCGAGCTGGATGAAGACGCCGGTGATCACGTCCTGCACCAGCTTCTGCGCGCCGAAGCCGATCGCCAGGCCGAGCACGCCCGCCCCCGCCAGCAGCGGCGCGATGTTGATGCCGATCTCGGCCAGCACCACCATCGAGGTCACCACCACCAGCGCGATCGCCACCGCATTGCGGAAGATCGTGAGCAGCGTTCGCGCACGCGGGTTGGGCGCCGCGCCAGCGTCCGGGTTGAGGCGGAACTCGATCCAGCTCGCGACCACCAGCCAAACCAGCAGGGCCAGCACGACGATCAGCGCCACCGACAGCAGGCGGCCGATGACGCTCGCCCCTGCGTCCGAGCTCACCCAGGCGCCCAGGTCGAACGGCGTCCACGCATCGGCGATGAATGCCACCACGACACCAAGAATCGCGAAGCGAGCGATTTTCAGCGCGGTCGGCACATAGGCGTTGAGGCGCGACTCCAGCAGCGGGAACTTGGTGCGCAGCTCTTCGCCGAGGCGTATGCGGCGCAGGATCACCTGGGTCAGCAGGGCCGCGAGTGCGATGCCGACGACCACGGCGACGATCGTCTGTCCGGTCGCCGCGAGCATGAAGGGCAGCGCCTCCTCCGGATACAGGATCGCCGTCACCAGGATGGCGGCGAGATAGACGATGGCCGCGATGTGCCAGATGCGCGCGCCGATCGCCAGGCTCACACGCGCGAACGGCGAACCCATGCGCTCGCCCAGGGCCTCGAGCGCGGCGCGGACGCGCGCCCGGTTCTGCATCACGATCACTACCGCGCGCAGCAGCGCGCTGAGCATGATCACGATCGCGACGGTGCGCGCCAGCCCGGCCGTCACGAAGCGGTCCAGCATCGGCACGACCAGCATCAGCCCGTAGCCGAGGAAGAACACCATGCGCGATATCCACGCATACCAGTAGGCCTTCTCCTCTGCGGCAGGCGGCAGAATGCGCAAGTGCTCGCCATGGCGCGAGAGCAGGATGCGCAGCACGGCACGCAGACTCTCGACGACGAGGAAGGCATTGAGGAAGAGCGACGCCTCCGCGCGCAACTCGCCCGGCGCGCCGAGCACGAAGACCGCCACCGCATGACCGGCCAGCCATGCCAGCGCGATCGCCGCCAGGTCGCACAGCAGCGCCCCCGCGAGGCCGAGGCCGCGCCTCAAGCAGGCAAGCGCGCCCGGCCCGTCGGGGCGCGCCGCAAGACGGTCGAGCGCGCGGATGAGCGAGCCGGTCGCGGCCGACAGCAGGCGAAAGGCAAGCAGCGCCACTGCCATAAGCAGCACGAACTCCCCCACCAGCCAGGCCAGCACCTGGGGCTCGGCGGCGAGCAGGAGCTGCCAGGCGTCGCCGACCGCGTCGAGTGCATTGTGCGTCTCGCCCACCACCCCCTGCGCCACGCGCTGCGACAAGTCGGCGACGCGCGCGGCGAGCGAAGGCCCGGCGCCTTCGGCCGCGAGCGCGTCCGCGCTGTCCTGTTCGCCGAGCTTGCGCAGCTGCTCGATCAAGGCGGACCGGGCGGCATCGTCCTCGAGCAGATCGGCGAGGCGCTGGTGGCCGGGTTCGCCGGCGGCGCCCTGCGCGGCCGTCTCCGCGGCCGATGAAAAGGAGGGGAAGAGGCCTGCGAGAACGAACGCGAAGATCAACGTCCGGCAGGCCACGAGCGCATGCATCATGGCGGGGCTCCTGCAATCGGGATTGTCGGGGTACGGTACCCGAGGGTGGTACCGGGGCCGCACGGTGTCGCGGGGGCAACCTGCGCCGTGAAGCGCGACAGATTCACGATGCCCGTCCGCAGAACGCGGGCACCCGAAGCGTGCGGCATTTAGTTTTGGGCAATCATATCATGCCCGTCCGTCCCATTCCCGCCAGCGCCCGGCCCGCCGCCGGGCCGGCGCCCGCGTCCTCACTCGGTGCGGTGTGCTTCCGCGAGATAGTCGCGCGTGCGCATCTCCATCAGCCGGCTGACGGTACGCACGAATTCGTGGGCGTTGTGGCCCTCGGTGTAGAGCTCGTGGGCCTCGACCGCGGCGCTCATGATCAGCTTCACGCGGTGGTCGTAGAGCACGTCGATCAGCCAGGTGAAGCGACGCGCCTCGGAGGCGTTGCCGACGAGCATCTTCGGCACCTCGGAGAGGATCACGGTGTGGTGCTCGCGCGCGATCTCCAGGTAGTCGTTCTGCGAGCGCGGGCCGCCGCACAGCGTGGCGAAATCGAACCAGATCACGCCCGACGCCTGGCGCATGACCGGCAGGCTGCGGCCGAGCACCTCGACCGCGCCACCGCGCCCCTCGCTCGCCGCCAGGCGGCGGAAGTCCTCGGCCATCTTGCGCTGGGCGGCCTCGTCGTGCGGGACGAGGTACATCTCCATGTTCTCCAGCGTGCGCAGGCGGTAGTCGGTACCGTTGTCGACCTCGATGACGTCGAAGCGCTGCTTGATCATCGCGATCGTGGGCAGGAAGTTGATGCGCATCAGCCCGTTCGGGTACAGGCCGTCGGGCGGGTAGTTCGAGGTCATCACGAAGATGACGCCGCGCGCGAACAGCGCCTCGAGCAGCCGCCCGAGGATCATCGCGTCGGCGATGTCGGAGACGTGGAACTCGTCGAAGCACAGCAGCCGGGTCGCCCTGGCGATGCGATCGGCCACCTTCTGCAGCGGATCGGGCTCGTGGTTGTGGTCCTTGAGGTCGTTCTGCACTTCCTGCATGAAGGCGTGGAAGTGCACCCGGCGCTTGCGCCTGTAGGGCACGGCGTCGAAGAAGCAATCCATCAGGAAGCTCTTGCCGCGCCCCACCCCGCCCCAGAAATACACGCTGCGCGGCATCTGCGGCTTGTTGAAGAACTGCTTGATCCGGCTGCCCTGGCGCGCGGCCTTGAAGCCGATCAGCTCCGTATAGAGCCCCTGCAGGCGCTGGGCAGCGGCGCGCTGGGCGGGGTCGGACTTGAATCCGCGCGCCTTCAACTGGCTTTCGTAGGCGTCGATCATCCCGTGCTGGGGAACGTTCAGGATGCGGTGGGGCATGATGAGTCGATGGTCGGCTTTGATCGGGGGCAGCAGGTTAACGCAAGAAGGGGTGGGCGCGAGAATGCCTCGCGCCTCACCCCTCACGCTTCACGCGTCGCTCAGAAGTGCAGCGGGCGCTTGTCGCAGGCGAGCGCGGCCTCGTGCACCACTTCCGACAGCGTCGGGTGGGCGTGGCAGATGCGCGCCAGGTCTTCCGAGCAGCCGGCGAACTCCATCGCCACCACGGCTTCCGAGATCAGCTCGGAGGCGTTGGCGCCGATGATGTGCACGCCGAGGATGCGGTCGGTGGCGGCATCGGCCAGCATCTTGACGAAGCCGGTCGAGTCGCCCATGCCGAGCGCGCGGCCGTTGGCCAGGAACGGGATCTTGCCGACCTTGTAGGCCACGCCGGCGGCCTTGAGCTGCTGCTCGGTCTTGCCGACCCAGGCGATCTCCGGGCTGGTGTAGATGACCCAGGGCACGGTGTCGAAATTGCAGTGCCCGGCCTGGCCCGCCATCAGCTCGGCGACCATCACCGCCTCTTCCATGGCCTTGTGCGCCAGCATCGGGCCGCGCACCACGTCACCCACCGCCCAAACGCCCGGCAGGTTGGTGCGGCAGTGGCCGTCGACCTCGATCTGGCCGCGCTCGTTCACCTTGAGGCCGACCGCGTCGGCGTTCAGGCCCTGGGTGTTGGGCACGCGGCCGACGGACACGATCAGGCGGTCGGCGTCGAGCTTCTGGTCGGCGCCGTCCTTGTCCTTGTAGGCGATCGTGACGTTCTTCTTGCCGACCTTGACCTCGCCGATCTGCACGCCGAGGCTGATCTTGAGGCCCTGTTTGGTGAAGACCTTCAGCGCTTCCTTGGCCACGTCCTGGTCGGCAGCACCGAGGAAATCCGGCAGGGCTTCGAGCACGGTCACTTCCGCACCCAGGCGGCGCCACACCGAGCCCATCTCCAGGCCGATGACGCCGGCACCGATCACGGCGAGCTTCTTCGGCACCGCGTCGAGCTCGAGCGCACCGACGTTGTCGCACACCATCTTGTTGTCCACCGGGATGCCGGGCAGATGGCGCGGCGACGAGCCGGTGGCGACGATGACCTGCTTGGCGACGACGAGCTGGTCACCCACGTTCACGTGCCAGCCCGCATCGCCCTTGCCGGCGAAGGAACCGTGGCCGTTCAGCAGCGTCACCTTGTTCTTCTTGAACAGGCCCTTGATGCCACCGGTGAGCTGGTCGACGATGCCGGCCTTGCGCGCGATCATCTTCGGCACGTCGATCTTCGGGGTGCCGACGCTGATGCCCTGGCCTTCGAAGGCGTGCCCCGCTTCCTCGAACAGGTGCGAGGTGTGCAGCAGCGCCTTGGAGGGGATGCAGCCGACGTTCAGGCAGGTGCCGCCCAGACGCGGCTCACCCTTGGGGTCGGCATAGGGGTTGGATTCGCAGCAGGCGGTCTTGAAGCCGAGCTGCGCCGCGCGAATGGCGGCGACATAGCCGCCAGGGCCGCCGCCGATGACGAGGACGTCGAATTCTTTGGACATTCATCTCTCCCTACAGGAAAACGGGGCGCTGCCCCACCGCCCGGACGATGAGCCCGGCAGCGTGACGCGCCCCTGTGCGTTGTGATCAGACGTCGAGGATCAGGCGAGCCGGATCTTCCAGCGCTTCCTTCATCGTGACCAGGCCCAGCACCGCCTCGCGACCGTCGATGATGCGGTGGTCGTAGGACATCGCCAGGTAGTTGATCGGACGAACGACGACCTGGCCGTTCTCGACCACGGCACGATCCTTGGTGGCGTGAATGCCGAGGATGGCCGACTGCGGCGGGTTGATGATCGGGGTCGACATCATCGAGCCGAACACACCACCGTTGGAGATCGAGAAGGTGCCGCCCGACAGGTCGTCGAGCGACAGCTTGCCGTCCTTGGCCTTCTGGCCGAACTCGGCGATCTTGAGTTCGATCTCGGCGATCGACATCGATTCGGCGTTGCGCAGGATCGGCACCACCAGGCCACGCGGCGAACCGACCGCGATGCCGATGTCGATGTAGCCGTGGTAGACGATGTCGTTGCCATCGACCGAGGCGTTCAGGATCGGGAACTTCTTCAGCGCGGCCACGGCGGCCTTGACGAAGAAGCCCATGAAGCCCAGGCGCACGCCGTGGGCCTTCTCGAACTTGTCGCCGTACTGCTTGCGCAGGGCCATCACCGGCGCCATGTTGACCTCGTTGAACGTGGTCAGGATGGCGTTCTCGTTCTTCGACTGGATCAGGCGCTCGGCGATGCGGGCACGCAGGCGGGTCATCGGCACGCGCTCTTCCGCACGATCGCCGACCGCGGCGATCACGGCCGGGGCAGCGGCGGCGGCAGCCTTGGGCTGGGCGGCGACGGCGTCTTCCTTGGTCACGCGACCGCCACGGCCCGAGCCGGCGACGTCGGCGGCGGCGATGCCCTTCTCGTCGAGGATCTTGCGCGCAGCGGGGCTGGCGGCGCCGGCGGCCGACGATGCGGCGGGCGGCGGGGTCACGGCCGGCACCGGCTCGGCGGCCGGGGCAGCGCCGGCGGCGGCCTTGGCTTCGGTATCGATCTGGGCGATCAGCTCGCCGGAGGTGACGGTGTCACCCCCCTGCTTGATGATCCTGACCAGCACGCCGTCGGCCGGCGCCGGGGTCTCGAGCACGACCTTGTCGGTCTCGATGTCGATCAGGTTCTCGTCGCGCGAGACGGCTTCGCCTTCCTTCTTGTGCCAGGTGACCAGGGTGGCTTCGGACACGGACTCGGAAAGCTGCGGTACTTTGACTTCGATCAGCATGAATATCTCTCCCTAGTTGTCTTATCGGTTCGGGGACTGCGGGGTGGTGTCCTGGATCGGACCGAAGGCATTCTCGATGACCGCCTTCTGCTGTGCGTTGTGCACCGCGTAGTAGCCGACGGCGGGCGACGCGGCGGCCGGACGGCTGACGAGCAGCAGCTTGCGCTTGGTGCCGAGCACGTTGACCAGGTGCTGACGCGAGGCCAGCCAGTACCACGCACCCTGGTTACGCGGCTCTTCCTGGCACCAGACCACTTCCTTGGCGTTCGGGAACTGCTCGATCGCCTTGGCGAAGGCGTCGGCCGGGAACGGATACAGCTGCTCGATACGCACCAGCGCGGTGTCGGTGATCTTGTTCTCGCGGCGATGGGCCAGCAGCTCGTAGTAGATCTTGCCCTGGCACAGCACGACGCGCTTGACCTTCTTGGCGTCGAGCTTCTCGACCTCGGGGATCACGGTCTGGAACTGGCCGTTGGCGAGTTCGTCCATCGACGAGATCGCTTCCTTGTGACGCAGCAGCGACTTCGGCGTGATGATGATCAGCGGCTTGCGCAGCTTGCGCAGCATCTGGCGACGCAGCAGGTGGAAGATCTGCGCCGGCGTGGTCGGCACGCAGATCTGCCAGTTGTGCTCGGCGGCGTTGTTCATGTAGCGCTCGATACGCGCCGACGAGTGCTCCGGACCCTGACCCTCGTAGCCGTGCGGCAGCATCAGCGTCAGGCCGGACAGGCGGCC